>CAZBGI010000183.1:0-1581 GCA_964491395.1 uncultured Bacteroidales bacterium | reverse complement strand
TTTCATTACTGAAATTGGTATTCACTTAAATTCTCTCACCATGAAAACTCAACCCATTTTCCCGCGTATCAGTTTGCTCCTGCTACTTTCAATCCTCACCCTGGCACTGGCCGGTTGCAAAGATGACAAAGAGGATCATGCTCCGGAAGAAGTCAATGACAATACTGTAAGTGATATCGATGGAAACATTTATGCAACCATAGTGGTGGGCGAGCAGATATGGCTGGCAGAAAACCTGCGAGCCACCCGGTACAGAGATGGCAGTAACATTGAGTTTGTGGGAGGAGATACCCTTGAATGGCAAAACAATACAACCGGTGCATATGCATGGCATGAAAATAATCAAGAGAACAAAGACTCCTATGGTGCATTGTACAATTGGTTCGCCATCAATAATACCCGTGGGCTTTGTCCGGCAGGCTGGCGCGTTTCTACCCCTGAAGACTGGAGCAGTCTGTTGGATTATTTGCACAACGAATATGGAGCCAACAATAACGACTCTGTGAATCCGGCGGGAAATATGCTGAAATCATGCAGACAAGTTGATTCACCATTGGATGGAGATTGCAATACTACCATTCACCCAAGATGGGAATATCATGCTTCGCATTATGGAACTGATGATTTGGGTTTTGGGGCATTACCCGGCGGAGACCGGCTAGCCAACGGAACTTTTGGGCGAAATGGTTTATATGGACACTGGTGGGTGCATGATCCGGTAAACGATACAGACACCTGTGCCAGTTATCGCTACATGAACTTTGATCAAGGCAGGGTTTTTGGCGGACAGAACAAAGACAAAAAATACGGTCTGAGTGTTCGCTGTGTGAAAAATTGAGGGTCACAGTTCAACAAGTTTCCTTTAATCTCCGGCTGAATATTTATCCTCCCATCGCACCGGCAAAACCCGTTCAAAAACCACTTTCTCCGGACTTACTCTTACTTGTATGGGGATGATCTCTACCCCTTTTTCATAAGCTTCTCTCAACAGCAAAGCATAAGCGGAATCGATGGCGGCCGCAGGCCCAAAAGACTCCACATCCATGCGTTGTATCACATAGAGCATCACGGCACGGATTCCTTTCTCCTTCAACGACATCAATGTTTTCAGGTGTTTCTGTCCCCGCAGGGTCACTGCATCCGGAAAGAGAGCCACCTCTCCTTCTTTCATGGTCACATTCTTCACCTCCACAAAGCAGGTTTCTCCGGGCTTTTGGGCAAAGATATCCAGGCGACTTTCGTTGTATTTCACCTCCCGCCGGATTTCTGAATACCCCTCCAGGCCGGGAATGGCATTTTGCTTCATTAGCTCAAAAGCAAGCTTATTGGGCAACGATGTATTGATGCCCACCCAACTGCCGTTGATTTTTATCATCTCCCAGGTGAAGCGGGTTTTTCGTTTGGGATCAGCTTCGGGAGTTAGATACACTTCAGCCCCTTCCTCCAGGCAACTTTTCATGCTGCCCGAATTGGTGCAATGGGCAATAACCTCTTCACCGCTGTCAAGGATGACATCGGCCAAAAAGCGTTTGTAGCGTTTGATCAGTCGGCCGTGAATCAGGGGGGTGGAATATTGCATGG
>CAZBGI010000182.1:0-1628 GCA_964491395.1 uncultured Bacteroidales bacterium | reverse complement strand
GCCTTTAAAAGAGATTCGGTAAGCCAAAGTTTATCTCAGGACAGGAAGGACAACATTGCATCGGGTTCCGCAAGTTTTTCTGATCACATGGCGAACTTGCGTCGCGTAGCACCTCCTACACGGTTTAATTTTATTATCTACCATGAGTTTGAAGAAGAAAATACCACTGTGTATGACCAGGTATGGACCGATATATTTGTTTATCAGGAAGAAACATCCCCGACATGGAGTATAACAGGTATGACTGATACCATTATGGGGTATCTTTGCCAGGAAGCGACGACTCAGTTTGGAGGACGGGAATGGATTGTATGGTTTTCTCCTGAGATCCCTTTCCCTGCCGGACCCTATAAGTTTGCAGGTCTGCCTGGTCTGATTCTGAAAGCAGAAGACTCCCGTTCGCATTATAGTTTCGAGCTCATCAGCATAACCCCATATGAAACAATACATCAATATCCTCCATACCCCAAAGCCATTCCCACTACCAAAAAGGATTTTTTTCAATCGAAAGATTATTTCAGAGACAACATCATAAATTATGCAGCGGATGCCCAAATGGATTATTCCACACAACAACGAGCCGCAGAAAACATGCGCCGCCGCAACAACCCCATCGAACTAAAACCAGATTAAGAATCCAACAAAAAAATATGCTTAGAAAAGGCTATGTATTCTTTTTACTGTTGATCCTTCTGCTGCAAAACCCTTTGCACTCACAAACGGTTTTGAAGGGGAAAGTACGGGATGAAAATCAAAAGCCCCTGTCACACATCAATATCCTGGTCTATCCCCATGGCAAAACGAATCTCATTGCCTTTGGCATCAGCCGTGACGATGGCAGCTTTGAGATCAACCTGCGTACTATTGCAGATAGCCTGCGCCTGGAAGCTACTTCTGTCCATTATCGCCACGACAGCCTGTTTATTGCCAATACCAGCCAGGAGGTGCAATTCAGCCTTGTGCCCGAAACCAAAGACCTGAGTGAATTTGTGGTGCGTGCCAACCCCATCGAACAGCGGGGCGATACCATCAGCTACCTGGTGAGCTCCTTTGCCGATGAACAGGACAGGGTAATAGAAGATGTGTTGAAGCAAATGCCTGGCATTGAGGTGGAAACCTCAGGACGGATACTTTACCAGGGCGACCCTATCCAGCATTTTTACGTGGAAGGGCTTGATTTGATGGGAGGGCGTTACGGACTGGTGAGCGGGAATATGCCCCACAAGTCGGTGTCTACGGTGCAAATCCTGGAAAACCATCAACCCATCAAAATACTGGAAGAGCGTAGCCCCTCCCACCGGGCTTCACTCAATATTACCCTCAAACGTGAAGTTACCACCACCGGTACAGCCCGCCTGGGAAGCGGACTTACACCGCTGTTGTGGGATGCCAATGCAACTCCCATGATGTTTACCCGCAACTTTCAGCTGGCAGGCTCCTACCAGGCCAACAATACCGGCAATGATGCCACCCGTCAGCTGGATGCCCTTACCATGGAAGGTCTGCGCGATCGTCTGGAGAATAACCTTACACGCCCCTCCGTGTTGGGGATTCCCTTGTTGTCGCCCCCGGGATTCAACGAAAACCGCTATCTCGACAACAACCTCCACCTGCTCAATGCCAATGCA
>CAZBGI010000181.1:0-1710 GCA_964491395.1 uncultured Bacteroidales bacterium | reverse complement strand
TTTAGGGGTTTGAAAAATATGCACTACAAATTGAAAAGTGTGCATGATACCAAATCCCATGGCATCTTCCCCCAGGCTGGGGTCTGTAGTTCGTTCGCGGGCCAGTTTGATGAGTGCTGTAGACCAGACAACCCTGGCCGCATCATCATTATTGGGAACATTGAGAATGATGTCCACGTCGCGGGATTCACCGGGCTGCAGCTCAACCAAGGACGGAGAGGCACTCAGCCAGGCAGCACCTGCCGTGTTGGGATCGATATTTTCGTCAATCTGCGTTTTACCGGCAGTCCCCGATGAGCTGAAATCAGCAAATGACACGGTAAAGTTTTGTGGGGTTTCGGAATTATTGGTTACCGTAAGCTGGCGAACCTGTGTTTGTCCGGGTTCTGCATCGAAATAAAGGCGAGAGGGAGATACGGAGGCACTTTGACCCAGCAAAGCTACCGACGCAACAGCCATTAAAAACAAAAATGCGGAAATTTTTCGTGTTGTATTCATAGTACTTGATTTATTTTAAAAATTCAATTCAGTTTTTAATCTATATGTATTCATCAACCATTTTTCAGTTATTGCCCTGAGCGAAATTGCAGGGTCGTACTTTCATCTTCCATTGAAAGCGCAGAGCTCTAAAATATCATTCTTTATCCGGGTTGTTCCCGTTGTTCTCATTATCCTGATCGGGGTTGGTTTCCTCGTTCATTCCAGGTCTTTGGATACGTATTTGTCTTGCCCGTTCTTTCGCAACAAAATTAACGGTGACAATCTCCTGCTCGAACATGATTTCCACAGGAACATTGTTTTGTTCCAAATCGAATTTGTCCGAGAAGATATTTTCATCCAAAGAGATAGTATATTTTCCTTTGGGCAGATACAGATCATAATCCCCTCTATCGGATGTAAGTGTGCTGAATTTTTGTCCTTCCGGGTTGGTGGCAGTGATTCTGATATTACCCACGGGGAAGAATTCTGCCTGCGTGTATTGATTCCTGTCCAGAATAATCGACCCGGAAACTTTTGCTCCGCGGTCCATACTTATATAAAGGATACGATCATCTGAAACCATAATTTCATAGGTTCGGGTTTCAAACCTTGACCCGGCATGTGCTACCGGAACAAGGGTTGCCAGATAATTACCCGGAGGGATATTCATAAAATAAGCCTTCCCCCCGCGGGTGGTAAGGGCTTCAAAAACCGCTCCCTGAGCTATGGAAATCCCTTCATCTGCAGCAGACTCAATGGCTTGCAATCGTACCCATATGTCACGCAACCCGGAAGTATGTGTTTGATTATCTCCGCTACCACTTGCATCACTGTAAGCCACTATAGTAAGATCATAAAACCTTCTCCCGGAGACAGGAACATTTAGATCCTTGCGGATACTAAATCCGAATTCAAACCGTGAAGATGAATAAATGACCCCTTCAGGATCAATTTCAGGAATGACAAAGCGGTCATCCAACTCAGATGAAAGGCCAAAAAAACGGGCATAAACTCCAAAGCGCAACCCTGTCTGAGGAAAATAAAATATTTCAGGACGTATGCTGGCAGAGTGCTGATTGTTGGAAGTGGTATAATTGTACAATGATGAAAATCGTATGCTGAACAAACCCTTAAAAAAGCGTCGATCAAAATCGAATCCGGCCCCAAACCTGTTCATATGCGTGCCTGTTTCTGAAAAGCGCAACAATTCATTGGTATAAAAAGGTCCGT
>CAZBGI010000180.1:0-1838 GCA_964491395.1 uncultured Bacteroidales bacterium | reverse complement strand
TCCATGTCCATGTGAAGGTCGCCGGAGATTACCACGGCAAGGTTATCCTGCGAAATTACCTTATCGATGAACAGTTGGTTGCTGATGCCTTTATCGGGGTTTTCGGGATAAACGCCCTGTTGGGCTCCATGTACAACCAATACCACCGGTTTGGGGGCCAAACGCTGAAGCTGTTCAAGAACCCACCTGGCACCACTGTCATCGAAATCCCGGCCATGGTCGGGTGATGCAAATACAAATGCCAACTTATCGTGGTTTATCACATAATTTTTGTTGGTAATTTTATCATTCCATTGTTGGGCAAAGTGAAGATACCGTTCCACAGAACTACCATGTTCTTCGTTGCCCATGATGGGATAAAACGGAGCTTCCAGTTTCTGCAAAACTTCAGTTGCTGCTTCGTATTGAATTTCTGTTCCTTTGTGGGCAACATCGCCGACCCCTATAATGAAATCGATGGGTTGTGATTGTGCCAGTTGGTTGATTTGCTCCACGGCAGCATCTGTGTGGGGGAATTCTGCGCATGGTTTAGGCTCACCATCACCAATAAAAGCTATCCTGAGTAATGTGGAATCATCTTCAGCATGGTTTCCGGTAATTGAAAACTCCAGAACTTCACTGCTAAGGGTGTCTGACGTGTTTTCTTCATTGGTTTTTGTGTCATTATTATCAGGGGTTCCCTGACATCCTGCCAATAAGATGGCAAGGAGAACAGTAGAATATCTCAAAAAATTAATCATGACTGTTTTTTTAGTATTGTAATTGTAATTGTCTAAGTTGTTTTTTTAATTATGTTTCCCATTCAACTGCTGTAATTTAAAAACAAGTTTCTCAGGATTTTCCCTACCCCATTGACCCAAAGGAATATACTCTTAATTCAGGTAGAAATGAATGAAATACCCCGTCAATAAGGATCTTTATCCTCCTAAGTAAGCCATTATCTACTACTTCGTGCAGTTTTTTTTCAAAGAAAGTGCATCTGCAATATCCGACCAGGCGATGGCCGTTACACTGCCATCATCGTGAACGGCGTAGAAAGCACCGTTCTCGAAAGTGTCAAAGGATTTTTGGGTCAGCCAGATTCCATCTGTATTGCGTGTAATTTCTCCTTTAAAACCACCTATGTATTCAAGGGTTTCGCGATCAAAAACCTGAAATTTATTAATGCTTGTTTCGTGCTGATCGGTAAAAATCCAGTATCCGGAACCATCGCTGCATTTATACAGTGCAATACCTTCCGGTTCGCTATCGATGTATTTATCCGTGACGACCTTTCCCTGGTAATTTCCTTCAAGGTCATACTCCTTAATGCTTCTTTCGCTGTAAGCCTCTTCTGCAATAAGTAACCGGTTATTATCCCTGTCGGTCCAAAGTGACTCCACCTTTTGCAGAACGCCTTCACCGGATATAGCTCCAAAACTATTCAGGTGTTCACTTTCCAGCGAATTGCCATCAACAGTAAATCGAAAATGTTGTATTCTTTGATCCAGTTCTTCCTCCGGCGGATAACCCATGAGCGATGGATTATAGTTATCAGAGACGTATACTTCGTATGTGTTCTCCTCAATTTTGTCAATGGCTAACCCATAAGGAAGTTTTAGTCCATCATCTCCACGGCCATTCCCAAAATGACCCATGGATTCAAAGTCTGGCAGTGTAAACACCTGTACCCGCTGGTTGTCTCGTTCAACAACCAGTAACAGGTCATCAATAACCGCTATCCCGTTAGGGCGTTCAAACTGCCCCTGTCCTTCTCCGCCTTCTCCAAACCTTTTGATAAAAGAGCCATCAGCAGCATCGTAGACGATTATCGTGTTTCCCTCTTTCGCAGTAGCCAG
>CAZBGI010000179.1:0-1899 GCA_964491395.1 uncultured Bacteroidales bacterium | reverse complement strand
GATGTTATGGTAGATGGAGAAAGCGTAGGGCCGGCAGAAACCTACACCTTTGAAGACATTACCCGGGATCATGCTATTGTTGTCGTTTTTGCCCTATCCGCCTACCGGGTAGTTTTTGAAGTGGAGGATGAAGAAAGCAACCCCATTGAGGATGCCTCTGTCACTTTTGACGGACAGGACTATGAAGCAGGGAATTATGTATTCGAAGGCATTGTTCCCGGATTGTACCTTTACACGGTTGCACGCGAAGGGTATTTTCCCGAATCAGGAGAAGTACAGGTGGAAAATCAGGACATAACCCAATCAATCATATTACAATGGGATGACAACAGCGTACCTCCTATGGCTAACGAAAGCATCACGATTCATCCCAACCCTGCCCGTACCTTTATTTCAATCCACTCCTCACATACCGTATATCAGGTGCAGATTTTCACCATCGGTGGGCTGCAGGTAATGACACGGGAAATTTTTTCACAAAATTCAAACATTAACATCCGGCACCTTGACACAGGAACTTATATTGTAACGATTAGGGATGCAGCCGGCCTTTCGAGCCACAAAATTCAGATAATTCGGTAAAAAGAAGAACAAATATGGAGTTGCAAACTCAAAATTTACTAATTTTGCACTCCCAAAGGCTCCGTAGTTCAATTGGATAGAATAGCAGATTCCGGTTCTGTCGGTTGGGGGTTCGAGTCCCTCCGGAGTCACAAAAAAAGGCCCTCGAAACGGGCCTTTTTTTTCTGTGCGGATTTCTGCTTTGCCTGTCAGACTTCTTCCGAAGGAGTTGCCTCTTCTTCTGAAAAAACCTCCACGCTGTACATCAAAGCCTCAACCTGGCGAAGGTAATCGCGCTTATCATATTTGGGTGCGTACACAAATCCATCAAGATTGATAAGACGGCTGTTTTGTTCATCCACAAATGTTATATTAACAAAGGGTCCGCCCATAAAGTCATCCTTCACTCTCCAGTACCCTCTTGCCTCCACAGCATACACATCGTTAAAATTTATTTCACTATAAACATGGGGAATGTCGGGATAGGTGACCATGTAAGTCCCTTCAAAGGTTCCGGGGATATGCTCCCGGGTAATGGAGTCGCGCCTCTCGCGGATGGTTTCATGTGCAAAATCGGTATCGGGATCAGTGTAGGGCAGTACCGTAATCAATACTCCCAGCTCAAGTTCTTCTCTCGTAGCCGTTTGTCGTAACCAGACAAAATTGTCTTCCTGTTTAGCCACAAAATAGCCTTCGGGAACGGTTATATCCAGCCCCAGGTTTTTTCTGACATCATTTCTTGCCTGGTGGTTGACCATGCGGCCATATGCATTGATCAATCTTTCTCTTTCTGTTTTCACATAATAGTCGATGAAAGAGAGCTGATTGTTTTCCAGAATTTTGCGCAACACTTCTTCATTGGGTACTTTTACCCTGATAACCATCTGAGGATAGGCCCATGGGTCTCTTTGCGCCTCAATGGAACCTTTTTCAAGGGAAGCATCAAATTCCACCATAAAGATATTGCGGTGCGTTTCGAATAATTTGGTGAAATTGGAAGTTTCAACATGAAAAAGATTGAAATAGGGTTCAGCCTGGTTGAGCGTGGGGATGCCAGCCATAAAGGCATCTTTTACAGCTTCACCGGCACTTCCTTCCCACCGGGTCTGGCTCATCACTACAAGCATTTCGCCTGTCTTTCCGCTGGCAGAAGGCTTTTTGGGACGTTCAGAAGTGCATGCCACGGCCAGAATTGCCCACAGCAAGATAATTACTTTATTCATTTTCATAGCTTTAGGATTGTTTTATGTAAAAACAGCAAAACGACATATAATATTGTCTTTAACCCTCAAAAATAGTCTTTTTTTTCTTCCATGATGTGGGTACCAGGAGGAAACC
>CAZBGI010000178.1:0-1922 GCA_964491395.1 uncultured Bacteroidales bacterium | reverse complement strand
AAAAGGAAAACACGAAGAAACTCATTTTGCAATCAAAGTATTTTACACACAAATAAACCGCATAGCCAGGAACTAAAGCATCCCCCATTATAATAATTCTTACTATCAAAACACACAGATATGACAGGCAAACAAGTTGCACTCAAATTACTCACGTTCTTCCTGGTAAGCCTCTTCTTCAGTGGCTGCGAGAAGGACAAAAATCCGGATGATACGCTGCAGGATGTGGTGTTCGGTATTTCTCATGTGGATTCGTTTGCATTAAAAACCGATGATATTGACATTCCCGAGTGCCCGGAGGATGAAAACGGCAATATGTTGATACCCACCATCGCAGATATTGTGCTGAAAAACAGTGACGAAGACCCCCTCAATTTCACTCCACAGGTCTTTTATCTCAACGGGAATTTGTATTCACAAGCCATCAAGCTTCCACCGGGTACTTATACCGTTGCGCAATTTATGCTGCGCACAGAAGTGAACGGCACCATTATTATGGCCACCCCCTCTGCAAATTCCGGATATGCCGAATATATAACACCCGGCCTCGCTCTGGAGGATTTCACCTTTACAGTGAAGGAGTTTGAAAAATCAGAAGTGCAGGCAGAGGTTTTGTGTTTTGAACCTTCTGCTTACATGGCATTTGGATTCCACTGGTACAACATCCATCAAATCGTGATAAAGAATTTTTGTTTCTTCGGTGATATTTGCCTGACCCAGGACCCCATTTACCAGGAAGAAACAGCCTACGGCGGCGATACCCCCGGCAGTACCAGCACACCGTGGTGGTATTACTTCGCAGTGGCCGATGGCAACCCGCAAAATATTTATGCCGGCCAGCAGGAAACCGATGGCACCGTAAGTTATGATGCCGGAAGCGGTTACCTGGATATCAACCTGGGCTCATGGAACCTGCAGCCGGGGGATGAAACGGTTAAAATCAACGGCTACCAGGGTGCACCTGACAACTGGACACCTCCGGGACAATTCCAGATTAAAACCAACCAACTTGAAGTACATGTTGGCAACCACAATTACTTTATCATTCATCTCGATATTGAAAAAGGCAGCCCGGAAGGGGGTTCATACAACATGGAGGCATTTGAAGGCTCTCTCTACGAGCATGTCGTAAACGGCCTGCAGATAGATTTGCCCTCCATCTTCCGCATTGATGTGAGTAAAAACGGACAGCCTGTACCCTATTCCCCCTTCTCCAATGTAGATCTGGATACGGATGGTAATCCTTTGCCCTTTGAAGATCAAACCCTTAATGAGGATGGTTACCTGGCCGGCACCAATCAACCCGTCTGCGCCAAATATCCCGTGAGAATCGGCGAAACGGACCAGCAGTTCACTTTCGAGTTATACCTGTGGGTGCCCGGCGAAGATGGCAAGTTTGCATTTGAGCTGTTCTATACCTTCACCTCCACTGACGACGGCCCGCTGATGAACGAAGACGGCGAAGAGCAGATCATTACCCATGGCTTTCTTGATTTTGTGCTGGGGGATTGTCATCACCTGCCGTCCGATTTGTTGCTGGACTGGTAGGGCGCAGTTTGAGTCCACGAATTACACGAACCGAAGCCCGGTAAAGCCAATTAACACGAATGTAAATAAATGACAAGCAAACAAAAAACAAACCTACATACAACTCTTATTCAAGCAATTTATGAACCTTTAACCCAGGAGAATTATATGAAAAACACACGACCCTTTCTCTGCACCTGGCTGATTTAGCGCAGCCGGAGGAAAACGAAAGCGGCAATGATACTCAACCGATTGCCTGGATAAAACATGAACAGCCCCTCTGACCCATGCCGGTCATGTCTCACAGTGTGCAACCCACACACAAAGCATCAAAAACGAATTATTCAAAGGAAATTATTAAAAACCAAAATGTACAAATTATGAAAACTTTAAGA
>CAZBGI010000177.1:0-2126 GCA_964491395.1 uncultured Bacteroidales bacterium | reverse complement strand
TGCTCACCATCCGGTCAAAGGGACTGCTCACCGTGTTCAGGGCATCATTCACAATGTGCGTATAGCGCTCGGTAGTCTTGATGCTTTTATGCCCCAGCAATTCCTGCACATACCGGATATCCTTGCCATCTTCCAGCAAATGTGTAGCAAACGAATGTCGCAACATATGCAAATGCACCGTGCGGTGTATGCCCGCCGCTTTGGCCATCCCTTTCAATACGTTCGACATACTCGTAAAACTGTACTTGCTCCCCGCTACATTCCCTTCAAAAACATACACCCTGGGTTTTTCCTTCTCCAGGTAAGCCCGGTACTTAGCGTGCAAATACTTCGAAAACAAGGTGTAACGGTCTTTCTTACCCTTGGAGTTTTTAATAAAGAGCCGGTTGCGTTCCAAATCCACATCCACCAGGCGCAGATTCTGAACCTCCTGCCTGCGCAAGCCCGCACTGTAGGCAATGGCTATCACCAGCTGATGTTTCAGATTGTCGGTTGTTTCCAGCATGGCCGATACCTCCTGTTGACTGAAATAATCGGGCAAAAAATGGCTCTTGCGCGGACGCATTACATGCTTGCGCGAAAGACTCTGGTTATGAACCTTCTCAAAGAAAAACTTAAAAGCATTGATCATCGAATTCTGATGGGCTGCCGATTTCTCCCTGTGCAAAATCAGGTAGTCGCGGATATCTTCATCCGAAATAAACACAGGATGCTTATAATTAAAATAGCTCAGAAACCGCATAAAATTACCCAGGTAATTCTTTTGTGTGTCTCTTGAGTAGGAGGTTTCCGAAAGAATCAGCTTGTACTGCCGGCGATAAATCTCCTCAAGACGGTAATAGCCCATAACACGATACAACTTCACTTTTAATGATTCTACCGTGTGCTGCTTCCCTTTATTTTCCAGCAAAAACTCACGTTGCCGGTATACCGTGGCTGACTTCTCCACAAGCTCCCGGAAGTATTTTTCGGCCTCACGGTTTTTGCCTGGCAGTTGGTAGCGCGTCTGAAACAAATCGGTAGCATCTGCTTCCTGGGCGCACAACTCGCGCAATCCCATATTGGCATGATACACCAGGAACAACAGCAGTTTGTCCCCCGGCGAGTCAATTCCGGCAAGAACGGTTTTCAACTCATGAAAGGGCATCCAGAGGACGGTTTTCTTCACCTCCCGGCGATCCGATAGATTGAAATACATCTTTTCACGACCCAACGTGCGCTCATAAAAAAATTTGATGGCAGCAATGGTTTGACCCAAAGCAACATGATTCAATTGCTCCGATTGACCTTTTATATAATCATAAATTTCATGATACTTTAGGTTTTCAACATCCTTTCCCTCATTATCCAACAGAAACTTCCTGAAAAAACCCATGTAGATTTCGCGGGTATTGCGGCTCATCCGCTTCAGTGTAAAAGTATCATCATAACGCTTCCAGATTTCGCGAAAAGAGGCAGGAACGGGTTTTTCCGGCTTGACAGTTCTTTTGGGTATGTGTATCCTGGCCTCTGGTCTCTTTGCATTCCTCGCAGGCAGATTCTCCGCCAGAATCTTTTCCCATGGCAACCCTACCCCCTCTATCAGGGCAGTGATTTCCTGAAAAAGCTCATTAGTGCCGGGAAAAGACCACGTTTTCTTATCACGCATCCAGAACCCCATTTGCGTGCGTGCAATTTTTCCGTACAAATCAGGATGATAACCATGATAAACCAGGAACTTCTGCCGGGCCTTATCTATCAAAATCTGAACCTTTCCATCGTAAAAATGGGGTTCGGGGGGAGGAATATTGGAAGAGGCAGGAGTTTTATTCACAGCAGTTGTTTCTTTGCCGGCCAGGTATTCCCCTTGCATGAATTTGAGAACAATTCCTTCCAGCCCTTTGAAAGCCTCCTGAATATAAACCCGGTAATCATCCCGGTAAGGGATGTGCCACAATTTTTTGGTGGAACTGTATTCCCTTTGGGGAAGACCGCGCGTGCTTTTATCCAGCTCACTCTCCGGAGCATACTCATACCTGACGGCAATCCTGTGTTGCCCCCGGTGATGGATGGGATATACAAACACTTCACGCATCCCCAAATATAATAATTTTTCGATTATTATACACCCTTTTAAGATAAAAAAT
>CAZBGI010000176.1:0-2135 GCA_964491395.1 uncultured Bacteroidales bacterium | reverse complement strand
TAGTGGCGGGGTCACCGGGAGTGGCCGAGGCACTTGCTGCAAATAGCAGGAAGCGGAATTGCAACCGACCGAAGGGAGCTCAACAAAGTTAAATTCCGCTCAGCCACGGATATGGCATATCGTTGGATTTTCCCTAATTTTGCACCCTAACAGCAAAACACAACAACCATGAACAACCGCCAGCTTTTTTATAATTTCCTGGGCCAAACATCAGAGGCGCCCCTGGCCATCGAGATTGAACGTGCCGAAGGGGTGTATATGTATGGCCCGGATGGGAAACGATACCTGGATTTGATATCGGGCATTTCGGTGAGCAATGTGGGACACTGCCATCCCAAAGTGGTAAAGGCGGTGCAAAAACAAGCCGAAACCTACATGCACCTGATGGTATACGGCGAGTTTGTGCAAAGCCCGCAGGTGGAGCTGGCGCATCTGATTACCAGCTACCTGCCGGAGCACCTGGACAATGTCTATTTTGTCAATTCAGGAAGTGAAGCCATCGAAGGGGCCATGAAACTGGCCAAACGCCATACGGGCAGAACCGAAATTGTGGCCTTTAAAAATGCCTACCATGGCAGTACCCACGGCTCATTGAGCGTGATGGGCGACGAGCAGATGAAAAATGCTTTCCGTCCGTTGTTGCCCGATGTTCGGTTCCTGGAATTCAATAACCAGGAGCAACTTCAACAGATCAGTGAAAAAACAGCGTGTGTACTCATAGAGACCATCCAGGGTGAAGCCGGAGCGGTAGCTCCCTCCCCGGAATTTCTGGTGGAACTGCAAAAAGTCTGCAAAGAAAAAGGAGCCCTGCTCATCATGGATGAGATACAGGCCGGATGTGGCCGGACGGGCAAACTATGGGCCTTTGAACATTTCGATGTTAACCCCGATATTATCACCCTGGCCAAGGGGCTGGGCGGGGGCTTACCCATTGGCGCATTTGTGGCGTCGCGCAAAATTATGCACTCTCTTACCCACAACCCGGTGCTGGGACATATCTCTACCTTTGGAGGCAACGCGGTTTGTGCAGCCGCCGCCAAAGCCAACCTGGAAATCATCATCAGAGAACAACTATGGCAAAATGCTGCGAAGCTGGAAAAAGTGATCCGGGAGAACCTTCAGCACCCCAAAATCCAATCCATCCGGGGCAAAGGACTGATGCTGGCGGTAGAATTTGAAAGCTTTGAACAGAACAAGAAAATCATTGATCTGCTTATCGGGAAGGGGATGGTTACCGACTGGTTTTTGTTTGCCCCTCATTGCCTGCGTATTGCTCCTCCCCTAATCATTACCGAAGAGCAGATCAGGGAAGCATGCCGCACCCTTGTGGAGGTTATTGACAATAGTTTATAATTTTCCTCACAGACTGTTGTTATTATAAGGTAAAGTATTTACTTTTAACAACTAAAAACAGCATCAATATGCAAGCAGATTTGCTGAATCATTTACAGTCCAATCCTATATCCAACCTTCCCGTGCTGGGGTTTTTCGAAAACTACCCCCTGGACAAGCACATCGTCTACAACAAATCGCTGATACTCACCGGCACCAGCGACTATACCTGGGCCTACCTGTCGGTACCCGAACCCAACGATTTTGATACATTACTGGAAAAATTCGCGTTTGAATCCCTCTATTTTGCCAATGTGGAAGAGTGGATGATTCCCCAGCTTACGAGAAACCACCGGATAGAATGGAAGTTACTTACCAACCGCTATTACCTTCCTGAAGGGACTGAGGTGGAGCCCTCAGAGAAAACTTCCGGCCCCCTGGATCAATCGCATGTGGGATATATTTACCAGAACTCTGCTTACAAAGACTACACGTCGGAATTGTATATTTCTGATCGCCTTGCCAGGGATATTTCTGCTGGTATATGGCAGGATGACAAACTGGTAGGATGGGGCCTCACCCATGATGACGGTTCGCTGGGATTTTTGAATGTGATGTCGGAATACAGAGGCAAAGGAATCGGGGAAGCCATTTTCCGTACGCTCATACGGGCTAAACAGCAAGAACAAAAACCCGTTTTTGTCAACGTTGAACCCCAGAACAAGCAATCCATCAGCCTGCTTCAGAAGCTTGGGCTGGAATTTGACCGCGCCGTCAGCTGGGTGAAACTGGCCTGATGAACT
>CAZBGI010000175.1:0-2162 GCA_964491395.1 uncultured Bacteroidales bacterium | reverse complement strand
GCAGCGCTGGTTACCGCTTTTATTGCCTGGTGGTCTTTTACCTGAAACATTTTTTCTCATTGAAAAGCATTGTTGAACGGTAAAATTTGTCCCGTTCCTATGGAACTTATCATGGCTCTGTCTCATTTTACCATCAACATTTCATCCTTACCGGATGGGCCTGAAGCCAGCTGAGTGGGTTGACTCAGCCAGGATTACAATACTTACAGGTGTATGGGCCCTTCTGAATGTAAGATCAAACAAAAATATTCTTTAACCTGCCAGCGGGGTGCATCAAAAATAAGACAAAAAGGCAGGCGAAGGGTGTTGTGGTGACAGTATGGCATGTTTTTATGACTTCTATTCAAAAGTTTGTACTGTGCAAATTTTATAAGTATCTGAAATACAGGGAAAAGGTGTTGTTTGGAAATTTTTGGAATTGTCAGTATTTTTTTTGGCATTTTAGTTGAATGGATGAAAGTGAAAAGGTTGAAAAAGAAGAAAAAACCTGACAAAAGGAAATTCAACCGATAAATCAATAATAGTTTTAATCAATTGAATGTTTAACCAAAAAAAAAGGAGGGTAAAGCTATGACACTCGCAAGAATTTCAAATCCGTGGATGTCCCATCTTCCTTCAATGTTGGATCGCTTTTTTGAAGGAGATTTGATGGACTGGAACAGCAGCAATTTTTCAGACACCAACACTACTTTGCCTGCTGTAAACATTAGAGAAAACAACGATCAGTTTATGATCGAAGTGGCCGTTCCCGGCATGAAGAAAGACGATTTCAAAGTTGATTTTGACAACGGTCGTCTCACCATTTCTTCTGAAAAGCAAAATGAAAATGTGGAAAAAGACGGAGAGAAGGTTACCCGCCGGGAATTCAGTTATCAATCATTCCAGCGCAGTTTCACCATTCCTGAAAACATGGTGGATGCGGAAAAAATCTCTGCAAAATATGAGAATGGTATTCTGCACCTAACCCTTCCCAAGCGGGAAGAAGTTAAACCCAAACCAGCCAGACAAATTGCCATTTCATAAACTGTTGCATCACCATGAATTTTTCAAAGCCGGGATTTTCCCGGCTTTGTTGTTTCAGGACCTGACAGTATTATCCGGCTCAATGGCGGCAGTCATACGGATACTCACTACCACGTCGGCATTCATTTTACGCGCATCATCTGTAAGGCGTTGCAGAGCTTGTTCACGCGCCTGGGCCTGCAGTGGGGTATATTCCTTCTGTTTCTCCTCCTACGATGTTTTTCAATGCCCCTGCTATGTCGCGCCCCACATGACGGGCGCGCACTGTGCTGCCCCGGGCGATGCCCGGTTTTATTATTTCCTGTTGTATTTTCTCATAGGTTCCGGGTTCTTTTCACAATCGACCAATACAAAGGGTACGGTTAGTTTAAAGCAGCCATTTTCCTGCACATACGCATTCATCAGTTCCCGTATGCGATCAAAAACAGCTTCTTCTCTCTCGTTTCCGGCAATTTTTCGCCATTCGCTTGCAAAATCGGTTTTGATAGCAAAATGATTGAGCATGGCCTCCCCATCCGCAAATTTGTATTCGAACTGATCTTTAATGATTTCGCGGATGGAAAACCGGTGCTTTTCAAGTTTTTTGACCACCTCCTCCAAAGGTTTTCTTTTCTGGTAAATGTGCTGATGCATCTTTTCAAGGGCTGAGCCCATATTCATTTCGGTGAAGACTTTCTCCATGATGTCGTAGAATTCCCTCATGGTAGTTTTCAGGTTAAAAGTCTGGATAAACTGCCCGCCCGGTTTCAAAATCCGCGAACATTCGCTGATGGCTTTTCCCATATCAGATACATTGTTGAGCCCGTTGTTGCTGCAAACGAGATCCATAGAAAGATTGGGGAGTGGGATGTTTTCTGCTTCTCCTTTGATCAGCTTCGTATTCTTTATACCGTAAAAGGTCAATTTCTTTCGGGTTCGCCCGATGCCTTCTTCCCGCGGGTCAATGCCGAAAACCCTGCATGTGTCGCCCAGCCGCATGGCTATCTCTGTAAGGGGGAAGCCGGTTCCAAAACCAATATCAAGAGCAGATAATCCCTTTTTGTAATGGATATGGTTTAGCAGGCGTATTCCGAAAGGTGCCGACCAGAAAGGCAGTTCATCTTCGAAGTTAACATCCTCGTTGAGGGTAGACGTGTCTG
>CAZBGI010000174.1:0-2214 GCA_964491395.1 uncultured Bacteroidales bacterium | reverse complement strand
AATCCGATAATCTTATAATCCGATGAACTCATTTGGCAGGATATTTCGCATACATATATTTGGAGAATCGCATGGAAAAGGAGTAGGTGTGACCCTTGATGGGTGTCCGCCGGGTATTTTACTGGCAGAAGAGGATTTCCTCCCTGACCTTGAGCGCAGAAAGCCTGGCGCAAAGGGAACAACTCCCCGCAAAGAAGAAGATTTGCCCGAAATTATTTCAGGCTGCTTCAAAGGACATACCACAGGTGCTCCCATTACCGTTTTGTTTCGCAATACCAACACAAAATCCTCAGATTACAACAACCTGGTAAAAACCCCACGGCCGGGACATTCTGATTTTGTGGCCTGGAAAAGATACCAGGGATTTAACGACCATCGGGGAGGAGGTCATTTTTCGGGTCGCCTCACCCTGGCACTTGTAGCAGCTGGAGTGGTTGCCAAAAAAATTATTGATCCTGTGTATGTCAAGGCAAAACTTATTAAAGCCGGTGGGCGTGAAGATATTGAAAAAGCCGTGGAAGAAGCACTACAGGCCGGAGATTCTTTGGGTGGATTGGTAGAGTGCAGGGCTGGCGAAGTACCCCTGGGATGGGGTGAACCCTTTTTCGACCCGGTGGAATCAGTAATCAGTCATCTGGCTTTTGCTGTGCCGGCAATCAAAGGAATTGAGTTTGGTTCTGGTTTTCAGGCTGCTGCCATGCAAGGGAGTCAACACAACGATCCCATACTCGATGAATCGGGGCGCACTGCTTCCAATAATGCAGGCGGAATCACCGGAGGACTGACCAATGGCAATGAATTGGTCTTCAGGGTAGCTGTAAAACCCACTTCCAGTATTTCCATTGCACAGAGGACTTATAGCGTGGAAACGGGAAAAGTGGAAACCCTGCAGGTGAAAGGACGACATGATGCCTGTATTGCGCTGCGCGTTCCGGTGGTAATAGAAGCCATTGCGGCTATCGCACTGGCTGATTTGAAAATGTTGTTCCTCTCTCAGCAAATAAACCATGAACTGTAAGATAAACTGGTTGTTGAAAGTTTTTTGGGAACCATGGAAATATCACCTGGCAAGTTTTTAAATAGCAAACATCTAAATAATAAAATGTGACGATTGTTTTGTTTGTGAGTTGAATGAAAAGGTGTAATTTTGCACTTTCAAAAAATAAAACAGTAATCATTAACAGATATGGAGACAATTAAATGTTTGATTCTGGGCTCGGGCCCTGCAGGATATACCGCTGCAATTTATGCGGCAAGAGCCGATTTAAAACCGGTCATCTATCAGGGGTTACAGCCCGGGGGTCAACTTACAATTACAACAGAAGTGGAAAATTACCCGGGTTATCCGGAAGGGATACAGGGACCCGAAATGATGGAAGAATTTAAGAAGCAGGCAGAAAGATTTGGTACTGATGTGCGCTGGGGACTGGCTACAGCCGTGGATTTGTCCAGGCGTCCTTTTAAAGTGACCATTGATGAAAAAACA
The DNA here is from genome assembly GCA_964491395.1 of uncultured Bacteroidales bacterium. Taxonomy (GTDB): domain Bacteria; phylum Bacteroidota; class Bacteroidia; order Bacteroidales; family UBA7960; genus SKVR01. The sequence continues at coordinate 728 of CAZBGI010000174.1, read as the reverse complement.
GAAGTACTGGCCGAGACACTGATTATATCTACCGGAGCCTCTGCCAAATGGATTGGTCTTGAATCGGAGCAAAAATTCAATGGCTTCGGTGTGTCAGCTTGTGCTACCTGCGATGGGTTCTTCTACAAAGGACAAACAGTTGCTGTAGTGGGGGGTGGTGATACTGCCTGTGAAGAGGCATCCTACCTTTCCAAACTTTGCAAAAAGGTATACCTTGTTCACCGTCGTGATGAGTTAAGAGCGTCAAAAACCATGCAGCACAGGGTGATGAAAGCTGATAATATAGAAATTGTGTGGAACCATGTGCCCAAAGAAATTGTGGGTGAAAAGACGGTCAATGGAGTAATTCTTGAAAATACCCAAACAGGAGAAGAAAAACGTCTTGACATTGAAGGATTTTTTGTGGCCATAGGACACAAACCTAATTCCGATATTTTTAAGAATCAGCTTCATATGGATGACAATGGTTATCTCATTACAAAACCTGATTCAACCCAGACAAATGTACCGGGAGTTTTTGCCTGTGGCGACGTACAGGACCATGTATACCGACAGGCTGTAACAGCTGCCGGTACGGGATGTATGGCCGCCATTGAAGCCGAAAGGTTTCTGGCAGATATAGAATAACATAGCGAAAAAATCTTCAGAAAAATGAATTCCAGGCTGTTCAACGGTATGTTTATACCTGGACAGCCTGTTTTTTGAGGGGGAAGTGTCTGTCTGTTGCC
>CAZBGI010000173.1:0-2421 GCA_964491395.1 uncultured Bacteroidales bacterium | reverse complement strand
AATGAGCAAACCCTGGTCAAACTGTTTGATCCTGTCTCTTACAGCTTTGCGCAATTGCCTCGAGTTTAGTACTTTGGAGTCGGGGCCGATCCCTTTTCCGGTGCCCTCAGCAACAGGTTTTACAAACAATGGATATTGCAGGTTGTGATCATTCAGATCCATCAAGCTTTTGGCAACCATAAACGGTGCAGTGGGTATGCCCATATCGCGGATAACGCTTTTGGTCATTCCTTTGTGCAAGGTCAATGCAAGCACCAGCACATCAGAAAAAACATAAGGGATGTTGTACACATCCAGAATGGCAGGTACCTGTGCTTCTCTGCCAATCCCTTGTATTCCTTCACATATATTAAAGACCAAATCCCACCGGCAGCCCTGCTCCAGCCGCCGGATAAGTGAACGCACGCCTCCGATTTTTTCAACCCGGTAGCCTCGTTTCTGCAGGGTGGTGAATATTGCATCGATGGTTTCCTGCACATCGAATTCAGCAGCTTCTTCGGGTGTAAAGCCCATGGCCAGATAGTCATCTTTCAGGTCGTAGGTAAATCCTACGGATAATGATTGAATATTTTTCATCTGTCTATATTTGATTAAAGTTGCTAGATGGAACATCCTAAAATACGCTAACTACACTGATGGACAATTGGTTTTCCAATTAATCATTCTCGTGTGGTTTAAAAATTAATCATGGATGTTTCACTGTTTCTGAGGTTTTAAATGGGTTCGTTTTTCAGGATAAAAACTTTCGTATAGTCCTTTGAAGAAGTTAACCCCATTGGAACCCAATGTACGGGTCAGATATCCTCCTTCCTGAACAACAAGTGTGGGGATTTTTAAACTCCCGATCATCCTGCCGTTTTTCTCAAAATCTTTGGTAGAAAAGTAGAAACTGCCCGTGGGATCTCCTTTGGCAGTATCCAGGCCCAGGCAGATTACCAGCCATGAGGGCTGGAAATCCCGGATGGTTTTCAAGGCTTTGGCAAGGGTCTGTCTGTATTCGCTGGCATCAATTCCCTCGTTTAAAGGGTAGTTATGATTGAATCCCATTCCTTCCCCTTCTCCCTTTTCAGTTTTAAAACCGCAAAAATAGGGGTAGGTGGTGGAAGGATTTCCATGAATACTCAGTGTGAGCACATCACTGCGGCGGTAAAAAATTTCCTGTTGTCCGTTGCCGGTGTGATAATCGATATCAAGAATAGCCACTTTGCCATATTTGGCCAGGTAACCTGCTGCCACGGCTGCCGAGTTCAGGTAGCAGAAGCCTCCAAACACCTTGCTTTCGGCATGATGCCCGGGAGGGCGCACAAGGGCATAGGTCAATCCGCCATTGGCAACCAGGTGGTTGGCACAGCTCAATGTGCAATTTACCGCACCAGTGGCTGCTTTCCATACGTTATGGTGAATGGGAGTAAAAGTATCGATACAGAAATACCCGGGCAAAACATTAACATCTTTGGGTTTTCGGTTCGCATTGCGGATAGGGAAAACATAAGGATAAACAGAGTTTCCTTCAGGGTAGCTCGTTTCCGATTGCTTTAAAAAATCCACCAGCTGATTGTTGTGGACTTCCCGGATATGCTTTTCAGGAAATTTTTTCACTTCCAGGGTGTGAAACAATCCGGATTTTTCTATGCTTTTCAGTATGGTGGAGATCCGTACCGGCGCTTCTACATAACCCACCTCCTTCACATGGTGAATGGAGTGCCTGTCATTGACCGTGATGGCAATTTTTCCGTTTGTTTTTGCCTGGTCTGCGGTATTTATAGACAAACCGGTGTCAGCGGTTTTTTCTGAGTCCTTTGACTGTTTGGGGTGGATATGGTATCTGTTAGCACGCAATTGAACAGGATTATCCGTAATAGATCCTACAACTTTCTGAATATATTCCTCAGGGCAATAATCCTTGTACTTGCGGTGCAGAATTGCATTTACAATACCGCGGGTTTTCTTTGCGGAAGGGGGTGAAGCAGCGTCCAGGGGGTCTAAAACCAGATAAGGGGGGCAGGTATCGCCTGGATTCACCGGAGTTTCGTAAAGGGTGTTTATAATAGGTCTTGCCCCATATCGCTCGTAAAATTTCAGCCGGGCCGCGTTTTGATTCAGGTGGGCTTCCTCCTTGCAAAGGGATGGATCATCAGGCAGGCATTCCATAAAAATGCCGCATGAGCTCAGCAGAGATGCTTCTTCACGACATCTTTCATACAGTGCACCTCCCACTCCTGATATTTGTTGTTTGCTGCGCGTGGCCAGGTAATCCAGGTAGCAGAAATCCAGATCGGGAGCATGCAGCAAAATGGCCAGTCCCATAACTTTTCCGTTAAAATTATCTGCCACCAGTAAGATGGTTTGAAACTGGTATTTGAGCGGGTTGCGCAACTGTTCGGGGATAAGCTGAATCTTTTCTTCCTTTATATCGGGAAA
>CAZBGI010000172.1:0-2451 GCA_964491395.1 uncultured Bacteroidales bacterium | reverse complement strand
GACCTTTCCTTGTACCCATTAGCTGTTGCCCGTTCATGGTATTATCCTCAGACCGACTCTCAGGAAGTTCCGGTATTTAACTTTATCATTTATCACACATCCATGAAGGATGAAGTCATTGAAACTATTTTCGGAGATAAAATTACACGCATCAAAAGGGGTAATATGGACATTCTGATGGTTCCCGATTTCACTTTTAACTCCTCCCGACGAATTGTGCTGCTGTCAAATCTGGATGATTGCGTAAAAAATTGATTTTCATACAAAGCAGAATAGCCTAATATAATGTACTTTTGCAGGCATCTTCTGCTTTTTTGATCAAAAAGAACCTAACATAAAGCCTGAACCATGCTTGAAGGAAAAACCATTGCAGTAGTAGTTCCTGCCTATAATGAAGAATCTCAGATAGGGATGGTGATTGAAACCATGCCCGATTTTGTAGACCGTATTATTATAGTCAATGACAATTCAAAGGACCAAACAGAGAGCAAAGTCCTTTCCTATCTTAAAACGCCTCATAACAAGACATCTACACCTGTAAAAAAGAAAAAGGTTGTACCCGGATTTTACAACCAGGCTGAAGTAATACTGGAGGAGCTCAATGAAAAGGAGATGGAGTATTTTACACCCTCCACCATCATCAACCAGGAGCCCGAAAATGACCGCATCATCCTTATTACCAACCAAACCAATGCAGGGGTGGGAGGAAGCATAGCCCGCGGTTACAAATGGTGCAAAGATTTCAACATTGACTGCGCAGCAGTAATGGCAGGAGACGGACAGATGGATCCCAGTGAATTGCTGAAAATCTGCAAGCCTGTCATCAATGAAGAAGTGGATTATGTGAAAGGAAACCGGTTAATACATGGCAGTGCTAACCTTTATATTCCTAAAACCCGATTCTTTGGCAATAGTATTCTTTCGCTGGTTACCAAAATTGCTTCCGGCTACTGGCGGATTTCAGACACCCAAACCGGATATACAGCCATTTCACTGGAAGCTCTCAACGCCATCAAGCTTTATAAAATATACAAAAGATATGGCATGCCCAACGATATGCTGGTGAAGCTCAACATGGCCTATTGCACCATCAGAGAGGTGCCTATCAAACCTGTTTACAGAATCGGAGAACAGTCGAAAATGAAAGTGGGTAAAGTGATCCCCAAAATATCCTTTCTATTATTGCGCCTGTTTTTTAAACGCATATGGGTCAAGTACTTAATTAAAGACTTCCATCCCCTGTTCCTCCTATACAACATGGGGTTGGTATTGTTTTTCGCCTGTTTGCCATTCGCCTGGAGAATCATAAGCTATCTGGCTGAGGATATTCCCGGAGAAAGACCTATCCTGAACTCGCTGATGTTTGTATTCCTTTTTGTGAGCTCTTTCCAGTCGTTGCTGTTTGCTATGTGGATGGACATACAGGATAATGAACGCTTATACAAGTAATTTATATCAAAACCTGCAAGGAAGTAAGCGGGCAGAAGCATTAATGGCATTCTAATTCCATAAATAGGTAGGCAGCCACACACAACCGTCTGTTATGAATAAAAAAAAACCGACTAACATAGCACTCTCTTTTGATATTGAAGACTGGTACCATACACCCTTGGTTACCGGTTCTTCTTTCTCTAAATATCCTACGCTGGAGGATTTTTTCCAACAAAACCATGAAGAGTCTGTAGATTGTATAACCGAAGAAACCCTCCGACTGATAGAGATTCTTGACGAATTTGATGTTTCAGCCACTTTCTTTATGGTGGCTGATGTGGCCCGACGATACCCGCAGATAGTGAAAGCCCTCAAGGGAAGCAGGCATGAAATCGCTTCTCACAGCCTCACCCATCAGTCGAGCATTGATGCAAAGACCAAACAACCCATTGTTTCTATCGATGACTGGTACCAGGAGCAGGTGGAAGCCAAAAAAGTGCTGGAAGAAATTTTTGACACCAACGTTATCGGTTTCAGGGCTCCCAATGCAGTGCTTTCCAACTGGATGATACCATTGCTGGAAAAAATGGGGTTTCAATACGACTCGTCGGTAGCTTTCAATTCATTGTATAATAAAACCAATGTAAAGCTGCGGGACATCCCCGCAACACCTTATTATATCAATGGAGACGACCTGAGCCATCGCGCGCCCGTAACCCGGCTGATGGAGTTGCCATGGAGCAATTATAAAATCACTCCTTTTCTAACCCTGCCTGCCGGGGGAGGATACTTTTTCAGGTTGTTGGGTCCCTTGTACTTTAAGCGGGTATTAAAAAAGGCTCTAAAAAAGGGCGACAGTATGTTTTACATGCACCCCATTGATATTTCCCGGAAGAAAATTCCTTCTGAGAACCCCCAGAACAGACCCCTGTATTGGATCAACAAGGGAGAAAAGACAGAAAAAAACCTGGCAAAGATGCTTAAAGAGTTTAACGGGTGCTTTACTACCTGCAAAGAAGT
>CAZBGI010000171.1:0-2542 GCA_964491395.1 uncultured Bacteroidales bacterium | reverse complement strand
GGTAGGGGTCTATCCCGGCAATGATCAACACCTTTTCTATTTTACCATACAACATGCCATATGCATAATTCAAAAAAGCATTAAAAGGGTCTTTGGCGGGTCGCGAACTGCGGCCTGCAAACTGATATTCTTTGGGCATCACGTAGGCAAGGGTTTCGAAATACAGTCGACCTGCCGTACCTTCCAGTCCGCGGGCGGTATCTGCAATTTCACCGGGATTTTCTCCCTGCAACAGAGAAAGACTCACGTGCAGGCTTTCCATTTTCTGGATTTTCTCATCCAGATAGTCTGTTATGGTGCTGCGATGTTTTTTCAGATCTTTGACAAACTCAATCTGGTTGATCATTTTTTGTCCTACCCATTCCTTTACCCATTTTACACCATCACTACACATGCTTGCCTGTAGCTGTGCTTTGCGAATACGGGTAGTGCTGCCCAGTTTGCTGTGCCACACGCGGCCCAGCGGATGCCCGTCGTAATCTACAAAAACAATGTCTACATTATACTTCAGGGCAAGGATGATGGCATCAGTGCTCAAAGCAGCCGATTTAGACATCAAAATACTGGTAACCTTTTTTGCCGCAAAATGATGTTTCTTGTATTCTTTCTTGTTTTCCTCTTCAGGAATCCGGATTTCAAACATCTCGTCCTTTATGTGCACATAGGTGCCGTAGGTGTCGATAAATAATTGCATGGGTTATGAGTTTGTGATTCGTTTCCAATTTCAACCCGTCATTAAAACGGTTCCAAAGCCCCTGGATACTCCTTTACCAAGGCCAATTTCGTTTGGCAATAAGGCATTGGATACAAACTTTCCTTTAAAAGCCAGCATATCCTTTTCTTTGAATTGCGTCGATTTCTCCTGAAGGTCGGCCTTTACCATCAATCGTTGCGAGTCTGCCAGCCGAATATCCAGCCCCTTGAGAAATGATAAAATATTTCCCACCAGTATTCTGTCCAACATCTTTTTTTGTTCTGTCATATCTGCTTGAAGATACTTATGATGATTGGCCTGGTTGAGGCCCATCCACAGGGTTTGGAAATGGTATTCATGCAGTTCTTCCGAAAAACCCACGGGGAATTGTTCGCTCTTGATATTTTTACTTAAAACAGGAATTGTTTCTCCGTTTAACCTGATTTCTTTTATTTTTAAAAACAACTGGGTCAGCAGCTTCGCACCCTCTTCAATGGCTACCAAGGTGGGAATCCCTTTCAAAACCTTATACTGAACCAAGGGATATTTATAACGCAACTCGCCTGTTTCATAGTGATTGTGCAACAAAGGAGATTGTTCTTTGAAAAGATTGCCAAAGTAACCACGAAGCTTATGGGCATCGCGGGTTTGCAGATTGATTTCAGAAAATTGAATGGTGACGGTGTGAATTTCCATAGTTTTAAAACGTAGTTTGTCGTATCCATTGATTAAAAATCGGGTCTGAAATGTAAGGTTGGCCATTCTCTTTCCGGAAAACCAGCCCCATACCTTCAAGATTCTTCAGAGCCCGTGCAATATTTATTTTACGGGATTTAAGGCGGCCGTATATATTTTCGCTCCCCTGAGCCAATGCTTTCAGAGTAATTACGTGGTCATGCCTGGAATAAACTCCTTCCCATACCTTTTCCAGATAATCTTTTTCGACATCAAGTATTTGTTGAAGAAGCTCATCTATGGAGGGTATTTTCGCATAAAGAGCTTTGTAAAGTATGGTTTGCTGAAAGGCTAATTGTGCATAATAGGGATGACATTGGGTAATCTCGGCAATTTGTTGAGGGAAATCATCCCTACAGTTGATACCCACTTCCCTAAATCGATTATGCAAATGTGCTATCAGGGCATCTTTTTCCAGGTAAGAAAGATGAATGATCCTCGCCATTCGGTAAAATGGAGATTCCTTAGTTACAAACATAGCCTGCATTACAGACTCATAACTGCCGGAAAAGATATAGGTACTGTTATTGTGTTGCTGGATTTTCGACCTGAAAAGTTTCACCAATTCTTCTTTTTTATCAAATTTGGTGATATCGCCAAATTCATCGTAAGCACACACCATTTTCTTACTGTGTTTTCTGCTGAAAGTATCAACAAAATCAATACTTTCAGATATCATCTCCCAATCGTTTCGGTCTTTATCGGCAAACCCTGCAATAAACTCAAAATCGTTTAGCACAGCTTTCAGCTTAACATTTCTGATCAGTTCCAGGGCACTGTTTTTGGCTTTATGAAATTGAAGGTTCAGTTTATGATTTTTCAGCACTTCACCGATAATATTGGCAGAAAGCATATCCATTCCGGGATTGGTAAAAATATCCACGAAGGCAGTATAAACCCCTTGTTTGTGGAGCCTTTGCAGTACTTCCAATACCAGGGAAGTTTTGCCAAATCTTCGTGGTGCAACCAATACAATGCTTTGTCCGAGTTTAATATACTCCATGATCAGGGCAAGTTCTTTCTCCCTGCCTATAAAATCCTTTCCGGTTACCGGTTTACCTGCGTAAGTCATAATACCATTTTTTGTACCATACAAAGTTATGTATTATTTTT
>CAZBGI010000170.1:0-2589 GCA_964491395.1 uncultured Bacteroidales bacterium | reverse complement strand
ATCCTTCACTATTTAACTAAGTCCCTGCAGATTTTCATGAATCCAGGGGGAGGTCAAAAAAAGAAAACAATGCAAGGCTTCTTTTGTGTTATCTTTATAATGACAAACGTAAAAAAATAATCACTTATGCAAACCTTACACCCCAAAATAGCCATTATTGGCGCGGGAAATGTAGGCAGCACCTATGCCTTCTCGCTGATGACCAGCGCACTGGCGCGTGAAATTGTATTGATTGACAAAAACGAAGCACTGGCCCGGGGGGAGTGCATGGATCTCAATCATGGACTCAGTTTTGCCCATCCCACACGGATTCATCCCGCCGGCCTTGAGGGTTGTGCAGATGCTGACATAGTGGTGATTACCGCGGGGGCTAATCGTAAACCCGGCCAGAGCCGAACCGATCTGGCCAGAGACAACCTGGAAATATACAAAAAGCTGGTTCCCGACATTCTGAAATATACCACAGAGGCAATCCTGCTGGTGGTCACCAATCCCGTGGATATTCTTACCTGGTGTACCTGGAAAATCTCCGGCTTGCCGTCAGGACGTGTTATCGGCTCGGGCACGGTGCTCGACACGGCGCGTTTGCGCTATATGCTCAGCGATCATTGCAAGGTGGACTCCAGCAATGTGCATGCCTACATCATCGGTGAACATGGAGATACGGAACTGCCGGTATGGAGCAATGCCACCATTGCCGGCATGCCCATAGAGAAATACAGCACCATGTATGCCGGGCTAACTGACTACAAAAATGTTTTCTCGGATATCTTCCGCAAAGTAAAAGAATCGGCAGGAGAAATCATTGCCGCCAAGGGAGCTACCAGTTATTCCATTGCCTTGTCGCTGGTAAAAATCACACGTGCCATCTTACGCAACGAAAATTCCATCTTGCCGGTATCCACCCTTATCAACGACTACTACCAGGTAAGCGATGTTTGCATTAGTTTGCCTTCGCTGGTCAACAGAAGCGGCGTGGTGCATTATCTTGATCTTAAGCTGTCGGAGCTGGAGCAGCAACAGTTCAGGCATTCTGCCCAAACATTGAAAGATATCATCAGGGAACTTGATATTTGATTTTTCAAGGCTTCGCACGGGTAAAATCCATTTTATTTCACCAGCTGATCAATCATTCCTCTGAAAATAAGATGATGAAAGGGTACCACGGAGTACCAGTATATTCTCCCCCACAACCCTTTGGGTCTGAAAGTTGCGGTTTGGTATAGCTTATCATTCACAATTTTAAATTCCAGCCAGGCTTCGCCGGGGAGTTTCATCTCGGCAAAGAGCAGCAGGCGCCCTTCTTTTCGGCTGGCATAAAGCACACGCCAGAAATCTATCGAATCTCCCGGGTCGATGCGATCGGGGCGGGTACGACCACGCCGCAGTCCTACTCCACCGGAAAACTTATCGAGCATGCCCCTTATTTTCCATAACCAGCTGGCATAGTACCAACCCGTTTGTCCTCCTATACGCCAGATGGCATCCAGGGTATGTTGCCGGTTGTGGATATTTCGCACACGCTGATCCACAAAACACCCGTTGGAGGGGACATGGATAAAAGCAGAAAGGCTTTGATTGATTCGCCCACTAACCAGAGAATCCTTCCAGCTGGAGACAACTTCATTGGTTTCGATGGCAGAAAAAGTTCTGCGAAGTGCGGTTTGGTAATCCACGGGAGTGACATTGAGGATATGATTGATTTCATCATCGCGAGCCACCACCTCAACTTTCATACTGTTGACCAGGGAAGAAGCCAGTCGATAGGATGTGGAGGTAATAAAATAGAGCCAGTACGACGAAAGTTTCGGAGTCATTACCGGAACAATGCCAATACGGCGCTTCAACCCCCTCACACGGGCAAATTCCATGAGCATCTCCTTGTAGGTGAGCACATCCGGCCCCCCAATGTCGAAATTACGGTTGTAGCATTTTTCTTCCAACAGGGTTTTATCCAGAAAGGTTATCACGTCTTTGACAGAGATGGGTTGACAACGAGTGTTGAGCCAACGGGGAGCTATCATCACAGGAAGCTTTTCTACCAGGTCGCGGATGATTTCAAAGGAAGCGCTCCCTGAACCGATAATAATACCGGCACGCAGGGTGGTGAAATGATACTTCCCCCTGCCCAGTTCTTCTTCAACGGCTTTGCGTGAAGCAAGATGTTTGGATAGGGTATCCTCGTTGATCATCCCACTGAGGTACACCACATGCTTCACCTGGGTCTGGCTCATGGTTTTGCGAAAATTGCGGGCAGTAGTCAACTCCAGCTTTTCATAATCAGAGGTTGTGGACATGGAATGCATCAGGTAGTAGGCACCTTCAATATCGGAAGGGATATTTTCCAGGGTTTTCTCATCCAGAAAGTCAACTTCCACCACTTCAATACTCTTCTTCAGCGGTTCAGGCGGCGAAAACCGGGTTTTATCGCGCACGCAACATACAACAGTGTATCCCCTGCTTACCAGAACAGGCAGCAATCTCTTGCCAATATAACCGGTAGCACCGGTAAGGAGTATTTTCAAAACAGGAATTGTTTTTGGTTACTTTACACTATAAACCCCATTGAGGGTAAATTGTTGGGAAAAG
>CAZBGI010000169.1:0-2622 GCA_964491395.1 uncultured Bacteroidales bacterium | reverse complement strand
GATAAAAGTGTTCAGCAAGTAGGGATCAAGGAAAAAGACATTGGAAATGTGTGGAGCATAGGTCCATGAGCGTGTAAACCCTGCATTCCAGAAAAGGGCTTTGAGGGGTTGGCGGTATCGCAGCATAAAAGACAAGGACTGGCTGTTTCCTGTTTCAAAATCAGTAACCCCCTGCGAAAGGTTGCGGTAGTTGTTCAGAATGAGTCCCTCATGAAAGGATTGTTCCTGCAATGGACTTTGCACATAGCTCCCTGACAAAGATGCCGTCAACCTCGAAGTGAGACGATATTGCATAAACAACCGGGGCGAAAGAAAAAGCTTTTCTTCATTTTCTTTTTTGTCAGCTATTTTATCGAAATACCGATAGGGGACAAACGACAGGGGCAGGTTCAGCCGGGCGTCGAAACGCCCCCTCTTGTACTCCAATGAAGGAGAGGCATAAAGGCTCAGGTAGCGCATGGTTTCATCGTTGTTCATTCTTCCCAGGGTATCGGCAACACCTGTCAATTCGCTCTCCATGGATCGAATCAGTCCCCTTACACCTAAAGTCATGGAGATGTTTACAGGATTTATGTATTGCGACAAGGAGGTATAGGTGTTGGTGTAAAAGGCTGAAGATTCAATTTCCTGTCGCTGTACTTCACCCTCCCGGTTTACGGTAAGGTGCTGGGGTTTTGCCTGGTAGATGTTATAAGAATTGAGCCTGTAAGCGCTGTTGCCAAAACGCCTCAGTATTTCCAAATCGTTGGAGAATTGCTGGTGCGGAACGGATGCCTCCTGCGTGTTGGGAAAGGTACCGTCGACCTGAATATCGATGTCGTTCCAATTTACATCTGCAAGCAATTTGTTTCTGAAATAATAGGTTGGCGTGTTGGCCGTGAGGGTCAAATCGCCCAACAGTCGGTTTTGCCGGGTAGCGGCATGCTCTTCAGCTGCCTCGGTGATTATGGTACCATCTTCCAGGAAATAGGATGTATTAGTGGAATTGTCGAAGTCCAGGCGCTTATTGAGATAGGAAACCTGTGAGGTAAGATCGTATTGTTCGCCCACCGACCACAGGTTGTTGGAACTGAACAGGTGGGTTTTGTTGAAACGGCTCCGGTAATCGTCAATCTGGTGCAGGTTATCAGGAGAAACCCTGATGTAATCTTGCATGCTATACCCTTTTCTGAATTGCAACATGGAGTTACCCGTTGAAAAGGCCCTGATTTCATTGGCCAAAGCATCGCCTGTATTGTTGGATTTGTAAATATTCAGGGTTTGCGTTTTGGCCTTAAACCGCATGGCGGCCAGCTCCGATTTCCAGAGCCATGGTTCGAATCCCGTTCCTGCCCTTACTGTGCCTACCCAGCGGGCTTTGGCATCTTCCCGGAGGCGGATATTGAGGGCAGGATCCTCGGAAAATGAGATATCCTGCAGCGCCCTGATGGGCTGGTGATTTTCCATCACCTCCACGCTTGATACGTCTTTCTGGTGGATGGTATTGGTGGCAATCCCATATCTGCTGCCAAGCATATCTCTCCCTTCAATGTAAAACCGGTTTATGCGCTGGTCCTGATATTTTATCTCGCCGCTGGGCTCCACGGTGATGCCGGGCATTCTTTTGAGTACATCAGCCAGGGTCTGGTCCTGTATTTCGGCAAAGTTTTCCACATGATAGGTAATGGTATCCCCCCCTTGCTCAATGGATGGCGCAATGAATCGTACTTCTCTCAACTCCGTTGCCTGCATGGAAAGCTGTGCATTGTATTCTTGTCTTTCAGGCACCAGCGGAAGGGTTTTCGAAGCGTAGCTCATCATGGCAAAATGCACCACATAGTTTTCGGGAAAGCTGGTAAGGTGAAGTTCAAACCTTCCTTCCGCATTGGTGGTGGCAAATCGCATGATACGGTTCTCACCCTCAGGGCGCAGGCTTACAATGACACCGGGAATGGGCTCCCGGGACTCGCTACAGGTTACAAATCCGGTTATAATAATGGGTTGTGCATATAGCAAACAACCTAATAAACTAAAAAGTATTGTGAGAGGTAATTTCATTTTCAACATTTTTGGAATTATTTTGTCAACTGAAAAAGCAAATTAACATCAGTACATAAAAACGGGATATCTGTAACAGAATATTCCTGTGGCAACATCCTGTTGTTTATCCACAAAACAGGTACCCTGTTCACATTTAGCTTAGCATTCTCGTTGATTTGTTCTGCAAAACCAACGATGGTTTCCGGTGCAATTATATCAATGGGGTATCTCGAAGCAAACCATTGAAAGGATTGCCTGCTATACCAGTCTTTAATAATTTTAATTTTTGCACCATTATCTTTTTCATTATCACATAATTGTTTTATGTGGAGTTGTATCCTGTTCAAAGGGTCATACACTTCTTTCGCTATTCCATCGAAGCGGATTTGCCATAAAAAGCTTTCAGGATGTTTTTCTGTTAATTGAAGGATCTCGTTGGTCATTCTTTTGCACGGCTTACACATAGGGCTCAGCAAAGCAGTAATTACCACGGGCGATTCTTGATTGCCGATAACAATACTATGCTTTTGAGGAATCTCCGACTTTTTCTGTCGGTTAAAAAGAGAAAAGAGTACAGCCGGATTCCGCTTCAGTTGCAAATTC
>CAZBGI010000168.1:0-2647 GCA_964491395.1 uncultured Bacteroidales bacterium | reverse complement strand
GCACATATTCGATAAATACCTTTCCCCGGATATCGAATTTTTTGAAGGTATATCCCACTTTCAACTGTTGGGCAAGCCATTGTTTTTTATTTTCATAACCGCTGCTGCACTTTTTATCGGCAAAGGCGCAGCAGATATGTTCATCTGAAATATTTTCCGCATTGAGGGTAATGATGGGCGTTGCTTCCATAGATAAAGTTTAATAAGAAAATAACAGGGGTACAGCATATGCCGTACCCCGCATTTATTTACAACGGTTTGACCGGCACACAGATATCCACGATAAATTTGCCATCTCTGGGTTCTTCGGGATACATTTCAAAGCAGGGCTTGTCGTCGGGCTGGTAGCCGCTTTGGGGAAACCACTGCCCATACAGCCATTGCCATGCCTGTGCGAACTGGGTGGCATCCACCTCAAATCGTGCTACTACATACCGGGCTTTATCCAGCTTCATTTTTCCCACTTCCCCCTCTACTTTGGTATCCGGGGGTACAGTAATACAAACACTCATGCGTAGTTTGTCTTCCACGGTCACATTGGGATCATCATGATAGATGATCAGCGATTTGAAATCAGGGCCCCCGATAAGGTTGCGCGGTCCGGCCCAGGTAAAAAGCCGGTTCCACAAGCCCTCGAAGAGTTGCTCGTTGCCCTGGTAAGGGCCGGTGTGCCTGATATAGGCCAGGGTCATTGGGGGGAGTTCTTTAATCTCCACACTTTTGTTAAGTTCCATATTCGATTTCCATTTTAGGGTTTGAGTACGGGAACAAAAGTAGGATGAAAGGGGCTCCCGGGTTTGCCTGGTATTGCTATCCACTTGACTCATATTGCTATTGTGATCTTTGCTTCTGCGATACCGGCTGGCAGGGATACCAAACTGTGATTTGAAATTACGCGAAAAAACAGCAATATCAGTATAACCGCACTTAAATGCAATTTCTGTTACAGAATCTGCAGGGGAAGTTATCAGTAAAGTGGCCGCTCTTTCCAGCCTTATTCGGGTAATAAACTGGAAAGGAGTCTCCCCCACTACGCCATAAAAAATACGGTTGAAATGATATTTGGAAAAACTGGCCACCGAAGCCAATTCCTGCAAGGTGAAGGGTTTGGCCAGGTTTGTTTCAATATAATCAAAAGTACGGTTGATTCGGGAAATGTACTCCCGGGTAGTTGCATCAGGCATGGGAATTTGTTTTTGAGGTTATGCCGGGTACTTAATCTGTGCACATACCGGATAAGCAACCAGACCATCAAAAGTAAGATACATTGTTATATTCTCCAAATACAATACACTCTACTATCTTTAATATTCAGCAAGTGCTTTTATTACAGAGTGTTTGTTCGAAATACTCTCCGGAATAGGTTGTATCGAAGTGTGAGGATACTAAATTTTGGATGAAGAATACAACTTTTACCTTATTTCACTGTTTCTTACAACAGTATTCACTACAGAAAACCCTGACATTATGCTACACCCCGACTCACTGCAATTCTTTCGCGAACTGCGTGAAAACAACCACAAAGAATGGTTTGACCAGAACAGAAACCGCTACGAGAAAGTAAAAAACGATTATCATCGCCTGGTGGGTGAGCTTTTGTTCAGGATGCAGAAATTTGACCCATCACTTGCCCACTTGCAAATCAAGGACTGTACCTTTCGTATCAACCGCGACATTCGCTTTTCCAAAGACAAAACCCCTTATAAAACCCACCGCAGCATGATCATGAGCCCCTATGGCAAGAAGATGGAGTATGCCAGCTATTATGTGCACCTGGATGAAGAAGCAGGCTCATTTGCCGGCGGAGGAATTTATATGCCCGGCGGTGAGGCATTGAGAAAAATCAGGACAGAAATTTCAGCTTTCCATGAAGACCTGGAAGAAATCCTTGCCTCTGAAGATTTTTCCCGAACTTTTGGTGGACTTGACAGTGATGAAAAAATGATACTTACGCGGCCGCCCAAAGGCTATCGGGCAGACCATCCTGCCATCGGGCTGTTGAAATACAAAAGCTTTACCGCCTCTGCAACGCTGCCCGAAAAATGGCTGTCTGACCCGCGGGGAATCGACGAGGTTGTGGAAATCCTCAAAAAAGTCAAACCCCTCAACGACTTTATCAACCGGGGCCTGAATGCCGATGAACCTGTGATCGATCTCCCCTGACCGGCAACCTGTTACTCATCATACATCTTCACGTATTCATAACTGTTTCCCTGGTGATGCAGGAACTTCAGAAAATCTTCGTAAGTTATTACCAGTGAAGCGGTATTGATACACGGGTGAAAGCTGATGGTGCGACTCTCCTTCAATCTTTCGTCCAAAAAAACATGCACATGCTTTTCTGTATCGTTGATAAGCGCCAGTGGACTCACCGAACCCGGTGTAATGCCCAGGTATTTCATCATCCGTTGGGGCGAGGCAAAGGTGAGTTTCCCCTGTTTGAGCCGCTGCTCCAGGTCGCGGATATTGAGTTCCTGCCGGTGGTCGAGAATGACCAGGTAATGCCGGTTTCCTTTGTGGTTGCGAAAGAAAAGGTTTTTGCAATGGGTGGCATCCAGGTCTTTCCAGTATTTCACTGCCTCCCCGATGGTGGGGGCCGGCGGGTGTTCGTAATACTGGTATTCGACACCTAATTCCTCAAGAAGGG
>CAZBGI010000167.1:0-2835 GCA_964491395.1 uncultured Bacteroidales bacterium | reverse complement strand
GGTGGTTTTTCCTGCGCCATTAGGGCCTAAAAATCCAAATATTTCACCTTTATTTACGGTAAATGATAGGTTGTTGACAGCCATAAAGTCATCATACTTTTTGGTCAGGTTTTGTGCCGTTATTATTTTTTCCATCAGCAATTATTTCAGTGTTTCTATGGTTGCTGTTTCGTTCCCTGCGATAGCACACAACAATGTTTTGCAGCAACCCGAAGGGCGGGACTATTGCCACGATACCTCATTCGGAGAAATGATTTTTTGGCTTGCACAAGACTGTCTGGTGAACCATGAACCCCAAATTTGCGTCAAATATAGATATTTTTTAACATCTTAAACCCGTTTTTTTCCCCCGGCAAATGCCAAATTGTTTTTTTCATGTCTTATTTTCTGTTGGGATGCAGGTATCCGTAATTGGTTTTTCCAAAGTAAGCTTTAGCCGGAAGGGGTCAGGGTTTCAGGGGTAGGAGGACATGGTGCAGGATGGCAGGAAAACAATGATGACACGATAACAGGCATTCTCCTGTATCCTAAAAATTAACAAAAAAATTTTTCAACCAAACGCATTCTATTAACAATTATTTGCTTATTTTAGCCCCGAATATATGACAAAGGACAGATCTTTTCCTTGATTTGCCTAAAGGGGAGTGAATTCAATTTATGTAAATTAAAAACACAATC
Organism: uncultured Bacteroidales bacterium; assembly: GCA_964491395.1. Taxonomy (GTDB): domain Bacteria; phylum Bacteroidota; class Bacteroidia; order Bacteroidales; family UBA7960; genus SKVR01. The sequence goes on along the minus strand of CAZBGI010000167.1, from coordinate 2,157 downwards.
AACATGCGTATCAGCCCTTTACTTTTTACCGTTGGCTTACTTTTTATGGTTTTTTCTGTTCAAACGTCATTGGGACAGCGTGTTCCCATGCGCTTTGGTAAAATTGACAAGCAAGACCTGAAAATGACTTATTTTGAGGCAGACAGCTCTGCCAAAGCTTTGATTTTAGGAGATTTTGGATTTGTAGATTTTCGCTACGACAATGAAAAAGGTTTTCAGATCCAATTTACCAGGCATTTAAGGGTAAAAATCTTTCATATGGATGCTGCTCATCTGGCCGACTTTAAAATTCCTCTCCACATATCCGGGCAAGTCGAGGAGCGGTTGAGTAGATTAAGGGCCCGTGTATATAATATGGATAAGGGACGTGAAAAACGTACCCGTTTTCGCAGGAAGGATGTTTTTAAAGAAGAGGTAAATGATTATTTGACAAAAATGAACTTTACCCTTCCTGATGTGCGGGAGGGGACCATCTTTGAAGTGGAATACACCATTACTTCCCCCTTTCTTTTTTCTCTGCCTGAATGGAAATTCCAGGATGCTTATCCTGTTAGGGTGAGTGAAATGAGGCTTCATATACCTGAGTATTTTACGTATAAACCCCTCATGCAGGGATTTTTGCCCTTAGACAATGTTTACAGAAACAACCGACAGAACAAATTTACCGTGAAATGGGAAGAGGAAGGTTTCATGGGGGAGGTCACCAAACACAGTAGGGAAATCGAGTATATTGATAATATAATAATATATCAATTGGAAAACGTGCCTGCTTTCACCACAGAACCTCACATGAACGCGGCCATCAATTATATTTCAAAGATTGAGCATGAATTACTTTCTTTTCAGTGGCCCTATGGCGGTAATGAAGATTTCAGCAGTAGCTGGGAGAAAGTGAACAAGACACTGCTAAATTCCTCGTCATTCGGACGCTTGCTGAATCGCTCAGGATTTATGAAGGAAGAAGCTGCGAAAATTGCAAGTACTTATGCCGAACCAGTGGATCGGGTAGTAGCAGCCTATGAGCGGGTGCAGCAGCATATGCATGGCAACAATATGGCAGGAGTGTATGCCCAGAGCAAGAATTTGCGCAGAGCCTGGTCTGAGGGAGTGGGCAATGTGGCTGATATCAACCTTTTGCTGGTAATGTTGCTCAGGGAGCTTAACCTGGACGCCGAACCGGTTATTCTCAGCACACGCGATCACGGCATCATCAATCCTGCACAAATCATGCTCGATCAGTTTAATTATGTAGTAGCTGCTGTCCGGATAGAGGATAAGTTTCATTTGATGGATGCCTCGGAGAAAAACCAACCCTGGTTCCTGCTCCCGGAGTTTTGTCTCAACGGGCAAGGAAGAATTGTCTCTGAGACACAAGACAGTTGGATAGATCTCGTTCCTCTTAACGACAATCATACCTACACCCAAACCCTGCTTAAGGTTAGTCCCGATGGATCGATGGCAGTAGAGATGAAAAAGAACATGACCAACTATCACAGGCTGAAGCAACAAAGGGAATATGAAAAGTTTAGCACGATAGAAGCTTTTATGGATGATTATGAAGCCGCTTCTCCGGGTATTGAACTAACGGATATGCAGATGGATAACATAGGAGATTGGTCTAAACCACTGGTAAGTACCTATCGTTTGGGGATTCCTGCTGCCGATCCTGCTTCGAAAGATGTGATTTATCTGAACCCCCTGCTTCATGAGAGGTACGGCAGCAACCCCTTCCGCCTTGAAGAGAGACAGTTTCCGGTTGACTTTATATACCCTTTCAAAAGAACCATCTATGTGCAGATAGAAGTGCCTGAGGGGTATGCAGTGGAGGAACTACCCGAAGCCAGTAGGTTTATGTTGCCCGATCGGTCTGCTGTCTATCAGTCCGGTTATCAGGTAAACGGGGATGGGAATATTGTGGTAAATGTATTGATGGATGTTGCCAAACCGCTGTTTATGGCTGAAGAATATCCCTTGCTGCGTGAGTTTTTTGCCAGTATAGTAGAGGAAGAGGCACGCAGCATCATATTGAAAAAATTGTAATATGCCGGCTTGCTTTAGTTTTGCGCATTTCTTCATGGTAGCTCCTCCTTTTTGAAGAATCCATGAATAGCTTTTAAACACAAAGGAGGATGATTTATTGGAAAAAAAACCTGTAAG
>CAZBGI010000166.1:0-2854 GCA_964491395.1 uncultured Bacteroidales bacterium | reverse complement strand
CACTGCCCGAACTCCCCTCCCTGCTTGTAGGGAGGGGCTGGGGGTGGGTCAAAAACGACCCAACAAAAAAAAGCCCCAATTTATTGAGGCTTTTACGGGTGTTGTTGCATGTTGGGATTACCCGCAATGCAAAAATTGTCTTACCAGTTTCATGGTTTCTTCACGGTTGGGTGCGATGCGTTCGCGCAGGTTTTCGTCGTCGAAATCCAGTAACCGGCGGGCAGTTCCTTCCAGCAGCGCGTCGGTGAATACACCGTGTTGTTTGAAGATCCCGGCCTGGGCCAGCAGGTCCTCGGCTGCTTTCTTGCAGGAGTAGGGGAGTTGTGCCAGCTCGTTCTGGCGGGCTTTGTGCTTGTCGTCAAAGATGTTCACATCCACGAAGGTTTTTTTTGCGAACTCCAGTCCGTTGGGCATCTCGAAACCATGGCGTGCACCTACACAGAGGCCGGCAATGAGCAGGTAGATATCGGCTGAACCGTCGGGGCAGCGGAATTCGAAAGTAGATTTATCGCTGAAGTCGAGTTGATGTTTCTCTTCCAGGGGGTTGGCCGAGGCGATCATGTCGCCGGCACCTACCCAACCCAGGGGAACGCGGATGAGGGCAGAGCGGTTGCGCTCACCCCAGCAAACGTTGGTGGGGGCTTCCTGGTGGGGTACCAGCCGGAAATAGCTGGTGGGGATGGTATTGCCAAAAGCCGACAGGGCAGGGGCAATATCCAGGATGCCGGCAATGACCTTTCGGGCAATGTCACTCACCTGGCCGTTTTCCAAAGTTACGTTTTTGCCATCTTTCACGGGGCGCATGTGGATGTGCAATCCGCTGCCTGCCTTACCGGCAGTAATCTTGGGCGCGTAGCTGATGGTAACACCATACTGGTAGCCCACCTCACGCAGGATCCACTTAGCGATGATGAGCTGGTCAGCGGCATCCTCTACCCTGGTGGGGAGAAATTCAATTTCGTTTTGCTCGTATTCGTGTTCCTCATCGGAGAAATTGCCCACTTCGGAGTGGCTGTATTTGAGCAGGGCACCTGTCTGGGCCATGGCCAACATAGCGTCGATGCGCAGCTGTTCCCACTTCACAAAAGGAGCCGACTCGTGGTACCCTTTCTGGTCGGTGGCTTTGTAGAGATCATCCTTTTCGCTGATGACATAATATTCAATTTCACCCATCACCTCCAGGCCGTAACCGGTCTGATCCAGCAGTGCCTGGTGCGCTTTGCGCATGATGTTTTCGGGGGCGCTGGCCAGGGGTTTGCCATCCTTGTCGTAGTAGGAGCAGAGCATATCTACGGTGGGCACGGTAGCAAAGGGATTGAGGAAGGCCGTTTTGAAGCGCGGCACCACGTACAGGTCGCTGGAGCCTGCTTCCAGGAAATTGAACAGGCTGCTGCCATCTACCCGTTCGCCGGTAGAGAGAATCGATTCCAGGTGATGGCGATCCTGAATGACAAAATTCAGTGCCTTGAGTCTGCCGTCGCCGCCTACGTAGCGAAAGTTGACCATCCTGACATCGTTGTTCTCGATATAGTTGATGATGTCTGCTTTGGTGAAATCTTTGGCCGGTTTCTGAAGAAACCGCACCAGGGGGTTGGGATTCAATTTATAATCAGGGTTGTGCATCATAGTATAGTGCTTTTTAAAGGTGATATGTTTTGATCAGCTAAAATTGCGGCGAAAATACCAAAAAAAAAGGATAGTGGGATGTTTATAATTCGAAATTTTGTGGAAGGTGGTTGCAATCGTTCTCCAGGGCATGTATTCACCCTGCAAACACCATCCTCACATCCGGTGCTTGTCAAGGGGATGACTGAAGTTGCACTGACTAAAAGCGTTCTTTTATCCTGCCACGCTTATCGGAGCGGGTGTCATCGCTATTTCCGGATGTACCCGGATCTGAAATCTCAATGTTCCCCGATTCCCATTCCCAAATCCCAACGAATAACGAATGACCCCTCATTGAACCTAAACCCCTAAATTACGTATAACACCGAAGTCCGATTCACATAACTCAACTACATTCGCAGTGGATTATCTTACAAAAAGCACTTTTTATATCAAATTCGGTACATACTGACATGAAAAAACTCATTCCTTTTACACTTTTTCTGCTGATGGCAGTCCTTGGCTCGGGCCAGAGCGTGAGCGACATTGATGGCAACACCTATTCTATTGTAGAAATCAACGGGCAAGAATGGATGGGTGAAAATCTCAAAACCACCCGATACAATGATGGAACAGAAATCCAGCGTTATACAGAGCCAGACAGCTGGGAAAACCTTACTGATGGAGGGTATGCAATACCGGAGGTTCCTGGGTTTGAAGCCCAATACGGGATACTGTACAACGGATATGCTGTGCAAACCGGCAAACTTTGTCCTGCTGGTTGGGAGGTTCCCTCCGCTGCCATCTGGAATGAAATGATTGAGTCGGAAAGCCTGACAGACCCTCAGGGCAATCTCAATTCCCTGGGCACACAACTCAAATCTGAGCGTCAGGTCAACCATCCCGATACGCCTGTGGATGCCCATCCTCGCTGGGATGAACACGACAAGCGCTTTGGAACAGATCAGTTTGGGTTTGCCGCTCTGCCCGCAGGAAACATCAACGCAGCAGGTTCTTTTGCCAATTTGGGCAGCTATGCATATTTCTGGTCTTCCGGTGCTGTTTCCGAAAATCAGGCAACCGCTATGGTGATGCTGCATTCGCACAAAGGTCTCAGCACTACCGCTTATCCCAAAGCAGCAGGTTTCTCTGTCAGATGTATTAAATCTGACGGTACTCCTCCCCCTCCGCCCACGCAGTATACCCTTACTATCAGCACCCAGGGCAATGGCAGCACCACACCCGCTGC
>CAZBGI010000165.1:0-2871 GCA_964491395.1 uncultured Bacteroidales bacterium | reverse complement strand
ATGTCATCGGCATCTTCAATACCCACGGAGAAGCGCACCAGATCATCGGTAATTCCGGCAGCCTGTTTGTGTTCGTGGCTTACCCCGGCATGGGTCATGGAGGCAGGGTGTTGTATAAGGGTTTCCACCCCTCCCAGCGATACGGCCAGGATGGCCAGGTGTACATTGTCCATAAGTTTGCGGCCGGCATCATAACCTCCTTTCAATCCAAAACTCATCATACTGCCAAAGCCATCCATTTGAGTTTTTGCCAGTTCGAACTGGGGGTGGGAGGGGAGTCCCGGGTATTTAATCCAGGCTACGCTGGGATGATTTTCCAGAAATGCTGCTACCTTTTGTGCATTGTGCTGTGCCCTTTCGATGCGCAAGGCCAGCGTTTTTACCCCGCGCAGCACCATGAAGGCCTGGGTGGGGTCCATATTGCAACCCATGTATACCATGGAATGACGAATTTTCTTGTATAGCTCCGGGTCTTTGGCCACAATCACACCGCCTACAATATCAGCATGCCCGTTGATGAATTTGGTAATGGAATGCAATACCACATCGGCTCCCAAATCCAGGGGTTTTTGCAGGTATGGGGATGAAAAAGTATTATCAACCACCAGCAACAAACCTTTTTCTTTGGCGATTTTGGCGCAGGCTTTCAGATCGGTAATCTCCATGGTAGGATTGGCGGGCGTTTCCACATACAGCACTTTGGTGTTGGGTCGAATGGCTTTCAGGATGTTTTCGGTATTGGAGGTGTTTACAAAGGTGGCTTCCACGTTGAAGCGTGAAAAATCCTGTTCCAAGACACCGCGTGCCGGTCCATATACTGCATCGGAGCTTACTATATGGCTGTCTGCGCCCAGCAAAGCCATATATACACTGGTAATGGCTGCCATCCCCGAACTGGTGGCAATACCGTCGTAGCCGTTTTCGAGCGCTGCAATGTTTTGCTCAAAAGCACGGATGGTGGGGTTGCCGATACGGGTGTAAATATAGCCGTCACTCTTTCCTGAAAAACAATCGGCACCATGCTGGGCACTCTTGAATTTGAAAGTAGAGGTTTGGTAAATGGGCACTGTAGCGCTTCCGAATTCGTCGTCGAAGGCTCCGGCATGAATAAGTTTGGTGTTGAATCCTTTGTTTTTTGTATCCATTATGTTTTAATTTTTAAATGATGATGGGGTTAAAATTCGATACCCTCGCGGGCTTCTATGCCCCGGGTAAAATAATGTTTGATTTCTTTCATTTCGGTCACCAGGTCGGCCAGCTCAAGTAATTCAGGTGGTGCATAGCGTCCGGTGAGGACGATTTCCATGGCTGTGGGCTTGTTGTTGAGCAGTGTGAGTATTTCTTCCAGCGGAAAAAGCTTGTAGTGGAGCGCTATACATATTTCATCAAGGATGAGTACATCGCAGCGGTTATTTTTCACGATGGCTCTCGCTTCTTCTAAACCCTGGCGTGCCGACCTGATGTCGGCATGTGTGGGTTCGTTTACGATAAAGCAGTCGAGACCGTATTGTTTCAGGGTGATTTGCGGAAGGTTTTTCAACGCATTGAGTTCTGCATAATGCATCCCTTTGACAAACTGGGCGATAAAAACCGACTTTCCCGCCCCGGCTGCCCGCAGGGCCAGTCCCAGGGCAGCAGTGGTTTTGCCTTTGCCATTGCCGGTATAGAGTTGGATGTATCCCTTAAGCTTTTCCATGGATGAGTTTTTGAAAGATATTTGTGATGATTTTGCCGGTATCGGAGTTTGGTGCCCATTCAGTAATACTTTTGCTGTGGGTCATGGCTTCCACTACTTGCGGGTCGAAAGGGATTTTTCCAATCATTCCGATTCCTGTTTCCGTGCACAGGGATTCAATTTGCCGGCTCAGGTCTTCGTCCAGGTCGTATTTGTTGATAATCACATGGGTTTGGATATGAAAGTTTGCAGACATATCGGTTGCTCTTTGCAGGTCGAGCATGGCCGAAAGGCTGGGTTCGGTGACAATTATCAGCTGATGGGCTCCCGTAATGGATGAAATCACCGGACAGCCAATGCCGGGAGGGCCGTCGATGATGATGGTATCCAGCTGATGCTTCCTGGCCTGCTCCTTTGCTTTATCGCGTACCCGGTTGACCAGTTTGCCCGAGTTTTCTTCTCCGGGGGCTAAACGACCATACACCATCCTGCCATTGCGAAAACTTCCTGCATACAGCCGGCTTTTGTCGCTGTTGACCATCGAAATGGCCTGGTGCGGGCAAATACGCATACACAGATGACAGCCATCGCAGGCGGTTTCTGAGATGACCACGCCCTGCCGGGAAAACGATATGGCATCGAAGCGGCAGTAGGATACGCAAATACCGCAGTTGGTGCAGGTTTCTGGATTTATTACTGCCTTTTGCCCGCCAATAAAGACTTGTTCCTCTTCATGGGAAGGGTTGAAAAGGAGGTATTGATTGGCTGCATCCACATCGCAGTCGGCCAATACTACTTTTTCTGACAATGTTGCCAGTGCAGCGCTGATGCTTGATTTGCCGGTGCCTCCTTTACCGCTGATGATGGCTATTTCCATTGTATTTTAATTTTATCAAGTAACCCCAGAAAGAGCTGTTCCCATTGCTTATCAGACTCTGCAATGAGTCCGCCTCTTGCATACACAGCAGCAACACTGCGGTCGAATGGGATTTCCATCAATAAGGGGATATTTTCCTGTTCCAAATATTCATAAACATTGTGATTTCCCATCCCGGCCCGGTTGATGATGACTCCAATGGGTTTTTTCATCTCCCTGAGGGTTTCCACCGATTGTTTCAGATCGCTCAGGCCAAAAGGAGTCGGTTCGGTAACCAGCACCACATAATCGGCCCTGGCCACAGTTTGTATAAAAGGAC
>CAZBGI010000164.1:0-2874 GCA_964491395.1 uncultured Bacteroidales bacterium | reverse complement strand
AGGGGGGCGGCATAAAACTGAGAAAATTGCGGAGCCTGGGCAAAAAGTGAAGGGGCACAAAAGAGTAGGAACAACAATACGCCAGTTCTGGTGGTCTTTACAGCCCCACGATGTATGAGTTCCCTTTTGTTCATGGTATTGGTTCGTATTTGTTTCTCCCGGATAGTGATCTGTTTCGTTAATAAATAGCTTTGTCGTCACACGGTAATGACAAAACTTTGCAGGTAATTTAAACTACTTATATGAATAGTGATAAACCCGGCTTGTTACAAACATAACTTACTGAGATTTAGAACTAACCTCACAAGCAGACTTAATTACCTGACTATTACAAAATTAAATCACATGAACCTCCTGAAAAACCGTAGCTTCACGGATTGTTGTTGCGTATTTTACGCCTTTCTTACAGGTGATTTTACCTGATTGCTACTTATAGAGGCATTTTGACACCTAACCATAATTTTTTTGCTATCTGACAAGCTTTTTAAACAAAAAGGAATAGTTATCCGGACTTGAACGATTGCTTTGGGGTGCCAGGAAAAGGTCTCTGAGGAAAAAGGAGGGTCCCTGGAGAAAGTATTGTAAGATAGGTAGAAAAAAAACCTCTTTTACAACAGCCTGCAAACCCTGATAAAGGCCACAATTCTCATGCATGCGCTGCATGAGCAGGGTTTGTCCTTACTGTTGTCTGTGGATGGGCTCAGAAATGATCAGGTATTTTACCCCTTCACAAACACAATCCCCCGTTTGTCTGCCCGGTTAACTGCCTGCATAAACGTGTAGAAGTCCGTGTATTGGTCCGGTGCAAATATTCCCCGCGAGGTTTCCAGCAGGCGGATAAAAGTCAGGACATTATCTTCTATCACCAGGCTGGTTTTGTAAGTACCAAATTCAGATTCGAGTTGGTAATCCGTAATTTCCGATTCAGGTTCATACCCTTCAGGAATGGCAACAACCAGGGTATCTGCATAAATGGTAGGAAATTTCAATTCAAATGAGGATTGCCTGTTACGGATTCGCGGGGGCACATAGCCACTCCGGCTGAAGATATGCAAAGGCAACATGAGTCGTGTATCACTCCTGGAGGCAATAGAACGCAACTCTGCCTGCAGGGAAATCAAAGTCCTGGGAATACTGTTTACATCGTTGCGGATAGCATAATCCTTCACATTGTAATTGGGCAGTGACAATTGCTCTAACAGCCATTTTTTCTGCCTGTCGGGATCGAGTCTTTCCAGATAGGAATAATCTGAAAAATGAACCCCTCCCATGGTATAGTTCACATGGGCTATACCATGTCCATTGTCATCCAATTCAAGAGATGCACTGGAGGCAATGATATTTTCATCCCGATCATAGGCGGGGGTTTTTGTAAGTTTCCCCCCTTCTTCCGTAATCAGCAACACCGACCGGTTATCGGTGAAATCTCCCAGATGACCGAAAGGAGCAAAATTGTTAGTACATTCCAGCCACACGGTATCATTTTTCAGGGGCACACACAGAATAGCATGATTGAACTGATTTATAGGAAAATCTTCTTTTACAAAGCGATAATTTCCGGCTCCGGCATATACCAGGGTATAATGCGAAGGAATGCCCACCGCCTTCAGCAAGGCCATGGTATAATTGGTCAGTGCTTTGCAGTCACCATAACCTGTGCGATCGGTAGTGGCAGCATCAAAAGGCTGGAGCCCCCCTATTCCCAAAGCAATATTTACATAACGGGTATGCGACTGCATAAACTCATAAACGGCTTTTGTTTTTTCGCGATCATCCTCCAGGTCCTTTACCAGTTCCTGTAAAAAAGCAATCCTTTCATCGGGCAATGCATCACGCCCCAAATTGAGTTGCCAGATCCATTTTCCAAATTCCTGCCATGAATGGTTATTACCGGCATATTGTTCGTATTGAAAACGATCAGTGGAAAACAAAACACCGGGAGCAACTTCTCTGAAACCGGAAGATAGGTATTCCCGGGTTAGCGGATGAAGATTTTCATAATCCCAGATGAGCCTCTGACCGTTACGTTCCCCGTTACTCTTTCGGGGCCGGGCATCCTGGTTGATAAGGTGATAGATAATATCCATATCTTCAGGATATTGTATTTGAAGGGAAGCTTTTTCCACCCCGCTTTCATAGCCCATATGAGGAAAAAATGACAGCGCATGAAACATGCCCCGTGTGTAGGAGGTTTCATACACATACTTCACTGTATAAGGGTAGACAGAAACGGGAGGAATAAAATACATCACCCGGTTGTCCTCATACAGGGAAAAACTGGCAAAGTTGCTGGTGTCTTCCAGATCCCGTTTCTTTATTTTTCTTATCCGGTTGCCTCTTGCATCATATATTGCTCCGGTGAGAAGCTTCACGCTGGAATACATGTCGTAATGCATGCCAAGAATATCGGGTCCTTTGCCTTTCTCATTGAGTATGGTAACCACGATTTCGCGCACTACTTTAAAACTGCCCGGCCCATCAACCATCACATCCAGGTTGTTGACCCGGTATACCACGTTGGCATCCTTAAGCAAGGCTTCGGGAATGGCAGATGCTGCATAATTTTCACCTTTGCAGTATCCTGCCATGAACACCACGAGCGATAGCAGTATCACCACAGATTGAATCCATGTCCGTGATAGTTGATGGGTTGTTGTTTTCATCAGAATAAAATTGGTCTAAGTAATTGGTTAAATGGAACTTGCATAAACGACCTTATTCATTTCCTTTTGAGAGCGCAGTGCTCATGCAAGTTTCATTTGCTTAAATTTTATTGATGCTGGTGGATGAAACATCCGGCATTACTCTTACTACACTGTCTTACAGGTTTTTTTTCCAATAAATCATCCTCCTTTGTGTTTAAAAGCTATTCAT
>CAZBGI010000163.1:0-3153 GCA_964491395.1 uncultured Bacteroidales bacterium | reverse complement strand
ATACAAATGATGGGCATTTCAAAAAACGTCTATTTTTTTAACCGGACAGTAGTGATAATTTTTGATTGTTTTATAGGTCCACCTCATTTCACCAACCCTTGCCAATTATATTATTTCTTTAAAATTAATTCGTAAAACATATTTACTGTTGTTACAAGTTAATCATTATCTGATATTTTCACCGGATGAATGGATATGAATACCATCAGGAGTGTTATACCTGTAATAAATGTTTTTAAACCAGTCCAATCCCGTAGAATCAATCTCAGCGGGAATGGGACTCCCTTTTTTTACAAGCGCTATAATTCTTTTTTTATGGATTTCCACATTACTTGAATCAAGTTCTAAAGCTTTAGTATAAAAGTTTATGGCCGCATCAAATTCATTTTTTGCGAAGGAATCATCTCCTGACGATTCATATTCTCCTATTTTAACTAACACTTCAGGCGACAAAAATTCAAAAGAGATTGTTAACTTAAAATCTGAAGGTATTCCATTGACCGTACCCCCTTCCCACATCCTGCCAGAAGCTTCAATCAAACGCCTTACTTCTTCATCAAGCTCTTTTGAAACTGATTGAAGAATCTCAACTTCATCAATACTTCCTTTGGCACCCACAACGAATCGGGAAATAACTCTTCCTTCACCTGGCAGAAGGGAAAAGTTCCCGCTGTGTTGTACGTTTTCCATCACATAATCTGTAAAACTATCCATATTGCCTCCTTGAAAAGCAGGTTTAATTACAATATTTTCCTTTGGAGTATTATTCAGTTCATGCCATTCATCCAGGTTTACCTGAGGACATATTTTATTATAATTTTTAACAGATAAATTTGCATCCGCATCTAATGCTATTTTCCAATCAATACAAGCATTATCAATTCTTCCCAGTTTATAATTTGCCAGTCCTCTGTTATAATAAGACAAAATATGGTTAGGATTTATAGCAATTGAAGAGGTAAAGTCGGATAGCGAATATTTATAGTCTCTTTTTTTAAGATGTACAATGCCACGATGAAAGAAATATTCATACTTACTTTTATTTATGGAGATTGCTGTATTGAAGTATTTCAGTGCTTCAACAAAATTATCTAATTTGCTTTCGCTCAAGCCCAAAAAGAAATTGTAATCAGGATCGTCAGGAACCACTCCCGCGCAAATTTTAAAATCGCTGCGCGCACTATGATAGTCCCTTAATTTAAAAAAGCTGTACCCTCTGTGGAAAAAAAATGTAATGTTAGCGGGATTGAGATCAATAGCTTTGCTAAAAGGCTCTATCGCCTCTTCAAACTTATGGTTTTCCATTAACTCTACCCCTGTAGTAAAGTATTTCAAAGCAGGATTTTCCTGAGCAAAAACCTGAATACAAGACAATAACAAACTGACAACAATAAATTTAATCTTCATACTGAAGGTTTATTAGTATTACAAACATACGCTACTTTCAACATCGTTTCGCCTCACCCCCTGATGCGTTTTCATTTTTTCAAATATAAATAGAATATTGTGTTATTTGTTAATTTTAACATAAATCTTTCAGAAAGCGTCTTTTTCTCTTCTTCAGATAACCGTTTCCGGGATTCATTTTAAATTCAGTGTCTCTAATACATGGCTTAGAAATAATACACCTGTTGCGATGGCGAAGCCACGTGTTACTATGAAATAATTATCAGGATGAAACGGGTAGAATCCAGAAATCCCGGTAGTGATAAAAAACAGGAATCCTGATATATTTATCCTTAGATGTGACTGCTCGACTTATTTATCTATATCCCCTATTCAGGCCGGACTTTACAATGCTTCCCCAAAATTGACCATATTTAATGGATAACCATCAATTGCTATTTTATCCTATTACAGGATTGAAACAACAATACAGAAATTATTAGTAAATATACATTTTTGACATTCGTCCCCTTAGCAATTCATCTGGCTAAAATCCCATTAAGTATTTGATTTACTCATTCCAGAAAACACTATCCCTGTCGCCAGTTGTATTCTGCTTTTCTCAGCCTGTCCATGATGGCTCTGCCGATACCTGTTTCACGCACCGGCTCCGCTATGATGATTTCAATATCATCGTCATCTTCGAAGGTATGCATGGCTTCAAACATATTGACCGCATAATCCTTTACATCTCCTTTCTCTGAAACCCTGATTACTTTTGGATATCCCTCTTCCAACGCTCCGGAAAAAGAAATAAGTCCGGCCCTGGATTTGTCCATTGTAACCACCTCACTATCAGCAACCAGAAATTTCTTGCCCGGGCTGTAATGTGATTTCATCATCCCCGGTGCAGAAAGTTTTTCCGTTACCGGGTTACTGTCGAAGGGAACAATCTCCTCTATCTCTTCCCGGGTGATGATGCCGTTTCGGAGAATCTGAAATCCCTGTGCAGTCAGTTTGATGATGGTGGACTCAATCCCAACGGAGGTTTTCCCCCCATCGAGGATATAATCTACATGGGGAAGTTGTTTTTTTACGTGGGCCGCCGTGGTTGGGCTGACCCGGCCAAACTTATTGGCACTGGGGGCAGCAACGGGGCATCCACAGGCACGAATCAATTCCAGGGCAAAATCATTGGCCGGCATTCTGATTCCTACGGTAGTCAAACCTGATGTGACAATATCGGGTACCCTGGCGGATTTGGGTAAAACCATGGTCAAAGGGCCGGGCCAGAATTTTTCAGCCAGCCGCAAAATCCTTTCATCAACCTCCGAAACAAGATCTTTCAACCCATCCGGATCGGCAATGTGAATGATCAGCGGATCAAAAGAAGGGCGCTCTTTGAGTTCGAATATTCTGGCTACTGCCATAGGATCCAAGGCGTTGGCCCCCAACCCGTAAACAGTTTCCGTGGGAAATGCCACCAGTTTTCCTTCCCGGATATACTTTGCTGCTGTTTTGATGTTGCTTAAACTGTTCATAATTCTTTTAATGGACGATACTGATTGCCAATTCTTAAAATCTGCACGAGGCAAAAAATCTTACTTCACATATCAGTCATAAGAAACGCGCCTGTAAGATTGCAAAATCCTCTGCTGTTGTTTACCATGATGCCTGACAGGCGGTAAAAAACACCCAGGGATGAAATGAACTCCAAATTTACAAGCTTTCTTTCTGAATTGCTCCTTTTAATTCGCTCCCGCGTGA
>CAZBGI010000162.1:0-3298 GCA_964491395.1 uncultured Bacteroidales bacterium | reverse complement strand
AAAAAGAATTGCGCAATTTTATCGCCCAAAGGGAAGCTGCTGTGTATCAATGACCCAATACCTCTATATCGGACTTATTCATTATCAAAATGGAATGAGAAAGAAAGCCTGGAATGAATTTGTATTTTGGTTGACAGAATTCGAATAAAATACAACAACGCTACTATCGGGGCAAACAAGTAAACCATGAAAATAATAAATCCCAGGAAATAGTGGGCTATAATATGATGGGTGCACAAATTTTCTTCAACAATATCCACCAACGGGGTTTAATAAATCATTAAATCCCCTTCTTCTTATTTTGATCAATTTTAAAAACAACTACTTTCGTTAAAGGGTATTTCGAAATTTAATCCATAAATTATACTATAATTATGAAAAGATTTGCACTAACCAGGATTTCACTGTTGTTTTTGGGTTGCTTTTTAATTCTTCAGACAGCATATAGCCAGCCATGGATAGCTTCACCCCAGGTCATTGCCGGAGAGGCAGGAGGGGAGCACATTTCGGGATATGTATTTCATGATTCCAATAAGAACGGAATAATGGAGGATAGCGAAATAGGTGTAAAAGATGTTTTGGTCTCCAACGGACTTGATTGGGTACGTACTAATGAAAAGGGGTATTACGAGATAAAGGTCAGGAAGGATATGAACCTCACCATTGTACAACCCTCGGGTTGGAGGGTTCCCACCGATGAGCGGATGGTACCACAGTTTTTTTACGTGTATAAAGAAGGGGGTACCGGCTACCCAATGCGTTTCGGGGGGTTACCCGATGCCGGTTTTGCGCCCGAGCAGGTGAATTTTCCCTTATCCCGCGAGGGTGCTGCAGGGCAACAGTTCTCATGTGCCATAATAGGGGATCCGCAAACCTATAACAACCAACAGATAGGTTGGCTCAGGGATGGTGTGTTTGCCGATATTCTCGCCGGCGGCTACAGCCAGGGCGATTGTATGATCCAACTGGGCGATGTGGTGGGGGATGACCTTGACCTTCTGGAACGAAACCTTGAACTGGCGGCTGTAACAGGATTGCCCCAATGGCTGGTAATCGGAAACCACGATATTGATTTCGATGCCAAAACCAACAACGATAAAGCTGACACATGGCGGCGGATTTATGGGCCCAACTATTACGCCTTCGAAATGGGAAATGTGCTTTTTGTGGTGCTGGATAATATTTATTACCCTTGTGACGAGGAAGATGTGGCCCGGGGAAGGACAAACTGCGGAAATCCTGACCGGCCCACTTACAACGGGCGCTTGACAGAAACACAATTCAGCTGGCTGGAAGGGCTTATCTCCCATACCCGGGAAGAAAAACTGATTGTTTTAAATACGCATATTCCACTGGTTTCTTTTGTCGATGCCACCAGCGGACAACATCAAACAGATGAGTTAACCAGATTGTATGATATGGTTGAAGGGAGAGAAACTTTATCATTTTCAGGCCATACCCATACCACCGAAAATCATGCACCGGGCCAGCTATTCGAGGGTTGGAACGAAAGTGTCGGTATTAAAGAAACCCAGTTCCGGCATATTATAGCAGGGGCTGCTTCCGGAGCCTGGTACCAGGGCGATTTTAATGTTTATGGTGTTCCTATGGCATTGCAGCGTATGGGTGCTCCCATGGGCTATTTTCATGTTGATTTCGATGGCCCGGTTTACCAGGAAAGTTATATCGGTGCAGGTTTGGGAAGTGAGTCCGGTCAGTGGGTAGGATTAAATACCCCTGCTTTTCGTAACTGGTACGATGCAATTGTTCAATGGTTCTCTGAGCAACCTTCCGAACGAGACCCCCTGCCACCTTATTCGGTGAACGATTTGCCTGATACAAAACTCCTCACCCCTGAAGATTTTGCCGGTGGTGTTTGGCTTACTGCCAATGTATGGGCTGGCTCAGCCGAAACGGTTGTTGAAGCAACACTCTCCAATGGCGAAGTATTAACGCTGGATCGCACTCAGCAAGGGAAAGGTGAAGGTCATATTCTTGACACGGAGTTTGTCGATCCTTTTGCAGCAATCCGACAGCTGTCAGTTGCACGCTATGCATTTCAAAGCACCAGTGGAGATAAAAAAGCACAAGGTCATGAGCTGTTTACAGGTCGCCGGTTTGGACCTGCACCCCCACAACCACAAAGATCCATCGCCAACCGTAATATGCACCTGTGGCGGGTTAAGTTGCCTGAACTTCCCATGGGTGTCCACACGATTGAAGTGGTAAGTACCGATCGAAACGGATTTAAATACAGCGATATTATTACGGTGGAGGTCAGAGCAGAAAGACCTCCGGAATACTGGAGAAAGGAAATCTGGGAATAGCGGGTTATATCCCGGTGGGAACTTCTGGCTGTCCGGAATCTGTAGAAGCTGAGCTATTGGCTACACAGATCATAACCGGGTAGATTCATTTCTGAATCTACCCGGTATTTTGTGTAATTATGTTCAAAACAAAATTTAATTGTTTGCAGGACCTCTTCTTCTTAAACGGATTTCTCTGGATTCTCCATTTACAGTCAGAGTTGCCAAACGATCACAGCTTCCATTGCCATAGTCAAGTGTGGCCGTGTTTTCTCCGGTCACAAATTCGATGGTACCCTGTACAAACCAACGACAGTTTCTGGGTTTTACAAGTGGGGAAGTGATGGTGCGGGTGTAGTTTTGTTCGTTGCGGTTTATTCCGTTGGATTGGCCTTCAATTTCGAAAACATCATCCCAGATGAAATATGGGGTGGATGTTCCTTCGGTTTGGGTGCGGGTGCGGTTAAACGCTCGGGTATATTCGGTGCCATCGGCAAAGTTGATCTTTCCACCTGTCAAAGTCATTGAAAACTGATTATCTGCCGTTTTTTCGATGACCTTCGTCCCTTCCACAGAGGCTTCGTTCACCATAAAATCAACCAGGGTAACCTGGCGCCAGAAAACTGGCTGTGTGAGACGGCCCAGGATTTCTATTATGACTGTTCCGTTCTTTACTCTTTCAGACATCGCATTGGGATGCACAAAATCAATGTAGTTGATGGTGTGGATAATGGTGTCTCCGGAGAAAGAAGTAGTAATTTCCCGGGAGCCTGATTGGCCTTCCATGGTTGTTTGTTCTGATTTTAAAGTATTGTCGACATACGTGATGTCATCAATTTCTTCCATCAAATCATCAAAGTACGAATCTATTTCATCTTCTTGTTCCATTACTTTTTCCATGGTATCCAATTCATCTTCCTTTTGGCAGGAGCTCAAAAATAGCGATCCGCAGATCAACAGGGCTGAAATTAAATAAGTTGTTTTTTTCATAA
>CAZBGI010000161.1:0-3372 GCA_964491395.1 uncultured Bacteroidales bacterium | reverse complement strand
ACCTCCTGCAACTGCTCAATGGATTCCATCAACGTCACTTCGATATAATCAACCCCTTCCACATTAACAGTTTCAGGCAGATACCCGATAAAAGATACCTCTACCTGGTCCTGGTCTTCGCTGAGTTCCAGGGAAAATTCCCCGTCCATATCGGTGGTTGCACCAACGGTGGTGCCGGGAACCACTACCGTAGCACCAGGTAAGGTGTTGCCATCGGAGTCATAAACAACACCTGTCAGAGTTTTTTGTGCGAATCCCACTGAACCAAGCAGCAGAAAAAGCACCAGCAGCAAATTTGGCTTTGTATATTGCATAAATTACAATTTTGAAGTTTTAAATGATTTTGAAACTATCTGAGAAATCGAGTGGTCGTTGAGAACTTTGGCAAACTCACTGTAATAACTGTCAAAACGATGCCAAAATATCAGTCATATTTGCGCATCGAAGAACTCAGCGACCGAACAACTCTCGACTTTTATCATTGACTCTCTGCATAATTATTTTTTAATCAGTTCAAAATATTCAAATACCAGTGCACCTGCACCTTTTAAACCACCCAGATCGCCAAGGGCTGAAAATTCGATTTTACAACTTTGCAGCGGGTTCACCAAGGCAGAACTGGACAATCCGGTTTTTACAGGATCCAGCAGAAGGGTTTTAAGTTTGGCAAACTTTCCTCCTATGAGAATCAGCTCCGGATTTAACAGATTGATGATATTGCCCAGGGCATGACCCAGCTTATAGCCCATTTCCTGTATGAGCCTGATGGAGAGATCATCACCTTTCAGTGCGGCCATCAGTATGTCGTCATATCGAACCGAAGAGCCATCATCAGGAATATCTACCATAGATTTTTCTCCTTCTTTGATTTTTTCCATGAAATTCTCCTCCAGCGAATAGCCACCTACGTCGTTTCCCAGACAACCTTTTTTGCCGCACAGACACATTTTCTCCCGGTTACCAAATTGCATGTGCCCCAACTCACCGGCAAATCCCATTCCGCCATTGACGATTTTATTGTCAATAATCAGACTGGTACCCAACCCTCTGCTCAAATTAATAATGATAGCATGATTGGCATGGGTGGCTTTGCCAATTATTTTTTCGGCCATACCAAAGCAGCGGGTATCATTGTTGATAAATACAGGTATATCAAATTCATCCGACAAGTATTCTCCCAGTGGTTGTTCCAGAAAATTGAAAAAAGTGAGTGATTCGCCGGTATCATTTTTCACCCTACCCGTTATGCCCATTCCCATACCCAGCAGGTTTTCCTCCGAAACTCCTGAGTTCACCAGGCACTCTTTGATAAAAGACTCTACATTTTCAAGGCATTCGGGTGTATTTTCCAGTAAAAAATCGGTTTTTTGCCTGTAATAAATGGTATTGAGTTTTGCATCTACAATCCCCACGGTAATCCTTTTGAGGAGAATTTCCACACTAAGGGCATAAAAAGTAACATTCTTCAATGCATATACAGAAGGCTTCCGTCCGTTCTGGGTTTCTTTTTTACCCACTACTGACAAAAACCCCTCTGTCCGCAATTCATTTACCAGTTTAATACCTGTAGGAGCACTTATCTTTAGTTCCTTGCATATATCCGGAACGGTGATTCCATGTCCGTTTTGAGAAATTACCTGGATTATCCTGAGTTTTTGTTGCATTAAGCGGGTTTCATTGGTAATCTCAGATAAATTACTCTTAAATATGGCTTTCATGACTCTTTTTTTCTATTTTTGTTTTTACAATGACTCGTTCAGACAATAACATCAATCAACAATTGGGTTAAATATTTTTCATTTCTATAACTGGCTGATATTAAAACCCCGCAATGCATCGATAACCCATCTGCCAAATTACCCAAAAGTTTTTGCAACTTTGGAAGGTACAAGTTTATTAAACTTTTTAGTAATAACAAAGCAATTTTTAATTATTTTAATTATATAACAATCACCAGATACCTTTCACAAGATTCATCCACCTTATTATTTCTTCCTCCCGAAAATAAACCTCCCAACACACTACATTATTACCTCCTGTTTTCCTGCACTTTAAAACATAAAAATCCGATTCCATTCTTTTCGTTTACGAAGTAATAACAAAAACAAAATTGGCAAAAGTTAGTTTGTTGAACAAACCCGGTTTACCCCCTCCGACAGAACAAAAAAAATTTTTTCAGTGACTGCTGAAAAAACCTTACATTTGTTCACTCAATGAATTAACAAATATGTTAGAACTTAAGGAGAGAAGTCACAGAAAGGTATTTGCCCTTATTCGGGCACAGGGGCATGTTTCGGGAGCTGTACTATCCAAACAAACAGAAATGCAACCTTCTTCGCTGGTTTATATTCTGCGCCACCTGAAAGAAAAAAATCTGATACGGGTAAGCGGTTTTGGCTCATCCACACAAAAGGGGGGAAAGCGCCCGGTATTATGGGAGGTAAACCCCAACTATGGCGTTATCATGGGTTTGGAAGTGATGCGTCATTCTATCAGGGCAGTATTGGTAAACCTTGCAGGGGAAGTGTTGATGAAGGTGGAAAAAGAGTTTAATCCCGGAAGGACCGAGAAAAACATTTCGCGCATCATCAATACCATCCATGAGATTATTGCAGAATGCACCGATACCCCTGAAAAGTTATTGTATATCTCTCTGGCCATTTCAGGCATTGTGGATCCCCATACCCAAAACGTAGTATATTCTTTTGGGCTCAAAATGGAGGATTTTGATCTGAGAGGCCGTATTGCAGAAGAATTTGATATTCCCGTGGGAATCATCAATGATGCCAATGCCGGGGCTTTGGGAGAGCAGTGGTTTAACCAGGAAGGAAACATTATCAACAACATCCTCTATATCATGTACAACCCCCTGGTGGGAGGCATGGGGCTTGGTGTGGTTGTTAACCAGCAACTTTACACAGGATCCAACGGTATTGCCGGAGAAATTTTTTCAAGAATCCCTTCCCTTGATGTAATTATAAAAGAAATCCGCGATCAGCACCCCGATGCCGGCAGCCTGATTCCTCCGGGTAAAGCCCTTTCAGAGGTTCAGATTGCAGACCTCTACAACTATTCCAGAAAGAGTTGCGAACTGAGTCAACTTGTGCTTTCCAGGCTCAGCAAGCTGGTGGCCAAAGAAATCAGCAAAATCACCGGTTTGTTTGATCCGGAAAGAATAGCCCTGGGTGGCGATTTGAGCATTTGTGAAAACCTTTGTTGCGACGAAATTGTCATCGCATTGCGTGAATTACTCAACAAGTTTTATCCCTTCTCAATCCAGATCCCACAAATTCAATACGCACGGTCAAAGGTTTTTTCCGCCGCCATTGGCGCTACTGCATTATATTTGTCAGAAGAACTGGCATTGTAGGA
>CAZBGI010000160.1:0-3383 GCA_964491395.1 uncultured Bacteroidales bacterium | reverse complement strand
ACAGATGAAAAAAACAAGAATGATCACCAGAGTTATAGCAGCATTTGCTATAGTCGGAGCCCTCTTTATGATAAGCTCCTGCGAACAGGAAGCAGAAACCATTGAACTGGGGTACGTTTTATGGGATTCAGAAATTGCCTCTACCCATGTAGTGGCAGCTGTAATTGAGGACAAGCTGGATAAAGAAGTATCGCTCACCGCCGTTGACGCCGGGCCTATGTGGATGGGTGTTGCCAGGGGAGACTTCGATGCTATCGTTGCAGCCTGGCTGCCTGTTACCCATGCATCTTACCTGGAACAAACAGAAAATGACATTATCAACCTGGGGCCCAACCTCGAGGGTGCCCGCCTGGGTTGGGTAGTGCCCTCTTATGTGCCGGTAAACAGTATTGAAGAACTCAATGACTATGCTGAAGAATTTGATTACGAAATCACAGGAATTGACCCCGGAGCCGGCCTGATGGCAGCCAGTGAAAAGGTTATGGATGATTACGAACTGGAAGAATTCCGCCTGGTATCGGGCTCAGATGCCGCAATGACCGCCGCTCTCAGACGTGCCATTGAGCGGGAAGAATGGATTGTTGTAACAGGCTGGACTCCCCACTGGAAATTTGCTGCCTTTGACCTTAAATATCTCGAAGACCCCAAATTAACCCTTGGAGAAGAAGAACACATCGCGACTATTGTCAATCCTGACCTGGAGGAAAAAGCACCCGAAGTATATGAATTCCTTGACAATTTCTATTGGTCGCCCGATGAAATGGCAGAGGTGATGATGCTTATTGAAAACGGTATGGAACCCATGGACGCTGCAAAACAATGGATTGCGGAAAATCCTGAAAAAGTAGAGGCCTGGCTGAACTAAGACCAGCAGTGCTATTCCCCTGACATGCTAAGCTTCTTAAGCAAAAAAGTACTGTCAACTCATTATTATAAAAGGGTTGACAGTACTTTTTTCAGGAGAAGATCTTTTTATATAATTTATTGTGTGAAACTTAAAAAGACAGATGGTCTGGCATTATTCTGTCCCTCATATCATGGAAGATAAAATAACAGTCAAAAAACTATCCAAAATTTTTGGAAACAACCCGGGGAAAGCCCTGGAAGAACTGCGCAAGGGAAAGTCTAAAGATGACATTTTGCGCGAAATGAACCACAAGGTAGGAGTGCATGAAGTTTCTTTTTCAGTCAAAAACAGTGAGATTTTTGTATTGATGGGTCTTTCGGGAAGTGGAAAATCAACCCTGCTGCGACTGTTGAACAGATTGCACGAACCATCCGGAGGAGAGATAGTTATTGATGGAAAAGACATTACCAAACTCAATGTTAAGGAATTGCGCGAATTTCGTCGCAAGCACTTCTGTGGCATGGTATTTCAAAATTTTGCCATTTTGCCGCATCTTACCGTGCAGGAAAACGTGGAGTTCGGACTGGAGTTGCAATCGATAGACAAGGAAACCAGGGCAGCCAAAGCACGTGAGGTAATCAAAATGGTAGGGTTGGATGGCAATGAAAACAG
Organism: uncultured Bacteroidales bacterium; assembly: GCA_964491395.1. Classification (GTDB taxonomy): domain Bacteria; phylum Bacteroidota; class Bacteroidia; order Bacteroidales; family UBA7960; genus SKVR01. The sequence goes on along the minus strand of CAZBGI010000160.1, from coordinate 1,864 downwards.
CTACCCGTCAGAACTCTCCGGTGGGATGCAGCAAAGAGTGGGTTTGGCGCGCGGTCTGGCCGTAGATGCTGATATATTGCTCATGGATGAAGCCTTTAGTGCACTGGATCCTATTATTCGCCGGCAGATGCAGGATGAATTGCTTGAAATCCAGGATCGCATGCAGAAAACCATCATTTTCGTGACCCATGACCTGGATGAGGCATTTCGTCTGGGCAATCGTATTGCCATCATGAAAGATGGAAAGATAGTGCAGGTGGGAAGTGCAGAAGACATTATCTCCAAACCTGCTGACGACTACGTGAAAGCTTTCGTGGAAGATATGGATCGTTCAGCTATCCTTACTGCCGCTTCGGTAATGCATCCTCCGGAAGATACGGCATTCATCAGCGACGGCCCCAGAACCATCCTCCGCAAAATCAGAAAGAAAGGACTCACAGGAATATTGATTACCAACACACGTAAAGAACTTAAAGGCTATGTGCGGGCCGTTGAGCTTGCCGAGTATATCAATCAGCAAAAAAATACAGATAACATCCCTATGGATGAAAAACTCATCCATGAAACAGCTTCAGTGGACCAGAACACCCCCCTTAGCGACATCATAAACATGTATACAGAGCATGAATATGGCCCTATTGCGGTAACCGCAGAAGACAATAAACTAAAAGGAGTGATTGTTAAAGGAGCTGTAATTGCAGCCCTCTCAGAATCATACAGTCACCCTGAAAACGGAAACACCGAAACAGAACAAATGTAGCAGGGGGGTAACAAAATGGTTACCGTCTTTTTTACCAACCACATAAAAATGAATCACTATGTTTTCATATAGATTACCTTTGAGAGACTGGATTACAACTGTTGTTGAATACCTGGAACGAGAGCTGGGGCCTGTTTTTGACGGTTTCAGTGCGTTCATCTATTTTTTAGTAGACAACCTCAAAGAAGGAATGTTATTTCTGCCCCCCCTGGTTTTTATGTTGCTCATTGCAGCATTAACCTGGTACATGGCAGGATGGAAAAACAGCATCATTGCCTTTCTGGGCTTGCTGCTGAGCGAAAATATCGGCCTGTGGGAAGCATTTGTTGAAACCCTGGCATTGGTATTATCAGCGGAGATTCTCGTAGTCATCATTGGATTGCCGCTGGGGATTTGGTCCGCACGCAGCGATCGGTTCAATGCCATTCTAAGGCCCATTCTTGATTTTATGCAAACCATGCCCGCTTTTGTTTATCTCATACCCGCGGTGATGTTTTTTGGCCTGGGCCTGGTACCCGGCGTGGTGGCAACCTTTGTTTTTGCCTTGCCCCCGCTTATCCGGCTTACCAACCTGGGCATCAGACAAGTTCCGGTAGAACTGGTAGAAGCGGCCGATGCCTTTGGTGCCACTGAAATGCAAAAACTACTGAGAGTCCAGATTCCGGTGGCACGCCCCACTATTCTTGCCGGAGTAAATCAGTCCATAATGCTGGGATTATCCATGGTGGTAATTGCCGCTATGATTGGTGCCGGAGGACTGGGAGAAGATGTGCTGAGAGGAATTCAGCGTCTGCAAGTAGGACAAGGTTTCGAAGCCGGACTGGTAGTGGTTATCCTGGCCATCATCCTTGATCGCATTACAGCCGGATTGGGGGTTAAAAAAAACGCTGCAAAATAACACTTACATACGGTTTCATCCATCTCCTGACTCCTCAAGTCTGGCAACAAAAAAATCCACCAGTATGTTACAATGCTGGTGGACTTTTTTTAGGGTATCAGCTTCCTGTTTTGAGCAATGGGTCACCCATTTGTCTTTTTATGTGTATTATCATGCCGTAAAATACAACCCCAAAAAAATGGTTTCTTTCTCATTAAAAACAGATT
>CAZBGI010000159.1:0-3495 GCA_964491395.1 uncultured Bacteroidales bacterium | reverse complement strand
ATTAATCTAAATATAAACCATTAAAATGGAGGTTATCAATGCATTACAAGCGAATGAAATTAAGTTTGCTTTTCCTGTTAGGTTTTGGACTGACCAGCCTGGCGCAGGAAAGCATAAGTGCCACAGGTGGCAATGCTTCGGGTAGCGGAGGCTCGGCAAGCTATTCTGTCGGACAGCTTCTGTATCAGACACACCACGGTACAACCGGTTCAATTTCAGAGGGCGTGCAACAACCCTATGAAATATCGATAGTTACAGGAATGGAAGAAGCCGAAGGGATAAACCTGGTTATTTCAGCTTATCCCAACCCTGCAACGGATTATTTACACTTAGCTGTTGAAAGTGGGAAACTAAAAAATTTGTCTTTTCAACTTTACAACATGAGCGGAGAACTTTTGCAAAGCGAAAAAATTACCAGCAGTTCTACAAGCATTCTTATGAGCCACTTTGTACCTGCTACCTATTTTTTGAAAGTAGTCGAGGGAAGCAAAGAAGTGAAAACGTTTAAAGTTATCAAATCGTATTGAGACAGTTCTTTTGAAAATCCCGGGCCGGTTAGGGCCAAAAGCGGGATTTATCAGGACCAAATTTGAAAGATGTTGAATTTATAAAATAAATAAACAATGAAAAAAGTATTTACCCTGTTAGCAGCAGTGATATTAACAACAACACTTTGGGCACAATCACCCGAAAAGATGAGTTATCAGGCCGTGGTCAGAGATACAAACGAAAATCTTGTAACCGACCAGTCGGTAGGAATGCAAATTAGCATATTACAAGGTTCGGAAAGTGGCACAGCAGTTTATACAGAAACCCAGACCCCTCAGGCCAACGAAAATGGACTGGTAACGTTGGAAATTGGAACTGGCACAACCAATGATGATTTTACGGCCATTGACTGGGCAAACGGTCCCTTTTTTATTCACACAGAAATTGATCCCGACGGAGGAACCGACTACACCATTACAGGTACAAGCCAGTTGTTGAGCGTGCCTTATGCTTTGCATTCAAAAACTGCCGATACAGTTACGGGTTCCATTCCCGAGACTGATCCAGTTTACGGAGCATCGCCGGCAAGTGAAATTACCGCCGACGATATTACCTACTGGGATAATAAACTTGACACGGAAACTGATCCCAGTGTACCCAACGGTACGCAGGCCGGTCAAATGCAATATTGGGATGGTTCGGAATGGATAGTCGTTGAACCGGGTGCTCACAATCAAGTTCTGCATTTCTGTAATGGAATACCCACCTGGGGTCCATGTCCTGAAGATGTGACCAACCCAACAACCGGGGACATATGGATGGATCGCAATCTCGGAGCTTCACAGGTTGCTACTTCAAGCACCGATGCCGATGCTTATGGCGATGTGTACCAATGGGGACGAGGTGCTGACGGGCATCAGCTCAGAACCTCAGGCACCACAGCAACACTTAGCAACAGCGATAACCCCGGACATGGCGATTTTATAACCAACTATACCTCTCCCTACGACTGGCGCATGCCCCAGAACGATGATCTCTGGCAGGGGGTAAACGGTATCAATAACCCTTGCCCGGCAGGGTACAGGTTGCCTACAGAAGCCGAACTGGATGCAGAACGCCAAAGCTGGACCAGTAACGATGCAGAAGGAGCTTTCGCCTCGCCTCTGAAATTAACTGCAGGAGGCGTTCGCAACTTCGGTTCAGGTACGTTTTATTTCGTTGATGAATACGGTCGTTATTGGACAAGCACTGTCAATGGCAGTAACGCGCGGAGCATGGTTTTCACCAACGAAAGTGCTTACCTGCTCAACAACGGTCGTGCCGACGGAAGCTCGGTTCGTTGTATCAAGGATTAACCCTTTTGATTGTCCCCGTGAAATCTGGTCTGGCAAGAAATACCCGGATTTCACGGGGTGTCTTCTTATAATAAATCACTCATATTCTCTGTTTTTGCACATTAGGGTACATTTTGATATCCTCGTTATGCAATCGTTTTTTCAGAAGGATTATACGTTGCAAGGGATGCACCCGTATTGATGATTCATGCACAAAGTTATTGTTGTTTTATTCAACGGTTTTTTTTAATGATTATGAACATATCCCAAAAATCAGGTCGTCTGGGAATGATAACCCTGTTTATGTTGGTTCCTTTGCTTTTAACCGGCCAAAATATCATCACCGGCAACTTCCCCAATCTTGCCGGGCAGCAGGTGAAGCTGACGGGTTTTGAAGGGTTTACTATTTATACCATTGATAGTGTAATCGTAAATGAAAAAGGGATATTTCAGCTTTCATTCAGCGATAAAGATTCTGGAATGGGCTATCTGACAGGTGAGGACAATAAGGCTTTTATTGTTATACTGGCAGAAAATGAACATTTAAAACTCCGGGGCGAAACCCTGGCATATCCTGAAACGGTTGAAATTACTACAGGTCTACAAAACCAAATCTTTGCACAATATGCAAGCGAACATCCACGCCGTGAGCAAGCACTGAGTGCATGGGACTACCTGGCAAAGATATATCAACAGGATTCCCTTTTTTCAGTCCATGACAGGCCCATTCAGGCAATCGCCAAAGAGAAACAAAGAATAAAAGAGGAAGATCAGGCATTCCTGACAAATTTAGATCCTGCTACTTATGTGAGCTGGTTTTTGCCTGTTCGCAAACTGGTTAGTTCGGTTTCTACCCTGGCCCAATACCGAACAGAAGAAATACCGGCAGCCATAGATTCTTTCAGAAATATGGATTATACTGATCCCAGACTTTACAAGAGCGGGTTGCTCAGGGAAACCATCGAAAATCATTTCTGGCTTATTGAAAACAGCGGTCGATCATTGGATTCCGTATTTAGAGAAATGAATACTTCCATCGACCATATGATAGAAAATCTTGTTGCTGATGAGAAAAAATTCAACGAGATAACCGAATACCTTTTTGAGCTTCTGGAGAAGCGTAGCTTGTTTAAAGCATCAGAATACCTGGCATTGAAGGTTTTGAACGAGGTAAGTTGCACCCTTAACAACGACCTTGCTTCACAGCTGGAAAGCTACAGGGCCATGAAAGTCGGAAATACAGCCCCTGATTTTGAATTTGGGAATGATTATCTGGCTCCGGGATACAACCCTGACCATACACCCCGAAAGCTTTCTGAATTGAAAAGTGACTATATCCTCGTAGTATTTGGAGCCAGCTGGTGCCCGCAATGCCCCCAGGAGCTTTTACAAATAGCCCGGTTATATGAAAAATGGCACAAGCATAACGTTGAGGTTGTTTACGTTTCGTTGGATGAAGACGCGGAGATCTTCAATAGTTTTGCCGGTGATTTCCCCTTTATCAGTATATGCGATTTCAGGAAATGGGAGAGTCCCATTGTAAAAGCGTGGCATGTATTTGCTACGCCTACGATGTATTTGTTAAATAACCAACGGGAAATATTGCTGAAACCAGGTTCTGTAAATCAAATGGATTCATGGGTTGACTGGTATTTGTCAGAATAGAATCCCA
>CAZBGI010000158.1:0-3503 GCA_964491395.1 uncultured Bacteroidales bacterium | reverse complement strand
AACCTCTTGCAGAATTTTCATAATCAAAAATGGGTTCTCCTGCCCTGATATCAAACTCCAGATTAGGCTGAATTTCTGCCGTTATTGTATCTTGGGTAAAAGTATGAGTGGCGGCATCCGGATAAACCTGTTGAGTTTCACTGATTCTTCGTTCAATCAGGTAAGAAACATACTCTCCTTCATCCGACCTTTCGAGGAACCGATGAATGCTTTTGGTTATTGTAGAATACTCAGGATTTTGGTTTGAATACTTAATATGCAACTCATCTCCCGGCTGATGATCATGCACCTTATCCCAGGTAAGATTCACTACTCCTATATCGGGATTGGATAATCCTGTCAGCTCTATTTCCTGCAGTTCATATTGCTGATTATAACCCGGCATTTCAAAAGGGAAGAAATAAAAGTTGAGACCTTGCAGCATCCCATGATTTTTACTGAGTTTCAGAGTCAGGTCATTCACCAGGTGATCAGCCGGTTCCATTTCAGCATCATATACTGAAAATGTGATGGTTTTGACAGAATCGGTTACACCCAGAAATTCCAGTTCATTTACGAAGATTACTTCTCCCATAACCATCAATTGCTCATCCTGAAAAACAATCCATTCCTCCCCGGGCAAGGCATGAGTTTTTATGCGGATGGTGTCACCCTGATGGTTAAAGAAAAGATCATCTCCATTCTGAAGCATTACCATCTTCTCGCCCAGGAATGATTTATCGACAGAAAAGCAATGAAACTCCATATATTCAATGGTAGGAGCAAAATAAAAAGACGTTCCTTCAGATGTTTTCTCTTCAGCAATCACCCGGGCAAACTTAAACCCTGCAACTTGACCAAAATCATAGGTGGCGTCTCTGTGCGGAACTATGGTCATGTAGTTTCCGGGTATCCTGCTAAATTGTGCCGTCAAACCCATATTGTCAGTCACGGTTATCTGCACCGGATTATCCGTACCTGCCAAATCCCCTCCCCATCCGGCAAAGGCAAACCCTTCATGGGCTATGGCCTCAATGGTAATGGTGCTGCCCTGCAGGATTTCAACGGGTTCTTCGTAAGGCATACCATTTACCAGCACTTCGCCATGGCCGTCAATGTCAAGGGTCAGTTCAAACATTTCAGGTTCCCATGCAAAAATCTGCATGGTGATGCAATGGATGGCACCTCCCCATTGAATAATGGAATTGCAGTTGATTCCCACAACGGTGTGGTCAGGCATCAGCTCGCTGTAACTATCCAGTGCCACCTGATCATTGGGGTGATCATAAACGGGGACGATGATTTTATCGTTAAGAATCAAAGCATTGGCATAGGTTTTCCAGTTCTCTGCTTTGGGAAGGCGGGCAATATGATAAGGGTTTCCATTGGGAGCCGTAAGGGATTCGATGATGGCCACATTGCTTTCCAGGTGGCTGTAATTGGGATGGCTTTCATCTACAGAAGATATCACCATGATAGTATCGTTGAGCAACTTCATCTGCATATCGATATGTCCCCAGTAATCATCGTGTTGCGGATTAACGGTAATGATTTCTGTTACCCCCATGGTTTCTTCCAGAAAATGCTGAATCTCTGCGGGCGCTACATCCGGGTTGTTGGAATAAAGCCGGGTAGTGGTAAACAATCGTCCCTGGCTGTCGACCATGTAATTTCCTCCATCAAGAATCCAGTTGGCAGGATAGTGTTCATAACCCCAGTATGCGGCCAGGCTGGCGGGCAGATTCTGATCGTTGTAGCCGCTGCCGTTGTAATCAATAAACTGCGCAAAAGCAGGTCCCGCATCCGTTGAAAAGGCCAGTGGCCCGTGATCACGCACCCACATGCGATTGGCAGGAAGCATCAACAGGGTGATATTGTCCGTGGGAATGCCGGCATTGTACAACAGGTTTTCCATCTGTGTTTTCTCACTGCTGTTATTGACCAGCAAAACCGTATGGGCAGCCTCCTGGCATTCCATGATAAGCTCCTCGTAAATGTGCCAGATATTGCTGTTAAAATCATACCTGATCACCACCGCTTCTGCAGGATCATATTCCGGCACAGGAAAGGGGTTGATGGGCTGGGATTGCAGCGAAAAGATACACTGGGATGCGATAATAACAAACAGTGCAAGAGCTAAAGGGCGGGTAAAAAAGGTCATCAGTATATGTTTTGAAAGGTACTATAATCCCGGGTTGGATGCGCGAATCCAATGCCTGTTAATTTTCAATCTCTTAACATGTGTCCCCGAATTTAATACTTTTTTTGCTATCATGTAACACCCTTTGTTGATGTTTTTTGTTTTTCAGTAAATATTTTTCACATACCGCTGATTACCTGACTATTAGAAACGTATTGAAAAGAAAATATTTTTTTTACTACTTGTTTTTTATATTAAAAAATGCGTTACTATTGCAATGCATTTTTTGTTGAACCTGATATTGACCAAAAGCAATACAGGCAAGGATTTCAGAAAGGCAGACAAAAAAAGTTTACAACTAAGTTCTTTGAATCTTAACGAAACAGATATAATCCTGCCAACATCATGATTATCTATCTGTTTAGTCTCCGGGTAAGTGAAGCAGGAACAGAATCCGTGGATATTTCTCTTTTGAGTTGAAGGAAACTTTGACCCTGGTTGTTAAACAATAAAGAAAAATACCCCTGCGAAACCAACATGCGCTCACTCACAACTGGTTTAACTTCCGCCAAAAAGCGGAAAAATAATTTATTATTTACTTAAATTATTACTTACCCAATGAAATCCAATGAGATAAGAAAGAGTACTATTGTTGCCAATGGCAAGGATATGCTCACAGGCGAAGAATCCGAAGAACCTCCGGGTAGCAGGCAGAAATTGGAATCAGGCGCAAGGCATGCCACAGGCACTCCTTCTGAACAATTTCTGCATAAACATTTTCCCCACACCTCACTGCAAGAATGGAACAACTGGCAATGGCAGCTGCGAAACGCTTATACAAGTTTGGAAGCGTTATCCCGGGTCTTTAAAGGTAAGGAAACTGAGTATTGGTCTGAATACCGGCACCATTTCAACCTTCCTTTGCGCATCACTCCCTATTATGCAAGTCTTCTTGATCCGGGGCAAGAAAACCAGTCACTTCATAAGAGTGTTATCCCCACATTTCACGAATGTATCGTCAGCCCTGGCGAATCATCAGATCCGCTTTCCGAACACCACGATATGGTTGTTCCCGGCCTTGTGCATCGCTATCCTGACAGGGTACTGTTTCTGGCCACAAGCATCTGTGCCACCTATTGCCGGTATTGTACCCGCTCGCACATGGTTGCCTGCGACCAAAATATTGCAGCCCCCTATTTGTGGCAGCCTGCCCTGGACTATATCAGAGAGCATAAGCAAATCCGCGATGTACTCCTTTCCGGAGGGGATGTCTTTACCCTGGGAGATAATCAAATCGATACTTTGCTTTCCTCCCTGAGAGCTATTCCGCATGTTGAAATCATCCGCATTGGCACCAAGGTTCCTATGGTTTTGCCTCAGCGAA
>CAZBGI010000157.1:0-3536 GCA_964491395.1 uncultured Bacteroidales bacterium | reverse complement strand
CCGGACTAAAGCTCTTAAAACTTTCACTTCCGCAGACACAGGCTGCATCGGTTTATTCTTTCAACTTCCAGCCAACAACTTCTGTTCACCTCCCCCCCTTTCACCTTTGAGCTTTCCACTCTCTCAACCCTTCCATCCAATATTATTCTGCCTTCATAAAAAAAAACTGATTTTACGTCTGCATTAAAATATTTTGATTTATTTTTACATCATTACTGACGGACATCTTGTTTTTGCGAATGTAATTCTGGAGCCCTCTCCAATACTACTTCAGACTCATTCCAAAAACCAACTATCACACCCGCAAAAGGGAGGGTGCGTTAAACATCAGGTTATGGAAAAGGGAAATCACAAAGAAAAAATTCTGCATCATGCTCCTTTTGGGTATGCATATCATCGTATCATCCTGGATAAGAATGACAAACCCATTGATTACCAGTTTCTGGAAGTCAATCGTTCCTTCGAACGACTGACAGGTTTAAAGAGGGAAGAAATACTGGGGAAAAACGCCAGGGAGATTTTGCCCGGTCTGGAAACGGATGCTTTCGACTGGATAGGCGTGTATGGAACAATTGCTATGGAGGGAGGAGAAAAAGAGCTGGTGGAGCATTCTCAACCCCTCAACCGTACCTTTAAAATCCATGTGTATTCTCCGGAAAAATACTATTTCTCCACGATTTTCGATGACATCACCACCGAAATAAACACCCGCGAGAAATTGCAAAATACCGAAAAACAGCTCCGGGATCAGATTGATGAGTACAGCGCGGTGAATGAAGAACTGACCTCCGCCAACCAGAAGCTGTTAAACATGAACCTTGATTTGCAGAACATGACCCATAGCCTGGGACAAAGCAATGAACAGATCAATGCCCTGGTCAATTCCATCCCGGATATGATTTTCGTTTTCAACCGCGAGGGAGTATTTCTGGATTGCCGCTCACCCCGGGGAGAGGAGTTTATCCTGCCACAAGAACAATTCCTGAATAAAAAAGACCAGGACGTGCTTCCCCCCTTTTTATACCAGCTCAACAAAAAGGCCTTGCAGGATTTGTTTGCCACCGGGAAACTCCAGACATATTCTTATTCGCTGGAAGTCAAGGGAGAAAAAAAACACTACGATGCCCGCATGGCCATGATGGGAAAAGACAAAGCCCTGACCATTGTACGCGATATCACCCAGCAGAAAAAGGCTGAGGAGAAAAACCGGTTGCTGCTTTCCATTATTGAGAAAAGTCGGGACTTCATTGGGGTAGCCGATGCGGATAAAAAGGTATTGTTTGTCAATCCTGCGGGTCAAAAGATGGCAGGTATCAATAGCGATGAAGAAGCCCTTCAAACAAAGATAACAGAATACTTCATGCCGGAAGATCTTCCTTTTGTACAAACCACCATCCTTCCTACCCTGAAAAAAGAAGGGCACTGGTCGGGGGAATTAAGACTCAGAAACCTAAAGACCCGGCAACCCATCCCCATCCTGTATGATTTATTTCTTACCCATGATCCCAATACGGGCAAAATAACCAATATATCCACCATCAGCCGAGACATATCAGAACTCAAGAAGACCGAAAAGAAACTGCGTGAAAGCGAACTTACCTTCAGGGCCCTTTTTGATAAAGGTCCCATCGGGGTGGCTTATCACAAAATGATCTATGACAAAAAGGGGAGTCCGGTTGATTATCTGTTTGTGGATGCCAACGAAAGTTACCAAAGACTCACCGGAGTCAACCCCCAAGGAAAACGAGCCACAGAAGCTTTCCCGGGAATAGAAAAGGATCCTTTCAACTGGATTGGCACCTTTGCCAAAGTGGCCCGTGACGGCGAAGAAATACGGTTTCAGCAATACCTGGAACCCAACAATCGTTGGTACGACTGCGTGGCCTACCAGTATAAACCCGACCATTTCGTAGCGGCGTTTATGGAAATCACCGAACAGAAACTTGCCGAAGAGGCCCTGCGCAAAAGCGAAAATACCTTCCGGCTGATTTTTGAAAAATCTCCCATGGGCATATTGCAGTTCAATGCCAATGGAATCGTAACCGAATGCAATGAATATCTTTGCCGTATCATTAAATCGCCGCGGGAAAGAATCATAGGGGTTGATCTGAAAAAATTATCCAATAAAGAAATACATCATGCCATTGAGGAGGTTTTGGCAGGAAGACCCGCCTTGTACGAAGGGATATTTCAAACGATGACCTCAAAAGTCAACACGCCCGTCAGGATTCTGGTAAACCCTGTTTTAAGGGAAGACGGAGCCGTAGAAGCTGGGATAGCACTGGTAGAAGATCGCACTGACCATGTGCAAAAAGAAAAATACGAAAAACAGATAGCCATTGCCAGGGAGTCGGTGCGTTTTAAGCAAAACTTCCTGGCCAATATGAGCCACGAAATCCGCACCCCCCTGACCGGCATCATGGGAGTTATCGAAATCCTCGGGGAATCGGAACTCAACACCACCCACAGGGAGCATGTGCAAATCCTGAAAAACACCAGCGAAAACCTCATGGAGATCGTAAACCAGGTGCTGGATTTTTCCAAAATTGAAGACGGCAAAGTTCACCTCAAGCGCATTGACTTTAATTTTCATGAATTTCTGCATCAATCGGTTGTTTTTTACCGGAAGCTATGTTGCGAAGAGGTTCGCATGACCCTGACCGTGCAACCTGATGTCCCTCAGTGGTTACATGCCGACAAAAGCCGTTTGAGCCAGATACTCAACAACCTGATGAGCAATGCCATCAAGTTTACCGATGAAGGCTCCATCCACCTGGATGTATCAAATGTGCAGGACGACCCGCAACAGGAAAAAACATCCAAAGAGGAACTTTGTATCAAAATAGCTGTTACGGATACCGGCATCGGTATTGATGCCCAAAAACTCGAAGGGCTTTTCCGACCGTTTGCCCAGGTAGACGACAGAGATGTTCGGCGCTATGAAGGAACCGGACTCGGACTTTCCATCAGCAAGCAACTGGCCCGGCTGCATGGTGGTGACACAGGAGCGGTAAGTACTCCGGGCGAAGGAAGCACCTTCTGGTTTACCTTTCGCTGCGGGATTGCAACCGGACAAACCTCTCCGCAACACATTATTACACCGCCCCCCCCTTCCTACCCCGAAAAACTCAGAATCTTACTGGCCGAAGACAAAACCATCAATCAGAAGGTAATCACCATCCTGCTCAAACACATGGGGCATAGGGTTACCCTGGCAAGTGATGGCAAAGAAGTTCTGAAGATTTACAAATCCGGAGATTTTGACCTTATCCTGATGGACATCCAGATGCCGGTGATGGATGGCGTGGCTGCCACCCGGAGTTTGAGAGAAAAATACGACAAGCTGCCTCCCATCGTAGGCCTCAGCGCCAATGCCTTTGAAGGCGACAGGGAGAAATACATGGCCACGGGAATGGACGACTACCTCACCAAACCCTTGCGCAAAGAAGCATTTGTGGAGATGTTGGGGAGGGTTTTTGGTTATTAATGGAAGAAGGTTAAAGAGAAGACGGAAGACCGAAGACGGAAGACCGAAG
>CAZBGI010000156.1:0-3557 GCA_964491395.1 uncultured Bacteroidales bacterium | reverse complement strand
CCCATTGGCGAACAATCAGATGCGCAAAATTTTACCATACAGAACACCGGCGCAGGAAATCTTGTCATCGAAAGAATCATGCTGGATGGAGGTGAGGCAGATGAATTTATTCTTACAGGTGCTCCGGATGAAGATGTGTTCCTTTCAACAGGCGAAACCTTTTCTTTCAATGTTGCTTTTGCCCCTATAACTGAAGGACTAAAGGAAACCAATTTATTGATTTTATACGCTGACGGAGAACCTGAACAATCTTACTCCCTGACGCTCAGTGGGACAGGTATAGCACCTCCGGCAGGCTCAACCTGCGATAATCCCTACCTGCTGACACTTCCGGTTATTGATTATATTGACAATACCGAAGCTTACGGAGACAACTATTCAAGTTCATGGGTCGTACCCAGCAGTAGTTATTTAAATGGCAATGATTTTGTTGCTCAATTTACCCTGGCAGAACCAGGTTATCTGAGTGGCAGTGTTGCCGGAAGCTGGACGGGTGTTATTGTAGTAGAGGAGTGTCCCAATCCCGATAGCCCTGCAGAAGTATTGGCTATTGGCAGCGGACTTTCCGGAGGTTCATTTACTGATGTTGTCTTCCAGGCAGGTACTTATTTTGCAATCGTGTCAACTTTCCCTGATCCTCAGGTTACTGACTTTACCCTTAATCTTTCATTTGAACCTTTGCCGGCCTGTTCTGCTCCCATAGATCTCACTGTTAGTGAAATCACCAATACAAGTGCATTGTTGGGTTGGACAAGTACCGGCAGTGAAACGCTATGGAATATTGAATGGGGTTTGGAAGGATTTACACAAGGGGAAGGAACCTTGACAGAAGGCGTTGACAATCCTTATGAACTTGATGGCCTGGACTCCGGGACCACCTATGAGTTTTATGTACAGGCCGATTGTGATGGAGAAACCAGTGACTGGGCAGGACCGGCAACATTTTCAACAGAGCTTATTGTGCCGGCACCCTGGCTTGAGGAGTTTACTGACACATCTCTCCCCCAGGGTTGGTCAGCAGTTCCCTTCTGGACAATTGGCACTACAACAGCGATTCCTCCTGTTGATGGAAATTACATCCGTCGTAACCTTTGGTCAGGTGCTACAACGGGAACCCTCACAACTATTAATGTAGGTAATGTTGAGGAAAATATGGTACTTACTTTTGATTATGCAATGGCTAATTATGGTAGTCCATATGATCCGCCTGCAGCCGAATCAGGCGAATTTATTGTTTCCATTTCTACTGATCTCGGAGCAACATATCTTGAACAGGAGACCATTGTAAATGATGGAACAGAAGGTTGGCAAACCTTTTCTCTTGATCTTGATGGGTTTGTTGGAGAAAACATTAAAGTCAGGATTGTTGCCAACTGGGTATCTGGCGACTATTGGATTGCTTATGATAATTTCTTCGTAGGAGTGCCAGCACCCGATGGCATTACCCTCGACATTAAAGTAATACTTGAAGGAGCCTACACTCCGGATCTGACTGAACGAATGCATACCCAAATCAACGATGTTCTTCCTCTCGAGCAACCTTTCGCACCGGAACTACCCTATTTTGGAAACAACAACCCTGTATGGTACTATGAAAGTGATGAATCAGTAGCAGAGATGCCTGACAATGTTGTGGATTGGGTACTGGTGGAATTGCGTGACGCAGCTGCCCCATCAGAGGCATATACCAATACGGTGGTGGCTCGTAAGGCAGCTCTTCTGCTTAACACAGGCGAGATAGTATCGGTAGATCTCAACCTGCCCGTATTTGATGTGGAAATCAGTGAAGGTCTTTATGTGGTCGTTTACCACAGAAACCACCTTGCAGTGATGTCGGCTGATGCCCTTATGGAAGAGGATGGAACCTATAGCTGGGATTTCACCCAATCCATGGAAAAAGCCTACAGACTCCCAACCAGATCTTCTTATGGCAACGGACATAAGGAACTTGGTGATGGTGTGTTCGGAATGTATGGCGGCGATGGTGATGCCAACGGCCAGATCCAGGCTCAGGATAAAAACAATGTCTGGAACCTTCAGTCCGGCCTTGCCGGATACTATCCTGCGGACTTTGACCTTAACGGACAAGTTCAGGCTCAGGATAAAAACAACATCTGGAACCCCAATAGTGGTAACGGTTCTGCCGTACCCGGTGACTCTGAATAATAACCACCCTGCAGCAACCTGCCTGTAACAGGCAGGTTGCTGACCAAGGGGGATTAGCCTAAAATTTAAAACCTTGCAAAATATAAAACTCAAATCTTTATTTCTGAAATCAAATGATTGTTAAACTTAAAATCAATTCCTATGAAAAAAACGAAACTAGTGTTGCTGATGTTTTTTGCTTTTATGGCAACAGCCATTGCCGACACCAAAGACCCTGATCCTTCATTGGACTTCCGGTTTGCCAATGAACAAATTGTTCAGGAGGGCGACACCTATTTCTTCCAGTTCGATGTGGAAGTGAGGGCCACTGAAGCTGGCACCTTCCACCGCGATATGCAGGTGTATTTTGATTATAATCCTGATGTGTTTGGCAACAGTATCAAAGCCAATGACAAAATTACTGTGGAAAAAATCGGAATTATGGCCGAGGAGTTTACACCCGGTAGTTTTAAATATATCTGGGTGAATGAAAGCATCCCCCAGGGGTATGGTACCGATAATACCCCAACCAGGTATTATATTACCAGTGAGACAAACTTTCCCGGATTCCCGGCAGACGAAGCGTTCCATACCGCAATGCCTACCGAGTGGGCAGGATACATGCGAGCCAAAATTGAAATTTCTGATTTTGGTCATCCAGCAGGAATTCAAATGATTGGAATGCTTGGGGGGGTTACTTTTATGGATGGAGGGCAGTACTATCAGTCAGCTGATGCCCAACCTGTGGTATACGACTTTCCTTATGGTTACATGAACGACCTCATGGATTACATGATTTCCTTAGATGAAGATCCATACATCGTTTCCATTACACCTGTTGATCCTATAAGTGTTCCTTTTGGAACACTGCTTCCTGATGCCATCCTGGAATTACCTTCAACCACAACCATTACCGATAGTGATGAAGGAGTACATGTTGTAGATCTGACATGGACTATTCCCGGATATAATGGAGACCTGGCAGGCGATTATGAAGCTATTGCTACCTTTGAACTTCCCGCAGGTGTTGTGCAAAGCGAACCTGAAACAACCCTCGAAGTAACAACAACCGTTACAGTTCTGGAGGCTCCGGTTTATACCTTAACGCTTTTGGCTGTTCCTGAAGAAGGAGGTGAAGTATTTGGCGCAGGCGAGTATGAAGAAGGTGAAATTGCCAGTGTTAATGCTATCGCTAACGAAGGCTGGGTGTTTGTCAACTGGACAGATCCGGAAGATAATCTTGTTTCCGATGTCGCTGCCAATGACATCGTTATCACTGAAGACCTCACCCTTTATGCTAACTTCGAACCCATACCTCCGGAAACTTTTACCCTCACTCTTCTCGTTAATCCCGAAGGTGCTGGTGAGGTATTCGGTGCCGGTGAGTATGAAGAAGGTGAAATTGCCAGCGT
>CAZBGI010000155.1:0-3604 GCA_964491395.1 uncultured Bacteroidales bacterium | reverse complement strand
TTCCTGGTAATCGCATTGTTTGAATTGGCTTTCGGTTTGTTGGTGGGACGAATCCTATTTAACCTGCCCATACTTGGGAGTTTATGGCTGCTGTTTCTGGTGGCTTATGTATATCTGCTTGTTGCGCTGGGGTTGGGTTTGCTCTTGTCGGCCATTTCCTCCAGCCAGCAGCAGGTGAGTTTCACCCTATTCTTCTTTTTGCTGATGTTTATCCTTATGAGTGGTATTTTCACCCCCACGGAAAGCATGCCTGAGTGGGCGCAAACCATCAATTACATCAATCCTTTCAAATACTTCATGCAGGCTATCCGGATGATTCTGCTCAAGGGCGCTGTTCTGAAGGATGTAATGAGCGAATTGATTTCACTGAGTATTTATGCTGTGGTAGCTCTGAGTTTTGCGGTGTGGAAATATCGTAAGACGGTATGATTTAGAACAAATTGGATACTGGTATTATTCATACTTCAATGTCTACACCCTGATTACTTTTTCTGTAGTCTATCGTTCCTCAAAATTTACGAAATATGCATCGGGATTTCATCCCCATATATTTCTCATATCGCAGGGTTTCAAGCGGGTTCCTCTTAACCCGCCTGCCATTACTGGAACAAAACCTTCATCAATATAACTTCCAATGCCATCAATCCTGCCACGATAAAAAACCACCAGCTTAGGGATGCATGATAAGTTAAATTCGGCAGTCACCTCTGTGGGCAAATAAAATGGGCAGATTATATCCGTGCCCGATGAAATATAGTTTGTATCTTTTCCAGGCCTGCGCTGCAATCAGGAAGTCAATTTAAAGAATTAGAGCGGCCCACCGTACTTTACATTCCCATCAATCTGGACAAACCAATCACAAACAGTGGCCCCACGAAAAAAACACCCAAAATATAGGCCACCACATAAGCTTTATTTCGTTGTGCAAGCAGGGAGAGATTTTCTGCAATAAAAACCGGAATATTTCGCAAAAAGGGAATGGAGTAAATAAGAATTATGGCAAAGAGATTAAAGAAAAGATGAACAAATGCTATTTGTAAGGCCAGAATCGCCAGGGGTCCGGTTATAGCGACAGCCGCAAGCAGAGCAGTGATGGTTGTACCCAGGTTGCCGCCCAGCGTAAACGGATAAACCTGTCTGAGTGTAAAAATACCACTTCCCGCCATGGGAACTATCAGAGCAGTGGTAGTAGATGACGATTGAACCAAAATGGTGATGATTCCTCCTGCACTTATTCCGGAAAAAGGACCTTTTCCCACCGTTCGGTGCATGATTTCAAGGGCACGCCCCACCATGACTTTTTTTAATATATTCCCAATAGATTTCACAACAAACAGAATCAGTAAAACACCTGCCATAATCATGAATATCCCGCTCCAAATCCCCGGTATATAGGATGCAAAAGAGGCAAAAGTTTCCGTTGCAGGTTTCAAAATTGCCCCTATAGGATTAAACCCTGTTACATCTGTAGTTACTCCGGTTCTGAAAAATGCTGCAAATATTCCCGAAATTTTTTCCAGGGGGCTGAAAAGCAGTTCTACAGGCAATAATATGGCAACGGCCAGCAAGTTGAAACTGTCATGCACTGTTGCAGCAGAAAAAGCCCGCCTGAATTCCTCTCCGTTTCGGATATGTCCCAGGCTAACTATGGTACTGGTAAGAGAAGTTCCTATATTGGCACCCATGATCATGGGAATAGCAATTTGTAAAGGCATTCCCCCTGCTACCAATCCTACGATAATGGAGGTCACAGTGCTGGAACTCTGTATCAAAGCAGTAGCGACAATTCCGATTATCAGGGCAATCAATGGGTTGGATGCAAAACTAAACAATTGAACGGCCTGATCACCCGCAGCAATTTTAAAGCCATCGCCAATGATTCCTACGGCTACCAGCAGAACATAAACGAGCAACATTACCAAAACCCATCTTTGCCAATTTGACCTGGAGGTTTCGTAACTGACTGTTTCACTGGCAGTATAAGACATCGGCACTGATTTAAATTATATACTGCAAGATAGGCACGTAACCCGATATTTCTGTCAACAGAAGGTTATGCTTTTGTAAAGAATATGTTAAGCCAATGTTAGGTTAACATTAAGAAAACGGATTTGCTTTTAGCAGCCTTTCCCAAAAAATATATAATGTAATACGATTACCTTTGCAGGAAAATCAGTCAGTTAAAGCTGCAATATATCCTTAATTTTACTTTTATGGCCGGTCATAATCATTATAGTCGTTTTCTTGCCAGCGTTTACGATACAGTACTCCTTTTGCCCATTCGCAATATCAGAAAGTCGGTAAGAAATATCCTTCTCACTGCAAATGCCAATAGTGTTATCGATCTGTGCTGCGGTACGGGTAACCAAATACTTTACCTGCAAAAGGCAGGGATTAAAAATCTTGTGGGGGTTGATGTATCAGAAAACATGCTGCAACAAGCATGGCGAAAAGGCTTAAAAGATATTTGCCTGCAAAAAGATGCTTCGCAAACCGGTTTTGAGGATGATACTTTTGATGCTGCCATTATGAGTTTCTGCCTTCATGAAACCCAGGCCGGTACTGCTGAAGGCATATTTAGCGAAGCCCGGAGAATAGTAAAACCCGGTGGCCTTTTGATTGTGGTGGATTATAGCTTTGACCAGCATACCCGGCCATTGGGACGTATTGCCGCAAGAATGGTAGAGAAAATGGTGGGCGGCGAGCATTACCGGAACTTCAAACATTTTATGGCCCATGACCTTTTGTCTGAGTTTTCCAAAGAGCTGAAATTACAGCATCGCCACCGCTTTTTACTGGGGGCAGCTGCCATATGGGTGTTTCTTAATGATTGAAGCAAAAAAAATTCCCTTTCCATTGCATCTGCAAGCAACCCAAAGGGAATTTATTTGTGATGATACAATGTATCGTCAAAATTTAGTAAGTCAGCGAAACTATTTTACCCTCCGTAAAATTAAAAAACTTGTCCTTTTGCGCCACCTGGATGCCTTCCATCAGGTCGGCTTCTTCAATTTCATGGACCTTCATACAACCAGGACAGGCAAAGATGGTAACACCCATTTCCAGCAAATTCGCCAAAGATTCTTTAAAGGGAGTAAAATGAGCATACTCAACATCCTCTGCATCCTGGGTCAGGAGCTTCACGGCATCAATGTCCATGTAAATCAGAACATCTTTGTCAGGAGCCATCATGGCAGCCATTTGCAGAGGCATCAGCACCCGGTGGGGGTTGTCATGCCCGTGGGTCATGTGAATAAAAACGCCATCGTTCACTTCAACAGTTTCGTTTTCGTTGGCAGGCTGCTCAGGGGCAGCGCAGGAGGCCATCATAGCAAGGGCCAGGATAATCATACTGATTTTCTTCATGATATGTGCTTTTTTAGGTTTTTATGGAGATAAAGTTAATAATAAATCCCGGCATCTATACAAGAACCAAAGATTTATTCCCTCTCCAGCACTTTTATCCCTACTCCCCGTATGGTCTGCCAGCCCTCCTTGTCGGTAAGAGCCAGGAAAAAATGGTAATCGCCGGTATCTGCGTTGGCCGGAATTTCGATAGTAACCTCTGCTTCATAGGATTTTACCCCATCAGGAATGGGATAAG
>CAZBGI010000154.1:0-3635 GCA_964491395.1 uncultured Bacteroidales bacterium | reverse complement strand
ACCGGAATTGAAATAGGCGAAATATGAAGAGGTAACAAAAAAGCATGGAACTCCCAATCCTACCCTACTGGAATGGAAAAACTGCAATTATTTTCTCTCCCTTAATTCCACCTACTAATTCATGCATTTCGATGGATACGAATAAGGTTGAACAGGTTCTTGCTGGAAATCCACCTTTTATGTATCTTTACAAATGTATTCCAAACGCATCAATACCATGACAGGAAACATCAAACAAATCTGGAGGTTAATAAAACTTTCTGCCGACAGATACCGGAAAGACAATCCAATACAGCTGTCAGGCACCACAGCCTTCTTTGCTGTTTTTGCCATGGCTCCTTTGATCATCATCATTGTATCTGTTGCCGGAATCTTGCTTGGACAGGAACAAATTCAAGCCAAACTTTTTGAGGAAATCAACCAAATCCTGGGTGACCAAGGAGCACAATACATCCGGGGCATTGTAGACAATTTCGAGGACACACGGAAAAGCATTACAGGCACCATTGTTGGTTTTGCCATGTTTATTTTTATATCTACTACCTTCTTCTCCGTACTGCAGGCCTCATTGAATCACGTCTGGAGGGTTCGCGCAAAACCAAAGAGCAACCTTTTAAAAACCTTGTACGACCGGCTTATATCTTTCGGCTTGATCCTTATTCTGGGTTTTATCATGCTAATATCCTTTTTGATTGATGCTGCAATTTCGTTGTTCAAAGATTATGTGCATGACACTTTTCCTGACCTTACCATTTTGATAATACAGGCAGGAAACTTCATTGTTTCCTTTGCCATTGTGATGGTCATCGTTGCGGTAATCTATCGTTTTTTGCCCGATGCTCATATTAAATGGCGGGTTACCAGGGTGGGAGCCTTTATCACTGCATTGTTGTTTGTAATTGGGAAAGAACTCATCAGCTTTGGGCTGGGAAAAGCCAATATCGGAGCAATGTACGGAGCAGCCGGATCCCTGGTGATTATCCTGTTGTGGGTGTTTTATTCTTCGTTGATATTTTTCTTTGGTGCCGAAATTACCCAGCAATATGCCGAAATGTATTCACATGATATTAAGCCCAAAGATAACGCCGTCAGGATTGAAATTAAGGAAGTTACAAGCGAAGAAAATTAAGTAAACCACTCTTTCAGTTTTTGTAGTCCTTTATTTTCCGTTTTGCTCTTGTCATTATCTTTATTATAATTGTGATCCCCTATCAACAAGGCTACAGGTTTTAGTTCTGCATACTCTTCACAAACTACTTTAAACATGGCAGCTAAAGGCAAAAACAAAATCATTCCTGCAATTCCCCATATCGATGCACCAATGATGATGCTTAAAATGGAAGTCAGAGCGTTTACTTTTAAATTCCCCCCTACTATTTTGGGGGTTAGTAAATTACTTTCAATAACCTGAACAGCCCAGAAGAAAACAGCTATAGTTACAGGAACCCAAATAGAATCGTGGGTCATAAAAGCATACAATACCGGAATAGCAGCTCCCAAAAGGGTTCCGGCATAAGGAATAATAGCTAAAACTGCGGCCAGGAAACCAAAAAGGAACGGGTTATCAAGACCAATGATCCATAACCCGACACTATTCAGAATCCCCAGAATAAGCACAATTAGCAACATGCCAAAAAGATATTGCTGACCTACTTGTTGGACAGATTTAAACATATTGAAAGCCCGCTCTCTGTTCTCTTGTGGATAAAAACTAACCAAAGCATTTATTAGCCCATTTCGGTAAATCAGTATCAGAAAGGTGAATACAACGGAAGATAGCAGCCCTGTAAAAAAAGCGGCTGTACCACTGAAGGTTTGACCTGCAAATGACCCCACTGATTGGCTTAACCACTCCTGGAGCTTCTCTGAAAGCTCTCCTTTTTCAACGTGGGGAACAAACTCAATATTTTTATTAATGAATAAGGTAAGGTCTGCAAAAATTCCAAGTATTTTATCTTTAAACTCAGTAAGATCTTCTGAAAGTTGAATAATCTGGGTAGAAAAAAGAAATAACCCTCCACCTATTACCAGTATTAAAGCAACGATAGAAAGAAAGGCCGCTATTATTCTTCCTACTCCCACTATTTCTAATTTTTGGGCTACCGGAAAGAGTATAAAAGCTATCAGCAAGGAAAAAGCCAGGGGAACAAGCACTGTTTTGGCCAATACCAGCAATGCGAAGAATGCGAAAACGGTGCCAAAGGTAAAAAACACTTTTTGAAAGGACAGGTGCATAATATTTATATTTTAAAAAAGGGTCTATAAAGCTAAACAAATTTTCTGTGTTTAGCATTAAATCCCTCTATGTTTTTAGGGCCAACGCATAAAACTGACTTTGAAATTATGTCTTTTTCATAAAATGCTGAAAATTGGGTGGTTTTCACTAAAATAAAAACTTTCCAATCCGATTATTATGTACCTTATTGAAACCATTAGCTGCAAATTAACTCAGCCATTTGAAAACAAATTTACACAAGTTTTTGTACTGAATTGCTTGACATAGAAGAATGCATTATTACAA
This sequence comes from uncultured Bacteroidales bacterium, assembly GCA_964491395.1. GTDB lineage: Bacteria > Bacteroidota > Bacteroidia > Bacteroidales > UBA7960 > SKVR01. The sequence continues at coordinate 1,114 of CAZBGI010000154.1, read as the reverse complement.
TTGTCGGCATGGGAGAGCAAAAGGAAAGCATTATCCATGGCTAAGTGGTGCTTCGATTTTATGAAAACAGGGAAAAATTGTATTTATAATCTTCAGGCCAATCATCTAAACTTATCAACCTCAACCAATAATCCAAATAACTTTTGGGTAGGAAACCAGGTTTTTGTACTTTTAAAATTATTATTACCCGGTTAAATTGTTTCGTTTCTACGGAACCCATTTGAATATATAAACTTGCAGTGCTATAAGCATTACATCCCCACGGGATTAGGCTTAAATATATTACTTACCACTAACTTCGTTAGGAATGGAATGTTTATAGTAAAGAAGTGAGCCCTCATGACACAAATCCCCCGGGGATGACACAAATGATGGCATTTCAGAAAACGTCTATGATTTTAACCAGGCAATAGTGTTTTAAATTTAATCTCATGGTATTTTTTTAAAGGGCTGGTATGAAAAAATATGTCGATCAACTCATAGAGGCGATTAGAGAAGCAGGATGGCGCATGAAGCCTCCACACGAAATCTGGGATTCTGTTGATTTAGACAGTGAACTGGAACTGGAGGATATGGCCTACGTGGAAAAGTTTGTTTATGGAGAAGAACTCCCGATGGCAGAAATTACGGGCATTGATCCCGATGAACTCCCTCCCCCGGAAAAGCTGAGTCTGAAACAACAAGCATTGCTGGCCGGGGAGCTGGAAAAACTGTTGCGCATCAAAAATTTCGTCCCCGATTTTCCGGATAAACTTCCCGATCATTTGCGCTATCCTCATTTGAGAGAATTATGGAAGGATGCTTATGTAGAAGTATCTTTTGGTGAAAATCATATTGAATTTTGTGATTTCAGTGAAGACCATTGTCCCTTCCCCGGATATTGCGATACTTGTGAAGAGATAAGAGAACAAATGAAATATGATGAGCAATGCTCAAAGGAATCGGATAAGCGCCCACCTTTAGATGATTCTGAGCTTCCCTTTTAATGTGATTTGAGAAAAACAAGCGTTGCCGCCCATTATCACCCTGCTTCTCCTGAAAAAGCTGACAAACCATGCCAAAGGTTTGATCATGTTTTTGGATACATGGAAATTCAAACTTCCCAATGATCCTT
>CAZBGI010000153.1:0-3796 GCA_964491395.1 uncultured Bacteroidales bacterium | reverse complement strand
CTTTAGATTAAGAAATAGTTTTAATTTCTTGTTAACATAAAAAATTCACAATTAAAATTTTCGCTCATGAAAAGACAGATTAAAATTGTAACCCTCCTCTTCGCGGCAATGTTGTTCTTTACCCAATGTGAAAAGGAGCAGGTTTCAGAACCAGCCACTATAGGTACTGAATTCTCCAACACCAAAGAGGGTGAATCCAACGGAGAAGGATGTGGGGTTGTGCAGACATTATGGGCCGGTGCCGGACAGAATGACACCTTGAACGGGACTAACGTAGGCCATGTAACTGCTATGTTGGAGGGAGACTATTTGCATGTTACTTATGATGTTGAGTTTCCGTGGGTGCTTACGGAAGCCCATTTGTGGGTAGGCAATGACCTGAATGACGTTCCTCGTAATGCTGCTCCGGGAAGATTTCCTTATAAAGCCATAGTGGATTATGAGGGAAGTGTAAGCTTTGCTATTGATCTGGCAAATCGTGGCATCTATCCCGGAGATAATATTTATGTTGCAGCCCACGGTGTTGTGGTGGGACTGGAAGGTGATGTTGCTTTTGAAACCCTATTGCCTGATGATGTAGCCTACAGTGTAATCTATTTTAAAGACTTTGCGGACAACGGGATACCAACTCCTGCACAAAGTTATTTTCAAATAGATGTGATCGATGGGTTTCTGGCGGGCTCTCATAAAGGTTGGTGTGTTGATACCTCCACGCCTGTTACTCAGGAGGAGTTGCTCAATGGAATCGCTTACTCCAGCTTCGGAGATTTTCCTGTGGATCTTTTCGATAAGCCCGAAAATCTGCCTGCAGTTAATTGGGTTATAAATACCATTGTAGTTGGCGAAGAATCTGATGAAGGGTTTGGTGCCTACACCATGGGTGATATTCAAAGGGCTATCTGGATCTTACTGGAAGATGAACCCAACCTCAATGTTCCCGGTGGTGTTGGTTCATCAAGCGCAGATCGGGTCAACGAAATTGTTGCAAATGCTTTGGAGCTGGGAGCTGATTTTGTTCCGGAGTGCGATGAGCTGGTGGCGATCATCATGGTGTCTCCCAATGAGCAAACTACCATTATAGAGTTCCCTTTCCCATGTGGAGGTGGAAGTGAAACCATCTGGGGTTTTGGAGAAAATACCTTTATTGACAACAACATTGCTCAGAAATGGGGTTGGGTGTTTGAAGTAGATTGTTATGCTGATGATGAGAATGATAACGGCGAAGACAATGGTGACAACGACAATAATGGCAACCATGGCAACGGCAATGGCAACAACGGCAACGGACCCGGCAACCATGGCAACGGCAATGGACCCGGAAAGAAAAGGTAAAAAATAGGATTGAAAAATTTACTTAATTGCAACAAGGCGGTTTCAAGGTAATTATAGAGAATTAAGCGTTTTGAAACGACTGCCGGTTTTCTGGCAGATTTGTTTTTTGCCAGGATCTGTGTCGGGCAGATAAAAGGTTTGGAACTGCCTTGTTGTTTGTTTTTTCTATTGACATTTTCTCTGCGTTGATACCAACGAATTATTCACTTATCTTTGAAAGCATGTTGTTGCTAAGTTTCTTAACAGAGTATTAGGAGAGCTGCATTTTTTGCTGGTTAACCCGGACACGATTCTCTTTGTTATTGTATATGGGATATAAAATTGCTTACTTAACATCCAAAAATCCACACAACCGGAAAGAATCGTCCGGGGTGTATTACTTTCAGTCGCAGGCACTGAAACGACATTGTGGGGAAGTAACTTTTCTGGGTCCTGTTAAAAGTTACCGGATTACTGCCCTGAGATGGCTTTTTAAATTAGGAAAAAAATTTTTCAGGATATCCAAAAAGAAATCCCATAGTCAAAGAATATCCCGTATTTATGGGCAGATATTCAGGCAGAAATTAAAAAATCAACATTTTGATTTTATATTGGCTGATAAGTGTTCTGCCGAAATAGCCTTTTTAAATACAGAAATCCCCATCATTTATTCAACTGACGCAACTTTTGGCTTGTTGCATAATTATTATTTGCAATACAAAGGCCTGACAAAGAGTTCAGTAGCCGAAGGACATATTATTGAGCAAAACGCCATTAACCGATCCACTTTCATTGTATGCGCAACAGAATGGGCAGCCCGTTCTGTTGTGGAGGATTATGGATTTAATCCTGATAAGGTGTTTGTTTTGCCCCGGGGGGCTAATATTGATGAATTGCTCCCGCGCCATAAGGTATTGGATAAAAAACGGACATCCGTATGTCGGTTAGTATTTATGGGCTCCGATTGGAAAAGAAAGGGACTTGATATTGCGAGAGAGACCGTAAAAATTATCAGCAAACTAGGCCAGCCGGTAAAACTTACCGTCGTGGGGGCCCAGCCCGACGGCATAATTCATGATGATGATGTAGAGGTTATTCCTTTTTTAGACAAGAATACACCGGAAGGCAGAGCAAAATTTAACGAGTTGTTGTTGAATGCAGATTTCTTTATCTTACCTACCCGTGCCGAATGCATGGGGATATCTTTTTGCGAAGCATCTGCTTTTGGCCTTCCTTTAATTGGTACCGATACCGGAGGTGTAAAGGAGATTGTAAAAAATGGGTTCAATGGGTTTGCTTTGCCGCTTGAAGCACAGCCGGAAGAATATGCATACACCATCCTGGGAATTTATAATGATCCTGACCGGTATGCCGCCATGGCCAAAGCCAGTCGTGATTATTTTGAAGAGAAACTCAACTGGGATGCATGGGCCCTGTCATTGAAGCAAATTCTGGTTAAACATCTCACTAAACCGTGAAAAAAGTTTTGGAGAAAATAAGACCTCTTCGCAAACACTTCCCCTGGTGTTACTACTTTTTCTTCCGAAAATTCTATGCTGACTCTAAGCTGTTGATGGATAAACTTGCGGGCTATCCTCGATTGAAAAAGCTTTTTGAAAGGAAGCTGGGTTATCCCCTGAGTTTGAAGAATCCACGATCATACAATGAAAAAGTGGTCTGGAAAAAACTCTTTGACAGAAATCCTCTCCTGACTGTTACTTCTGATAAACTGGCCGTGCGCAGTTATATTGAAAAACTGCTCGGAATAAAAGAAGCCCGCTCAATACTTATTCCTTTGCTTTTTGCCACTCATGAACCTTCCCGAATCCCATTCGCAAAGCTTCCTGACCGATTTGTCGTGAAACCTAATCACGGGAGTAAAATGCATATCATGGTCAAAGATGATAAAGAGAAGAAAAAACAATTTATTCTGCATGAAACACAGAAATGGCTTAATACCAGGTACGGTTTGTTTCATTACGAATGGGCTTATCGGAACATCAAACCCATGATTGTGGTGGAAGAAATGCTTCAGACAGCTGCGGGTGAGCTGCCTCGTGATTATAAGTTTTATTGCTTTCATGGCAAATGTCATCTTATCAGGGCCTCGGCCAATCGGTTTGGTGAAGATGAGAGTTCAGCCTATTTTGATGTCGACTGGAATCTCCTGCCTGCTTTTAATCCAGGCTACAAGCAACATAGCGGTCCATTTCCCAGGCCGCCGCTCCTTGAGCAGGCCATCTCACTGGCTGAAAGACTTTCCGTTGATTTTGATTCGGTAAGAGTAGATCTTTACATTGTGGATGACAGGCTGTACTTCGGAGAGTATACGCATTATGACGCCTCGGGTCTGGCAAGATTTGAACCCGCTTCCTTTGACTTCACCCTTGGAAAATACTGGAATATTCGCCCGAAATATTGGATGAAATGACTGAAGGTCTGCTGAAAAGGTATTAATTCATACCACAAGTTTTAATATTTGTGT
>CAZBGI010000152.1:2778-3901 GCA_964491395.1 uncultured Bacteroidales bacterium | reverse complement strand
TGGAAAACAGCGGTTAAAGGACGGGTCGGTCTCTGGCGGGTGTTGAAAAACAGGAAAACTACGGTCGGCACCCGGGGCAGGGAAAGAAAAAAGCAGCAACCCTCAGGCAACTGCTCATTCTGTTTGATACAGGCAAGGTTGGTTCTCTGCCGTACTTTACTGTTTCTCAAAAACAATCCCTGTAGATCTGCCGCTTGAGGCTTCAAATCCGGTTACTTCTCCATGCGGGTTCCTGATAAATTTAATCTCCGGAATGGGGAAGTCGGCCGAAAACTCATCTGTTGATTCGGCTTTCAGGGGTTTATCATCCATGCGACGATGCCTTAAAACCAGTTCTTCCTCCTCATTCAGCGAAATGGTATACAGGGCTTCCAGTTCATCACTAAAATAACTGCCCTGGTACATTTCCAGGTCTTGTTCGGTGGGCTCCCATGGTGCCTCGAAAATCCTGTTTGCACGGTGATGGCCATTCTGGTGAAGCGTCAGATGATCTACCTCACCTTCGGCATTGCGGTGAAACGTTACCGATGCCTCCACCACCTTCAGATAAAAGGTAGAATCGGAACTGGCAAAGATTTCAACAGCACTCTGTCCTGTGGCCTGGGTCAATAGCTTGTCGTCCTCTCTTCTGAATTCCATATAAAACCCGGGAGAAACTTCCAGTTCATATCTGCCGGCCAGTTGATCAAAATTATTTACATCGTAAACAAATGCTTCCGGACTTTCATTCTTTTTCTTTTCATCTTCATCTATGTCCATAACATCGGCAAAGAATAGTTCAGCAATTTTGCGGGAAATCTGTCCGGAAAAGCCACTGTTGTTACTTTGGGTAATTACCGCTCCTTTCACTTCGGGAAACATCATCAACATAGACCGGTGGGCGATATCTGCACCCCCGTGTTCAACCATTTTCAATCCCTTCCATTCGCCCAGATTAAGGCCATAGGCATAGTTCATCGTATCCCCGTTGTTCAGGATAAAAGGTGTCTGGATTTTCCGGATCAGGGCCTCATCGCCTGGTTTGGGATCATAAAAATTGCGGACCCATTTTTCCAGGTCAGGCAAGGTGGAATAAATCCCGCCAGCTCCTGCAGATGAAGAAACATCCATTGACTCCACATAA
>CAZBGI010000152.1:0-2678 GCA_964491395.1 uncultured Bacteroidales bacterium | reverse complement strand
GGCCAGCCCCGGTGGGGTAAGCTTGTTGTACAGTGCGGATATTTCGGTTCTGAAGGGACCTTTTGCCATACTGCCAGGAATTTGAGGGTTTCACAGGACCGATTACACTATTAATGTTCATATCCGAACACAATTCCCCGAAAATGGACAAACCTCCCCTCCTTACATACTTATTTTCTTTAACAAAACATTGTCATTCTAAAACTTATTATATTTGGCACAATTTTCAACGGACCTGTAACCATCTGACTTGTTTTGCAGCAGCATAAAAACAACAAATTAAACATGTGTAGATTTCATATTATAGCCTTCTTTTTTTTGCTTACAGGATTGATTTCGCCCAATTCCAACATGGCTCAACCCCATACCCGGGATATCCATGGCATGGTAACCGATATCCACACAGGCATTTCTCTGCCCGGGGCCACGGTGATCCTCACCAGCACGGAGCCGCTAAAAGGCACCACCTCCGATGCTACGGGGAGGTTTTCGCTAAAGGACATACCCGTGGGCCGTCACAGTTTGCAGGTTTCGTTTATGGGATACAAAACTTTTGAGATCAACAACTTCCTGGTGCAAAGCGGCCGGGAAAGTTTCCTGGAGATACGCCTGGAAGAATCGGTGAAGGCGCTTGATGAAGTGATGGTAGCGCACAAAGTGGAGAAAGACATGCCCCTGAACGAAATGGCCATAGTGAGTGCCCGCATGTTTACCATTGAAGAGACCGATCGCTACGCCGGCAGTATGGGCGACCCGGCTCGCATGGCCTCCAATTTCGCGGGGGTAACCACCCTGAACGACCAAAGCAACGACATTGTTATCCGTGGCAATAGTCCCTTCGGCCTTTTGTACACCCTGGAAGGGGTGGATATCCCCAATCCCAACCACTTTGGGGCTACCGGTGCCACCGGCGGTCCCATCAGCATGCTCAACAACAACGCCCTGAGCAACAGCGATTTCATTTCCGGTGCATTTCCTGCTACCTATGGCAATGCCCTCAGCGGTGTTTTCGATCTGAAAATGCGCCAGGGAAATACCCGAAAATACCGGTTTCTGGGGCAGGTGGCTTTCAATGGTTTGGAAGCGGGCATGGAAGGGCCCCTTTCACAAAAAAACAACACTTCCTTTGTGGCCCATTACCGCTACTCCACCCTGGGTGTGCTTGATAAGGTGTATGGATTGGACAACATGGCACTGATGGCAGTACCCTATTTTCAGGATCTGAATTTAAATGCCACTCTTTACAGGGGCAAAGCAGGACGTATCACTGTATTTGGCCTTTTGGGCAAAAACCATATCGATATCGCCGAAGACACTTCCGACCCCGATAGCTGGGATCATTCCCTTTTCGGACAACAAACCCGCTCAGAAGCCTACAACGGCACCACAGGCATAAAGCACTGGATAAACCCTTCCGAAAAACTGATGGTGGAAAGTACCCTGGCCCTCACCCATATTTCGTCCAGGTTTCGCACCGATACCCTTACAAGGGGAATGTCAAACCCTGTCCCCCAGCAAAGACTCATCAACGAGGAGAGCACCCTTTTTATGGCTTCGCACCTTACCTGGAAGAAAAATGCACGCAATATATTCAAGGTGGGCAGTTCCATCCAGCCCATGTCATTCCTTTTTGCCGACAGCCTTTTTCGCACCCATGCAGGAGGTTTCGAAAAAAGATACGACATGAGCGGCACGTATTGGCTGAGCAAATCATTCCTGCAATGGAAGCATAACTTTTCTGATAAGCTAACGTTGAGTTCGGGTTTGAATGCCATGTATTTCAGCAGCAACCAAGAAACATCGCTGGAGCCACGGGTGGCTGTTCGCTGGATGTTCCGGGAGGGACAATCCCTCAGCCTGGCATCGGGTCTGCATGGCCACCTGGCACCCCGCATCTTTTATGTTTTCGAAACAACCCACGATTCAGGTATTACACAACCCGTCAACCCCGATCTTGATTTCACCCAAAGCATGCACCTGGTGGCCGGATACGACCGCAAGCTCAGCAACCACAGCCGTCTAAAGCTTGAAACCTACTATCAGTATCACTTCCATGTTCCGGTGGCAGTGGAAGAACCAGCCTGGTCATTGCTCAACTTCGGAGCGGATTATTCCGATTTCATCACCCCCAATTATACCCTGGTCAATGAAGGCACCGGTGAAAATTATGGCATAGAGCTTACGCTGGAAAGATTCCTTCATCAGGGTTTTTATTATCTGTTTACTGCATCGGTTTTTGAATCCAAATATACCGCATTGGATGGGATACAACGCAATACCGCCTTCAATGGGAATTACATTTTCAATGCCCTTGGCGGGAAAGAGTTTCAAATCAAAGACCGTAACATACTCTCTCTCGATGCGCGGGTGGTTTGGGCGGGGGGGAAACCCATTCTTCCTTTCAGTGCCGAACAAATCGGGGAAAACATGTACATCCGCAACAACCACTGGGAGGAAGCGTATACCCAACGCATGGACGATTACTTCAGACTGAATATTCGCATGGCTTACAGCATCAACTTACAAAATACCACCCACGAGCTGGCGGTAGATTTGTACAACATCACCAACCGCAAAAACATCTTCATGCAAAACTTCGACCCCATAACCGGTGAAACCCACACTCTGTATCAGTTTTCATTTATGCCCATTGTATTGTACAGGGTAATGTTTTAGAG
>CAZBGI010000151.1:0-3932 GCA_964491395.1 uncultured Bacteroidales bacterium | reverse complement strand
TATGGGAAATACCTGGTCGGTCCGGTTGAATAATTCACTGAAGGAATAAATAGCCCTGTACCCATCCACGGAGGCAAAGCATACCAGGCCGTTGCGGTTCCAATGAGGATTGAAAAATTCAAGTGTATCCTTCAGCAAGCCTGAAAGCTCAGGCCCCTGAAAGTATTGGGCTTCATGGTAGCCCATTCCCATGCCATAGAAGCTGGAATGATAGCGTGTATAGTTTTCGGGATTTTCCTCGGCCGGAATGTGCCTTAAAATCTCGTCGTTCATAACCACATCTATCCCATCACTGTACAAAGGGTCGTATTCTCTGTCAATAGGGTATTCCTTTTTGTCAAAGGAACGGACAGTGATTTTTACCGGGTTTTCCAATACACGATAAGCAAAAAGATCACTGGCAGCCACTATTTTCCACTTTTCGCTCATCCCGTAATCTACTTCCTTGCGGTACGGAACAATAGGAGCCGCATCTGTGGCAATCATAACCTGGTGAGGATTATTGGTATGAAAGATTTCTGACCAACTGAATACCACCGTTTCTCCTTTATCATTTTCTACAACCACATAAAGATCTATGGCCGGACGAAACTCTTCCATATTTTTCTTTTCCTGATTGAAAGGATGAAGAAGGTCAAACAGAGAATACCCTCTGTAGCGATAAGCTCCAATAAAATTTACCCCCGTTTCGGCATCATACAGCGACTCTTTGATAAATACTTCACGCTTGTAATGGTTGTCGAGATCAACCTGGCCGGGCTCTTTTACTTCACCTGTTATTTCCAGTTTGCCTTCCTGCAGCCTCACCAACTCAGTTTGGTGAAACAGGCTGTTTCCATTCATGGCCATTTGCTTACTAGGTCCACTTATGGCATCGGCCAGTGATTCGGGTAGGAGGTTACAGCCACTGATGGCGAGGCTTAGAAAAAGGATAGCGGCGCTCCTGGTTAAAAAAGAGTTAACATGTTTCATAAGGGGTTAATTTGATTTTCGAGTTGCAAATATGACATATCGCAAAGATGCACAATAAATTTCAATTTTGGTTAGGTTGAATGTTATTTAGAAAGATTTTAAATATGCAAAGTTTTGGTTTGTAAAAATCACATATTCAGTTACATAATAATTTAACAATATAAGATGTTGTTAAATTTTGCGGAAGAATTAAAATTTTTCTTTAATATTGCTCTTCAAATCATGAGCGTGAAAAGCAAACCTGATTCTCTGAAACTCAATTATAAATTCTGGATTGAAACCCGGTCCGGAATGAGCATATTGGGTGAAGGAAAATGGATGTTGCTGAAATCTATCAGAGATACAGGTTCTTTGAAAGCTGCTGTAGAGAAAAGAGGATATACCTATCGCCAAACCTGGGAAAACCTTAAAATTATTGAAGAAAAGCTGGGTTTTAAGCTGATAGAAAAGAGCAGGGGAGGAGAAAAAGGCGGACAAACGGTACTTACACCAAAGGGTGAAAAAATTGTTGAGTTTTTTGATCATTTGTATGCAGAAGTAGAACCCCAGATTCAGCAATCATTCAATAAAATGATGGAAGAACTGAACCGGATTGTGGACTGAATATTTTTTTAGACAGCGACATGCAAATAATGCATAACGATAATCCGGTATAGCATAGCTATGGTTTCAGAGAAATTTTTTTATATAGCGATATGCAAAATACACATAACGAATGATTCACCCAACTAAAATAAACTATCAATGAACAAAAAACTTCTACTTTTAGGACTACTGATTTTTTGCGGCAGTTGGCTTCATGCCCAGATGACGATCAAAGGAGCTGTAAAGGATGCCGAATCCATGACTCCGCTGTCCGGTGCCATGATAAAGGTGGCAGGCACCCATACAGGTACAACGACCCATGCAGAGGGAGAATTTACCCTTGAGCTGCAAAACCTTGACAATGTTGTTTTACAGGTGTCATTCCTGGGATACCAGACAAAGGAAATATCCAGCATTTCTGACAGCGAACCCATCATACTGTTGCTGACTCCTGAAACAAAGGTACTGGGTACTGCCATTGTTACAGCCACACGAAGCCGCCGCGATGTATATGATGTTCCTCTTCGGGTGGATGTTGTGGGTCGTGAACAAACAGAAGCCATTCCTGCTTTGTCTGCTGACGATTATTTAAGAACAATACCAGGGATTTCCGTGAGTCGTGGTGCTTCTTTTCTGGGCTCAGCCACGGTTTCTATGCGGGGTATGGGAAGTGAAGCCGGTCGCACACTGGTGATGGTAGATGGAGTGCCGGTAAACAAAACTGACGGAGGTTCAGTTAACTGGAATGCCATCAATGCCGAAGATGTGGAAAAAGTTGAAGTGATGAAGGGTCCCGGCTCCAGTATCCACGGTGGCAATGCCATGGGCGGAGTTATCAACCTGATATCTCCTACTCCTTCCCAAAACCTGGAGGGATACCTCAGTCAGAGTTACGGTACTTTTGAAACGGCCAATACACAGGCAGCTGTGGGCGGTCGGAGCAATAATTTTTTCTGGGGGTTCAACGGACGCTACCGTATGAGTGATGGCTATGTTACTACCCCGGTGGATGAATTGGATGAGTTTTCTGTAGCCTCTTTTTTGGATGAATACCAGGCAGGAGGCAGGGCCGGCTATTTTCTGGCTCCTGATCAGATGCTGGAAGCATCTATGTCCTACTATCTGGGGCAGAGAGGCACAGGATCGAAATTTACAGGATTTGGGTTGGAGAACGAGGATTTCGCGGCACCGGATGGTGCTTACAATGAATACACCACGCTCAATGGAAGACTTAAGTACAGGGGCTCATTCGACAACAATAGTCAACTGGACATGACCCTCTACGGGCAGAGAGAAAATTACCAGAACATCCGCGAAAATGCAAGAAACGGAAGAATCAGCCGCTATGATGTGGAATCGGTAAGAGATGACCTGGGTTTTCTTTCATCCTTTACCTTCAATCCGCTTTCTTCACACATGCTCACCACGGGAATCGATCTCAGGCACGGAGCTGTGGACGGAGCCGATATATACCTCACTTCTACTGACAAGGTATTTAATCTGGGCAAAATGAATCAACTGGGCATATACCTGCAGGATGAAATAGGCATAGCTGAAACTCCCTGGAGCATACTGGCCGGTATTCGTTTCGACTATGCTGGGTTTTATGATGGAGCCTTCCTGGTAGAAGACCCTACCAACGAAACTGCCTTTTTACAGGAGTATACCGGCGATCTGGACGACGCAGACTTCAGCGCTTTCAGCCCCCGCTTGTCCATCCAATATCATATTCCGCAAAGTTTTCGCGTATATGCCGGCTACAGTCGCGGCTTCAGGGCACCCGTGCTGGATGATATGTGCCGTACAGGTCGTATATCGGGCGGCATGAAGCTGGCCAACCCTGACCTGCAACCCGAATACCTGGACAACTTTGAACTGGGAGGTGATCTCTTTTTCGGTAATCGTGTTACCATTTCTCCTGCCGTATTCTATGCACAAGGAACAGATTACCATGCCTATATTGCTACCGGTGACTCGCTTGAACTGAATAACAGAATGCGCCCTATCCGCATAAAAGATAATATTGGGAAAGTTGAAATTCTGGGTGCAGAATTGTCTGCCCGCGTGAATCTTATGCCGGGTTTTGACTGGGATATTTCTTACAGCTATACCGATACCGAGATTACGGAATTCCGCATATTTGATCCCGGCGAGGATGATGATCTCGTAGGGAAACAGCTGGTATACCAGCCCCGCGATATGTTTTTCACGGGTATCACCTGGCGCAACTCCATCATAAACGCTATGTTTTCTTATAATTACAAAGGCGCACAGTGGCTCAATGATGTGAATAGCGAACAAATCGACTCATTCAACTATCTTGATCTGCACTTGTGGAGACCCGTTTTCCGCGGTTTATCGGTTGCAGTAAAAGT
>CAZBGI010000150.1:0-3976 GCA_964491395.1 uncultured Bacteroidales bacterium | reverse complement strand
GTTCAACATTGCCACAGGCAGCATAACCACCATGCAATTGCCCCAGAATACGTCCATCAGTATCAAAAATGGGCGAACCGCTGGAACCCCCTTCAGTAGTGGTACCACCGTCCCAGGTAATGCGCCAGTGAGAATCGCCTGAATTAGGAGCACCCATGTAGCTTGCACGTTGCACACCTGTCAGGGAATAGCTGAATTTTTTGATATCTCCGGAAGGGTGATGGACTCCAACAATTCTCTCTTCAATTACATCACTAAGATCTTTATTCCATCCTGCAAAATACACGTTAAAATCTTCGGGAATTTCATCATTAAATTCCAGCAACCATGCATCCGAATCTGCATTGCGTGCCCGGGTAACAGCACCACTGATAGAATGAACTACCGGGGGAGCTTCTGAAGGATTTTCACAGGTTTCACTTTCCCAGTTGAAAACAAAAACCAGCGTGCCTTCATCGGCATAACAGTGATCCGCACTTAAGAAATAGGGAGCACCATCATTCTCCGTGTTGTTGATCAGGGCTCCGGTGCACATGCTGTTTCCGTTGGTAAGGATTTTCGCTACCGAACGAATCTGATTTTCTGAGCCTTCTGCTTCATCGCAGGCAACATTCAGGTTGCAGTCACCAGAATCGCCAAAACCCTTTTCAATCATTTCACCAACCCCACGGTATCCATGGGTTACACGAAATATATTGATTTCGCCTTCAAAAGCGACTCCACGGGGTTCGTAATATTCTACGATGACAGCATCTCCCATTATAGGTGCTGTGGCGAAGTAGCCATCCTGTTGATTGTTGAAACTCGTAAAAGCACCCTGAATGTTTTTACCACTGGGGGTATAAACATACAACTCTGCTCCATCTGCCAGTTTATATTTATCAAAACCAAGATTGATGGAAAGTGCTCCTTTACTGGTTATGGCCAACCGCCATAAACGCGAACCATCTTCCAGCTCGTACCAGGTACCTGAATTTTCAGGATTGAGTTTTACATCAAAATTGTTTCCGAAACGCCAGGGCATACCAGGCTGACCGTCATACACTGCATCTTCTTTTCTGAGGGCATCCAGATCGAAATCTGACATTACCTCTACAGGTGCAGGTTCAATGGTCTTTGTTTGTTCCAGCATTAACCCGGGGGGGGTACCTCCCTGGCTAATCTGAGCATAAGATGCCGCGTAGCTTGCAAAGAACATGACGCAAGCCATTAATACGCGAATCTGTAATTTTCTCTTCATAATAATTGTTTTTTGAATGATTAATTGGTTTAACAAATCACTTCAAATGTAAGGCTTAAATAATCAAAAAAAATATGTTTTAATATTTATTACAATTTAAATCATATATTTGTATAATTCGTTAAATTAGCTCAGTGTCATTTTATTGTCGTTATAACCAACTTTTCGGCCCATCATCCATCATTTAATTAAAATCAGTATTCGTCCGACACGCACAAATATTTGCAATTCGCCCCAATAAATGCAGAATACCTCCACCAACATATTTTTTCACACGCCCTACCCTTTGCAATAGCCGACCAAATTCTTTGTTTAAACCCCACTCCGCTCCTACTTTTCTTTTATCTATCGTATTCTTCCTTAATAGTTTCCTGTCGATCGACCGGTTATTTTTTTCTGCTAACTATGTTCATACAAACCATTAAGTTCGGATAAATTTATCCGAACAACAAAACCCGGATTAAACTTTTGTTTGAAGTATGGTTTAAGTAAATTTGTTTTTATCTGAATTCATGTTTTTTGTTGTTCAACCAAACTATTTTAAAAATGAAAAGAATCTCGATTGTCCCGGTTTTACTTACTCTGTTATTGATTCAGGGAGGTAATATGATGGCCCTCGACAGGGAAGGTCTGAGCCTTTCCACAGGTACGTCGGAAGAATGGACACTTAACCAATCAACCAGTAATGTTGATTTCTACTACCGGATCGACAACTGCAGCGGACAAAAAGCAGTTTTGCTGAAAATTGTCAATAAAAATGATTACGAAGTAGAGGTAAACTGGAAAGAAGTTTTCACCGAAGCTCATACCATGCGCAAGGTTGAGGGCTTTGCCTCAGAGAAAGCGTTGCTCATTAAAGCAGAAGGAACGGTTGAAGCACGAAGTTGCAGTGATTACGACCAACCTGAATGCCTGGTTCTCTCATCTATGGTTTCTCCTACAGGAGTTGTCCAGATACAGGATTTTACATTCAGGAGCATAACGGTTAATGCTATGCGCTGATTCATCTTTTCTTAACATTTAATCTTTAGCATTATGAACAATATTTTACATAGCCTGGTCAAAAACCTGCGCCTGTTTTCCCTTTTGGTGCTGGTGAGCATATTCTCCGGTTCCCTTTTCTCCCAAAGCAGTCAGGGTACAGAATTCTGGATTGCTTTCCCCGCCAATATTGAGATGTCGGGTGTACGCCAGTTATACATTACAGCTGAAACAAATGCAGAAGTAAATGTGAATATTGAGATGCCTGCTTTTTCGACCACGGTCAACATAGCAGCAGGAACCCTCTCAACCATCAATTTACCTACTTCAGTAGATATAACAAGCAACGGTGTAGTAGAAAACAGAGGTATTCATATTACTTCAGACGTCCCCGTTACCGTTTATGGCATGAACCAGCGTATCGAATCTACCGATGCCTATCTGGCTTTACCTGTGGATGCTATTGGTACTGATTATTATGTAATGGGCTACACACGCGATGCTTCCTATTCGTTGTATGCTCAAATGACCATCGTAGCCACAGAAGATAACACATCCGTTACCATTATTCCAACGGCAACAGGAGGAGGCTTCACAGCGGGTAATTCAGGCAATGTGGTTTTGAATGAAGGAGAAGTATTTCAGCTCAGATCCAACTTGCCCGGTTCAGATTATACCGGATCAAAGGTAGTGTCGGATAAACCCATCAGTGTATTTGGAGGCAATGAGTGCACCAACATCTCCGGTGACCTGAGAGCCTGTGACCACCTGGTACAACAAATGGTTCCTTCAACAGGCTGGGGTCAGAGTTTTCTTACCGTACCGCTGGCCACCCGCACGGCAGGGGACGTTTTCCGTATAATGGCACAGGAACCCGGCACACAAGTGAGTATCAACGGAGCGGTTGTAACAACCCTGGATGCAGGAGATTTTTATGAAACCATACTGGCAAGTACTTCTTACAACCGTATCAATGCCAACAACCCTATCCTGGTGGGACAATTCTCCAGAAGTTCTCAGGCAGATGGAGTGGTTTCTGACCCCTTCTTTGCCCTGGTTCCTCCCGATGAGCAGTTTCTGAACAACTACATTTTTTCGGCCGGCACATCCAATATTCCCAACAATTACATCAATATCACCTCTCCCACTTCCAATACCGGAACTGTGGAGGTGGACGGGACAGTGGTAGCTGAAGGGTTATGGAATCCGATTCCCGGCACAACTTTTTCCGGAGCAAGGTTACCCGTATCAGCCGGAGTACATACCGTTACCAGTGCACTTCCCGTTGGGTTGCTCGTATATGGCTTTGGCAACTATGACTCGTACGGCTACCTGGGAGGACAGGCCTTTGGAGCTGTAGCCACCGTTTCTACCATCGCTATATCGCCCAAAACCGGCACTGCTCCGGTAGGTACAGAACAATGCTGGGAAGCTTTGGTGGAAGATCAATTCGGGGATCCGGTAGAGGGTGTAAGAGTGGACTTTAATATTACCGGTCCAAACAACGGGCTTTCAGGTTTTGCCTTTACCAATAGCAATGGAATGGCTACTTTTTGTATCGAAGGAGAAAATATGGGTGAAGATACCATTGAAGCCATATTAGGCTCATTGAGCGATGCTGCATCATTTACCTGGACAGAAGGAGACGACCCGGGCCCGGGACCGCAACCGCTTCCTCTTTCCAACTGGTCAATTTACCTGGGAATGCTGCTTATCCTTACATTTATTATTATTCGTTTCAGAAGAATTATGTAA
>CAZBGI010000149.1:0-4188 GCA_964491395.1 uncultured Bacteroidales bacterium | reverse complement strand
GGCATCGGGGTAAGTGAAGTTTACGTTTTCAAATTGGATGTCAAGGCCTCTCTCGCTGTGGGGCAAGCTTGTGTCAGATTCAGCCAGAGCTGCTCTTAGGGGAAGTTCTTCCCGGGATTTTTCTGCCGGTATATCTGTTATTTCAAAAATCTTTTTTGCAGCGGCACTTCCCTCCATGCCTGCATGATGATGTGAACCCAGCGTGCGGAAAGGCAGGTAAAATTCAGGAGCCAGCAGCAGCACAAATAACCCGGGCTGAAAACTCATCAATCCCTCAATGAGTCTTATGCCAACCTGCACTGCTACCAAAGCGATGCTAATGCTGGCGGCAAGTTCCAGCACCATTCCCGACAAAAATGCCACTTTCAGCACACGCATAGTAATGATTCTGAAATTGTTGCTGCTTTTGTACACATTATCTGCCTCCCTGTGGTTCATCCCGAAAATCTTTAACGTTTTCAATCCCTGCAAAACATCCAGAAAATGGGATGACAAGCGGCTCATCTGCCCCCATTGCTCTTCGGTGAGTTTTTTGGCATAGGTGCCAATCAACCACATGAAGAACAGAATCAGCGGTGCTGTGATCAACATGATAAGCCCACTGGGCCAGTCAATGGACATTGTGAAAAAGATGATGGTTATGGGAAGAATGATAATGTGAATCACAGAAGGAATGTATCGTGTGAAGTAGTCATCCAGTTTTTCAACGGCTTCCATCAAAATGGCTATTACTTCCCCGGTTTTGCCGGTGCGAATGTATGAGGGACCGAGGTTGAGGAGATGTGCAAACAGGTTTTTGCGCAATCCCGACTTGATGGTTACGGCCGTTTGCTGGGCAAATCTTTCGCGTATCCATAACAGCAAGCTTCTTACAACAATGCTTGCTGCCAGGTAATACAGATGCACGGGATTACTGACTTCAGAATGTAAGAATACATCTGAAATTACAATACTCAGCAGGTACATTTGTGTGATGATGGCTGCAGCAAGAAGCAGGCTGATAAGGGCAATGCCCGGAAAAAAGCCATGCACACCATTCGCGAGTGCAAATAATCTGCGATGGGTGTGCATGCCTGATTTCTTAGTGTTTGTATTTATTAGGTTTTCTTTGTGATTTTCCACAAATCTGTCATTGGTTATTCACGGGGTATGGCATCTCTGCTTACTCTTTTGCTGAATACATAATAACTCCATCCCTGGTAAGCCAAAACAGCAGGAACAAATAATAAGGCTACAATAGACATAATCCTCAATGTGAGAGGACTGGAAGATGCATTGTATATTGTGAGGTTGTAGTCTGAATCAAGAGAAGAGGGCATAACATTCGGGAACAAGCCATAAAATACTACCGAAGCACCCAGAAGGATGGTAAGGGCCATTGCTGCAAAGGCATATTTCTGCATCTTTAAACGCATAAAAACAAAACATGCAATAAAGCTTAGGATTGCCAGGGTAGGAAAGCTTCCCGGTACCAGACCGAGGCCCTCAAAAAGAACCGTGTTCCAGTATCCCAAAACGGCAAAAGCTGCGGTAATGATGGCGATAGGAATCCAGAGTGTTTGGGCGATTTTTTCGGCTCTTTCTTTCAAATCCTCTGTGGTGCGAAGACTTAAAAACAGAGCACCATGAAGCACAAATATCATTACTACCACCAATCCTCCCAGTAAAGCATAAGGGTTGAGAATATGCAGCAGATTGCCTGTGAAATTCATGTCTTCTCCAATGGGTAAACCTTGCACTATATTGGTAAAAGCAACACCCCAGAGTAAAGCCGGAATGAGGCTTCCCCAGAAAATAAACTGGTCAAAGATTTTTCTCCACCACTTCTCTTTCATTTTACTGCGGAACTCAAATCCCACAGCACGCAGGATAAGGGCAATTACCAGGAGAAATAAGGGAATGTAAAAGCCACTGAATAACGTGGCATACCAATGGGGGAAAGCTGCAAACATGGCACCCCCTGCGGTTATTAACCATACTTCGTTGGCATCCCAGAAGGGGCCGATGGTATTGATTACTATCCTGCGGTCCACATCATCTTTACTGATAAATGGCATCAGGATTCCTACCCCAAAGTCAAAACCTTCCAGGATAAAATAGCCGATAAAAAGGATGGCTATCAGTATAAACCATATAATTTGAAAATCCATATCCGAAAATTTTTATGTTTTGATAATATCATTAATATGCATGTACCGATTGCTCGCTATCTTCAGGAACTCCGGGCTTGGCAAAACGATGGATAAGATAAATTGCCACAGCAGCCAATATGCCGTATACCAGGGTAAAGGCAATGGTCGTTAAAATCATTTGTCCTGCACTGACATTGGGAGATACACCCTCCTGCGTGAGCATCAAACCATAAACCACCCAGGGCTGACGTCCCATTTCTGCCACAATCCATCCAAGTGAGTTGGCCAAAAGGGGGAGAAACATTACGATTATAGCCAATTTGAGGTACAGTCTGCTGTCTTCCAGTTTGTTTCGCCACCATTGAATCAGACCGTAAATGGCAAATAGAATAAAAAGGACACCTAAACCCACCATGAGACGGAAACTCCAGTACACAATGCTTACCGGAGGAAGATAATCACCCGGACCATATGCCTCCTCATACTCTTTCTGGAGATCGTTCATCCCTTTAACTTCGGTGGTAAGATTATTATAAGCCAAAACTGAGAGCATGTAAGGTAGTTTCAACTCCCGGCTGGAAGTTCTGTTTTCCTGATCTATCAAGGCGAATAGAGAAAAACTGGCAGGTTGTTCTGTTTCCCACAGGCCTTCCATGGCAGCCATTTTCATGGGTTGATGTTTTACAGTGTGCTGTGCGTGCTTATGACCCGTTGTGGCCACAAGCAATGCCGATACTGCCGTGAAAACAAGCGCAATCCTGGCTGTTTTGCCAAAAATCTCCGCCTGGTTTTTACGCAACATCTGCCAGGCGCTGATGCCCAGCATAAAAAGTCCACCCGTCACGAAGGCAGCGATGATGGTATGCTGGGCCATTACCAGCATTTGCTCATTGAGCATGACTGCCACAAAATCACTTAATTCTGCACGTCCTCCATTGAGATCATAGCCCACGGGAACCTGCATCCATGCATTGGCAATAATGATCCACAGGGCAGATAAATTGGCTCCGATAGCCACAAGCCAGATGCTTAAGAGATGAATCCCCTTGGGAAGCCGATTCCAACCAAACAGCCACACAGCAATAAATGTCGATTCCAGGAAAAAAGCCATCAACGCCTCTATGGCCAGTGGGATTCCAAAGATATCTCCCACAAACCTTGAATAATTAGACCAGGCCATACCGAATTGAAACTCCAGAACAATGCCGGTTACTACTCCCAGAGCAAAAATGATGATAAACAGTTTGCCAAAAAACTTGGTCAGCAGTTTGTAATGCTCACTGTTGGTTCGATAGTAAAAGGTGTGCAAAATTGCGGTAAGTACCGCCAGTCCCATCGTTAGCGGACTGAAGAAAAAGTGATATACAGTGGTGATCCCAAACTGCCATCTTGCTATTTCTAAAACTTCCATAGGCTTAAACGTTTATTATGTTGGGGTAAATAAAATATGATGAGGTGCAATCTAAACTTGGTTCAAGTGCTATTTTCGTCGCCAAAATTAAGGGAAATTTATATTTAAGCAACAAAATACCTAAATTTTTTCTTGCATTTTTATTTAGATTTTATTAAATTAAAGGGACAAGGTTTATTTGAAAAGATTTGGGCACAACCTCTTTTATGAGCAGGAATACATTCATCTGTATTGTTGATTGTGGGGTTTTCAATGCTTCCTGTGATGGAATCCTACTTACTCCCTGATTGATAATAACTAAAGCAGGGTTTCAAGGCAATAATTGTCAGGAGAATGTACGGACTCTGATTTACTACAGCAAGCGAAAAATCGAATTTCTTTGTGTTGATTTGGTATTAGTCCTTTCTGACATTTAGTGGGTTAGGATTTTGCTGTTCAATTTTATGAAAGGAGGGATGATTTTTTTTCTTTGTATTTCAAAAATATCTTTACCTTTGCAGCCGCAAATAAGGACAATGCTCTTTTTATGTTAAAAACACCGGGTAAAAAAAATAAAATTTTTTGCTTGCTGTAAAATAAAAAGTATTTATCTTTGCAGTCCCAAACGAAAAGACAATCTTTCAACGGAAAGATTCTTGAAAATAC
>CAZBGI010000148.1:0-4574 GCA_964491395.1 uncultured Bacteroidales bacterium | reverse complement strand
ACTGTACCAGTAATTCTTCGTTCCTGGGCATGCAATACATTGCCCAGAAAAACGAGGATGGCAAAAATTAAAAAGATTTTCTTCATGTCGTTTTTGTTTGTGTTTATAATTTGGTTTTTTTCTAAACAGTTGGCCCTGTTCAGAAGTGTAAATATATAAATTATTCTTAATTATAACCAATTTTCTTTATTGTTTTTTTGCTTGGCCTTTCGCTATATTTTGCAGTGCATAAGTTTGGATTAATAGTACATTCCTTTGTTTTATACGGTTTCATGCTTTATCCTCAGTACACTATCTGGTGCTTCTACCCTATTGCATATCTTATTTTAGCCTGTTAACAATACACTTAATTTAACAAAAAACCCCCGCATCAAAAAATGACGCAGGGGTTGATAAAAAATTAAATAATAAACAAGAATATATTACCTGTAAGCAGATTCCTGCCTGGCAGGCAAAGCCATCGGATAGAGGTTACTGAATTTTCAACCTTACTATCTCTGTGTTTTGATGGGTTACCACTTTGAGCAAATAGATACCGGTATCGATGCCACTTATGTTTAGCTGATAACTGTTGCCGGCAACCCTCATACGCTCAATGAGCTGTCCGCCGATACTGTATAATTCAACAAACTGCAGCTCATCACTTGTCTCAAGTGTAACCTGGTGGCTGGCAGGGTTGGGATATACTTTCAACCCGGCAACTCCATCAAGCTCATCAACATTCACTCCTACGGCAAAAACAGCATGTACATCGGTATCATCTTCAATATTCACAAGCGTGTAGGTATAATGCCAGCCCACGCTGTTATCATTAATCAGGAGATCTCCGACATGATGGCCTTCTTCAGGTTCGAGTTCAAAGGTAATGCTGCTGCCATGATCTACGGTCATTATTCCATCAGGAGTAATGGTGCCGTTTCCTTCAGAAGTGATATTCACTTCATAGGTGCGGATGGAAAATTCGGCATGAATCGTGGCATCTTCGGTAACATTTTCGAAAGTGTAAGAAGCAACAGCACCTATGCTCTCGCCGTTCACCAAAACGTCTTCAATATCATATCCAGTATCAGGAGTAATATCGAAGGTGATATCTTCTCCATGCTCAACAATAATCTCACCTTCGGGTGATATGTCACCGTTGTTTCCAGCAGAAGCATCAATGGTATAGGTATTTATCAGGAATACCGCTTCAAAATCACGGTCGTTGTCGATATCAAAACTGAATTGCGCATCGTCAGACACCACGAGATCATTTTCCAGCCAATGAACAAAAGTATACCCGTCATTGGCAAGGGCATCAATGGCTACCGTTTCGCCGTAGTAATATTCGCCTTCTCCTGATACAATCCCGCCATCGGGGGGAATGGATGTTACCTCTACATTGAATCGCAGGTAGGTCATGGTGATGTCCAGTGCCTGGTTGGCATCTGTTGTCACGACAACTTCCCCGTTCTCTGTTTCAAAGCCGGTTTGGGCAGCCTGATAATTAAATGTTCCGGGGATGATATTGAGAACAACCTCACCCGCAGCATTGGTGTAATGTCCGCCAAATCCGTTCAGGGTAAACAAAACATCGGGTAATAATTCGCCAAATTCATCTTCAATGGTAATGGTAAGTTCCACCTGTTCGGCATCATCAGGAATCATGATTACCTCTACGGTCATATCTTCTTCAACCATGATCAAACCAGCGGCATCGTTGTAGCCATCTGCGGTCACACTGTAGGCATATTCTCCTACCAGTATATCTTCAAAAAGATAATCCCCTTCTGCATGGGTTATGGTTTCCAGGGTAACTACCGCGTTGTCGATAACATTTCCATCAGGATCTTTCACATCAAAGGTAACGTCATACTCAGCAGGAACAACATTCATGGTAACCGGAATGACAACCACGGGGCCTGCATTATTCTGTACCAGCAATTGAGCGGAATAGGTTCCCAGCTCGAAAGAGGAGCCGTCGAAAGCCAATTGGATATCCTCGTCTGCATCAGGAGCCACGGTACCGGTTTGGGGATCCATGGTAATCCAGTCGAGCTGTTCAACTTCCAACACTCCCCTGATGCGCCAGTTATAATCCAAATCCTCATTGAGATCAGGGAGTAAGGCCCAACTGTCGTTTATATATATCCAGCAACCTTTCCCTTCTACCATGGGACCGGAATCGGTAGAGGAGGGATATTGCCCGGTAGAAGTTATGGCATACCCTATCCAGTATTCCAGGCCGGGTTCAAGCTCAATCTTCTCGGGCAGCTCATGGATATTCCAGCTCTGGGCATTCACATCATCCGTAACTACCTGACTGTAGATTTCTGTCTGCGGCCCGGCTGAGGAACCACCTTCCCAGATTTTCACTTCTACTTCAGTGAAAGTATTAGACCCTAGGTGGAATTTTACCTGCGACAATTTATAAAAACCTGCATAAGGATTCATGTCTTCGGCATCAAAGCGAACGGCAGTAATCCAGCTGCTTGCGCCGGCACCAATGCCATTGGAATCTGAACTATCATCATCGTGATGAATTTCAACTACTTCATCGAAAGAGGAAGTATTTTTGTTTTTCTCTGAATCAGTTGCACCGGCAGTGCCATTTAAGGGTTGAGATTGCAGTTCGTAGGTAGTATTTTCATAACCCTGGTAACGAGCGGTAGGTTCCTGGTTCAACGATAGTTTATCCGGAGTTTGTGAAGGGAAAGCAGCCAGGGAGAACTCCAGTTCTGCGTCACCCGGGTTGGAAATATTCAGGACAGAATTACCCATACTTCCTTGCTTTACATCCACTTCGATAGCAGTAAGATCTATTTCGATCTCCGGGGCAGGAATTTTTTCCAATTCCACGTTTACCACCTGTCCGTCTTCAGTTACGGTAATATCAGCCGCATAAGGGAAATATCCACTTTTTTCAACCGAAATGGTATAATTACCTTCATACAAATCCAGATGGGCAATCCCATCATTATTGGTGACTGCTTCCTGTTCATGATAGCCTGTTTCCACCAAAGCATCTGCAAGGGGTTCTTCCCCATCCGTGACTACAAACTGAACATCAAGGGCGGGATTTTCAACAGAAATCCGGACATCATCTATGAGCCACCAGTAACCGCCACCGCCAATGTACCGAAAACGCAGTTTTACGTTGTCCTCACCTGCCAGAATATCTGCATTGACTGAGATATTGCCTGATTCCTCGTAATGTTCATTGTCGGGAAATTCAAGCGACCACAATTCCTGAACATCAGTATCAAAATCATCGGTACTTGCCTCCAGTTTTAATATAAGGTTGGGATAGGCCGAATCGAACTCCTGCCCCAGATGTCTTCCCAGATGGAAAAAGTCAATGATAAATTCCTCTCCCTGGCTAAAGTCTAACGCCGGAGAAACCAAGGCTGCTTCAGCAGGGTTAGGTCCTATATTGGTACCATTAAGGTTGTCAAAAATGGCAAAACCATTCTCTGCTGTAGGCGATGCAAAAGTTGTATTGGCATAACCGCCATAGTCCTCGGTATCATCGGTCCAGGTAAAGTTTTTATTTCCTTCAATACTAACACTCTCCCATTCAGTGGGAATTTCGCCATCAAACTCCTCGTGAAAAAAGGTCGTGTATTGGTTGGGATCAGGAAAAATCAAATGCTCTGCCAGCCAGTCTTCGAAATAACTCACCCTTGCATATACACCAGGATAACCCGGAGAACCGCAACCTACACCCCAGCTAACCACACCGGCCACTTTATACCAGCCCGCGCCATCGTCAATAACCATGGGACCACCGCTATCGCCCTGGCATGCATCCTGCCCGGAAGCTCCGGCCATAATCATATCAGGTGTGATATAGCTGGGAGGGTAGTTTGTACCACTGGTAATAATGGGAACCTCAATGGCTTGCAGTATATTGGGAGAAGGGCCTTCAGAATAAAGCGCACCCCACCCGGATACTTTGGTCATGACTCCCTGGTCGGTTTCACCATTGTCAGCATCTTCCTGGCTAACCATCCCTACAGGAGCTTTGCCCGGATGATCGAAATCAATCTCATCGGCAAGCTTTATAAGGGCAATATCAAAACGATTGGCGCTGGTTGTATATTCAGGATGCAGGATAATCTCCTCTACTGTGTAATAATCCCCTTGTGACGGGTTGTCCATGGCAGTAAATCCGGAACCTACCCGCACCATATCTGGAGTAAGTTCCACATCGCCATCGTCGGTGTCCCATAGAAGACAATGCGAGGCGGTTAAAATCCACTGATCATAGATGATGGTTCCGCCACAAAAATGACCTCCACCATAACCCGGTGTCAATTGCAGGGAAACCTGCCAGGGGTAATCTTCGATTGCCACATCTTCGCCACCAACAATTTTATCGGCCCTGCCTGACATAAAGGCCTTATACCACTGCTTTACTTTTTCAGGGTCATAATTATGGTTTGAAGAACCAGCCTGGTCATAATGGCTTTCGGATGGATTTCCATCCAATCCTTCAGGGCTCATTTTGAAGTATTGGGCGTTTGCATTCCAGCCGCTAAGCATAAAAAGGAAGGCAAATAAAACAACTGTAATTTTCTTTTCTTTCATGTGTT
>CAZBGI010000147.1:0-4737 GCA_964491395.1 uncultured Bacteroidales bacterium | reverse complement strand
AAACGGATATCATTCAGAAAGTCTTCAAGGGATTCTGAAGTATCAAGGCCCAGTTTTTTTCGCAGGCGGTATCTTGCTTTTTTAATACCCTCCTGTGAAATGTTCAAAACACTGGCCATCTCCTGTGAATTAAGGTTCATCTTTAACAGTGAAATCAATCTGAGTTCACCAGGTGAGATTTCAGGAGCAATCTCTTTTATTTTCCGGGCAAACCCTTTATGAAGATCTTCAAAATAATTCTGAAAGCGTTCCCATGAATTTTCATTATTGATATCAATATTGATTTTGTTAATAATTCTTTTTTGCAGGTTGCTGTTTGGACATTCACTTTTCAGTTCCTGAATCATCTCTTTCAACTCCTGCAACAAATCATTCTTTTGAGCAATATGTAGCACCTGTGTGGTAATTTCCCTTTTTTTAAGTGCCAGCATATTGTTGGTAATCTCATGTTCCAGTTTTCTTCTTTTCAGTTTTTGCCGAAGTGCCACCAGAACCATGAGAACAGATATAACAGACGAAGCCAGTAATATGCTTAAAAGTATGATTCTGTTTCTGTTATTTCTCTCTTTTTGGGCGAGCAGTTCAATGTGAAATTTTTGTATTTCAATTTCCTGATCTTTTTTTTCAGTTTCATAAATGATACGCAATTCTTCGATTTGCTCCATTTTTTCGGCAGCAAAAATACTGTCCGATAATTCTTTGTACATTTTAAAATCAGAGAGTGCCAATGGATGCTGACCCATGCTTTCATGGCTCAGGGACCTTTGAAGATAGGCTTTGCTTTTTTCGGGTCTCAGGTTCACCTGATCTGAAAGACGAATGGATTCATTCAGGCTTTGAATCGCTTGTTGCGGATTGCCGGTTTTATTATACAACATACCAATGTTGTTCAATATTGCCACTTCCCCGGGTAAGTCACCGATACGGGATGTGATTTCGAGACCTTCCTGAAGCGCAATCCGGGCCTGGTTGAATTGATTACGAAGCATATACAGATTTCCCAGGCGATTTAATGTGCCGGCCTTAACAGACAGATTTTCTGCACTGTCCGCCATGATTACACTTTCCTGTAAAACATCCTGTGCTTCAATGAAATTCCCCTGAAGGGTATACAAATCTCCAAGATTCCCCAGCAGGATAGCCTGGTACATAAGATCACCATGAGTGCGGTAAATCTGGAGAGCTTCCTTACTATGCTCAATGGCCTCAGAGATATTGCCCAGTTCCTGCTCAATTACAGCGAGCTGAAGTAAAATATCGGCCATACGAACGGGCTTATCAAATTCTTTCATCAGTCGCAAAGCTTGCAGGGCATGATTGTAGGCAATATTCAAATTGCCTTGCTCCTTGTTGATCTGGCTTTTCATAGCATAGCCGGTTGCCAGACGGTATTTATCATTTCTTCGCTTCAAAACAGCTAAATTTATATCATTGAGCGAGTCGGCAGCAGAAAAATTACCTGTATTCAGGTATGTTGTAGCCATTCCGTTAACTGCCAGCACCATTCTCATGGTATCGCTTATATTCATTGCCAAGTCATAAGCCCGGCTAAAAAAGATATTTGCCGAATCGTACTGATCCCGATTATTCTGCAATACACCCATATGAAAATTGGCAAGGCTCTCTCCCTTTTTGGATTCAAGATTTTGGGATAAAATAAGTTTTTCCCGGGCAAAAGCCATCGATCGTTCCGGATCACGATACATGAATGCATTGATCAGGTGGGTAAGGGTAGCCATTTTAGCAGTGTCGTGTGAAAGTTGTGTGTATACCTGCAACAGGCTGTCGATCCGGGCAGTTTGTGCATAGCTTTTCCCTGAATAATTAAGGACAACCAATACAGCAACAATTACATATTTTCTCATGATTGTATGGTTTGCAGAGTATTGCCTTGAATTTCAATCTTATATAAATTTACAGAAAAATCTTTTACATCTCTCATCAGGGAGTAAAACATATTATTACATATATTGAGTGGTCGGACGAGCTCAAAGTCGTCCGACCACTTTTCTGCTTTCCTTATTCTGCACTCCCCCGGGCTAATCCCACATACACGGTATTTGAGGCATCAGCGTTTACATAAATCACATCTTCGCGCGAATCGCCGTTGATATCGCCAACAAGGATTTCAAACTGACCCCACTGGTCGCCGATGGGGTGAACCTGATCTATTCGTGAGAAATCGAAAGTTCCATCATTACGCCCCAGTCCAATAGCACTCTGATTAACTACATCCATTCGATTGATAAGTAAATCCTTACGCCCATCACCATTCACATCCATCAGAGCCTGACGCATATCATAATTGCCATAGTTGGTTGACTCATCGTTATCAGAGTAGTATTGTAACGGCCCGGCTTCGAGCGCTGGATTTCCTGCCTTGCTCAAATCCCGGTGAATGGCAATATCCGATGTCCGGTTGCTGTTTATCCACACCAAATCAGCCCCAACATTGCCGTCGATATTACCAATAACCACTTTGTAGTTCTGCCATCCCTGTGAGTTTCGGTTAAAAACATCTTTAAAGTCAAAGACATTGCCGGGTTGGTCTCTTTTCGATTCGGCAATCCAAACCCTGTGCCCGGAAACACCTACAACGCCTATGGTGTGCCATATCAGGTCAGCACGGTTATCCCCATTAACGTCAGCTAAAGAAAATAAAGTGTGAACATTATTCCAGGTAGCGACCGGATGATCCTGATAGGTTCCGGCTGTGGGTTCAAAATTATCGATTCCAAACGTACCGTCGCCATTGGAAAAAGTTACATAGGTCCTGTTTTGTGCACCTATAAGAACATTCCACACCAAATCATCACCATCTTTGCCGTCAATGTCTCCAACTTCAAACCGATAGAACGTACCCCATGATGATCCTTCTTTTGTAAACATGGGCATCTCTTCAAAGGTGCCATCTCCATTCGACAAACTCACGTATGAGGTATTGGTGGTAATTACACGACTCCAGGCCAGATCATCGCGGCCATCGTTGTTAAAGTCACCCACTTTTGCCACATACTGGCTCCAGCCATCATCGGGGGTTACACTGTGTGAAGTTGGAGACCCCATGGTGAAGGTGCCATCTCCGTTAGAAAAAGCAACGACCATCTCGTTGGAACTGGCACTCAAATGATTGTACACAATATCTTTGTTACCATCGCCATTCAAGTCGCCCATCATCACTTTTGCCGGCGCGGGAATGGGAAGGCCAAGGTTCTGGGCACTCAGAAAATTGAAGGTTCCCGGGGTTGCCTGTATGGCATCGCAAGTACGGATATTGTACTCGGTGGCTTCTGTAACGCTGGCAATACTGCCGTCGCCCAGATTGCGAAAGGTGTAGCTCATCGGTGCTGCACTCGACAGCGGGGCCGTATTGGTAAAATACTGCGACCAGTCGCCTGAACGAATCATAGCCAGCGTGGCATCTGCATCACCTCCTATGGAAGTGATCTTAATCTTTGACTCCTGAAGAATCTTTTTCTGCTGGGCGCTCAAACTAGCATCTACACTGCCACCGATTCCATTGTAACCAGCCTGCAGGGTTGCCCTGATATCAGACTCATCTGCCGTAGAAGTGATCGAAAACATCATCATCCTGCCATATACGATATTGGATACATAAACCGGCAGGTTATCGGGGCCGATACGCCCCTGGCTGATTTGCTGGTCGAGTTTTTCCTGGGTAAAATCTTCAGTAAAAAAATCACCCGGACTTTGCGGGGCTTCTACCACCACCTCGTACATTTTTTGGTAAAACTGGGCTGTTACAGTTCTTTCCGACCGCTGCTCATCAATACTACCGCTGGCAGAAGCCTCGAAACCCAGATAACGACCCGATAGGCCCATCTGCAGAGCCGATTGTGTTTCACTGAAGTAGGTTTCCATCTTAAAGGTGATGGAACTTGGAGTTGAAAGTCCGCTGGCTGTAGCATTCCCGATCATTGACCCAATGGCCTGATCCACGGTGGCCTGGTTGGGACTTTCAACAGTGCGAAAGTTGTCATCATTGGCCAGCCCGGGAATGGACACCCTGACAGGAGCCCGTTCGGCAATAGGTAACCCCAGAAGACTTCCCAACCCGTCGCGATGGCTTTTACCCTGGATAAGCGCTCCGGCATAGAGTATCTCACGATCGGGACTATACATGGCAATCTGCTGCGGGTTGTCGGCAAGGGTAAAGGGTTGCGACTGGCAGGAATAGGTGACGTCTTCAAGAAGTGTAATGCTGCCATCTTCGTTGATCACCTCCACATCCAGAACAGCATCTTCTAAAGGCACCGGGTCGCCTGTCGGTGTAGGGGCCTGGGTTTCCCCGGGTGGTGAAAACTGACTCCAGGAGGGCAACTCCTGAAGATAGTTCGTTACATCTTCTGTTCCTATGGGAGGATCTAACTCCTCTTTTTTTTCGCAGCTGCTCACAATGGTTAAAATTGCTCCAATTGCAGCCAATGAGCAAAATGAAAACATACTTTTTGTCATGATCAATGGTTTTTGGTAAGGAAATAATTTGATTGTTATTTTATGTATTAATATCGGTTCGCTCACTTTTAGCCAATGCCGGTATTAAATGCTTGTTTGAAATTACCATCAAATTGCAGAAATAGCTAATTACAGGGGTGGACAAAGGGTGGACAGGGTAGAATTTTCCCTGGACACAAGACCGCGCATGGGATGCTCCATGTAAATCGGACGATCGTTGTCCAGGCCCGATCGGGACTCTAAGCTCCCGTCCGGGCTAAG
>CAZBGI010000146.1:0-4915 GCA_964491395.1 uncultured Bacteroidales bacterium | reverse complement strand
ATGACGTAAAATTACGTTATATTTTTATAATGACGTAATTTTACGTCAAATGTTTCTGTTAATTGTATTTCTTTTAGAACTCCGGAAATTCAACTGCTATGCATACACCTGACCAAAGTACGATTAAATTGCAGTCATTTCTATTTATCTACTATTTATCCCTGACCCAGTCGTCACAAAAAGCACCCTCTCTTGTTGAATCACCTGTATAACCAGTCATGAGTTGTGGTTTTATTCTTTCTAAGCTAAATAAAAAAAAACCAAGGAAAACCAACCAGGTTTAATGATTCAGAGAAACCCTTTTCTTTTATCAGAAAAAATCTAGCGTAAAGTGAGAATGAATGGAAGTTCAATTGTATATTAATATAAATTCTGTGTAAATTAGCATAGGTAACAATGTTTTACTTTTTCTTTTCCTTCTGCCCCAGCAAAATGGACTTTACACACATAATTACACCGGACAATTATAACATCATTCTGCTGTATTTGGGATTTATTATTTTGGTAACCACTTTATTACCAAGGTTTTTATCCAATAATATCGCTGCAGCTCCAATAGTTTACCTGGCCTTAGCTGTTCTTGTTTTCAGTTTTTTCGAAGAGAGTCCCCTTCCCCATCTTGCCGAGCAACCTTATTACGGGAAACGGCTCACAGAATTCGGTATTATCATTTCACTTACAGCCGCAGGCTTAAAAATCAAACGCCCTTTTGCATGGGAAACCTGGCGTATTTCTTTTCGTTTGCTGGCTTTTACCATGCCTTTGACCATTGCACTGATATTTTTATTTGGATGGTTCATGCTTGGATTTGCCCCTGCTACTGCCATGCTGCTGGGTGCGGTTATTGCACCCACAGATCCCGTTCTGGCATCAGATACACAAACGACACCACCTCTTGAAGACGATGTTTCCAGCTCTCGTTTGGCATTAACAACGGAGGCAGGCTTAAATGATGGATTGGCCTTCCCTTTTACCAACATGGCCATCGCCATGGCTTTAATAAGCATTCACCCTGAAGGCTGGATTGTTGATTGGCTTTATACCGATTTCTTCTACAAAATTATTGCAGGCACTCTTACCGGGCTCGTTTTAGGATGGATTCTTGCCTGGATTGTTTTTCTCAGTCCAAAACCTGTCACTCATGAATCTGCTTTAACATTAGGACTGCTTGCCCTCAGCCTTACTCTTTTACCCTATGGTATAGCTGAAATATTAAACTCCTATGGATTTATTGCTGTGTTCGTAGCTGCATGTATGTTTCGACAGCAAGAATCAACCCATAGGCATCTTGATATTCTTCATGATTTTTCCGAGGAAATTGAGAAGATAATGGTAGCAGTACTTTTTACGATTGCAGGAATCTATATTAGCCACGGATTTGTGGAAGATTTTCAATGGTACATGATCCCGGCTGCTCTGGTTATTATTCTTTTGGTTCGCCCGCTTTCAGGGTATATCAGTCTGACCGGTACCGGGTTATCGAACAGAAAAAAATGGATAATTTCCTTTTTTGGTATTCGGGGAATAGGTTCTATTTATTATCTATTGTATGCTTTTTACCATGCTGATTTTGAGCAGTCCAGGCAAGTGCTTGCCCTCGTTGCTGTAATTATCATCCTCTCTGTTTTCATCCATGGATTATCTGCCAGACCTGTAATGAAGAAATGGGCAACCAGATAGGTTGACTTATTTCTGTCATTATCCTCTTGGTAATAAATACGGAAAGCTCGCTGTCATCCAAACAAACTTTGACATGGGCAGCCAGAAATGGATCCGATACAAGACCCTTTGGCGCCCCTGGCAATAATACTCGAGGGCATAAATCCAGCTGCATACCTTGTTAAAAGTACCCGTTGGTTCGAGTATGCACGGGTAGTTGACATGCTTTCCGATCCAGCTGATTTTTGCTAAAAAAACAACTGTGTAAATCATAGAAAAAATCACAAAATTACAGGCTATATTATAGCTTCCCAAAATTCATGGTTACTTTTGCACCCACTTAAAAACTTTTTTATGGGGTCCTGATTATTGAATTTGTTTTAATTAGTAGAACCAACCATCAAAGAAAAAGAAATCTATTTCCGATAACCCCTATTAAATGAGCGAGAAAATTCTTAATTCCACTTTTGAAAAAATAAAAAGCTACATCCGGCAAAATCAACACGAAGAAAACACCCCAGTAGTCAACTACACAGAACCCACCCTATTACGGAGCATTCTCAGCCCTCAGATAACAGATGACCCGGTTACTGAAAATGAGTTTTTACAAATGGTGAGCAACTATCTTACCTATGCTGTAAAAACCAACAACAAGCAGTTTTTCAACCAGCTTTTTTCAGGTTTTAACTTACCGGCATTCATTGGTGATATGCTCACCACGCTCACCAACACTTCACTCTACACTTACGAAGCGGCTCCTGCTGCCAGTATTATTGAGGAGGAAATGATCAAACTGATGGGCAGCTATGCCGGGTACAATGACGGAGACGGCACTTTTCTCACCGGGGGCAGCAATGGCAACCTTATAGCCATGCTTTCTGCCCGCAACCAGTTTTTACCCAAAAGCCGATTCCAGGGTTACAATCAGCAAGAACACCTGGTGGCCTATGTAAACGAACAATCCCACTATTCTTTCGATACAGCAGCCAACCTGCTGGGTATCGGTTCTGACAATGTAATAAAGGTAAAGTCCGGAAAAGATGGAAGAATGATTCCGCAGGAACTGGAAAAAGCCATTGAAAACACGCTGGCCTTGGGTCGGACACCTTTTTTCGTAGCAGCCACCTGCTCAACAACCCTGCTGGCAGCCTATGACCCCATTGATGAAATAGCCGATATTACCCAAAAATATAATATCTGGCTGCATGCTGATGGAGCATTTGGAGGGTCCATCCTGTTAAGCGACAAGCATCGGGATAAAATGAAAGGCATTGAAAGAACCGATTCATTCTCCTGGGACGCCCACAAGCTGATGAATATACCCCTTGTTTGTTCGGTTTTGCTGGTAAAAGAAAAAGGAGTATTACAGCATAACCTAACGGATATTAACACTGATTACATTTACCACGATTTAGAAGATATTGATGACCCGGGCAAAAAATCCATCCAGTGTGGCCGTCATGTAGATGCTGTTAAGCTATGGTTTGCATGGAAATACTATGGAAAGCAAGGGTATGCCCAACGGATTGAAAACCTGCTGGAGATGTCGGCTTATGCCGAGGAAATTGTGAATGCCCATCCCGCGTTGGAACTAATGGCGCAAAGACAGTCTTTTAGTGTATGCTTTAGATATATCCCTGAATTTGAAACCGACCTGAATGAGTTTAACCTTGCCCTGCGCGAAAATCTGAGAAAATCAGGACAGTCGATGGTTAATTTCGGCTACATCGGAGATCAACTCACCATCCGCCTGGTCACCTCCAACGGAGAACTTACCAAAACAGATATTGAGCAATTTTTTGAGAACCTGGTGACCACTGCCCGGGAATTCGAAAATCAATTCGAAGTTGAAGTATATGAAAGCATCAAATAAATACACCGGTTTTGCCATCGCTCTTGCCTGGCCGAAAACCTGGTGCAAGCAATCCAATGCCTGGTATGATAATCTTATGGTTGCATTGGGGTTTAGCAAAAACCACTATTATCGGGTGGGACATGCTGCAATGGTAGTGGTTGACAAAGAGAGTGGCCATTGTCATTATTTCGATTTTGGACGATACCATGCGCCTGCAAAACACGGAAGAGTCAGAAGTGCATTCACAGACCATGATCTGGCCGTTCATATAAAGGCCCGCATATCTGCCGATGGCAAAAGCATTCTCAATTTTAAGGAGATTCTTAACTTTTTGCATCAAAACCAGGCTTGTCATGGCAATGAAGATTTGTATGGGTCCTACACCGAGGTAAATTTTGAAAAAGCTTATAACAAGGCCGTAAAAATGCAGGCAGATAGTCCCTGGCTTTATGGACCCTTTATCCATAACGGCACCAATTGCTCCCGTTTTGTGCAAACTGTTATTTTGGCCGGAAAGCCCCTAGCAAAGCATTCCATGTTACTCCGGTATAACGTTCCTTTGACTCCTACACCCATCAGCAATGTCAATGCTTTATCCCATAAAACAAGGATGAGCGGACCCCAGGCATGGCCTTTGTTTGCTCCTGTGGTTAAACCCTCTTTTGCCGATTTGCAAGGTACCTTGCCTGCACCATTGAAAAATAAAAATATACCCTCGCAGGCCCGGTGGATCGCCGGAGAAGGTGCAGGTTCATGGTTTTATATTGTAAAAAGAGAGGATGAACACTACCACATCACCCGCTATTCGCCTGAAGGTGTCGTGGAGTGCAACTCGGTCTTTTGCAACGATGCTGCTTTTGATTTTGACCCTACACTGCCTTTTGAATTGATTCATCTCAGCCATTGCGCACAGGTAAGGGTAGTGCAGAATGAGCAAAGAATAACACTTTCAATTGTAGAAGGCAAACTTGCATCCCAGCCTAAAGAGGCCAGGATTTTGCAGGATGCTGAAATTGCTTCCTGACTTCTTTAAGGAATGGGGCTGAAGCCCCCGATCTTTTAAGCATCTCAAATCCGTCAGTTAAAACTGACGGCAATAGATTAGGGCAGTGCATTGGGATTATGTGGAGTGGATAATCAGCTGAAAGGATGCACTCTCATAATTAAAACAACTATAGCCCCCTGATCTTTTTAGCTTCCAGCTCCATGAGTTAAAACTGACGGCAATAGATAAGGGCAGTGCTTAAAACAAGGAATTGCATAAGTTGAAAACTCTGTCCATTGCCCTTTCTTTCATTCAATTAATTTGCAGAATCTTATCTATTGCCGTTGGCTTCAGCCAACGAATAAGTTGTTGCCAAAGTTTAAGGGGGCTTTAGCCCCATAGCAGGAAAGCCATTC
>CAZBGI010000145.1:0-5075 GCA_964491395.1 uncultured Bacteroidales bacterium | reverse complement strand
CAATAGATACAGAAGCAAAAAAACAGGGTGGTTTCGCAAAAGACCCCCCTGTTTTATGATTCAGAAATTTATTTGAAAAGGTATTAATATTCCCAGAGATCCAATTCGTAGTTACGAATTTCATCTTTGATCTTTTCAGCTTCCAGCAGTTGATCAAGTCCGTTTGTAATATATTCCTGTATGAGTCTGTCATACACGTTGGATTCCTTGTAAATGTAGCTGTTAAACATTCTGCGCATGAACAAATCATCAAAAGACATACGCTGTGCATCATTCTGACGGTTAAATACTTCTGCATTCACCAGGATGTTTCTTGCTTCGGGGAAATAGACCCAAAACAGGGGTTGGTCACCCTGGCTTTCTCCGGTTTCCGGATCAAACCTTTCTCTTACCGGGCAGATTCCAATGATGCGAACATCCATTACAGAACGTTTGCTGTCAAAAAACCAGTTTTCCTTGATACGATATTTGGTTACATCTTCAGGGTTGAGAGGAATAACGAAAGTAGTATCATATTCTTCATAAGGGGGTTCCGGGCGGGTCAGTGTGCGGGTTTCTTCCCTGGAATACTGGTTCCTGATTTCTTCAGGAGTATAGGTCATGGTGAATTCATCATCCTGAAAGGCCTGGATAGAACCTTCATTGATGGAAGCCATTAACACCTGCATCAGGCTTTGCCTGTCATCGATAGTTGTGTTGGGGAAATACAGAGGCAGATTGATTTTTTCTCTCAGATCGATAACCTGCCACACTCTTTTTTCCCATAGCACATCTGCTTCTCTGACATAAGGCAAAGGGATGGGCTCTTTTTCATCTATCCATACTTTATCATAGAAGCCGTCTCTTGGGCTACCCCCTTCAACTACCTGTGCCCTGAGGGGATTAACAAACAGCAAGGCTGTAAAAGAGAGTACTAATATTTGCTTAAATCTGGTCATAATAAAAACCTCCGATATTTTGATTGTTTATTGAATTCTGAAAACCATGGGGGGCAGATTACGTACTCTGCCATCGTCGCCTACGGCGCGAATATCCTGGAATGTAAATCTTTGTCCTCTGTTTGCCCGTTGTATGGCATTGGTCATATCCTCTGTTTGCATGTTGGAGCTGGATTTCCACTCCAGGAAGTCTCCTGCAACCGTGGTATGCATAGTGAAAGAGGTAATCCTGAAGTCCATCTTGAAGTCAAAATCTTTCATGCGAGGAATAATAGGGGCTCCTGCAAGAATCTGATTGGCAATACTCCCTTCTGTTTGACCGGCAATTTCCGGGATGGGGTCAGGGACAACTCTTACCCTGAAGGACGATTGACCCATATTTCTTAGTTGTCCGTCAATACGGGCAAAAGCGGTAATGTTTACATTTTCGTTGATGTCATGGTTCTGGCTTAACCTGACAATATAACTTCCGTTGGGTTGCGGTATCAGCCTGTTTCCGGCACCGCTGATGCGCGGTTCAATCATGTTGGCCGCTACGCCGGGTACAGATACGGAAACGGGATTGTCAACACCCATGTAAAATACATTCATAGCGTCGGCACTCACTGTGGCTGAGGGTTGCTGAACCAAAAACTCATTGGAAAAATTGTAGGACTGCATCCCATCGGGGCCCATCACCCTTACTGTTCCTTCGTACTTTTGTATCCCGGGCCTTGTGGCGGGTATGCGAATGGTGCTTCCTTCTACGGGTCTTCCATTGATTGTAATCTGCGGCACTTGCTTGGAATCATACGCTGCTACCAGCACTTCTGCCTCGTAGGCGTCCCCCTGGATTACGATATTACTTTTGGGAACTACCTTCGCTTCCACCTGGTCGAATGTAAAGGTACCTGCACCAATGGCTTCGAACAACTCACGCACAACATCAAACTGGGCGTTGCGAACTTCGGTTACCAAACGGCTCAGGTTGGTAGCGGCTGCAACAGGGATTTGCCGGTCGAACATGGCTGCCTGCCAGGAGATATCCATGCCATTTTTATCCTTGAACGGGCCATCCAGGTCAATACCCAGTTGAATGCCTGAATTGGGGGGTAGCAAATCCATCATACGGACTTTGAAATCCTCAATCATTTCTCTTAAAACATATGCCCGTGTATTGGGTCCTCCCGGTTCTGTAGTGGCAGTGGTAGAGCCATCTACATGCTCCAGCATCCAGAAGGTGGAGGAAACACTGTAATTGTCTTTGGCCTTCATGTCCAGAAGATTGAGCGTATCAGCCACTTCAGGTTCTATCTTATCTACCTTGGCAATCATTTCTGCCCTTGATGTAAGAATGAAATCCACGAGACTGTCAGAAATGCTTTTGGCCTCCTGGGCTTTAGTGTAATATTCTTCTACCCTTTGAGGATTGTCATCTCTCTGCTTTTCAAAGGAGTTGTATAGCAATTCCAGGTTGCGCTCAAAGTTCTTGTTGGTTTGTTGTAGCCCTCGGTCAACAAGGACGAAAGCATCAAGTACCTCTACTGAAACGTTAAGAGCCAATAGCGCCGTTAAAACGAGGTACATCATACCAATCATCTTTTGTCGGGGGGTTTGTTTTCCGCCTGCCATATAATTCTATTGCTGTAGGTTTAATAAATATTGCGATTCTTACAGTAGGATTTGCCTAAAATAAGGATGACAATTGTATTTTATTTTGACGCATTGAAATTCATTGCCGTCAGCATGTTTCCATACACACTGTTGAGAGCTGCAATATTTTTGTTCAAGGCAGCCATCTGCTCTTTGTATTCGTTGGTTCCGCTGGCAGAGGTGTTGATGTTTTCCACAAGCCCTTCAACAGCGTCTTTAATTTTGGCAGAAGCCTGGTATTGTGCATCGTTGGCTTGCAACTGAAGCTCATATACTGCATTGAGTGCTTCCAGGTTTTGAGCGGTTTTGTGCATTTGCTCAGAATATTTCTCGCCCTGGGTACTGGATTTTTCCAAAGCTTCCACTGTTTTCACCAGCAATTCAGAACTGTGGCTGTAATTGGCCGCCAAATCATTGGTGTAACCGGTAATGCTTTTTATGCTCTGGTTATACTCACGGGACAGGTTGAGTTGTTCTTTGGCATTTTCCGTGGTTTCCTTATAGGTTTCGCTCAGTTGGTTCATGGAACCTACAGCATTTTTAAGACTTGAGGCGTATTCTTCAGCCAGGCTCAAATCGTGCTTAAGGTATTCGTTGGTGTTTTTGTAAGACTGGCTAAGTTCCAATACTGACTGAGAAGCTGTTTCCATGCTCTGAATATACCCTTGTGTGGCTACAGCTGCATTGGACATGTCTGCAAGTTTAGAAGCATTGTCGCTGAGGTTTTTCAACCCTGCACTCAGATTTTCTATCAACTCGGGACCTATATTGGCTTCTTCCAGCATCCTGTCAAGGTTAGATGATAAAGAGATACTCTGCACGTTGGTGCTGCCTCCTCCGCGTACCAGGTGATCTTTTTCACGACCACTTACCTGATCGCTGCCCTCTATTCCTCCCAGTTCGGGATAAACGAGTGTCCAGTCGGGTTCTTCATGAGGTTTTTCAAAGGCAGAAAAGAAAAATATAAGTGCTTCTGTACCGAGACCAATCACAAGCATGATACCTGCTCCGGGATAGTGCTGAATCTTGAACAATGCTCCTACAATCACCAGTGCAGCTCCCCATCCATAGAGCTTGGACATGAAATTTTTAAAGGCTTTGGTTTGTGCAAATTTCATAAACTTTCAGATGTATGATTTGAATAAAAAAGTGAATTAAGTATTGTGGTATAGCGATTAATAGACGTTGGAAGCTCTGTTTCCATCACCTCTGTCTCTGCCGGGATAGGTCTGTACGCATCTGAAACCGATATACGATTTAGCGGTATCCTGGTATTCATAATGACGGGTACTTACCTGAAGCATAAAGCCGACATCTTTCCAGGATCCTCCTCTGATAGCTTTGCGTTTCAGGGTAATCGGATCATCAGGCTGAGCTTCATAATGGTAATGCATGTTCATGTCGTGTCCAAAGTTATAAAACGACTCATCCCAGGCATTAATTGTCCACTCTGAT
Organism: uncultured Bacteroidales bacterium; assembly: GCA_964491395.1. Classification (GTDB taxonomy): domain Bacteria; phylum Bacteroidota; class Bacteroidia; order Bacteroidales; family UBA7960; genus SKVR01. The sequence continues at coordinate 1,050 of CAZBGI010000145.1, read as the reverse complement.
ACATTTCCTGCCATATCATACAATCCAAAATCGTTGGGAGGGTAATGTCCTACAATCACCGACTGGAATCCTCCGTCGTCCACGTAGTTACCGCGCAAGGGTTTAAAGTTGGCCAGGAAACAGCCATCAATATTTCGGGTGTAAGGGCCTCCCCATGGATAGGGGTTGAGGTCAAGACCTCCTCTGGCGGCATATTCCCATTCTGCTTCAGTGGGAAGCCTGAATTCCTGTGCAAACGGGCGCTCTCTGTTGGAGAGGTAGTTGTTTAGGTAATTGGTTCTCCAGATGGTGAAAGCACGGGCCTGGAGCCAGTTAACTCCTACTACAGGATAGTGATCGTATGTGGGATGCCAGAAATAATATTGCGTCATGGGCTCATTATAAGCATAACTGAAATCGTGGATCCAGGCCAGGGTATCAGGATATACCGGGGTTTCATACTCCACCACAAATTCGTTGCGGGGCGTATCTCTTTCTGTGCGTTTGGCAGCACGATTGATATCGATAATATGATACCGGTAAATGAGCTTTCTGCTGTCAATTTCTCTTCTCCTGAAAAATCTTTCATGTTCAGGCAGGAAAAGTTCTTCCAGAACCTCTCTCTCTTCTTCACCGTCCCAGCGAATGCGCTGACGCCAGTTGATAAGCGGGGGATCCAGATCCATGCCATATTCATCCATCAGAATAAGGTGCTCCTCGTTTATGTCAGCCAAAAGCTGGTGTGCAAGAGAGTCTCTTACCCAATTTACAAACTGCCGGTACTGGTTATTGGTAATTTCTGTTTCATCCATGTAGAAAGCAGGGAGTGAAACCGTTTTGGTGATAGCATTTTGCGAATATGCTATATCCTCATCGGAGGGCCCCATGTTGAAACTTCCCATTGGAATGTATACCATTCCGGGAGGATCTGCATAAAAACCATCCGGACGATCTTGAACACCTGTTAAATGACCTTGGCCTGAACGGTCACAACTGGTTATCAATACCACAATCGATGCAATTAATATTAACCTTTTCATGTTAACTCCTGATTTTATGACCACTATAAAT
>CAZBGI010000144.1:0-5192 GCA_964491395.1 uncultured Bacteroidales bacterium | reverse complement strand
GTGCAATATATGAAAAAATATGTTATTTTCAGAAGGTATTGTTGGGTGAGTTTTTGAGGTTTTTGCATGAAAATTACAGGCATCCTATTGGAAGGCCGTCCCTAATGGCCTTTCGAAGGGTGTTTTCTGAGTTTATTGAAGGGTGGTGAAGAACGCTGTCACTAAATCCCGGCTCATTTTCCGTAATGATTTCGCAGCGCCATAACAATTGGCAAGATAGCTTTTCCATCAACATGCAGAACCGCTGGCTCTGGGTGTTATCTACCGGGTTTTGTGCCAATTAAAGGATCGGAGACTCTGAATGTCGATTGAAAAGGATTATGAGTTTCATTTTCTATAATCAGATCACTCCTTCGGAGTTGGGGTCGATCCCTGAGCCTGCCGAAGGGTGGTTCCTGAGCCTGCCGAAAGGATGTGCAGAGCGTATGTGGTTTCGACAGGCTCAACCACCGCAATATCCTGAATTTGGGCAGAATAAAATGGCAAACAAAAACCACCCTGTACTTATGAGGTGAAAAATGATTATTTTTACCTGACAAAACCGGGTTCTAAACCTAAAAAAACCAAAACCATGCAAAAAACTTTTTATCTTTTCATCCTTTCTGGCTTATTTCTTTTCGCAGCCTGCGGGCCCCGCTCAGGTTCAGTCACAGAAAACCACGATAATGAAGTTCTGACAGAGGTTCTTTCAGTTCGACCAGGAATCCTTTCAATTATTCTTTGAAAACCTTGCCTCGCTGTGTGGCAATACTAACGAAGGTCGGCAGGTATGAATGCAAGGCTGACTTTAACTTAACGCAACCCTTATGAGTCCTAAAAAAGCAAAACAAAAACTACTGGATTTCCTGGATGTGCTCAAAAAATCGGCCATCCGCTGGAATCAGGCCAATCCGTGGCGACAAAGCGCCATTCTCGCCTACTATTCCATTTTTTCCCTTCCTGCGTTGATACTTATCATCGTAATGATTGCAGGATACTTTCTTGGGGAAGAATCTGTATCGCAACAGGTGAATGAACAGGTGGAAGAACTCCTTGGATCGGATGTTGCTGATATGGTGGATACCATGGTGAAAAATGTATCTGAAACAGGCACCTCTGTTACTACGGTTTTGCTTAGTTTTGGTTTTCTGATTTTTGGAGCCACCACTGTTTTTTACCAGTTGCAAATGTCGCTCAATCATATCTGGGGTGTGGTACCCAAACCCAAAAAAGCTCTTCTAAAATACCTTAAGGATCGACTGTTTTCTTTCGGACTGATTTTGTCGCTGGGATTCCTGATGCTGGTATCTTTGTTGCTCAACTCCATCGTCTCACTGCTGGGGGAATGGCTGACCAATTTCTGGCCCAACATGATACCCTCGTTACTGTTGTTGACCAACTATGCGCTCAATCTTATCGTCATTACCACGCTGTTTGCCCTGATGTTTAAAATACTGCCCGATGCTGTTATACGCTGGAGATCTGTATGGGTAGGAGCCTTTCTTACCTCGTTGCTTTTTGCCCTGGGCCAGTTCGGGCTTACGTTGTACTTCAACCTGGCAGACCCGGCTTCGTTGTATGGTGCAGCGGCCTCTATCGTCCTCATCCTGATCTGGACTTCTTATGTGGCGATGATTATCCTGTTCGGAGCAGAATTTACCCGCCAGTGGGCTATTAAGTTTGGAATTGGCATAAAAGCAAAGGAAAGTGCCGAGCTTATCGATACAGAAAAGAACATTCTCAGCCTTGAATAGACAAAAAAGCGCGATATTGCTCAGGTGTGTTAATATTTAACAGGATGCGTTCATCGGGATAATCCATCCGGTATCCGTGATAATTTTTAAGGAAATCGCGCAAAACCGGCAGGGGTTCAGAGCAATTCACCATTGATTCCGCCAGCTTCTCGTTTATCAGCAAGGGGTGCCCCCCTATTTCATTGCAAACAGGAACCAGGTAATCGTGCTCCTTCAATGCTCCTGTCATCTTATGAATAAGGGGTGTGCTAACAAAAGGATTATCGATGTTGTGAAGGAAACATGGCCCGGAAGGCTGTACTTTTTCCAGTCCACATTGCAGGGAGTACATCCTTCCCTTTTCGGGATGGGAGTTGACAACTACCTTCAGGTTTTTCGGCAACTTCCTATTCTCAAAAACACCCTGCTGCTCATCGTTCACTACTACTACAGATATTACTCCTGCTATGCTATACTCATTAATAATATATTGCAGGAAGGTTTCTCCTGAAGGCATGGTAAGTTTCCATTTTGGGGTACCCATGCGTTTGCTGAAGCCTGCGGCTAGGATGATCGCGTGATATTTTATCGGGCGGGAATCAGGCATGTGAACCATGTGGGGTAGAGAAATCTGTTAATTTAAAACGAAGATAAAGCCAAATATAAAAAAATCAAAATACTCCCCCCCCACATGACACATGCGCAATGCCGGAATGGGCTCAATTTAGAATTTGTATCCAATTGAGAACTTTAAAACCCGGTTTTTGCTTGTAGTACCATCATCCTGGTAAGAAGAAATATTAGCTAAGCCCAAATCATATGAAATTCCTAACAAAACAGCATTTATCTCCACTCCACCACCAAATGTTAAACCCATATCCAGCCTTTTAAAATGGTCATCATATTCATCATTTCCCCATTTTATGTCTGTTTCTTCAGTTTCTTCTTCTCCCATATATTCTGCCATCGCTTCTACGTTCCCACTTATTCCAAAGCCGACATAAGGGCCGACTGCACCGAACATTTTCAATCCTCCACCTAAATCATGAGATGCTTTCAGAGCCAAAGGAATGTCCAGATAATAAAGATTCGCTTTTGCAGATATATCTACACCCATTATTTTATCCTCATATTTCATTCCCTTTGTGGTAATAATCATTCCAGGTTCGAAAGATAAAAATTCGTTTAGTGGCACATCAACTATAAATCCAACATGAAACCCGGGCTTCATGCTGTAATCATTACTATAAGTTTCATCATCATCTTTTTCAAGCATCGTTGAAAGGCTTAGCCCCCCCTTTACTCCAAATGTTTGCGCATTTGCCTGATAACAAAAAAGGGTGACAAAAAAAATCATTAAAACTCTGGTTGAATGTTTCATTGTGCATTATTTTATAAAGTGTCTACTCTGTTGGCTTTTCGACATCCGCCTCTAATTCTTTGGTAAATAATAAAAATACCGTTATATTTAGCTGTATCTCTCCTGGGTAATCATACGTGCATTTCCATGCATTCTCCTCTATGTACCAATTGGATTACATGGTATATAAAAGTACTTTCAGTAATGGTCATCAGATTTTGCGAAATATCTCCCCTGTTTCCCGAATTTGTCAATGATATATCCGGAGCAAATATAAAAATTTGTTTTCAATTATTTAAAATAACCAAAAAATATTTTACACGGCATTGGATAACAACAGGTTGCAAAAACTATCATTTTTATCATATTCCCTTTTTTTTTATCCTATTGCCCGGCAGTAAGTTTATCCTTGACTCCCCTGGGATTTCCTGTTTTGTTTCAAAAATAATAATAAATGCGAGACGGCTTCATACTTAATAGAAATATTTCTTAGCAATCGTTTTGTCCGTCTTCTTCAAATCTCTCACTTTCAATCTGAACGGTTGTGTGGCCGATTCCAAATTCATGTTTCAGCATCTCCTGCAGCTCAGCAATAAAGCCGTTGCTATGTCCTTCGGGCATTACCAGGTGAGCCGTTAAAGCAACCTGGGTTGTACTCATCGCCCATACGTGCAAATCATGAATCTCTTCAACTCCATCAAGAGATAAGAGGAATTTACGTACTTCTTCCAGTTTAATGTGTTTAGGCACAGCATCCAGCGCCAGGTCAATGGAATCGATAAACAAACGCCACGTTCCCCAGAGAATCACTATAATGATAACAAAACTCATAACAGGATCAATCCAGAGGACTCCCGTGAGGTGAATCAACAAGCCGGCAACAACCACTCCTACTGAAACCCCGGCATCTGCTGACATATGCAGAAACGCTCCTCTTATATTCAGGTCATGCTTTTGCCCTTTCATAAACAACAAGGCTGTAATGGTGTTAATGATCACCCCTATTCCGGCAACAATCATTACCTGGGTTCCTGCCACAGGTTCAGGGTTCTGGAATTTGCCTATGGCATCCCACCCAATGGCGATAACCGCCCCAAACAATAACAGTGCATTCAGGATGGATACCAGGATGGTGGTTTTGCGTAAGCCATAGGTATATTTCCCTTTAGGCTTTACGGAAGCGAGCCAGATGGCAGCCCAGGCAAAAACCAGGCTTAAAACATCGCTGGCATTATGGCCGGCATCGGCCAATAGTGCGGATGAATTGGCTACCAGACCATAAAAAATCTCAATGGCGACAAAGATCAAATTTAATCCTATTCCGATGGCAAATGCTTTGCCATAACCTTTCTGGGGAGTATGTTCATTTGATTGTACCATGCTCTTAATATTTTCCGGATGAAAGAACCACGTGAAGGCCAGGGCAATAAACCACTGCGTCTGCCAACACATTTGATGAGTTGCCAAAGTTAAGCATATATCAAATTATGCAAAGTTACTTTTCTATACGGAATGCAATATATTCAATTGAATCAGGCCACCTTACTTTTTGGCATTGGGAGATAGGTTTGCAACAAATATTTCCACCGCTAAAGATTCCGTCACACTATTATTTATCTGACTGCAATCTTTTAATAAATGCTTTCATTTCTGCTATTTCTTTTTCCTGGGCCTTGATAATATCATCCGCCAGTTTTCTCACTTCAGGGTCTTTTATGTCTGCTCTTTTGCTTGTGAGGATAGCGATTGAATGGTGTGGAATCATCGCCTCCATATACAATACATCGCCAATGGGAGTTTGCGATCTTACCAAAGTTAAAGCACTTGTAAAAAGAATTAAACTGCCCAAAATAACAGCAATATTTTTCTTTTTATTCTTGTACATATTTAGCATGAATAAAAGCATTATCACTGCCATGGCAGAAATCCCCAAACAAGCCATATAAAAACGGGTAAGGCTGAAATAAACGTGACCTGTTTCGTAGGTATTAAAATACATTGTAATGTACATTGCGATGAAGGATCCCGACAACATCAATACCAATCTTGTATAAGGACCTATCCTCTCTTTGTTTTGATTCATTTCGTGATTATCTTGCATCTTACAACTTTTTAGGTTA
>CAZBGI010000143.1:0-5226 GCA_964491395.1 uncultured Bacteroidales bacterium | reverse complement strand
GGGGCTGACATTCGAAAGTCTTTGGGGGAGCGTTTTTATCTCATGGCAGGGATTAGGTATGAAATGGCCTCCACTTTCCTTAATTTTAATGATAAACAACTACATCTCTTCATTGCTTCCACTGAAGACCGGATGAGATCACTAAGCTTTCAAATCTCGATATTAATGAACTTTACTGATTTTTACAAATAGCAACAGCTTCACCCTAACCACTATTTATCCTACCTTTGCTGGCTATGAAACCACATACGCCCAACCTCCATATTGCCCTGCCGGCCATGAACGAGAGGGATTACATAGAAAGAACGCTTGAATGTATTAAAAATCAAAGTCTGAGCGACTTTCATACATGGGTATGTATAAACCAGCCTGAGAGCTACCAGAGCAATCCGGAAAAGAAGCATATCTGCGAAAACAATGCCCGTACCCTGCAATTGCTCAAACAGTATAATTGGAAAAACCTGCACATCCTCGACCATACTTCAAAAGGAAGAGGCTGGCAGGAAGGCAAACTGGGTGTGGGAATGGCTCGCAAAACCCTTATGGATGCCATCGCGAAAGCTGCCGGAGATACCGATATTATTGTCTCCATGGATGCTGACACCTGGTTTGGCCGTGAATACCTTGCCTCGGTAAAGCAGCAATTTGAGGAGCACCCCAAAGCCCTTGCCCTGGCCAATCCTTATTATCATCCCATGGTGGATGATGACACTACCAGCAGAGCCATGCTCCGGTATGAAATTTACATGCGGTACTATGCATTAAATATGCGTTTCAGCGACACTCCCTACTGTTTCAGTCCGCTGGGCTCGTCCATGGCTGCCCGGGTAAGTGCCTACAAAAAGATCAACGGGCTTACCCCCAAGAAAAGCGGAGAAGATTTTTATTTCCTGCAAAAGATGGTAAAAGCAGGACAATTGCTCATGTATAACCACCAGATTGTTTACCCGGGCACCCGACTTTCTGATCGCGTCTTTTTCGGCACAGGCCCTGCCATGATAAAAGGCATCGCCGGGCAATGGTCGGCTTATCCTCTTTTTAATCCTGAATTGTTTGACAGGGTAAAACAAACCATTGCCCTGTTTCCACAACTTTTTCACGCCCCCTGCCCCACCCCTATGGATGAATATTTCAACACCCATTTCAGGGAAGCGGACATTTTTGCCCCTCTTCGCAAAAACAACAAAGACCAGGCACGGTTTATCAAAGCCTGCCATGATAAAATAGATGGATTACGGATTTTGCAATTTCTTAAAGCACATCACACTGCCGCTCCGCGCAGGGATGAGGAAAACCTTTCCCTCTTCATCAAAAAATTTTTTCCCCACAGTGAAATTTCTCCCCTGCTGAAAGATTTAAGTTTTTCCCATTCAGGTGTGGATATCTTAAATAAAATCCGTAATTTTCTGTTTGAAACTGAATTGAAAATACAAAAAGATGAAGCATACAAAAACAGATCGTCTCTATGATCTTATCGCAATTACCGGTCCTACTGCTACAGGCAAAACCCGACTGGCTGCAGAACTGGCTTATGAACTTGATGCTGAAATCATCGGGGCAGACTCACGGCAGGTATACAGGGGCATGGACATAGGAACCGGAAAAGACCTTGCTGATTATATTGTCAACGGAAAAATTATCCCGGCACATCTGGTAGATCTGGTAGAGCCCGGGTACGAGTTTAATGTTTTCGAATTTCAGGAAGAATTTTTCAAAGCCTTTCAACATATCCGCAACAGAGAGAAACAGGCCATCATGTGCGGGGGAACGGGCATGTACATCGAAGCAGCCCTGGCCAGCTACAAAATGCTCAAAGTACCAGAAAATGCAGCCCTTCGCAAAAACCTTGAAACCCTGACCCACGAAGAACTTGTAGAAAAACTGGCTGCCTTGCGTCCCTTGCATAATACCACGGATATTACCCTGCGCGACAGACTCATCAGGGCCATAGAAATTGAAACCCACCAACAGGCCCACTCCCACGAAAGGGTGGCCAGTCCTGACTTCCGCCACATCATTTTCGCCCTCAGTTTTCCCCGGAATATGATAAGAGAACGAATCACCCACAGGTTGCGCCACAGGCTGGAGAATGGCATGGTAGAGGAAATACAAAAATTGTTGAAAACAGGACTCAAACCTCACCAGTTAACCTTTTACGGGCTTGAATATAAATACATTACCTTATATGTCACCGGTGAAATATCACGCGATGAGATGTTTAACAAACTCAACACCGCCATCCACCAGTTTGCCAAACGACAAATGACCTGGTTTCGCCGCATGGAAAAAAACGGATTTACCATACACTGGATAGATGGATTATTGGAAAACCCGGAAAAAATCAAAATCATAAAAGAAAAAGTATGCAACTAAAAAAAAGCTTTGTGTTTCTCTTTGCCCTTCTGGCCTTTGTTTCCTGCCAGCTTTCACTAAATTCGCCCACGCTGCTCAAGGATTTCAGCCAACCCGCTACCGCTGACGAAGTGGTCCGGTTTGGACGGCGGGCAGCTGAAGCCTCAGAAATGCTTACCATCGAAACTATTGGTAAGAGTGAATCCGGCAAACCCCTGGTAGCCATTAAAGCAGCCGCTGCATCAGAAAGCAGTGAGCCTGCCCTGCGTGTGCTTATTTTTGCCCAGCAACATGGTAACGAGCAGAGCGGTAAGGAAGCAGCCCTGCTACTCATCAGTGATCTTGCCCGGGGAGAACACCAGGAATGGTTTCCGAACCTGGAATTATGGATTGTTCCGCAAGTCAATCCTGATGGTTCAGATGTAAATGAGCGCCTCAATGCCGGAGGGATTGACCTGAATCGCGACCATGTTGTACAACATGCCCCGGAAACAAGGGCGCTGCATGCCCTGTTTCGCCGTGTAATGCCCCATGTAACCATCGACATTCATGAATACCAGCCCTTCAGGGAATCGTGGGAAGCGTTTGGCGCTTACAAGACCTTCGATGTGCAAGCCGGAATTCCTACCAATCCCAATGTTAACGAGCAAATCCGGGCCTTTGCCCTTACCGGAGCTTTGCCCGCTCTCGAAAAACATCTCAACGAAAAAGGCTACAGCTTTCACAATTACCTGGTGGGACCTGTTCCTACGCAAGGGCGCACCCGCCATTCTACTGTCGATTTTAATGATGGAAGACAATCTTTTGCCATGCTGGGAACACTATCCTTCATTTACGAAGGGATTAACGGACCAGATGGATATTCTGAGAACCTGGAACGCAGAACCCATGGGCAGCATGAAGCACTGCTTGCCATGCTGAACTTTCTTCACAACCACAGCAATAAAGCCAGGCTAATGGTTGAAAATGCCCGTCAGCAATTAAAAGAACCCAAACCGGGAGACCCGGTGGCCATCAGGCTCGAACATTTCCCCGGTGACGCTCCCCTGCTGTTGCATCTGACTTCCTCTCTTACCACTGCCGATACCCTGGTCGTGGTAGAAAATTACCATCCCATTGTAAAGCCCACCCTGAAGGTAGAGCGGCCGGAAGCCTACCTGATTCCGCGACAGGATACCCTGCTGGTTAACTTCCTTAAGTTGCACCAGATTCAGGTACAGGAAAATTTCGATGTAAGACAAAACAACATCAGAGGATATCAGATTGTAAGTATAGAGATGAGTGAAGATGAAGAACTATCCAACCGACTTCCGAAGGTTAAACTCCAAACAGTGGAAAAGCAGAACTATGCCGATGAATATTTGTATATCCCTGTTTCACAACTCCACAGCAATATCCTGGTGAGCCTGCTGGAACCGCAGTCCATGTTAGGCCTGGCACAAAGACCCGGGTTTGAATATTTGCTTAAAGAAGGAACGCAGTTTCCGGTACTGAGGGTAGAGGGTTATTAACCATTTGTAATGGAAAATCAGGGATAGGGAAGCAGGTAACAGGGTTTAAGGACAAGTTGATTAAACAATGTAGTATCGTGATGAGAAAGCCCTTGGCAAGGGTTGAGAAGGCTGACAGCAGGTTTTGAAACAAAGGCGGCCCATCATATTCAGAAAAAGAGAAGGCGTGAAGAGGTTTTATCCGGAGTTTCTTTTTGTGAGGGGATAAATCTTTCCTCATAACAAGAAAAAAAATCTGTATTTTTGCAGCCTTAAAAAAAGAACCCTAACTATGGCATTGAAATGTGGAATTGTCGGGCTTTCCGGCACAGGCAAAACAACGGTTTTCAACTGTTTATCCAAAAGCAAAGTGGGAGCAGGTGCCCCCAAAACAACCAACCTGGGTCAGATAGAAGTACCCGATCCCCGGTTGGTAAAGTTGTATGAGCTGGCCAAATCTGCCAAAATTGTCCCTACCACGGTAGAAATCACCGATATTCCCGGCCTGATGAAAGGAAGCAGCCAGATGAAAGGCGGAGCCCAGTTCCTGGCCGATATCCGTCAGACGGATGCCATATTGCATGTATTGCGCTGCTTCGAAGATGAAACCATTCCCCATATCGAGGGCAGTGTAAACCCCATCCGCGACAAAGAGATTGTAGATTTGGAACTCATCAGCCGTGATATTGAAACGCTGGAGAAAAAAATCCAGCGGCTGGAAAAGATTGCCAAAAGCGGCGACAAGGATGCCAAAACAGGCATTGAAGTAATCAACCGCCTGAAAGAATATATGGAAGACGGCCTCCCGGCACGCACCTTCCCAATGGAAGAAAAAGATCAAAAATATATTGATGACTGTTTCCTGCTCACTGTTAAGCCGGTGATGTATGTCTGCAATGTAGATGAATCTTCTGCTGCAACAGGCAATGCCTGGGTAGAAAAAGTAAAAGAGGCTATCAAAGATGAAAATTCAGCTCTGATGATCATTGCCGCCCAGTCAGAAGCCGATATTGCCGAGCTGGATGATGAAAATGACCGCCAGGAGTTTCTCAAAGACCTGGGGTTGGACGAACCGGGTGTAAATAAACTCATCCGCGCAGCCTACGATTTGCTCAACCTGAAAACCTTCTTTACCGTCGGCCCCAAGGAAGCCCATGCCTGGACCATCCGCGAAGGAATGACAGCTCCCCAGGCCGCAGGAGTTATTCACAGTGATTTGGAAAGAGGATTTATCAGAGCCGAAGTGATGAAATATGATGACTTCGTAGAACTGGGATCAGAACATGCCTGTAAAACCGCCGGTAAATTCTATATTGAAGGAAAGAATTACATCGTCAAAGATGGAGATATTTTAAACATCAGGTTTAACGTGTAGGTCTACCCC
>CAZBGI010000142.1:1423-5576 GCA_964491395.1 uncultured Bacteroidales bacterium | reverse complement strand
CTTTGAATTCCATGGACTTAAACTCTGGGATGTGGAAGAATTGCCAACCCATGGAGGCTCCATCCGTATTTATGGAAAACACATAGATGATGAAAGCAAACCGGTTACTGACAGGGCCAAAGAATTAATTCAAAGAGAATTGAAACTGGGATTTAAAGAAATTGACTATTACAATGGGTTTAAAGAAATCGTGAAAGAAACCAAGCGGAAAATCCTGGAGTTTTTAATCAAAGCCAAAAGGGAAAATAAGCAAATCATAGGGTATGGAGCGCCGGGAAAAGGAAACACCTTGTTGAACTATTGCGGTGTCAGAACAGATTTTTTAGATTACACTGTTGACAGGAACCCTGTTAAACAGGATAACTTCTTGCCGGGGACACTTATTCCTATTTATCATCCCTGCATGATAAAAAAGACAAAACCGGATTATGTTTTCATTTTGCCCTGGAATTTAAAAGAGGAAATCATTCAACAGCACAGCTATATCAAGGATTGGGGAGGGAAGTTTGTGGTTCCCATACCGCAAATACAGATATTTGATTAAAGGGTTTACTGCTGAAAGAACATCCCATTGAATAGGATTTGCCATTGCAAGTGTTATTTGCACCCGGGCAAACCCTAAGGGACAGAAATCAGCAGATCCGACCTCCATCTTTCCCATTGCAACTAAGAAGGAAACGCCGTCATTCCTGCTGACGGGTAATCGTTGCAATCATCGTTCTCATACTCTGAGCCAGTTTCAGCCATTGAAACGGGCAGAGGTAATCTTTCCGTTCAGTATCCGAACACTTATGTACGAATTTGAACACCCACCCGTCTGTTTTTTCCCCCATCCTGTTCATCAGAACACTATAAAAAATTACATACCTGTTACTTACATGAATTGGTTTACTATTTGTTGTCAAACAACAAAAAGAACGATGTGATACGCGTATAATCAGCAATGAGCCGGACAGATAAGACTAGAAGCAGCGCTGCCGGGGTTGTTTCAGCATGAAAATAAACATAAACTGACTTTTACAACAAGTATATATTTTTAGTTATTCTTTACAAAATAAGCTTATGAGAATAAAGAAAGCACTTTCAGCACTAAAATCCAATGCCCTCATCATGGTAGCCCTGGCCTTGCATCTGCCATGCAATGGGGCAAACACTGAAAACAATGCATCCATTCTTCCCGCAGAATTGAGCAGTACGGAACCTGCCATTTTTGCACCCGGATTTATATCAACCCACATGGCCGAGCGCGATGCAGCGCTGTCTCCCAATGGTGACGAGTTTTACTATACCGTATCGGGGTATATTCATTCGGCCATCGTATTTTCTGAAAAGACCCCCGAAGGGTGGACCGACCCGCAGGTAGCACCCTTTTCAGGAGTATATACCGACCTGGAACCTCACTTCTCGCCCGATGGCCAAAGGCTTTACTTTGCCTCCAACAGGCCTCTGAAAGAAAGCGGAAAACCCAAAGATTTCGACATCTGGTATGTTGACCGGCACGACAACGGGTGGTCGGAACCCGTCAACCTGGGCAGTCCGGTCAATACGGAAGCCAATGAGTTCTATCCATCCGTAACCCACAGCGGAACGCTTTACTGGTGCGCCATACGCAGCGATGGAATCGGGCCGGGCAGAGAAGACATCTATTATTCTACTCCTGAAAACGGGAAATACACATCTGTGCATGCCCTGCCCGACTCAATTAACACACCGGGTGACGAGTACAATGCTTATGTTGCCCGGGATGAAAGCTATATAATATTCACCTCCAGCGGATGGGGAAAAGGCTTCGGAAGGGGCGATTTGTGGATCAGCTTCCGGCACCCCGATGGCCACTGGACCCGGCCAAAAAATATGGGAGAGAAAATCAATTCACCCTCATTCGAATTTTGCCCCTTTGTTTCGGATTGTGGCAAATACTTGTTCTTTACCAGCGACAAGGTGTCACAAAACAGCACTCAACCGCCTGCAACCTACCAGGATTTGCTGGATTTTTCGCTAAAACCCGGAAACAAACAAAACAGCATTTACATCATGGATGCTGGCATCATATCGGAATTAAGAAAGGAGTTTTTTTAAGCGGCTCAACTGCACTTTTAGTGGAAAGAAATACGAATTGCATTGATTCAATGGGTATAGACAGAAGACCGGAGACAGAAGACCGAAGTGGGTTCTCTTCCGTCTTCCGTATAAGGACTAAATACATCTAATTTATTATCAAAATACAGTCTAATCCACTAAATTAGCTGTAGTAGCCGTGTTAGCGCCTTACAAGATTTGTTTTATGCGGAATGGCCGCAATGCAGATGCGTTTTACATGGTCCGGTTCATTAAAACTTCAATCCAATTTCCGCTTTAAATCCAAAATCACTTTTATAAACTTTGGACGTCAGGAGCCTTTGATACATCCCAATTACGAGGGTAATACCGAAATTTGATTCAGGAATGTAGTATATGCCTTGTGCAGGCGCTGAGCCAATCAAAAAACCATCAGTTTCATTTCCATTGAAATCAGTCAAATTTTCATTCTGAAAAGAAATTCCCAATCGGACCAAATTTTTATAATAAAATCCGGAATTTGCAAAATTGTCCGAGGGATTGTTTGGTTTTTTTCCCGGTGTTTTATTTTACAATGATGCTCCCCCGTTCGCTGAAGTTTTGATGGTTACGTATTTCATAAATATAAATACCTGCAGGATAATTCAACAGGTCTACTTTACATTCATTTCCCCGAAATCTCTTCTCTTCAATCAATTTTCCGTCATTCAGGAATAACCGTAGGGTAAATTCACCCTGCAGGGTCGGATTAACCTGAATATTCAGGAAATCCGTCACTGGATTAGGATACACTTTAACCATAGTTTCCTGATTTTCATATTCCCCGACACCCAAAGGCTGCACTGTCACCCAGTAGACCGGAGCACCCGTTACAACACAACCTGCCGAGTCTGTTAAGGTAAGATAATAAGCCACAGAATAATCAGGTTTTGCCCAGAATGCCAGGCTGGTGGAATCTGTCAGGCCATGGTTGGGACGCCATAGATATTCGTAAGGAGGAAAACCCCCAAAAACATTCTCCATACCCGAAAGAAATATTGAATCGCCCTGATTAATGGTAAATTCAACCGTTCCGAGGTGAGTTCCAAAATACGCAAAATAAATGGTTGTGGTATCCATGGCAACATTATTTTCCGCGTCTTTTACGGTCAGTCTGAACTCAATAGTGTCGCCAATTGCATGAATGATTTCCGGATTGGCAGCCGTGGTATCGCTCAAAAAATCAGAAGCCGTAAAGTTGAACGTATGACTTCCGATGTTCCAGGTATACGCTGCTTCCCAGGTATACGTGTAGGGGGCGGTACCCCCTGTGGCTGCAGGTGAGCCACCTATGGCTATCGTATCCATGCCGGAGAAACCCACACACACCACCCTGTCCGGGCCAGCGTCCGAAACAACCTGGGAAATGGCGGGTTTCATCATCGACAGACAAATCATCGTTAAGGTAATGGCTGAATTTTTCATCTAGTGCGTTTTTAAAAATTAAAATCTGAATCCTACTCCAATTCTTACGCTGTATATTTCCGGGAGCAGCGTATTGTCAGTATACGTTTGTACATTTAATTCTTCTATTAACTGTGGGTCTTCCCTCTCCAGTCGCCTGTGGTTGTAATTAAAAACACAAAAGGGTACATTCAGGTCCAAAAATAATTTGCTGGAAAGATTGAATTGTATCCTGGGAACAACCTGGAAAAATGCACCCATATTTCTTTCTTGGGTTGGCCACTGATTAGATATTGCAGGTTCTTCGGAGATATTGGAGAAATAAGGATTGATGCCGGCTCCCAGGGAAATATCAAATTTGCGATCCACAGCTTTTGTGAAACGATAAATGTATTCGTATCGCATGCTTATGTGTGTAGTGGTTACTTTGGTCCCGGCTTCATAATAGGAAGGATAATAGGTATCTTCATTATCAATCCTTGTGCGTAAAAATTCATCACTATGAATATCAAGGAAGGTAAGCTCTATTTCCTGAAAATTATCTGCTTTTGTTTTCCATTGCAATGCAAAAGTGGGATGAAATATTCGCCAGTTAGACATTTCAGTAATCCGGGTGTATGGGTCTTCATTGCCAGATCGTTGGGTGTATTCA
>CAZBGI010000142.1:0-1323 GCA_964491395.1 uncultured Bacteroidales bacterium | reverse complement strand
TAAACCATACCTTTTCCATCGGGGTCAGCATGCTCAGGAATATCCTCCCTGATGCGGCTGAAGCAGATATAAATCCGTACATGCAAGCTGGCATGGGGTTATGATATGAACGCCGCCGGGCCCTGTGGCAAAGATGTTGCCGCTTTTATGAATCTTCCTGAAAGAAAATCAGGTGATTCCGCATGATCCTACATTTTTTTGAAGGTATGAGTAAAAACGAGTGGGGGTAAATTCATTTGCTGGCTACCAGGCATACGCCCCGGGAGCTTCGCCACCAGGCCCGGGAAATATCTCATCCAGCTTTTTCAGTACTTCATCATCCAGCTGAATGCTTGCTGCCCGCACAGCACTTTCCAGTTGCTCAAGGGTTCGTGGCCCTACAATGGGCGCAGTCACTACCGGATTATGAAGCAACCATGCCAATGCCACTTCTCCCGGCGGATGGCCGATTTTTTTGCACAGCCCTTCGTATTTCTCCAGTTGATCGCGCTTTTTATCTATCTGCTCAGCCTGTTTCTTGTCATTGCGTCTTACCCCCTTGCTTTTTTCCAGTGCTCCGCCCAGGATCCCTCCTCCCAGCGGACTCCAGGGAATCAGCCCTAACCCATAGTGCCGGCATGCCGGAATGACTTCCAGCTCAAGCATCCGGTTATCGAGATTGTAAATGCTCTGCTCACTCACCAATCCCACAAATCCCCGTTTGGAGGCTTCCTGGCAGGCAGTAGCAATATCCCATCCCGCGAAATTGCTGGACCCTACATAGACTATTTTCCCTTGTTTGATAAGGTTGTCAAAACTTTGCCATGTTTCATCCCATGGACAATCGTGGTCGATATGATGCATCTGGTACAAATCAATCCGGTCGGATTGCAGTCGTTTCAGGCTCCCTTCACAATGTTTGCGGATTTTATAAGCGCTCAGACCCGGCCCGTAACTGTTGGCTTCAGACAGGTCTGCCTTACGTTTCACAGGGCCGTAAACTTTGGTGGCCAATACAACGGCATCTCGTCGTCCGCCTCCCTGGGCAAGCCATCGTCCGATGATTTCTTCCGTATATCCATGCTCCACCGACCAGCCATAGACATCGGCCGTATCGAAAAAATTGATTCCCAGTTCCAACGCGCGATCCATGATTTTGAAACTCTCTTCCTCGCTCGTGTGCCACCCAAAGTTCATGGTTCCCAGGCAAATATTGCTCACCAGTACTCCATGGTTTCCTAATCTCTTGTGTTGTATTGACATGATGCTACCTCCTTTTTTAGGGTTCCACTATTTGGTAATCCGCTTTGAATTTACGAATTACAGTAATTTTCACGAATTTAT
>CAZBGI010000141.1:0-5687 GCA_964491395.1 uncultured Bacteroidales bacterium | reverse complement strand
TTTGCTGAAAATTACAAGTGACATAAGGGGGTTGTTTTATTGGGTTATTTAAAAACCAGTGCTAGTTCTTTCAGGTGTTTATCCATTTAATTCAGGTGTTTATCCATTTAATAAGATTAGAGTTAAGGGGGTATGAGTTTTGAGCGTATTTTGTTGTGTGGATAGGATGATCCTTTGAATCATGATGAGAATCTGACGGGCTTATTTTTTGATATGGGTGATACCGTTCGCTTTACCTTACAAAATTAACGCTGTATAATAACAGTACAAAGTAAGCAAAAAATCGTTGGGGATAAAATGATTTTCTGAAGCAAAACAACAGGTATACAAAAAAAGCCCGGCAGCATCTGCAGGGCTTTTAAAGTCTCTTACGTACCCGGAGCGGGACTTGAACCCGCACGTCCGCAATGGACACAGGATTTTAAGTCCTGGGTGTCTACCAATTCCACCATCCGGGCGATACAAGGAGCGATATATTGGATGCCGGTGTTAAAACCGGCGGCTAAAAAAAAACCTCTTTTCAGAGGTCTTTGAGCGGAAAACGAGACTCGAACTCGCGACCCCGACCTTGGCAAGGTCGTGCTCTACCAACTGAGCTATTTCCGCATTGCTTTTGTTGTTTGCGGTTGCAAATATACAACTGTTTTTCGAATTGCAAAAATTATTTTCCTTCATTTTTAAAAAAAATCATTACTCCGGAAAATGCCTCTTTCAGACTCTTTCAATCTTTCCAGTTGTCAGCGAGTTAACATAAACTTAAAGATTTCATGACATGAACTTAATGATTTGGTAACAATGGAAACCTACATTTGTACACTGAATTGAGCACAACACCAAGCAGTGAAATCAAAGCAGTAATTGTTTACGAGTTTTATAATCATAAAAATACGAACCCAATACAAAAATAAAGAATCATGAAAAAATTAACCCTTTCTTTAGCCGTAATGTTGATGGCATTTGCCTTCACTTTTGCCATGGGACCCAAAGAAATAGCAAAAGATGTTCAGACTGTTAGTTTAAGTGGTCAGGTGCTGGATATTACCACTGGAGAAGCCCTTGCCGGAGTGAAAGTGAAGATGGAAGATACCAACGAAATTTCTTATACTGATTTTGATGGCAATTTTTCCTTTGAAGGACTTATTCCCGGTGAATATAAAATTTCCACCAACCTGATTTCTTACAAGGATGCTGATATGGAAATTGAAGTGGAAGACACTCAAAAATTAGAAGTAAAGCTCGAGCAATTGAGTCGCAGATAAAATTTCCCCCTTTTTTTAATTATTGCCTGAAAAAAAGCCCCGTGAATTTCGCGGGGCTTTTTTCTTTCGGTAGTCTTTTTCGGTAGTCTTTTTGCGGAAACATGCTTTGACAGTTTTCTGAAAACTTATTCAAAACTCTTTTCGTTTATAAGGTTTCCTTCTTTGTCATACATTTTCCAGACTCCTGTTCTTTTTCCATTGTCATAAGTCATATCATACAGCAGCACACCTTCTTCACTCCAGATATACCATTTGCCGTTTTTTTCACCCGTATTGTATTCGGCCTGTGCAACCTTCTGGCCCTGGTCGGTCCAGGTGTACCATTTCCCATGCATCTGTCCCATGTTAAATGAGCGTATTTCATGTATCTGGCCGTTTGAAAAATAAAGGAAAACTTCACCATGAGGCAATCCTTCCTTTACTTCCATTCGGGTCTGGAGCTGCCCATTGTCATAATATTCCTGGTAGGTGCCGGTGTAAGGTTTGTTGTCTGAATCATAAAATAATCCATCTTCTCCCTTGGTGAGCTGCTGGCCAAATGTGGCTGTCACCAAAAACAGGAGTGCTATAGCTGATAAAAATTTTCGCATTTCTAATTATTTATAGGTGTAATTCGATTCGTGTGAAATTCGGGGCTCTAACCAATGCTGCACTGATTTGAGGAGAAAACTTTCCATGAATATTGATGAAGCCCTTGTGTTAATTAATAAAATCAGATACTCTCTTTTGAGCAGATGCATGATTTTCGGGATGTGTGTGATTTTGCCCTTATCGCCATCATCCCTGAGGGATGAAGACAAATGTAAGAAAAACCAACAATGTAGACAATTGATCGGCTTAAATTTAACGGTTTCTCTTCCTTACATTTGTTTATCGTTCTCACACTCCCGAAAACTCATTGCATTCCTCAAAAAGAATAACTTGCTCCAAAACTGAATGTTCTTCCAGGATTTTCAATACTGTAGGGTTGATTGTCAGCCCTGAAAGATGAAAAATACTCTTCCCGGTTATCATTAAGAATATTGGATATCTTAAAACTCAGGGTTGTGCCCTGGTTCCGTCCTATCTTTTTCTGGAAACTTGCATTCAATCCATGGAAAGGATCTTCGTAAACATCCGGATACAACCCGGAACCCACTATTGTAAGTGCAGGTCCTTTTACATTATAAAATAATCCTGCATCAATCCCTTTATCCTGGTTATTGTACAATATCCCGGCATTGATTACATAGGGTGACTGCCCTGCCATTTCCCTGCTGGATTCTATGGTCTGCCCTGTTTTGGCATAGGTGGTTCGTGCTCTTAGTTCCGAATCAGACATTTCAACGCTGGACCATACCCAGGTCAGGTTGCCGCTTACATTGAATTTTTCCAGTGAAGAGGAAATAAAATCGAGGTCTTTCCTGAATTCCAATTCAACCCCCATTAGTTCAGCATCGCCCACATTGCGAACCTGGTACTCGGTGCTGGTTTGCTGCTCAGGAAGCCTTACCAGTTCCAAAGGAGCATCGAACATTTTGTAAAAGGCGCTCAACGAGATTAATTGGCCTCTTTCAAGGAATAATTCCCAGCGCAAATCAAAATTGTCAATTCTGGTTTCCTGAATATTTCCGTCCCAGGAGCCTGATGGCAGTAAACTGCCGTTAAAAATCCTGTTGGTGATGGGGTCAATAATTTGTGCGAAGGAAAGCTCTTTAAATGTAGGGCGGGCGATGGTTCGGGAATAGGAGGCCCTGAGGTTCTGGTCTTCGGAAAGTGCGTAAATCAGGTTTACAGATGGGAAAAAGTCGAAAGATTCCAGTACCTTATTATTATCCAGGATTCTTCCATCAGGATTGCCGCTGGCTCCGGCCTGATCGCGTCCGGTATGGCGTGCCACAAAATTTTCCATTCTTAATCCCCAAATGCTTTTCAGATTATCGGTAAGGTTAAACTCGTTGGATATATAAAAAGCAGTATTGTTGATATTGGAACTGTATTCATTGGGATTGGGGTTGCTGTTTCCCGACTGGTAATAAATAGAATTGGGGCGGTTGGGATAGATGTTTTCAGGAATCAATATCTGAGAAGGATCAGAACTGCTCCATGATTGACCGCCAAAGAACTGGACGTCAAAAAACAGGATTTCATAATCTCTGTATTTATAGGTATGATTGGCCCCAAACTTAAGTTGGGCTTCATTGTTCAGGAAATTGTATTTTTTGGTAAAATCAATTTTAGCGCTTGCATTCAATTCACTCAAAGATCTCCATATTCGGGAGGGGTTGCCGCCGGCACCAGCAAGAAATAAAGTGTCAAGCGATCGATAGGTAAAAGAAGTTTTGCGAATATCGGGGTCGGAGGATGTTGAGTAGGTAGGTGAAAGGCGCCAGTCAATTTCCCAGTCTGAATTTTCCAGCACGTGGTCTCCGTTGAGAAAAACATTGGAGAGTGATCGCTGGTTGTATTCCAGGTTATCAGAGCCTGCAATGTAGCCCGACTGCCCCACGGCAGCACCATCGTTATCGTTCAGAAACTTACCTGCTGCGCTCTCACCATTTTGCAAATGGGTAGCCGTCAGCCTGATTTTGGAAAACCTGGTTTTGTAAGCAACTCCTCCTATGGCTCCCACCAGCACATTATGTTTTCCTAATTGCCCCTTCTGGATGGTGGCATACCGCAAATCATATTCATCAGGATTAATAAACCGCTGGTAATCACTATAAGTTACATCGTCATAAAAGGTATAATCATTTTTGTAAGAAAGAGAAAAGATATAGCCTAATTTGGGTTGGGTATTGGAATCTGTGCCTTTGTTTCCAAGGTTAATCTGGTTCCCAATGCTGAAGGAGGCGCTCATATCCATGAAGCTCGTTTGCGGAGTAGCTGCCAGATTAGGGTTAAAGCTTTGTACAAACCGGGTTACCTCTTCGCTGGAGGCACCACTCACAGGGGTTGGGATGTTGGATTGCCGGGCCCTTGAAGGCAGTGCCCGGGTGCCATCATCGAATCCCAGAAAGTCGGTTTTTCCTCCTTCGTAGGAAAGGAAGTCAGGGTTGAAGTGAGACCGGGGGTTGTAGGCAGTACTAAAAGATACGTTCATGATCTTCTCTTCTGGAAAATCTTTGGTTTCAATGTTTAACAAGCCCCCCGTGAAATCAGCAGGGAGATCGGCTGTGAAGTTTTTTACCACCGTAATATTATCAATGAGGCTGTTGGGAAAAATATCCATCTGAATGGTGTTCTTGTCGGGATCCAATCCGGGAATATCCATCTGATTCAGGGTTGTTTTCGAGTATCTGTCTCCCAGGCCTCTGATGTATACATATTTACCATCTTCAATAGAAACCCCGGTAACTCGTTTTGCCGCTTCAACGGCTGTAGCGTCACCCACGAGACTGATTCTGGCGGAGGAAATGCCATCCATTATCGTAGCAGAATTCTTTTTGATGGTCATCAGGGCTGTTTCAGTGGTTCGGATGGCTTGGGCCGAAACAACAACCTCCTGCAGGTCCAGTGAACTTTCCTGAAGAAAAACCTCATTGATAAGGGTGACTTCACCACTGTTAACCTGCAAATCTTCAATGATAATGGTTTGAAAGGATATATAGGATATCTGAAGGTTGTAAGTGCCGGGTTCAAGGTCGAGTGAAAATTTACCATCCAGATCCGTCATGGTTCCCCGGGTAGTCCCTTGAACAGCGATGGTAACCCCCACCAACGATTCTCCGGTTTTTTCTTCATAAACAGTTCCTCTGATAGTACCTGTTTGTGCTATTACAGCCAGCTGTATCAGTATAAAAATGAAGGTAAACAATAAGTGTTTCATTTTTTTCATTACGGGTTTATTGCTTGGGTTAAATGAATGAAGAAACAGACTTACCTAAAAAGTAAGTCTGTTTCCTGAATCATAAGTGATTTTCAAAAATTGTTGTCATTGAAGGGAAAGTCCCCATTATTTGTTTAAGACGTCAAGCGCACCATATTGGCTGGCCCATGTCCATCCAAAAACGCTAATGTCAGCTGCATCAGATTTTTCACCGGCGAAAATTCCATCAGGTACATTTCCGGAAGGGAATATATCCGCAAGATTTTCCTCTGCTACATCAAAATACACACCATCGAAAGTAACATCAGGAGAATCGGCAGGATCATTATCCACTACCTGTCCTTCGTTTATGGCCGTAATCCAAACGTTTTCAAAATGAACGATGGTATTGGGGTCAATGTTAATTAGATCGGCTGATGATCTTGCATCGGTGTTGGCTATAACAATACCATTTTTCAGGGTATAACCGGCTTCCATAGATCCTTCAGGACCATCAAGTTCGAAGTTGTGGTCTCCGGGAGTGATTACCACAAAATTGTCGAGTGTACCTGCCCATGACTGGTCGGCATCAAGTGCATCATCATTTACATTCCAACTAATGGCATTGGTCATATTTACAG
>CAZBGI010000140.1:0-5866 GCA_964491395.1 uncultured Bacteroidales bacterium | reverse complement strand
TCCAGGCAGGAATCGGCAGCCAGCCAGGCTGTGGAAAATGCAAGCTGAAGGTTAAAGCCTCCTGTATTGCCGTCCAGGTCAATCACTTCGCCGGCAAAATAAAGTCCCTTTGTGATTTTGGACTCCATGGTTTTGCTTTGTATCTCTTTCGTGCTGACGCCGCCGGCCGTGATGATGGCCTCTTTGTAACCAGGGTGCCCGAGAATAGTAAAACGCATGTCCTTCATCAGCAACAGGATTTTTCTGCGTTCTTTACCATCCAGCTGATTGCATAGTTTCTGCCCGTCCAATGCAAGGATTTCCATAAAGACGGGAATCATTTTGGAGGGAAGCCACAGCCTGAAAATATTCTCCACCTGTTTCTTTCCGTGAGCATCAATATCGCGAAGCAGGCGGGCATCTAGCTTTTGCTCCTCCAGGGCGGGCTTGAGATCAATGCTGATTTCCACCCGGTGGTTTTTGTTCAGTTCCTCCACTACATAGCGGCTCAGGGTAAGGATGACAGGGCCGGTAAGTCCGTAATGGGCAAACATCACTTCACCAAATTCTTCCTTTTGTTTTTTCCCGTTAACCCATACAGACGCTTTCACGTTTTTGAGCCCTAAACCCTGCATTTTCCCCGGGGCATCCTCTTCAGTCACCAGCGGCACCAATGCCGGGAAGACATCGTTAATGGTATGGCCGGCCTGGCGGGCCAGTTCGTATCCATCGCCTGTAGAACCCGTGGCAGGATAAGATTTCCCCCCGGTACAGATGATGACATGGGGAGCGGAAATCTGTTGCTTTCCTTTGGGACCCATCAGTTCTATCCCATGGATGTGATCATTTTCCAGCAGCAATCGTGTCACCCTGCTGTTGTAGGATATATCAATGTTTTGGGTTCCCATCCAGTGCATCAGGGCATTCACTACGTCGCCTGCATTGTTGCTGACCGGAAACACTCTGCTGCCCCGCTCGGTGGTGGTTTCCACCCCTTGACGGTGAAGAATATCCAGGATATCATTCACAAAAAAAGAATGGAAGGCATGTTTGAGGAACCTGCCTGATGGGAAAATATTCCGGTAATATACAGACGGTTCGGCATCGTGGGTAATATTGCAGCGACCTTTGCCGGTAATGAGCAGTTTGCGTCCTGCACGGCGCATTTTTTCCACCAGCAGCACCCTGGCGCCCCGGTGCGCTGCCCGGCCTGCCGCGATCAAACCTGCAGCACCGGCCCCCACAACAATCACATCGTATTTCGTCATTTTTTTCTTTCTGAAATTTAAGGGGCAAAGGTACGGTTTTCGGTGGGATATTCTTTTTGACCCACCCCCAACCCCTCCCTACATGCAGGGAGGGGAGTTCGGGTAGTGCGGATCTGAAAAGCAGAGCATTTAATCAAAAAATCAGCAGGTAGAGAAATTACCGGTTCTTAGCATAGCTCTTAGCAAGGTACAATGCGCTTCCCTCCCTGCTCGTAGGGAGGGATGTCCGAAGGACAGGGTGGGTCAAAAAAAGAATAATTTCTTAACTTTACCCATCAAAAACCATCTCATCAAAACCCACAGCCATGAACTACACGCAGGCCATCGAAGAACTGGAAACCATCGTAGAAGAGATCGAAAATGCTGAAATCAATGTAGATGAATTATCGGAAAAAGTAAAGCGTGCTTCAGAACTCATCAAACTATGCCGAAAAACACTTTACGATACCGAAGCAGAAGTGGATAACATTTTAAAAGATCTGAAACAGGCCGACAAAAAGGGTTAACGGTTTCTTTTGCGAATCTTGCGGATGAGTTGATAGATTCCCGCACCCAATGCTACCAGCACAACCACAATACCTGCCCATGACCACACACTCAGGGGAATGCCCTTTTCGGCATTGATTCGGCCCTGGGTTTCACGATAGGCTTCGGGTATTTGCGGAAGTCCGGAAGCTCCGGCTTCAAAAGAAGTGGCATATCGGGCCATTGCCTCCCACACCTTGAACTCCCGGCCATTTTCATAGATGATGGTTTCATCCAGTTCCAGCGCATCGCCGTTTTTATCCTTGAGCACCAGTTTCAGCCGGGGCAGGATTTCTCCTATCATAGGCAAAAAAGAAGTAAGGTAATGGTCCGCTACCAAATGGTACAGCCGGTCGCTGTTTTTGTCCAGGCGCACATAGCCATCGTCATGCTGAATCCCTTCTCCTTCATAAATGTAAACCTCCTTTACCGAGCGATAAGCCGGGACAGGAATATCCGCAAAGGGGATGGTAAGCCAGGTTGTTTTCCCCGGATCGTAATGGTATTTCATCCCGGAAACCTGCAGGAAATAGGTGTCACCCATCAATTCTGCCAGCAAACCGGCAATTTCAAAGACACTGTAAATCTCTTCTGCCGTAAGGTAAATAGATACCAGGGGATAACCGGCTTTCATATCGGGGCCGGAACCCAGTCCGGAGATGGTAACCAAATCGATAAAAGAGACCTTGTTGCGAGACCAGTCTTCGGAACCCGGAATGATATCGCCACGAATAACCCCGTTGGCCTGGATGGCCAGGTCCACCGGCTCGCCTGTCACTTTTTCCGCCTCCAGCCGCATGGCATCCACCACAAAGTTTCCTATGGTAGTTTCCACCAGCGTTTCATGCATGGTTACCGGAAAATCGGCGTACAGCACATGTTCGTAAACATCAGTGAAAGTGCTGTCGCTGAAATTGGTGACAAAGGCATTTAGCTGGTCCGAATACGCCTCTACTTTTTCCCGGATAACAGGATCTTCTGCCACTGTATGGTCCAGCGGGAGCTGGAAGGGATTATTGTTTTCATCGTTCAATACTGTTATGCGGCCGGTTTCGGAATCAAAGGCCAGTTCGAGCATTCCCAGGTATTGCAGGTAATAACTGCTGTGCAGCAGGATGGTATTGTGGCGGATCTCGGGTTGAGTAGTCTGGTAGTGGTCGTGCCCACCCAGGATGACATCGATGTTATCTACTTTTTCTGCCAGCAACTGATCTTCCTTCCAACCGGAGTGCGACAAGGCAATTACTACATCTGCACCAGCTTCCCTGAGCAGGTTTACCTGTTCCTGTGCAACCCTGATGGGGTCATGAATGGTCACGGGCTCAGCCATGGGAGCCACATCATAGGCAGGATTTCCCAGCAATCCAAACAGCCCGACCTTTAATCCGTTGTTCAATTCTATGATTTTATGGGGGAGCAATTCTGCACGATGCAGTGCATGTCCGGCAGGAATATCCAGGTTGGAAATGATAACAGGCAGCTGGTCATGAGCTTGGGGATAACCGGCCTCCAGATAGTATTCGGCCAGTTTATCAGGGCCATAGTCGAATTCATGATTCCCTACAGTGGCGGCATCATAGCCTATTTCGCGCATCAGCTCTATTTCAGGAGAAAATCCCTCCAGGATAAGCCATGCATAAGGTGAACCACCAATGTAATCGCCGGCAGAAAGCAACAATACAGGCTCATCTCCCTTTTCGGATCGAATCTGCTTTACCAGGCCCGATAGCCTTGCAAAACCTCCCCGGGCAGGGTTTTCCTGTTCAGGATGATAATCAACCGTGGGCAAAGGGGTCAAAACACTATGCTCATCGCTGGTGTGCAGAATCGTGAAACGTTGTAACTGCGCATGGAGTTCCATAGGCATGAGGGTTGAAAGGATAAGAAGAAATACAAAAACGGGCAAGATGGAAGAAAGCTTACCTTTGACAGATGTTAGTTTTTCGTTCATAAGACTGTAAAATTGATACAGCCAAAATAATGGTTTTTTTTGAGTTAGAAGTTAATTTGTTGTAAAGGATTGCCCATGTGTTTGCATAATTATTGATGTTACCCTGCTTCGGTCACCGTTCCACTGATATTCTTTGGTTTTTTATACGCCGAAGAATTGCATTAAATACAATTTTTGGGGTAATTTTGCATAATAGAGAAGAGTGATAAGTGGAAAATGAGAAATCAAGGCATCCGTTCGGTCAGCACTGAAGTTCCGGCCCGGACTAAAAAAAACCTTATTTTCATTCCATGAACCTTAATAGAGTGTCGAATGTCAAAACAATTTAGCGCTGCGCAACAAACATCAGTTGAAAATCCCCACCTGGTGTCATCGCAATGGGCAAAAAAGCATAGAGATTCATTATGAGTAAGGCTTTGAATTATTAAGGGTTAATAAAAGGAGAGAAAGGTGTAAGAAAAAACTTATTTCTGATTCCATTAGCCTTAGTGCTACTTTGTCACATTTAAAAACAAAAATTATGCAACAAGATATCAAACCCATTTTACGAGGCATTGCAACATTTTACTGGCTCATGTTTCTGAGCCTGGTTAGCTACATCGTGGCCAGTGCCTTGCTGGTAAGCAATACCGACATGGTTCTCATTGAAAACCTGCGACACGCCCATATTTTAAATGCCTTCGTCATTTTCACCCTCATTGTGCTGGCTCCTGTCAGCTACCTGGTACCCCAGAAAATGATTGGACGCATTGGGCAGGATCGCTCCCTTACCGATAAACTGTTGCTATACCGCAAACCTATGCTGATCAGGTTTGCAGCCATGAACGCCGCCGGACTCCTCATTGCCCTGGGGTTCCTGCTTACGGCAACGCCCAATCTTATTTACCTGCAGGTGGTGGTAATGCTGTTTTTTATCATTTATAAGCCTTCACGCTTTAAAATTGCGTCCGACCTGGCGCTCAATGAACGGGAAAAAGAACAACTGATGGCTGATTACTGAAATAAAGCTAAACAATTGCTGCCCGAAAACATTATCCTTATTGAATAGTTCTTAACAACAACATACCGACAAAATGAAAATCAAAGAAATAGAAGAAGAAATCGTATCTGAATTTTCCCTGTTTGACGACTGGATGGATAAGTACAACTACATTATTGACATGGGAAAATCCGTGGATACCCTGGATGACAGCCTTAAGAAAAAAGAATACCTTATTTCAGGTTGCCAGTCGCAGGTATGGGTATATCCGGAATACAAAGATGGAAAGGTATATTTTAAAGCCGACAGCGATGCTCTCATCACCAAAGGCATTGTGGGCCTGCTCGTACGTGTAATGTCGGGACAGCCACCAAAAGAAATCCTGGATGCCGATCTTGCATTTATTGATAAAATCGGTCTGAAAGAGCATTTGTCGCAAACCCGTAGCAATGGACTGGTCAACATGATCAAGCAAATGAAACTTTATGCCCTGGCCCTGCAAACCAAGCATCAGAACTAAGCTGATAACCATTTTTCGAAATTTTCCTGTTCTGAACATCTTTTCTGTTGTGCCACGAAAAAAAATCAATTCACCCAACTAAACAATATTGTTATGGACACATCCAATAATTATATGGACCTGGAAGTGCGCATTGTAGATGCCCTGAAAACCGTCTATGACCCGGAAATACCCGTAAACATATATGACCTGGGGCTCATTTACGAAATTAAGGTAAACGACGACAAGAGCGTGTACATCAAAATGACCCTGACCAACCCCAACTGCCCCGTAGCCGACACCTTGCCCAACGAGGTAAAGGATGCAGTACTGCACGTGGAAGGGATTGAAAAAGTGGATCTTGACCTGGTTTTCGAACCCGAGTGGTCCAAAGACAACATGAGCGAAGCAGCCATGCTGGAACTGGGGCTGCTGTAAGCATACAAAGGCTTAAAAAATGACACAAAACGCTGAGCGGAATTTGCAACCGACCAGAGGGAGCTCAACGAAGGTAATTCCGCCGTCTTGCAGTGTTTTTTTACTTCTTTTGACCCACCCTGACCTTCGGCTATCCCTCCCTACAAGCAGGGAGGGATCGCATTGTACCAACATTGGGTACATTAATAATTCCTGCAATAAACTCTCACATAACGCTGAGCGGAATT
>CAZBGI010000139.1:0-5873 GCA_964491395.1 uncultured Bacteroidales bacterium | reverse complement strand
AAACATTTGACGTAAAATTACGTCATTATAAAAATATAACGTAATTTTACGTCATAATTTATATTGATAGTATATTGTTAGCTGAATTTATTGTTATGCATGAAACCAAAGAATCAAATTTTGATGAAGTATTGATCGGTCGCGCCAGGCTATTCAAAGCCCTGGCCCACCCGGCACGCCTGGCCATTTTGCAATACCTGGCCGGGATACAATCCTGCATTACCGGCGATATTGCAGAGGAACTCCCACTAAGTCGCACCACAGTCAACCAACACTTGAAAGAACTTCGTGATGCAGGACTGATAAAAGGAACTGTAGAGGGAGTGAAAACCAACTACTGCCTCAATGCAAAAGTCATCGAAGCCCTGCGCAAAGATTGCGACTGCTTTCTGGCGAAAATTGATGTGAAGAAAACGTTTTGTTAAACTAAAAACTAAAAGTGAAAAGTGAAAAACTAAAAGTGAAAAGTGCAAAATTAAAAGTGAAAAATGATAAGTGTTTAAGTTGTAAGCTGTAATTAGAAAAATAATAAGTACTCGTTTCCTCCTTCCAACTTCGAGCTTCCAGCCCTTTCAGCTTTCACCTTTCACCTTTGAGCTGTTAATAAACCCTTCAACGATTTAACCTTTAAACCCAAATAAACTCTTAAACTCTTAAACTTTTAAGCTCTCATGAAAATCCTCATCCTATGTACCGGAAATTCCTGCCGCAGCCAGATGGCTCACGGTTTTATGGAAACCTTTGACAAAAGAATGACCGTTCGTTCTGCCGGAACCGAAGCCTCCGGAAAACTCAATACAAAAGCTGTTGCTGCCATGAAAGAAATCGGCATCGACATCAGCCATCACACTTCTGATTCAGTTGACAAGTACCTTGGCGAAGAATGGGACTATGTCATTACCGTTTGCAGTGGTGCTAACGAAAATTGCCCGGTTTTCCCCGGCAAAGTGAAAAACCGCCTGCATATGGGTTTTGATGACCCCTCGCATGCCACGGGCACTGACGAATATATCTGGAGCGAATTTATTCGCGTAAGAGAAGAAATCAAGGAAGGTTTTTATAAATTGTATAAGGAAGAAATTGAACCGCAGTTGTAAAACGTTTTTATAAACCTTGGAGGTTTTTGAAACCTCCAAGGTTTTCCCCAAGATTTATCTCATGAAAGAAAAAGACATCAAAACCATTGTAAAAGAAAAGTACGGACGTATCGCCCTGCAAACAGATCCTGTTCAGGGTGGCTGCTGCGGATCTGTTTCCGATTGCTGTGGGGTGGATTATACCATCTTCAGCGAAAACTACCAAAGCCAGCAAGGCTATAACAAAGATGCCGACCTGGGCCTGGGTTGCGGTATCCCCACCGAATTTGCAGGCTTGCAAGCCGGGCAGCATGTGCTCGACCTGGGCAGTGGCGCCGGCAACGACTGCTTCGTGGCACGCGCCATTGTGGGTGAAACCGGCAAGGTTACCGGGCTGGATTTCTCCGATGAAATGCTGGCCAAAGCACGCAGCAATGCCCAAAACTTTGGCTATGCCAATGTGGATTTTGTGGCTGGCGACATCGAAGAAATGCCCCTGACAGACAATCAGTTTGATGTGGTGATTTCCAACTGCGTGCTCAACCTGGTGCCCGACAAGGATCAGGCTTTCGCTGAAATCCTGCGCGTGCTGAAGCCCGGAGGGCACTTCTGTGTTTCGGATGTCGTGCTCAAAGGAGAACTGCCCGATAAACTGAAAAAGGATGCAGAAATGTATGCCGGTTGTGTATCAGGAGCCATGCAATTGGAAGCATACCTGGAAACCATCCAAAAGGCCGGTTTTAAAAATGTGCAGGTGCACAAGCAGCGCAGCATTGAAGTTCCGGCAGACCTTCTGAAAATGTACCTGAATAAAGAGGAAATGCAGGATTTTCAAAGCCATACAACAGGTCTTTTTTCTATTACAGTGAGTGCAGAAAAGGAATTTTAAAATGAACCGCAAGGATCGCTATGGAAACACAAAGGTCACGAAACAATCTTTAAGACCTTTGCGAAAACCCTCGCGCCTCAGCAGTTAAAAAAAACATCAAATTATGACAGACCCTATCAAAAAGACAGTAATTCCCGACCAGCCAAAGAAAACCATTGGCTTTTTTGAAAAGTATCTTACCATCTGGGTTGCCCTGGGCATCCTGGTGGGTATAGGCATAGGCCATTTTGTGGGCGATGGTATAAATGTGATAAGCAGTATGGAAATTGCGAAAGTAAATATTCCGGTAGCCATCCTTATCTGGTTGATGATCTACCCCATGATGCTGCAGATTGACTTTACGAGCATAAAAAAAATAGGAAAGAAACCCAAAGGAATTGTGTGGACAGTCATTATCAACTGGCTGATAAAACCCTTTACGATGGCCTTTTTTGCCTGGATATTCTTTGACAAGCTTTACTCAGCCTGGATTGACCCGGAACTTGCCGGAGAATATATTGCCGGTGCTATTATCCTGGGTGCTGCTCCCTGCACTGCGATGGTTTTTGTATGGTCGTACCTTTCCGACGGCGACCCCAATTATACCCTGGTGCAGGTTTCGGTCAATGACCTGATCATTCTGGTGGCGTTTATTCCTATCGTGGGTCTGCTGCTGGGCATTACCAATGTTGCTATTCCATATGATACCCTGGTATACAGCGTATTGATTTTTGTTGTAATCCCATTGTTGGCGGGTGTAATCACGCAACGTTTACTAATTCGCAGTCGCGGGATTAAATGGTTCAAGGATGTTTTTCTTCCCAAACTAAAACCTGTCAGTATCATTGCATTGCTGGTAACCCTGGTGCTGTTATTTGCCTTCCAGGGACAGAATATCACCAGTAACCCGCTTATTATCCTTTTGGCAGCTGTCCCCCTGGTGATTCAAACGTATTTTATCTTTTTCCTGGCCTGGTTTGGCGGGAAGAAGCTGAAACTAAACTATACCGTATGTGCCCCGGCAGCCATGATTGGTGCCAGTAACTTCTTTGAACTGGCTGTAGCAGTAGCCATTGCCTTGTTCGGGCTGCAATCGCCCGCAGCACTGGTAACCGTGGTAGGTGTGCTGGTAGAAGTACCGGTGATGCTTTCGCTGGTGGCTTTTGCCAACAGAAATAAATACTAGAGCATTGACCTGTTTGTTTTGGAGAGAAAAGTTTCAGGAGTAATGCATTATGCGTGGAAGTAATACAGAATTGATTATTTTGCCTGACCCGGATGGGATCTTTGAATCCCGACCGGGCGAATGATAATTCCATTGGTGATTTTTAAGCGTGCGTTACTGTGTTTACATTGCTTTGGGTTAAAAACACTGAAAAGTTTTGCAAGAGATATCATGTAAAGCCAATTTTTATAAAAGAATCAATCACACATGTCCTCACAGCAGATTCAGTAAAGAAACTTCACTATATTTGCCTGCAGAAAAGGACAAGCAATAAGTTGCAGACCATTCATAAGTCGTGCATGGGCTCTGAGTGATTGTTGCAAAAAAATAACTTTTCATGTAAATAACCTACATGACAGTTGGTAGGATTATTTATGTCTGATGTTTTTAATTAGAAAAATTGGTTTTATGGAAAAAATGAGAATTAGTCTGCCTGCTGAGGCAGCAAAATTGATTGAAAATGCTGCGGATTTTAAGGTTTTTGATACCGTGGAGCAACTTGCTGACGCCGCAGTAAATGGCGAAAAGAGCAATTATTTCGAAGTGAAATACAATGTAGAAGGCAAAGGAGAGGTTACTGAGGCCATAGTGCACAGGGTAACCAATGGTATTTCTGCCAACTATGTTGAAACGTATATGCGGCGCAGAGATCCCAATACCATGGCTATTGGGGACGATAAACCCAGCGATCAGCCACGTTTTAAAGACAGATTTGATTATCCGTTCGAAAACCTCCGAAAAGAAACTTTTGAATGGATGGAAAAGCAAGAACTGGCGGCATTCTATTTTAAGATTGGCAATCTTGAGAAAAGCAGCTATGGGATCGCTATTGTTCCTGCCAATGCCGGTTTCTTTGCCATGGGACTTGCCATGCTTCAGCAGATTGTACCGCAGGATTCCATTCCCGACGGCAATGAGATTAAAGTGGTAGTGTATGTTGCACCTCCTTTCCGGCATACCCATTTTGACGGCAAACAGGTGGTGGTACACAATCGCACAGACCAGGCTTACGAAGTATTCTCCTATAATCTCTATCCAGGGCCAAGTGCCAAAAAAGGAATTTATGGGGTTATTCTTTCCATCGGTGAAGAAGAAGGCTGGTCTACAGCCCACTGTTCAGCAGTTGAATCTATCAGTCCTTATGACAATATTACCCGGTTTATGCACGAAGGTGCCAGTGGGGGCGGTAAGAGTGAGATGCTTCAGCAAATATTGAGAGAACCCAATGGTGAAGTGCTCATTGGATACAACCTCACCAACCAGGAAAGACGCACCCTTACCATACCTCAGTTTTGCGAAATCCGACCTATCTGCGATGATATGGGAATGGTACACCCCTCGTTTCAAACAGGCAGCAAACGTATCAGGATCATTGATGCAGAAAATGCATGGTTTATCAGAACGGACAGTATTACTGAATATGGAAAAGATCCCATCCTCGAAAAACTCTCTATCAATACAAAAAATCCCTTCCTCTTCCTGAATATAGATACCAATCCGGGAGGCACTGCCCTCATCTGGAATCATATCGAGGATGAACCCGGTAAACCCTGTCCTAATCCACGTGTTGTGGTGCCACGCCAGTCATTTCCCAATGTAGTGAATGAACCGGTTTCCATTGATGTAAGAAGTTTTGGTGTACGCACTCCCCCTTGTACCGCTGAAAATCCTTCATATGGTATATTTGGGTTGTTCCATATCTTACCTCCCGCCCTGGCCTGGTTGTGGCGACTGGTGTCTCCCAGGGGACATGCCAATCCCAGTATTGTTGACCAGGGAGGTATGCAGAGTGAAGGAGTGGGATCCTACTGGCCCTTTGCAACCGGAGAAAAGTTTACACATGCCAACCTGCTCCTGGATCAGATCGTTGAAAACACCATTACCCAATATGTTATTTCTCCCAATCAGCACATCGGCAACTGGAAGGTAGGCTTCATGCCTCAGATGCTTATGCGTGAATACCTTACCCGCAGAGGAAACTCACGTTTCAGGCATACACAGATTCAGCCGGCGCGTTGCAGCCTGCTGGGATATGAACTTAACTATCTGACCATTGAAGGTTCAAAAATCCCTTCGCGATTTTTAAAGGTTTACAAACAACCCGAAATTGGCACCGAGGGATATGACAAAGGCGCAACCATGCTGTTGGAATTCTTCAAAAAAGAACTACAGCAATACAAGGTTGAAGGATTATCCGATCTTGGACACGAAATCATTGATACTTGTCTCAATGGGGGGGGAGTGGAAGATTTCGAAAAGCTGATAAAAAAATAGGAATTTTTTCC
This sequence comes from uncultured Bacteroidales bacterium, assembly GCA_964491395.1. GTDB lineage: Bacteria > Bacteroidota > Bacteroidia > Bacteroidales > UBA7960 > SKVR01. The sequence goes on along the minus strand of CAZBGI010000139.1, from coordinate 419 downwards.
TGTTACAATACAAATGGCAGCAGAAGTTTTTTACAGCTTCGCTGCTTTTTTTTTTTTGTGTCATGCATTATTCATAACTTGGTTAGTCGCTATCCATTAGCCAACCCCAAGGGTGTCCATCGTGAGGTGGAATCTGAAGGAAGCCGGAGACAAACCTCTGCCCCGCGAAAAACGAATCCCATCAGGTATAACCGATGGGATGAGATTGCAAAACAAATCAAAGTCCAAAGACTACACGGACATCGGAATGTAAATGTGGCTGGGAGAAGGAGGGAAGATTATAGGTCTAACCACGGGAGGTCTCACAAACGTGCGGAAACGAAGTATAAAGCACGGTTGCGCTCCCAGTTAGCCAAAGCCTTTCGAATGGATATAGGAATTGGCCAGAATGGATAAGCCTTTTTTGAGTGTAAACCTAT
>CAZBGI010000138.1:0-5963 GCA_964491395.1 uncultured Bacteroidales bacterium | reverse complement strand
AGGGATGGCGGTCCCTGAGCAGTTCGACAAGCTCACTTTAGCACCTGTCGAAGGGTGGTCCCTGAGCTTGTCGAAGGGCGCTGTCACAACCCACTCTCTTTGTTGAAAAGGCTTTCGCAGCGCCCGTTTTCTCCGGTTGATTCCTTTTCTATCAACATCCCACTCCTGTGGAGTTGAGGGTAGGGCAAGGATTTAACGATGTTTATTCATTAATCCTCCTTTCCTGTTTCGCAGGATGGGTATAAAGGTGGGGTATTGGGCACTTCTTTTATTGTGATTTTTTATAATGTAATATGAAAAAATTAGCGTTTAAATAGAATTATCCGGGCTCTGTCTGAATTTATTGTTTGATTATTTGTTAAATTTGTAAGAGGTAATGGTAGATTAGGTTTATACTATTTCAGATTCCCTTTTGCGGGAAATGGTTTCAACCCGAATCTTATTCAAATCACATAATTTATTCATGCTCATAAAATAAATATTACTATGAAAAATATGATAGCATTAAGTCCCAAAAACATTGGCAGACAAAATCCTTCTGTTAATTCGTCGAATCTAAAAAAGTTTAAGCAAGTACGAAAAAACTACTTTTTCCTGATGCTTTTTGCCACTCTTGTCATTTTTTCTTCCTGCACTGCCCAAAGCAGGTTGTCTTCAAGGTTGACTACGGAATGGGAAATTGAAGAATTCGAAGTCAGAGAGGCTGATGGTGGTGCTACCACGGTAGAAAATGCAGGTACAATAGCCTTTGAAAGTAACGGGGAAGGTACACAATCCTTTACCACTGCTGTGGCACATGCAGGTGAGTCGGTAGACTCTGATTTTCAGTGGGAGAATACAGCCAGAACCATCACGATTAATGCCTCGAATGCTGAACATCCTAAGGTCTGGATTGTGGTTAAATCTCAACGCGGCAGGCAGGAATGGTATTCGACTGACAGTGAGGGGGGGCTGCAGATCATGCACCTTAAAAGAAAGTAGGTTATTGGTGTTTTAGACCTTCTTCTTTGTTGGAGCAGGAGTCCGGTTTTCCATGAAGGATGCCGGACTTTTTATTAGTCGGGCAATTTGGCACACCCGGATAAAAAACGTATTATTGTCCCCCTGATTTCCGGCATTGTTTTTCTGTCACATTCAACACGATAACCAATTCATTTCCACATGAACAAAAACAACAACAAGAAAATCCTCATCCAAAAGAAATCTGGCGAAAAGGAACCCTTTGACGTTTCCAAGTTGAAAACATCGCTGAAAAATGCTGGAGCTGCAGGCAATGTCATTGATAAGATTGCTGCCGATATTGAAGACTGGGTGTATGATGGTGTTACTACCGCTAAAATTTATGCCTATGCCTATAAAATGTTCCGCAGGCAAAGTGGGAACAAAGCCTCCCGGTACAAATTAAAAAATGCCCTGTTCAGTATGGGCCCTACGGGTTATCCCTTCGAGTATCTGATTGGAGAGGTATTTAAGCGTCAGGGTTATACGGTGGAAGTGGGTCAAGTTGTTGAAGGAGTAACCATTACCCATGAAATAGACGTAATTGCTACCAAAAAAGACGAACAACATTTGATGGAATGCAAATTTTCCCGTGACCAGGGAAACCGCTTAAGTGTTCAGGTGCCGCTTTATGTGCACGCACGGGTAAATGATATTGCTGAAAAACGCCGCCAGCAGAAGCAATATAAAAACTTATCTTTTACACCCTGGGTGGTTACCAATGCCCGGTTTTCTTCTGATTCTATGGAGTATAGCAAATGCAAAGGGTTAAAACTGCTGGGATGGGATTATCCGGAAGGTGATGCTCTTAAGGATATCATAGAACGGGAGAAGTTGTTTCCTGTCACCATTTTGAGGCATCTGAATAAGCATGAGAAGCAACTACTGATGTTAGAGGGAATTGTTACCTGTATTCAGCTATGGAATAAACCTGAAAGGTTAAACTCATTGGGACTGAACAAGGATAAGCTAAATGCTGTTAAAAAGGAACTTGAAGCACTGCTCGGGGCTCAATAATGCAGCAAAAACAGGGTAATCTAAATGCTGTTGTTGAATATATAAAAAACGGATTCAACAGTTGCAACTGCTGAATCCGTTTTCTGCCCGGGTGATTGATTTTTTTAATTGAGATAAATCGGTCCGTCGGGCCCCATGGGGAATCCCAGCCACAGCCAGATCATCAAAACCGCAATCCACACAATGGCAAGAAATATGGTATAGGGCAACATGGTAGAAATAATGGTTCCGATACCATAGCGCTTGTCATACTTTTCAGCAAAAGTAACAATGAGGGCAAAGTAACTCATCATAGGGGTTATCAGGTTGGTAAGAGAGTCACCGATACGGAAAGCTGCCTGGGTAATGCCCGGGTGAAAAGCAGGCTCAAGCAACATAAGCATGGGAATAAAAACCGGAGCAATGATGGCCCATTTGGCGGATGCGCTTCCCATAAACATGTTGATGAAAGCGGCAAACAAAACAAAAGTAACTATGAGTAACGGTCCGGTGAATCCTATTTCGGTAAGGCCGGATGCTCCTTTGATGGCAATGATCAGCCCCAGGTTGGAATAGTTAAAGAAATAGACAAACTGGGCTGCAAAAAACACCAGCACAATATAACCTCCCATGCCACTCATCGACTTGATAATATGACGCATCATATCCTTATCATTTTTTACGGTGCCCACAACAATTCCGTAAGCCAGGGCAGGCAGAAGAAAAAGAAGTAAGATGCCAATGATAATCCCGGTAAAGAAAGGAGAATGAAGAATGGAGCCTGTTTCGGGGTTTCTGAGCAATCCGTTTTCAGGGATTACGGTAAAGGCCATGGCTACAACAAACAAGAGCAAAACGATACCTGCCCAGCGCAAGCCTTTCTTCTCATCGGGGGTAAGCTGCACAATTTTAAATCTTTCGGCAGTGCCCTCATATTTTCCAAGCCTGGGTTCAACAATTTTTTCTGTAACCCAGGTTCCTACTATGAGCACCACAAAACTGGAAGCAATCATGAAGTAATAATTTACCGCCGGATTCACCACCATTTCAGGGTCAATGATTTGTGCCGCTGAAGTAGAGATCCCTGCAAGAATAGGGTCGATGGAGCCTATAAAAAAGTTAGCGCCAAATCCACCGCTCACCCCGCAAAATGCAGCTGCAAGCCCTGCCATAGGGTGTCTGCCCAGGGCATGAAAAATCATAGCGCCCAGGGGAATAAGAATTACGTAACCTGCTTCAACGGCCAGACCCGATATCACACCGGCAAGTACTATAGCCGCTGTAATAAACTTGCTGGGAGCACTCAAAACCAGGGCACGAATCATCACAGCAAATAAACCGGTTCCTTCCGCAAGTCCAATCCCGATCATTACTACAAGAACATAACCGAGGGGAGGAAATTTCAGAAAGTTACCCAAAAGGTTGGTGTACATCCAGCGGATACCCTCTCCGCTGAGCAGGTTGTTTACCGTTACCAGCTCGTTGGTGGCAGGGTTTACTGCTGAGGTGCCCAGCATATACATGAGCCACGATAACAATGCCACCATCAGGGCCAGTCCACCAAAAATGGTGGCAGGGTGGGGGAGTTTGTTTCCCACAAGCTCAATAACATCAAGGGATCGTGCAAAAAGGCCTTTCTTTTTTGGGGTAGAAGTATTCGAAGGATCTCCCATTTTTAATATGAATTTTTGGGGTGAAAAATAGTTTTATTGATACGTGTATGAACAGCTTGGAAAAAGCAGCGACAAAGATAGGATTTTTGATTTAACTCCGGCGAATCCCTTTCAAATTCTAATGATGGCTTAATGCCATGATTTAGCGTTGATTTGAAAAGTGTTTGGCTTATTTTGTGAGGTTTGAGAGAGAATTATTCGTAACTTTGCCCAACTTTTTTATCAAATGTTTAAAGAATGGAAGTAAAAAGAAATTTTGACATCTTAGAACGCTTTGTCAGTATGCCCACAACCGTCGGACGATTTACCCTTGCCGGTAAAGAAAACGGAAAGTGGAGAGCATACAATGCGGATGAATACAACAAAATTGTTCTCAACGTAAGCATGGGATTGCTTGCTTTGGGATATAAGCCCGGAGACAAAATCGCCACCATTACCAACAACCGTCCCGAATGGAATTTTATTGAAATGGGGGCTGCCCAGGCAGGCATGGTCCATGTGCCGATCCATCCCACCCTCTCGGATGACGACCTGTTATATATCCTCAATCACTCGGAGGCAAGCACTCTTATCGTTTCAGATGCAGGGTTGTATAAAAAAATGTCTCGGTTGCACGATCAGATGGAGAACCTGCAACAGATATATACTTTTAATCAGGTAGATAATGCTCCCCACTGGACTGAAATTACCGATGCCGGAGAAGCCAATGCTCCCCGATATTATGATGAAGTTCAGGATTTGCGTGAAAGTATTACAGAAGATGACCTTCTTACAATTATTTATACTTCAGGAACTACCGGTTTGCCCAAAGGGGTAATGCTTTCGCACAAAAACCTGATGAGCAATGCCATTACCACGGCCGGTATACAGCACCTGGATTACCGGCATAGAGCTCTCAGTTTTCTGCCATTATCGCATGTGTTTGAGCACATGGTAAATTACCAGTATCAATACCTGGGAGTGAGTATATATTACGCGGAAAGTATTACAACCATAGCACGTGATATTAAGGAACTTCAGGTCGACGGGTTTATTGCTGTACCCCGACTACTGGAGTCGATTTATGAAAAAATAGTTAACAAAGCCCGCACTCTGAGCCCGGCAAAACGATCCATTTTCTTCTGGGCACTCAAATTGGCTCAGAATTACAAACCCTATGCAAAGCAGTCGTTGTCCTATCGTATAAAGCATAAAATTGCCGATAAACTGGTGTTTTCCAAGTGGCGCGATGCTTTGAGTCACAACCTTACTTTTATTGGTTGCGGCGGGTCGGCCTTGCAGCCTCGCCTGGCGCGCCTTTTCTGGGCCGCAGGTTTGCCTGTTTTCGAAGGGTATGGTCTTACTGAAACCAGCCCGGTGCTGGCAGTGAATTATTCTAAACCCGGGAAAGTCAGGATTGGTTCTGTAGGCCCGGTACTGGACAACGTTGATTTGAAAATTGCCTCCGATGGAGAGATTCTTATCAAAAGCCCCGGACTAATGATAGGTTATTATAAAGACGAGCAGGCCACCCATGATGTTATCGACAGCGAGGGCTGGTTCCATACAGGTGATATTGGCGTTCTGGAAGATGGCATGTACTTGAAAATTACTGATCGCAAGAAAGAAATTTTCAAAATGTCCAACGGTAAATATCTTGCCCCCCAGCAAATTGAAAACAAACTCAAGGAAAGTTTCTATATTCAGCAAACCATGGTGGTGGGCGAAAATCAGAAATATGCCGCTGCTATTATTATTCCCAATTTTCAGGAACTTGCCCAATGGTGCAGAAAGAAAAAAATCCAGTTTCAGGACAATGCTGAATTGATTCAAATGCCCCAGGTATTGAAACACTTTCAGGATGAAATCAAGCAATTCAACAAGAAACTCAGTCAAACCGATCAGGTGCAAAAGATTATTCTTGTTGCTGATGAATGGAGCCCCATCACCGGCGAGCTCTCCTCCTCACTGAAATTGAAAAGAAAATATATAATTCAAAAATACAGAGACCTGGTTGAGGCAGTTTATCAGCCCAAAATCCAGGCAGTGAGAGTAAGAAGCGACCATGAGAAATAATCAGGCTATATCTACTGAAAAAAGCTGGTGTAATCACCGGCTTTTTTTTTTGCTTATGCCCCAACTTGAAAATTTTTCAACAATTAACCTTTTAGAAATGCAAAATCAGGGTGTTTCTTGAATATTTGTTTTATATTAACCAACACATAATGTCAATCCAAACTGCCTGAAGTTGATGGTTGGCTGGATTCCTGTTTGCAAACATGCAGCTTCATTAAATTCACGGATAGTGAGAAAGTG
>CAZBGI010000137.1:0-6080 GCA_964491395.1 uncultured Bacteroidales bacterium | reverse complement strand
AAACGACCTTATTCATTTCCTTTTGAGAGCGCAGTGCTCATGCAAGTTTCATCTGGCTTTAATAGAAATATAAGTGATGGAATCCATTGCCTTACTGCCTTATTTTTACACCCGGGTACCCATAGGCTGGAACAGGGAAATAAGGTTCAGTTAATTTTCAATAACCTCCAGTTTGCCAGGGTTGGCATTGTTTAATATTTTTTTATCAACAAGAAAACTCATTCCTGCAAGTTATAACATGTCTCAGATTACTGCTGCACAAGCACTTTATGTAATTATTAAATCCTATCTCTCATGCAAAAATTCTTTCTTACCCTGATTATTATATTGTTCTCTTTTACCTGTCTGAAGGCAGGGGAAGGAATGTGGCTTCCCTCCCTGATTCATAAAAACATAGAAGAGATGCAGGCCATGGGGCTCGAAATAAGCGCTGAAGATTTATACAGCGAGGACGGAACCAGCCTGAAGGATGCCATCGTACGGTTTGGTCGTGGCTGTACCGGTGCATTTATTTCTTCTCAAGGGTTGCTCATCACCAATCATCATTGTGGTTATGGGCAAATTCAGCAACATAGCAGTGTGGAAAACGATTATCTTACAGAAGGTTTCTGGGCCTCCCGTGCCGATGAGGAACTGCCTAATGAAGAACTTACCATTACCCTGCTGGTAAGAATGGAGGATGTTACCCACCGTGTTCTGGAGGCCACCGAACCTGATATGGATGAAGAACGCTTCCAGGAAGCCGTAGCAAAGGTGTCACGAGAAATAGCCAAAGAGGCCGAGGAGGAAGGTTTGTATGAAGCACAGGTAAACCCTTTTTATTACGGAAATGAGTATTACCTGTTCGTTTACCAGGTGTACCGGGATGTGAGAATGGTAGGAGCTCCCCCTTCTTCCATTGGCAAGTTTGGCGGCGATACCGACAACTGGATGTGGCCCCGGCACTCGGGTGATTTTATGCTGTTCAGAGTATACGCTGATCAGCATAATCAGCCTGCAGATTACAGTCCTGACAATGTACCCTATCAACCGGAAAAGTTCTTACCGGTATCGGGCAGAAGCCTTGAGCCAGATGATTTTACGATGATCTACGGATTCCCGGGGCGTACCAGCCGTTATCTTACCTCCAATGCGGTGAACCATATCATGAAGGAAGAAAACCCCATGGGCATTCGTTTGCGTACCGATATTCTCCAGATCTACGAACAATACATGGCCACAGACGATAAAGTACGTATCCAGTATTCCAGCAAACATGCCGGTATTGCCAACGCATGGAAAAAATGGATGGGCGAAAATCGCGGATTAAACCGACTCAACGCTGTGGAGGTGAAAAAACAATTAGAACGGGAATTTGAGGCGTGGATAGAAGAAAATCCTGATCAGGCGGGTGACTATCGTGATTTGATGCACGAATTTGAGCAAACTTACCATCTTTATCATCCGCTGCGTTATTCCTTCCGCTTGTATCATGAAGCAGGTCGAAATGTGGAAATCAACCGGTTTGCACAGCAATTCATGAAGCTGGTTTCTCTCAGCCGCCAGAAAGATGTGGAAGAGGATCTCATTCAGGCAGAGCTGGAAAGGCTGAAAAGTTCGGCAGAGAAGTTTTATAAGGATTATCACCCGGAGCTGGATCAACAGGTGTTCGCCAGCCTTACCCGTCATTACATAAACCTTTCACAGCCAGGGATGATGCCTCCGGAACTGGCCAGAGTGCAAAAAAAGTATGGCACAGATACAGAAAAGTTTGCCGAAACCCTTTTCTCCCGCTCTCTGTTTGTCTCTGAAGAAGAAACCATGAAATTGCTTGACAATTACAGGGCTTCTCATTACAGGAAAATTGAACGGGACCCGGCCTACCGGTTTTCTTCCGGATTGTATGATTTTACCATTAGTGAAGTACAGGCCCCTATGCAGGAAGAGCAAACTAAGCTTGATAGTTTGTACCGGATCTACACAGCAGCTTTGCAACAAATGAAACCCGAAGAAAATTTCTTTCCCGATGCCAACAGTACATTGCGGATTGCCTATGGTAAGGTGGAAGGCTCTTTTCCGCGCAATGGCATTGAGTACCTGCCCTTCACCACTGCCGAGGGGATTCTGGAAAAAACTGCAGAAACCGAAGTGGCCGATTATGCTATTTCAGAAAGGCATGCTGCGCTGCTGGAAAACCAGGTATATGAACCCTATGACACTGAGGGAGCCTTGAGGGTTAATTTTATTGCCAGCAATCATACTACCGGGGGGAATTCTGGAAGCCCGGTACTTGACGGACAGGGCAACTTCATAGGCATCAATTTCGACCGCTCCTGGGAGAGCACCATGAGCGACATCATGTTCGACCCCGAACAATGCCGCAATATTGCAGTGTCATCCCAGTATATTCTTTGGGTGATTCACCAATACGCCGGAAAGGAATACCTGCTGGATGAAATGGATATTACAGGACTTAATTAATTGGGGTTTTTACTGTCCGGAGAACTTATAGGACTTGTTTCCTGTTATCCGGACAGGACAACCATTTTATATTGAAACCCCATCCTGTGCGGGCATTCCGCAAGGCAGTCTGGAATATTGTGCAATGCGTTCTCCTGCCCGGGATTTTTTCTTGACAACAACTTAATCCGTTTGTTTCATCTCCATCAGCAAAGCGAAAGCCTTATGTACATCCTTTTCGTATACAACTAAGGTGACTTCATTGCTGGTGGAGATTACCTCGCAGATGTTGATCCCCTCCCATGCCAGGCGCTTCAGGAGGAAATAGTAGATCCCGGAAACTTCGGTATTGCTTTCCGGCAGCCTGATAGTAACCGATGAAAGTTTTTCCATGCTGGCAATCAGCTTCTCTCTTTTGTAAATCTCCTTGATCCGTTCAGTAAGTAAACTGCTCACTACCAGGGTGGTTTCAAATACCCCCTGACTGATGGTACAAAAGATCTCTTTTTCTCCCGCAATGCCATCCATGAGCAGACGGTTGCACGTATTCAGTCCTTCGGAGTTTTCGAACGTGTAATCCCGCAGGTCCGACCGGACAATGATGTCACCCAGCCTGTTCATAAACTCGCGAATGTGTTTGCTTACCCGGTAGCTGTCTTGTGCCGGCCTGCGGTTGATGGCCATTACAATGGCTCCCGTTTGTATTGTCCTGCCCAGCTGCTTTTCTACTTCGGGCTGCATCAGGCGCGCCATGGATGAAATGTTGATCAATTGATCATTCAGTGCTTCTTCTAAAAATGGCGAATTCCGGATGTAATTATCAACTGCTTGTGCGATGGTCATAAAATCCCTTTTATTGTTAAAAATATAACGCAAAGTTATAAAAAAGTTTATTGCTGCCAAAAATTTCACAGTTTGCACAAAATGTTTTTTCTTTGCACCCGGTTTTCAGCCAGGGTGAAGCTGAAACAGCAAGCCCTTTTTATTTCGAACGCAGGAGCAGCGAAGCTAAATCTAAGCAACCTGGCCCAACCCGAATGATTAAAATAATTTCGTATGCAGATTATCAAATTTGGAGGAACATCATTAGGCAGTGCGGAAAGAATCCGGATTGCCGCCGACATTGTAAGGGAACAAGAGGATTGCATTGTGGTTTGTTCCGCCATGTCGGGAATGACCAATGCACTTGTTCATATTGCCGGTCTTTGGGAACAAAAAGGCGCATCAGAAGCCATCGAAGCATTAAAAGATTTGCGGGCTGATTTCTTCCTTCGCATCGCTGAACTGCTGCCCGAAGAAAATTACATGTCCGGTGTGGCAAAGCTTTTTAATGAAGTCCTTACCTTGTTAAAGGACATCCCCTGCAATGAACCCCTCAAATACCGTGTGATTGCACTGGGAGAGCAGGTTACTTCCCTGCTGTTCAGCCATTATCTTGTTGCCACAGGAAAACCTGCTGTTTTGCTGGAGGCTGACCAGCTGGTTTACCTTAACGGGAACGGGGAGCCGGAAGTAGAGGATATTACACGTAGATTGCAGGCATGTGATGATTATACCTCTGCCGGCGTGTATGTTACGCAGGGTTTTATTTGTCGCGATGAGCATGGTAGTATTTGTACCCTAAGCCGGGGTGGCAGCGACTTTACTGCCACTTTGCTGGGAGCAGCCAGCGATGCCCGGAAAATTGAGATTTGGACGGATATCGACGGCATGCACAACAATGATCCCCGCTTTGTTAAGCATACCAAACCTATCCGGGAACTATCCTACACCGAGGCTGCCGAGCTTGCTTACTTTGGTGCCAAAATACTGCATCCTTCCTGCGTGAGACCCGCCCGGGAAAAGGGAATTCCCATTTCTATCAAAAACACGTTGCAAAGGAATTCTCCCGGCACCACCATTCAGTCTGAGGTATCTTCCTCAGGCATCAGAGCCATTGCGGCCAAGGACGACATTCATATTTTGCGCATTACCTCGGGGCGCATGTTCAATGCGTATGGCTTCCTGGCCAAAGTGTTTGAAATCTTTCGTGAACATAAAACGGCAGTGGATGTTGTTACCACGTCTGAAGTGTCTGTTTCTGTTACCATTGAAAGTATTTCCGGGGTTTTGCCCCTGATGCTTGACCTGGAGAAACTGGGCAGGGTAAACCTGGAAACCCAAAGAACCATCATCTGCGTGGTGGGAGATATGTTGCGTCCCGGACACATGGCTGGCGTAATGCAACTGGTAAAAGATTATGATATTCGCATGGTTTCATTGGGAGCAAGCAGCAATAATATTACTTTTGTACTCCCTGCCGCCCAGAAAGCCCATGCTCTCAATGCACTGCATCAGCTTTTTCAACCCGCAAACGGGAAAAGTGAAGCCGAACATGTATGTCCTTAATAAGGTATGAAGCAATTACCCTTGAAAACTGTGGCATAAAGGGTTGTGATGTACCATCGGAAATAGCATTCATTTATGCCTTTATTTTATAGATATTAAAAAAAAACATTTTTGTCAACATGAGTTTTGTTCAACCATCCGAAAATATACCCACGCCTTATTATCAGTACGATCTGGCATTGTTACGGCAAACCCTTGAACAAGCCTCCGGAAGTGCAGCTGCCCATGGCTATGCCATTCATTATGCCATGAAGGCCAATAACAACCCTGTCATAACCGGCATCATAAGAGATTATGGGTTGGGAGCCGATTGTGTGAGTGGCAATGAAGTGTCCGAGTCTCTGCGACAGGGCTTTCCTGCAAAGGAAATTGTTTACGCCGGTGTGGGTAAGTCAGACAAAGAGATTGAACTGGCCTTGCGCGAAGATATTCTCTGTCTGAACAGTGAATCGCTGGAAGAGCTTCAGGTAACGGAAGAGATTGCCCGCAGGATGCAGAAAATAGCACCGGTTGCCATCAGGGTTAATCCAGGTGTAGCAGCCAATACCCACCGCTATATCACCACCGGAATGGAAGAAAACAAGTTTGGCATTCATCTTTCCCAATTGAAGGAAGTGCTCGATTTTGCGTCTGAATCTCCCTGGCTGCACCTGATGGGGTTGCATTTTCATATTGGCTCACAAATTACTTCCTTCCAACCTTATGAGAATTTGTGTATCAGGGTGAATGAATTGTGGCAAACCATGAACATGGATGAGAGAGGGGCCACGCTGCTCAACCTGGGCGGTGGACTGGGCGTTGATTATGACAATCCCGACGGAAATCCCATTCCCCCCTTTGCAGCTTATTTTGATGTTTTTGCCCGCCATCTGCAGGTTCCCCAACATGTAAAAGTACGATTCGAGCTGGGACGCAGCATCGTGGCCCAGTGTGGCAAACTTATCACCAAAGTACTCTACACCAAAAAAGGGGTCAACCGCAATTTTGTCATTACCGATGCCGGGATGAATGAACTCATGCGCCCGGCACTGTATCAGAGCCGGCACCATATCACCAGTCTTACTTCCACCCAACCCAGCCAAACCTACGATGTGGTCGGACCTGTTTGCGAATCCAGCGATGTGTTTGCCACCGGCATTCATTTGCCCAAAACCGGCCGTGGTGACCTGCTGGCCATCCACTCCTGCGGCGCCTACAGCGAATCGATGATGCTACGCTACAATATGCGTGACAAGGCGGGCGTGGTGCTGATG
>CAZBGI010000136.1:0-6181 GCA_964491395.1 uncultured Bacteroidales bacterium | reverse complement strand
CATCCCCAAATATAATAATTTTTCGATTATTATACACCCTTTTAAGATAAAAAATACCTCTCATGCATCATGGTCTGACGACTCTCAGCTCGTCCGACCACTAATTACCTTCCACCATCGTAAAACCAAAAAATCATACAATGATTTTTAACAACTGCGCCTTTGTGCCTCTGCGATAAAAAAATCCCGGTTTGAGCGGAATCCCCCAAGAGGAAAAACAACTGCCGCCAAACCCTGGAGGTTTTGAAAACCTCCAGGGTTTAACAAATAAATGAAATTTAATCCACCCATTGATACCTGTGACGAAGACAGAAATCCCCTGAAAAAAACACTATTCCAGGATTTGTCCAGAAATCTGCATCAAACTGATTTCGGCCATTTTTGCCTGGTACTGAATAGAAAGCAGGCGCTCTTCGGCCTCCAGCAAGTTCTTTTGTACCTCCCGCAATTCAAAACCCGACAATCCGCCAAGGCGATAACGCTCAAAAGCGATATCAAGGTTTTCACGGGCCACATCCAGGTTTTGTGTTTCCAGGTTCAACAACCGCAGGTTGTTATCGTAAGCATTAAAGATGGTAATAAAGTCTGCCATCACCTCTTGCCGGATCTGTTCAAATTCCAACTCACTGTTTTCTCTTGCCACCCGGGCATTCTTTTCGCGCCGTTGCTGGTTGCGTCCGTCATAAAGGTTCAATCCCAAAGTAAGCGAATAATTCATCCCCCAGGTTTGCTGATCAGACACACTGCCACTTTGGTAGGTGTTGTGGGTATAGCCGTAACCTGTGGCAAGGTTCAGATAAGGGTATCGTTGTGAGCGGGCCAGCTGAAGGTCTTTGGAAGACAGCGATACTTCTTGCCGGGCTGCCAGAACAGCAGCATTGCGGCTCATCACATCTGCCATCAGCTCATCATAGACCAATCCCGTATCCAAAGTTATGCTGGTATCAGCCGGGGCAAACTCTCTGTTGAGATCCTCCAGTCCCATCACCTCTGCCAACCGCACACTGGCAGCACTGAGCACCTCATACTGACGCTCCAGTCGTGAGCTGTCGGCATTGAGGTTTACCTCGGCCTGCAGCAACTGCACCTTAGAGCCTGAACCCAGCAGGAAATGTTCCTGTTCTATTCTGACACGTTCACGGGACAGGTCTACCGCGTACTGAAGATTGGTAAACAATTGCTTTTGCTGAATGTAGAAATAATACTCTGAGGCCAGTTGAGCCACTATGTTTTCAACAGATATCCGGGTATTCAAGGCTGAAAGTTGCATCAACTCTTCCAGTTGCCGGTATCTTATCTGACCCCGGAAACCATCGAAAAGCATCCATCCACCCTGCAATCCCATATTGGCAGAGGTATTATGAATACCACGTGCTTGACTCTCTCCCCCCTGATTCAATTGCTGATTTGTAGTGTTTAGGTTGCCACCGAAAGAGGAACGCAAATCAAGCGAAGGAAGCAATCCGGCATTGCCCCGGGAATAATTGTTTTCGGCTATCCCTTCCAGGTTGCGCACTATGCGCAGAGAAAAATTCCGTTCCAGCGCTATCTCAATACATGCATCCAGACTGAGCTCCTGCTGTCCCATTACCGGGTTTTTCCCGGAAACAAAAAATAACATACTAAGCAATAGTAGGATTAACCTGTTCATCTTCAACATTCTTTTTGGCACTTGAAACATACGAATAAATAGCGGGTACAATATATAGAGTAAGGAAGGTAGAAATAATCAACCCCCCAATCACTGCAACACCCATGGCAACACGGCTTTGGGCTCCTTCACCTATACCCAGGGTGAGGGGAAGCACACCCAGGATGGTGGAAAGACTGGTCATGAGAATGGGTCTGAAACGGGCTGCTGCGGCATACCTGATAGCTTCCATCTTCTCCATGCCTTGTTTCTTGCGCTGGTTGGCAAACTCCACCATCAGGATTCCGTTTTTCGATACCAGTCCTATAAGCATGATAATACCAATCTGGCTGAAAATATTCATGGTAACGTCAAAATACCACATAAAAAACAAGGCGCCGGTAAGGGCCAGCGGAACGGTCATCATCACGATGAGCGGGTCACGGAAACTCTCAAACTGTGCCGAAAGAACCAGGAAAATAAGGATCAAGGCCAGCAAAAAGGCATACATCAGGCTGGAAGCACTCTCCTGGAAGTCGCGTGAATCACCTGCCAGGGCAGTACGGAAAGTATCATCAAGCTCCTCATCGGTAATCCGGTTCATCTCCTCTATCCCATCTCCAATGGTATAACCCGGAGCCAGCCCCGATGAAACGGTGGCCGAGACAAACCGGTTGTACCGGTACAACTGGGGTGGGGCAGTTTGCTCCTGCAGGGTCACCAGGTTATCCAGTTGTATCATATCGCCCCCGTTGTTACGCACGTAAAGCGATTTCAAATCCAGCGGCTTGTTGCGGTTTTCCCGGGCCAGTTCACCCAGTATCTGGTATTGTTTTCCGTGCATGAAAAAGTATCCAAACCGTTGCCCCGATAAGGCTAATTGCAGGGTGCGTCCAATGTTCTGGGTTGACACCCCCATCAGGTTGGCCTTGTCGCGATTGATATCCACCTGCAACTCAGGTTTGGTGAAACGCAGGTTTACGTTGGACATCTGCAGCACCGGGCTATTGTCAACTTTTTCCATAAACTCGGGCAGCACTTCACGCAACCGGTCAATACTTTGTGCCTGCAAAACATACTGCACGGGCATACCCGAACGACGCCCGCCAAAAGTAGATTGTTGTATCACAAAGGCCCGTGCCTGTGTCATGGTTCGTACGCGGGCCGACAAATCGTCGGCAATTTCCTGCTGACTCCGATCCCGCTCTGAAGGCGGAACCAGAATTACCCGTATATTGGCCCATGAGCCAAACACCATATATATTACCCCTTCTACTTCGGGCACATTGTCCATCACCATCTCTGCGACCTCAAACACATAATCCCGTGTAAATTCAAAAGTAGCTCCCTCGGGAGTCTGAGCATTAATGGAGATCTGTGAGCGATCTTCCATGGGGGCCATTTCTCCGGGTATATTGATAAACAACACAACAATAACTGCTACGGCAGCTACCAAAATCACGATACTCAACCCCCTGCGGGAAAGAAAATTGTCCAGTGAGTTTTGGTACCACAGGTTGAGTTTTTGAAAAAACACTTCCGTTTTCGTGTACAGGACGCCCCTATGCTTGCGTTGCTTAAGAATCTTGGTAGAGAGCATCGGGGTGAAGGTAAGTGCAACAAAAGAGCTGATGGCAACAGCCCCGGCAATTACCACACTGAACTCGCGAAACAAACGGCCCGTTTGTCCTTCAAGAAACACAATCGGGATAAATACGGCAACCAGGGTAATAGTGGTGGCAATGATGGCAAAAAAGATTTCCTGTGCTCCTTCAAGCCCGGCTTGTTTGGGGGTCATTCCTTTCTCTATCTTCACGTAAATATTCTCCATCATTACAATGGCATCATCTACTACCAGGCCAATGGCCAGCACCACGGCAAGCAGCGTGAGCACATTGATGGTAAAACCGGCCAGGTACATGATAAAGAAGGCGCCAATAAGAGAAACAGGTATCACAATGATGGGAATAAGGGTGGTGCGCCAGTCGCGAAGAAAGGCGAAAATAATAATGGCCACCAGTATGAACGCAATAAAAATGGTGTTGCGAACTTCCGTAATGGAAGAACGGATATAAGAAGTATTATCAAACCCTACCTGGTAAAAAACATCATCGGGCAAGTCCTGCTGGATAAATTCGAGCCGGCTGTACACCTCATCTGCTATTTCAATATGGTTGGAGCCGGGCTGAGGGATAATCGCAACACCCAGCATGGGGATACGGTCGCGCATGAGAATACTGCGCAAATTTTCGGTACCCAACTCGGCATACCCGATATCCTTAAACCGGATCACCTGGTCACCCTCCTGCTGGATGATCAGGTTATTGAATTCATCAGGACTCGTGAGCAACCCCAATGTCCTGATGGTAAGTTCAGTAGTATTTCCTTCAATACTTCCCGAGGGAAGTTCAACATTTTCTCTGGCCAGTGCAGTTTGAACATCCAGGGGTGTAAGGTTATAACCAGCCAGCTTGGCAGGGTCCATCCATAGACGCATGGCCCACCGCCGTTGTCCCCAGATAGCTACCGACGAAACGCCGTCAATGGTTTGTAATCGCTCCTGAAAAGTAAGTTCGGCGATTTCAGAAAGTTCCATCAATGAACGCCGGTCACTCTGTATATTGATAAACATGATCGGACTTGCATCGGCATCGGCCTTGGACACCACCGGAGGGTCCACATCCCGCGGCAAAAGACGCTGCGCCTGTGCTACCTTATCCCGCACATCGTTGGCGGCAGTTTCCATATCCACACTCAACTCAAACTCAACGGTAATGTTGCTACCCCCCTGCCGGCTCACACTGGTGATGGAACGAATGCCGGGAACCGCGTTGATGGCCTGTTCCAGAGGCTCAGTAATCTGGGCATCAATCACATCCGAATTGGCGCCGGGATAAGAAGTACGAACAGAAATAATAGGAGGATCTACACTGGGAAACTCCCTTACACCCAGAAAGGTCAAACCAATCACTCCAAAAAGCAGTATGATGATGGTAATAACGGTAGACAATACCGGGCGTTGTATACTAATGGATGATAAACTCATAATCCGGATTATTTTTTACAACAGATGATCAATAGTAAGCGGCATTCCATGACGCAGCTGAAGAATGCCGGTGGTAACCAGGGTATCTCCCGGTTGTAGTCCCGAGGTGATTTGGATCTGTTCCTCGGTGCGAAGCCCTGTTTGTACCTCTACAGACTCAGCCTGTCCGGAGCGATAAACAAATACCTTGTCGCCATCCATCTCAGGGATAAGCGCTTCTGTAGGTATGGAAAGCGCATCGTTGATTTCCGAGAGTTCAAGTTCAATCGACACAAAACGTCCCGGCTTCACGCGGGGATCGGGATTGTTATACCGGGCTCTCACCACGATGTTTCTTGTTCGGATGTTTACCTTGGGATCAACGGCATAAACCATGGCATCAAAAGACTGTGAAAAACCATCCAGGGAAAAACGGATGGGAAATCCAGGTTGGATTTCTCCTGAGTACCTTTCGGGAATTGCAAATTCTATTTTCAGAGGATTGACCTGAATGAGCCGGGCAATTTGCGTACTCACATTCACAAAAGCTCCCTCACTTACATAACGCAGTCCCACTACCCCGTCAAAAGGAGCTCGCAACTCTGTCTCAGCAATGCGGGCTTCCAGCAGCATTATATCGGCTTCAATGGTTTGAATTTCTGTAGCTATCTGGTCATAACTTTCCTGGCTGATGGCATCACGCGACAAAAGCTTACGCTGGCGAAACTCACGCTCCTCGGCCAGCTTTTTCTGGGCTTCCAATTTCAGCAACTGTGCCTTCAGGGGGCGATCATTGATTTTGGCCAGCAATTGCCCCTTGTTCACCCTGGTTCCTTCATCAAAATAAAGCTCCACCAGCTTTCCGGAAGTCTCAAAAGCCAGGTCAACTTCTTCCTCGGGAATCAAAGTTCCTGAACTGTTTACCTGCTCTACCAGTCTGTTGGTCTTTACAATCATGGCATCTACATTGAGCGCCTTGGATGCTGCAGGCAACACTTCCGGTCCTTCGTTTTCAGCTTCCCAAAGCAGGGGTTTTATTTTTGGGAAAAAAATTATCAGTGTCACAACCGACACCAATAAAATGTAAAAAATTACCCTGTTCTTTTTGTTCATGTTTTTATTGGATTTCTTAAACAAACCAGGTTTTAATTCAATTGTTTAGTCAGAAAATGTGCAAGGGCTTATATACAAAAAAGTAAGGAATTACCTGAATTATTAGCTTACCAACGGCCTAATCATACCATTCAACTCCCTGTTCCCGTGTTTTCCTCAGGCTTGTATAGGTCTTTGCCGGGTGTCAAAGGTAAAAAAAACAGCATGCGTAGTCGCTGCTAATTATTCTTAAAATTTATATACTGAAAATCAACAGATAAGAATACCCCAAAAAAGCATTTCTACAACGATTCCTCCCCTCCTTTTACCGCTGAATCATAAGATAATATGCCTGGCAGCATAAGCTTAGGATTATACAGACAAATCAAGCTGTCTTCCTTCTTCGGCAGCTTTTTTATCCATTTCTGACCCCA
>CAZBGI010000135.1:0-6291 GCA_964491395.1 uncultured Bacteroidales bacterium | reverse complement strand
ATAATCCGATAATCTTATAATCCGATAATCCGATAATCCGATAATCTTATAATCTTATAATCCAATAATCTAATACTCGCAAACATGAAAGAAGACTTTATCCATTTCCTATGGAAATACAAGCTGTTTACGACCGGACAATTGTTGACTACCAACGGGCAAACGCTGGAAATTATACAAACAGGTTCAGCGAATCCTGATGCAGGACCGGATTTTTCTGCTGCTCAACTAAAAATTGACGGTACGCTGTGGGCAGGAAACGTGGAAATACATGTCAATAGCAGTGACTGGTACAGGCACGGTCATCAGCACGATGAGGCTTACAGCAATATTATTCTGCATGTGGTGATGAACCATGACAAGGAAGTTACTGACAAATCGGGTAATGAAGTACCGGTATTTGAAGTAAAAAAGTATTTTGATGCTTCCATATTTTACAAATATGAGCAAATCATCAACTCCCGGGCCTGGATACCTTGCGAATCGTTTATACACGAAGCGGATAGCTTCATAGTGGTCAACTGGCTCAACCGGCTATTGGTGGAGAGACTGGAAAACAAAGCAGCAGAAATCCTGAAATTTTACCACTACTTTGACAACAGCTGGGAGCAAACTTTTTATTATTTCCTGGCCCGCAACTTTGGGTTCAAGGTCAATGCCAGTCCTTTCGCGTTGCTGGCCCAGCATACGCCTTATAAAATTCTGGCCCGACATAAGAATGATCTCACCCAGGTGGAAGCGTTGCTTTTTGGTCAGGCAGGCCTTCTGTCTCATGAAACCTTTCAAGATGCTTATCCTACATTGCTAAAACGTGAATACAACTTCCTCAAACATAAATACGACCTTACACCCATAGATGAATCGCTTTGGAAATTTGGAAAACTCAGGCCACCCAATTTTCCAACCATCAGGATTGCTCAGTTTGCCAGGCTGATTCATGTCTCGGAAAACCTTTTCAGCAAAATTACGGAACACACTACCGCCAAAGAAATCAGCACCTTGTTCAATGTGCAGTGCTCACCCTATTGGAGTGATCATTATCGTTTTGACAAAAACTCCGGGAAGAAAGACAAAAGACTGGGTATTTCTGCCATTGAAAATATTATCATCAACACTATCGTTCCGCTGAAATTTGTTTACGGAGCAGAGAGTATGCGCCCGGAAGTAAAGGACCAGGCTATTAACCTTATAACAGAACTACCCACGGAGAGAAACACGATAATCAATCAATGGATAAAAACAGGGATACAACCTGACAATGCAGGAGAAGGACAGGCCTTGCTGGAATTGAAAAAATACTACTGCACCCCCAAAAAATGCCTTCAGTGTGCTATTGGGCACAACCTGGTAAGAAAAAAGAACGATGGCTGACCCGAAAAGGGCAACAACCATCATTCATGACAACAATAGAAAAACAGCATAAAATACGTACCGGCTTTTAAGATATCAAACTTCTACCACTCACATTTATCGCTTTTCAGGTTTGTTAGAAGCTTAATGATTGATGTTTCACCTATTCATCTATGGTTAGTATTTCATGCGTAACAGGAATAATCTGCTTCAGGGTAGCACTTACGCCGCAATACTTTTCTTTGGACAAACTGATAGCCTTTTCGAGCTTATCCAGCGGAAGGTCTTTCCCTTTAAAGGTATAAATAACGTGCATGGAGACGAAAGCCTTGGGCGGCTCGTCCTCCATATCCCCTTCCACCTTTATTGACAAGCCCTTGATGTCCACTTTCATTTTTTTTAGGATAGAAACCACATCCATTCCGGTGCAGCCGGCAAGGGCCATAAGCATCAGGGGTTTGGGCCGCATTCCTTTGTTTTTTCCTCCACTCTCGGGAGGACCGTCGATAACAATCTGATGACCATCGCTGTCACCTTTAAATTCAAGTCCGTCGATCCAATCTACATTTACTTCTCGCTTCATCTGTTACTTTTTTTAAAAATTTACCGGTAATAGGATTTACAAGATTATCTCCAGGTGTTTCTTTCGTGAACCTGTATCACATCAAATTAGATACAAGGTTTTAGAGTGAAACGAAATTTGTACCGGCTTGTTCATTTTTCAGGCACGCCCGCTTTGTTACAGCCTTCTGTACTTTCATTATCAGCGCGGTAGATTTATTTGTAGGAGAATAGCCCAGAAAATAGCCGGAGAATCAATGGCGGAGAAATTATTTATTTGCAAAGAAAGTAATTTTAAACATACTTCCTTCTGCTGATGAAAAAACCTCCATATGGCCATTTACCTGGTCATTGACAAGAATTTCAGTAAGAGGTAAACCATTGGTAGTTAACTCTGCGATGTCAAAATCTTTGGGTAATCCCTTGCCATTGTCTGCCACGGTAATTTCGTAGTAATTGTCTTCCAGGCTGTATTTTACATGAATAGCATGCTTTGCATCTTTATTTTTCCGCAAAAAATAATCGGTAAAGGCATGCTGAAGAGCATTGGATATCAACTCATTAACAATTAGCCCCATGGGTATGGCATAATCCACATCAAGAAAAACATCAGACACTTCAAACC
This sequence comes from uncultured Bacteroidales bacterium, assembly GCA_964491395.1. Classification (GTDB taxonomy): domain Bacteria; phylum Bacteroidota; class Bacteroidia; order Bacteroidales; family UBA7960; genus SKVR01. The sequence goes on along the minus strand of CAZBGI010000135.1, from coordinate 3,755 downwards.
TTATTTCCACTTTATTTCTGCGTTTGTAGAAATCCAGCAACTCATCGGCCAGTGTGCGCATATAACTACCAAAATCAACATCAGAATAACTAATAGAAAGGTAGAGGTTGTTATGAACCAGCAACAGGCTTTTCACTCTGCGGGCAAGTTCCTTAAATTTCCTGGAAGCCCCGGGGGTAAGTTTCTCTTTATCGTTGGCGGTAATAAGAGAAATGATAATATTCATGTTGTTTTTTACCCGGTTGTGGATTTCATTGATGAGCACTTCTTTTTCAGCAATATCCGATTTGATTTGCTCTTCCACCCTCATTCTCTCGGTCATTTTCACCTGCAATTCTTTATAGGAGTTGGTGAGTTCGGTGGTTCTCTCTTTTACCCGTACTTCCAGCACATCACTTATGGCCCTGAGATTTTTTTCTGCATGTTTACGTACAATAATTTCTTTTTGCAAGTTGATGGCTTCGCGATTATCGTGTCCATAGATAATATATCCGTGCAAATCATCAAACCGATCGGAAATGGCAATAAAATACAAACTTGTTTCAATCAAATTGCCCGATAAATCTTTCATAGACAGCACCATGGGGCCAACCTGTCCTTTTTCATGTGCCCTTTTAAGATAGCCTACCAGTTGGGTTCGGTTTTCGAAAAACGCTTCCACTTCTTTATTCACAATATGATGATAAGAGCCGGCCAGGAGTTTTTCAGTAAAAAGGTTGGTTCTTATAACTTTCTGATTGTTATCTATAAAAATAACGACCTCTTTTATCTGTCTTATAATATTATCCGCAATAAGGCTATTTACATTGGTACCCAGCAACCTGTATCGAATCATGGCAAAGGTAATTCCTCCAATCCATGGCAATGAACTAATATGCGCCATATTGGGAAGTGAATTGACTTGCAGTGCAGGCAGGAGAATATCAATAATGACTCCCACTAAAGCAAATAAAAGCAGGGAGAAGAAATAAATATTAAATTGTCTTTTTTCAAGAGAATCTGAGATTGACAGGCGCCATCTTACCAGAGAAAAAAAGGAAACGACAATTGCAATGCCCAGGTAAAAATAAAACAACAGGTAATAAACATTATTGGGATTGGGTGTAAAATGCCATGAAATGGTTCCCCTGTAAACATCAATGGCTTTCCAGTTACCAAAAGAGGCTGCATAAGAAAAAAATAATCCTGCCCCCAGCATAAGAAAAAGAATCAGGTTTTGTCCCTTCACTGATATTCCTGGTTTGCCTATCGACATATTAAAGCCCATCATGAAGGCAGGAAAGAGAGCATACCCCAGAGATGCCAGGGAGTCCCAGGCTACGGCTGAAGCAGCAGTTTGGGCCGAGTATACAAAAACATAAGCAAAAGACCAGATGGAGAAACAAACACTCAGGCAAAAGAAAAGCAGATTCTGCCGCGCGCGAACACTTTTATACAATACATACAAGCCTGCCTGCAGGTAGATTAAAAATAGCAGTATTGAAAAGAGTGCCAGGAGGTTCATAAAGAATTGTTTAACGAAGTTGACTTTTATTGTTCAAATTTTACAATGAATGTAGTACCCTGCTGACCAAAATGAGATATTTTCCCTTTCAAATGATCTTTGGTGAGTACATTAACAAGCTGTAATCCAATTTTCTGGCTTTTCAGTTCATGAAAAGGCAAAGGCAATCCCACACCATTGTCGCTCACTACCAGTGAGAACTCTCCGTTATTACGGAAAAATTCCACATTAATAGTACTTTTAACAGTACTATTCTCCCGGGTTGGAAATGCATAATGGAGTGAATTCATTAACAGCTCGTTGAAAATAATTCCCAAAGGTATGGCATGGCTGATATCGAGGTTTTCATCGGTTAAGTTCAGTTTGAAAATAATATCTCTTTGCTGCCCGAAATTCCGGTAAAGTTCTCCAATGGCTTTCTTCAAAAAGGAGGAAAATGCAATATTGGAAAGATTGGGAGAAGAGTAGAAATCTTCATGAATGTGCGATATATAACGGATTTTCTCTGCAATATCACGCAAAGTTTCAGAAGCCTGACTGTCTACCTTCGGATGACTGCAGAGCATATTCACCAGGGAAATAATCATCTGGATATTGTTTTTTACCCTGTGATGGACCTCCTGCACCAGTTTTATTTTTTCCTGTAAATCATTCTTGATCTGCTCCTCCGCACTTCTTCTTTCCACTACTTCCTGTTGCAGTTTTAAGTTGGCTTCCTGCAGCTCCTGGGTTCTTTTTCTTACCAGCAATTCAAGCTCTTTTCTTATTTGAGAGAGGTTCTTTTCGGCCCTCACCCTTTCGGCTACTTCTTCCTTGAGCTTTAATTTCTGCCGGTAATCCATACAACTAAATACGTATCCCAGGTTTCTTTTAAAGGCATCTTCAATTTTGATAATATACAGTACTACAGGGACCTTCTCTTTATCGCGGGTAAGCAAACTGAGTCGAATCTGCCTGGAGACATTTTTGGAGTTCATGTATTGAAGTATCTCTTTTACTTTTTCCGGCTCGCTGAAAATATCCGACAAGTCACAACGATTCAACTCATAACTGTTATACTTTAAATTACTCAGGGTATATTGGTTGGTAGCATAAATTTTTCCTGCCTTGTCGGCAATAAGCAGAAATTCCTTCACATGGTTCACGATCAGATGATACACCATTTCCGGAGTAATGGAGGCTGAAGGGAGAAAAAACAAAACATACACACCGCTTCCTATAAGCACAAGGGCATTAATAGGAGCCAGGGCAGGAACAAAATGGGTTTCGATATAAGGAAAAACAAGATTGGAAAAAAAAGAAAGAATAAAAAAGAAACTGAGATGAAAAAGCAAAATCTTTGCCTGGTATTTTTCCCGGTTGCTATCGGCCATAAAATACCAGCCAATCAACATGTAATAAACAACTAAAACACTGGCTATCAAATAGAAAACAAACAAGTAATAAGAAATGGTGGTATCGTAAGGAGTATAATACCAGTTGTCTTCATACTGATAGAAGAATTTTACCGACTCCAGGTCAACAATGGCAACATAAAAAGAATAGAAAGCAAAAAGCAAGAGGGCCGAGAAGAAGATAGCAAAAGTTCTGCGTGCCATATTCCTGGTCAGCAAATAAAAAAACAGGACAGTAACCACGGGGAAAAACACCCATCCCACAGAAGCAATCTTATCGTAGAGATAAACCTGCTCAAGGGTTTCAGCATTAAAAAACAAAGCATAACTAAAGGCATATATTGCAAAAAGGAAGGATAGCAAGGCAAATACTTTGTTGACCGGCGATTTTCGATCTTTAATCAAAGAATAAATTCCTGCCTGCAAAAACAGAAGAGAAGAAATAAATGACAGTACTGCAAATATATTCACTTGAATTCCTTTAGTGAGTAAAAAAAGTCCAGACCCATTATCTATATCATTCAGTACGCCGAAGGTTGGGCTGAACTATTTCTGCCAACGGTTACATACAAAAATAGGATGATCTGATGACTATTGATAAAATATCATGTTTTTTTTTCGAAAAAAACAGTTTCTTGCCCGGAGAAAATCAGTTTAAGTATTTGGTCAAATGGAGCTTGCAAAAAAGATATTAATCCTCTCAATTGTTTATTATCAGTCAGTATGCAAACCACGATTCTATCAATGAATACAGTTTACTGCTTGCCGAACTGCAAAGGCCGGTCCCGCATTGTATAACGGTTTGGTTGATAATGTGCCTTATTCGCACACTTGGGTTTTACCTTCCTTTAACGGGG
>CAZBGI010000134.1:1988-6338 GCA_964491395.1 uncultured Bacteroidales bacterium | reverse complement strand
TACCCATTTGACCCCTGGAATCTATTTCTGTATTGTTACCGGTAAGCAGGGTGTAGTTCACAGCCATAAGATGCTGGTACGATAGTTTTTTTATTTGAACACAAAGCGAAGCTTAATGAAAATTTATTCGGAATAATATTCATTCATTAATCAGCTTCGCTGAGCTCTTTCGCCATTGCGGGCCCGGTTAGTCCGATGGAACTTGCATGGTCATTCATTTTCATTTACTTTTGAGTAGAAGTAGGCTCATGCGGGTTACACGAATCTAAAATAGCTGAAATGAAAGATGGTAAAGTAGTAACATCAGTTTGCATAATTATTCTGGTTATTCTATTCATGCCTTTTGGGGCATGCTCTCAAACTCATGTGAATCCTGGAAATGTAATATATGATTTTACTTTTGCGGAATTGGCAGTTAAGTATTTTGAAACCGCTGATGATAAGTATATTGAGCAAATTGCAGAAACTGATGCCGCCCAACATATTTATGGATTTGCCAAAGATTTCAGCCATGATGTATTTGATTATGGTTATCCTCTAAACTCTTCTTTTGATTTTTGCAAAGCGTTATTAACTCCCTTTGACGCCAAAAAAGAGGCTTTACCTCATTTTATAGATAACCTGGAATATGCAAAGCAAGAGATTGCTGCACATGATATTCCCCGACTGATTGCCAGGAATTATTTGCCGGAAGACTTTGATTTCAGAAAATCAACCTATCTGTTTTTTACCTTTGGCTTTGATATGGGTGTTGCTTATAATGGCAACGCCAGTTTAAATTTAGCGCATCCTCATTTTTTGCAACACAAGGATGAAATCAGATATTATTCAATTCACGAACTCCATCATGCCGGGTATTTGCAGGTAACAAACAAATCCATTCCCGCGTTGGATTTTAAAACGTATGCAGATGTTTCGGCTTTTATGGAATTGTTCACCCACCTTGAAGGGATGGCTACCTATTCTCCTTTGCGGCTCAGAATGGATGAAAATCAAATGAATTCTGATGAAGACTATGTAGCAATACAAGATCCAGTCTTAATGGATCAACTTGAAAATGAGTTTTTTGAAATATATGGCCATTTCAAGGATGCTCCTGAAAAAATGTTTACTGATGAGGATTGGGAAACTGTTTTCCTGCTTTCGCAAAAACGCTACTTCTACAAAGTAGGTGCTTTGATGGCTAAAACAATTGATGATAAAAGGGGAAGACAAGAGTTGGTAAACCTGATAAATGAACCGCCCTTTGAATTTTTTAAAACATATATGGATTTAATTGAATAAATGCAAATGAATTTTGTGGTGGAATTGTTGTGCAGATAACAAGTGATCCCACAAAATCACGCCCTCACAAGCTAAAAGGGGGGGTGGTTTTTGGGTCTTTGCTACGCATCGCCTAATGCAGCGTTACATATTGACAAACTCCTCAACCGCTGCTATTGTTATGGCAAAACAGCAAATAAATGATGAGAAAAATTGAAACTGTCGCATTTCTGTAGAGGAAAGATGGGTGGTGGTTTTTTTGATAATAAATATATGTCGCCCGACGTGTTCTTTTCTGGTTTGTCAAAAAAAAATAAAAACTGGTCGCTCGTTTAATTTTTTGTCTTAAATTTAATAGAAGAAAAAAGACAATTAGCAGCATTAAAAACCTAAACTGTGGACCTATGGACGACTCTTTACCTACCCCCGGCTCCCCACTGGAAGATGAAGCTTTCTTTTTGTTTCATGCCTCTGATAGTGAAGAAGAAATCAATCAGCAATTGGGTCTTGCAGACAGAGAGTTTATTTTCTTTGGCTGATCTTGTCCCGTTTTCTTTACAGATTATTAAGCATCTCATTATGGCCTGACTGATGTTCAAATACAGCAGTCAGGCTAAAAAAACGGGTCAGAAGTCTATCCATAAAACAGAGTTGGTGCCTCCGTATTCGTTGGTTTCGCGCAAAGGGTTGGCAGGGTCTGATGTCCACTCTCCGTCAATAATAAACCTGTAGCTGTATCTTCCCGGGCGCAGCCACAAAGGGAAAATCCACCCCTCCTCTGACTTTACCATTTTGTAGTCTTCGTGGCTCCATCCGTTAAAACTTCCGGTCACAATAACCTGTCGGGCATCATGGTTGTCTTTTAAAACAAAAGTGTGGTTGGGTTTTACTGCCATAAAGGAGTTGGTATAATCTCCTCCACCGGTGGTAAATGGATTTTGAGGGTCGGTTATCCAGCGGCCATCCACCACAAACTTGTATTCGTAGTTCCCTGCCGCCAGCACATAGGGCAATTGCCAGCCGGTTTCTGTTTTATCCATGGCCAGCTCTTTGTCGTTCCAGAGGTTGAAATTGCCCGCAACATGAACGTTGTCAGCATCTGTATAACCTTCCAGCCTGAAATACAGGGTGTCTCCGATAGCTACAAATGAATTGATATTTCCTCTGCCGTCCGGGCGTGAAACAGGATTGTCAGGATCAGGTATCCAGTTTCGGTTCACAACAAATTTATAGGCATGGGTCCCTTCACGCAAGAAAAGAGGGAACTCCCATCCTGCAGCAGTTTTTTTCATTCTTAGTTCCCTTCGTCGCCAATCGTTAAAACTTCCTGCAACATAAACCCTTCGTGCATCTTCAAATCCCTCCAGCTGAAAGTTGTGGTTGTAACAAAACACTACTGAATTGCGACTCCAGTTGTGCATCCCCTCACTCTTTCGGTTGTTGGGATCCGTCATCCAGCGCCCGTCTACGATGTATTTGTAGAGATGTTTGCCGGGGGGAAGTTCAATGCATACCCGCCAGCCCGCTGTGTCCTTCTCCATGGGCAGCTCCATGGTGCTCCAGTTGTTGAAGGTTCCCGACAGAAATACTGAACCCGCATCAGGGTATCCGGGCAAAACAAAGCATGCTGTTTTATCCTGGTAAGAAAAGGCTGTTTCAGAAGCAAAATCATTTACCCCATAGGGGGGTTGTTCTACCCATGCTTTTGAGCTTTCGGTGTCGTGGCGCGTGTCTGTTAACAAGGTTCTTATCGTGCCCGCTTCTGTTTCAAGACCAATTCCTTTGGTTATTTCAAGAATATTTCCTTCTTGTTTGACAAGGGTCCACCCGGTACTGTCATTCACAAACCGGAAGTCTCTTTGTGACAAGGCTTTGATAAGCATCGAATCCAGTTCGAAGAGCTCTGCTGCCTTCTCCTGTTCTTTCTCGTCCCACCGCAGGTCAAAACTAAGGGTGAATACCCCGTTCTTGAAACTGCCTGCTTTTTCAGGTTCTGTTTTCTGTTGCCCCATGCCGTTAAATGCCACAGAGAGAAAAAGCAAGCCAAGAATTATGGTATATGTATTTTTCATAAAGTCAGTTTAATACAATGCCGAGGGTTTGTTTTTTTATGTTGATGTGAAACACACCGGTTTCCAGAAATTCACATCCGAGCATTCCATGGATGCGGATGCCGAAATAGTGGCTCATGTTGTTGAGGTTGGTAACAAGGACCTGCATTTCTCTGAATTTTGTTTTTTCAATGGATAGATCATTCATTATTCCATGTAAAACTTCGATTTGCTGTGTTCCTGCTCCTCTGAGGGTAGAACGGCGTTGCACCGAAATGGTATTGAGTGCTCTGGCCGGCAGGTTGCTGGCAATCACATTGCTTTCGGCTCCGGTATCCAGGCAAAAAGTTAGTTTGCTTTTATTGATAGCAGCCTGCAGAAACACAACATCCGACTCCACCGTAACGGGCATACTGATGTCATAATCAGAATACCTGGTATCTTTATTAACCCTGTTTCCCCACATGTTAAGCCGGTGCAGTTCCATGGTGTTATTTCTCAGATCCAGCACCACTTCAAATTCCCTGAACAGGGTAAGTCCCAGAAAACCAAGGATTTTCACTTCGCGGGCCCGCTCCAGGTGGCCCAAATCGGAAACGCTGGCATTGATTTTTTCAAATTCCATCCCGGAAATCTGCAAGTGCTCTATCCGCATTTTTGAATATGTGTCAGTAGAGCCGGTGATGCCGCCGGCAGAATGTCCTGCCAGTGCTCTTGCCTCATCATTGAACCAGATGCTGTTGAGCACCACAGCTGAAGAGCCTGTGTCAAGGATAAGGTTGCCCCGGATGCCATCTACGATGGCTTCCAGCATTACCAGGTTGCCCGCCCGTTTCAGGGGCAAAACCATCAGGTCTGGCTCCTGTGGGTTGAACACCATGGTTGCCGGAGATATTTCATCCTGCGGGTAAGTGTCATGCCTGAAACTCCAAAGCAATACATCTGTGTTTTGGGCACAGAATATTTGTGTGGAGAGCAGGGTGAAGCCTCCCAAAAGCAATCCGCAAATTATCTTTTTAAAAGGTGGATGCATGCT
>CAZBGI010000134.1:0-1888 GCA_964491395.1 uncultured Bacteroidales bacterium | reverse complement strand
TGAAGCCTCCCAAAAGCAATCCGCAAATTATCTTTTTAAAAGGTGGATGCATGCTTTCCGGCCGTTTTTAAGGATGTATTGATTCCATCGGATAACCCTTGTTGATTTTGTTATCCAAAAGTAGTGAATTTAGGGATTTGACAGGGTGAAATAAAATGTCTTTTAGTAGCAGGGGAGCATGATTTTATTCCGCTATGGGGGATGTAAATAGTTGCGGTTTTAAATTCCATAGACATTCCACCCCGCTGGGGTGGCAGATGGTTCTGTACATTACGTTTCTATCGACATATCACCCCTCTGGGGTGGGAGGGAATTCAATACAATGAGTTTATATCGAAAGTCAACTATACACGATGGGAGAAGAGAATTGTCAAAACAATTTTGATTGCATCATTTTTTGGTTGTTGGAGGTGGATTTGGGCATAAGGATTTTTTGTATATCCCCTTTCCGGGAAGTTTTCGCAATATCGAAGTGCTGTGCACTGCCCCCAGCAGGGGCACATGTTGATAGAACAGATGCTGCTGAACAGAACGGGCACCCCGTAGTGGGTGCCATATGTTCTGTTTTTTTGTAATTTTAATGGTAAAACGTCTGACGCGGAATCCAGGTTGGGTTAGTTATCTGATTCTATTCTAAACCTCACAAGTCTCAACGGAACGCCCGTTGCGTTTTGCTCTGTCACCAGGGCATACACATAGCCATTGTGAAAAACCATTTTTGAGGGTTTGATTTCCAGGTCATAACCTTCGGCGGTGAAACTGCTTTTGGCTACGAAGTCTCCTTTGTTTTTGTAAATCCATACGTTGAAAACATTGGCTCCTTCTTCTTTTGGAAATTCAAAAAACAGCAAATTGTCATCAGAATCTTTGATCAGGTTGGCGAAATAGGGCATGTCGATAGGCTCTTTAATGTTATTCAGATCTTTTTCCATCTCCCTGATAAAATAATCGCGGGCGGCAATGTTCTCCTGTTCAGAAGCCCATGATGCGAAAACCGGGTTTTTTCTGTTGCGGTACCGGGCAATCGCTTTTTGCTGTATCTCTTTCTGCTCTTCCACCGAAATATTACCCTTAGACCAGTCTATCTTCTGGGTGGAAATGAAGTTTCCCTGGAGATCGTAAGTGCGGATTTCGCCCGTTGTGGGGATGGTAACTACCAGGTGATTGCCCACACTGGCAATTTGCGGAGGGTGGCTCAGGCCCAGTGCTTTGGTAAAAGGCATGGTGGTAAAACTAATGATTCCTCCTTCTTTAAATGAATAGACGTAATTAAACTTGTGGGTTCCTTGTCCGAATTTACGGGGGTCAAAATGATCCCAGATGATCTTTTCCTCATTGGTTTCGTAATCAATAATGGCGACAAACTCTCTGACCTTGTCGCTCCACAAAACCCAGCCCACCAGGGCAAGATTGTTGTTGGGCAGTGCAATAACCTCACGGGCCATATAGTCCATTTTGAGGGTTTTCACCACGTTACCCTGAGTGTCGAAACAAACCATGTTTCCCATGTTGTCGAGACCGGAAAAAATAATGTTGTCGTCGAGAACTCCCTGAATATGTCGCAGGCTCTGGAAATGACTTCCATCAGGGCCTTTTACTCCAAACTCTTCCACGAACCGGCCATTTGCATCAAAACGTGTATAGAAATCTTTGTACGTATGGCTGACAATAACGGAACCGTCAGGCATTACGGTTAAGGACTTGTTATCTCCTCTCCACCTGCCGTATAATGTGTCGTTGTAACTTTCAAAAACCTTGTCCCAGTTAACATGCTGGCCAAAGGTGGGATCGGCGATCAGTTTTACTGTTCCTGTTTTATAGGTTTCTGGCAAACTTTGGGCAGAAGCCACTACAGGAAGTATAAAGCTCAGAACAATTGCAATTTTTA
>CAZBGI010000133.1:0-6439 GCA_964491395.1 uncultured Bacteroidales bacterium | reverse complement strand
AGCAGTCCGGTATAATCAAGGTTTTCAGGATCATTGCTGTCGAAAATAATGGTTACATCAGCAGGTTGCTTAGCATCCGTATATTTAAAACCTGCGCCTACAAACAAGTCGATGGCAAAATGCCTGTTGAACACTTGCTGGTATCCAAGGGTGAATTTTAAGTTTGCTGTGGTGAGTTGCCTGTTCCATGAGCCTGTGTCATAACGGTAGAAAGTTAGGTCATCCTGCAAAAATTCATACCAGCGATATCCGCTATAGCGAAAATTCAGGTAGCGGATTCCTCCACCGGCAGAGAGATATCCGCCTCCTCCGTCTTTACGCCAGGAAGGATAATACCTGTACATGACGTCAAGTCCGGCACCTTCCATTCCGTCCATCAGCCAGCGAGAACTGAACCAGCTCCCTTGCTTCCCTTTGTAGTAAAGGGTGGGTGCAATAATCAACCATTTTTGCATGTCACCCAGGGGTTTATCAATTTCGATGCGAAGACCATTGACGAATAGATGCTGGGGAACCCCCATTACAAAAGAAGAATGACGGTAAGGTTCAACCTCATCCGGGGTCTGAGTAAATCCTTGCCAGCCCAACATTGTAAAAAGGCAAACGAAAAATATCCTTCGGGTATATGTCATGATGAGTTTATTGAAAATGCCGGATTTTTGTGAGGGAAATCTTTTAACAACAATACCTGCTTTATTAGTATGTATATGCATGATTATCTGCTTTTATTTGCGTTTAAGGCCGAGTACTTGTTACAAACCCTATCCGGAAACCCATCAGCAGAACATTTCCCGAATAACCAAAATCAATGTAACTGTTGTTGAATTTCTCCGGATTAACTGCATCTGAATGGATAAATGAATGGCGCAACCCCATGCCAACAAAGAGGTCAATGGTCATATTATCCGACCAAAGAGTATTGAAACCCAGTAATATATCAAAACCTGTTTTATGGATAGAAGTATATCTCTCAGGATGGTCTGTGTCGGGACTGTCCTGGTATTGGAGATTGTTGTAATGATACATGGGACCGTACGCCAGATATATATTTTTTGCTGCAAACCCTTCAGCAGGATAATACCGGTGATATACATGCAATCCTGCTCCTTTCTGGTTGCTGCTGCGTGTGGTTGCCAAAGCCCCATCCGAAGGAGAATCTCTGAAAAAAAACACAGGTGCCATTTGCAACCAGTGGTTGGAGTTAATACCCAGGTCATAGTCCAACCTGAGACCGTTGATAAAAAAATACTGGGGTACAAAGCTGATGATTCCGGAGGGTGTGAATATCTCTTCCTCGCTATTCAGGGGTGGTTCGGCTGCATTTAGGGTAGCAGGCAACAAACAGACGGCAATCGATATTGCCAGAATGATTTTTCGCATGATTATGGCTTTGGGATGGTTAATTTGCTCAGAAAATCAAGATTATCTCCGTCATAAGAGTACTGGTAAAGGCCATCCTGCGCAACCACATACAGCCTGCCGGCATCGGGAATGACATCAATGGCCTGAATGTCGAAGGAGTGCAGCAAGCTGATGTTAATTCCATCCGTTACAGTAAAGACCTTCAATACGTCATCGCACACAAAAAGTTTGTCGCCATCAATTCCCAGTCCACGGGGACCGTTCATTTCATATTCCTTCAGCAACTCCGGCGATTGTGGCTGGCTGACATCAAAAATCATCAATTGATTGGGCCCCGCAGTATTCTCTCCACTCCGCAATGTTACATAGGCGTAATCGCCTTGCACCACTACCGGATCGTAACTTATGAAATGAGGGGTAAAACTCAGTTTGTTCGGCAGGGAAGGATCCACCAGTTCATAAATGTACATACCTGATTGGGCACCCAGAAACAGGTAATCTTCAGTAGGGAAAATGGTTTCAATGGCAAACCCCACAAAAGACTCCTGCTTGTAATCTATGGCCGTGGGCTGAGAAATGTCAAATGTATGCAATTGTTCAAAATCAACCGCATACAGAAAGTCATCTTTTATGGTAAATCGTGCCATGGAGCCACCCGTACCAGGAACTCCATCAGCTGTTTCTTTCTGACACGAAAGTAAAAGAAAGAAGAAAACCGGTAAAATTATTATTATAACTTTTTTCATCTGTTCAAAATTTTATTTAATAGGTCAGATGGAACCTCCTTTATGATCATGCTCGTGTGTGTTTAATGCTTAATCATGGAGGTTTCATCTGTTTATAATTTTATTAAAACCTCACACCAATTCTAACCGGGATTAACAATGACTGTTGAGTCATTAAAAAACCCGATGAGGTGTAAATACTAATTATTTCATTAAGCCTGAAATTTAATCCCAAACCTAATTCTGCCAGTGCAGTGCCAGTCCCCTTTTCATATTGGTTCCACAAATGGCTGTATCCGATTTTCAGGTTAACCAGGGGTGTTAATCGGGTCTTCAAAGGCATGTATTCAAAGTCTGAAAATATGGAAACTCCCTTTACTCCATCGAAATTTAAATATCCTAAACCAATTCCGGCAAATAATGAATTGTTGTAGCTTAATCCATTCATGAAAGTTAAGTCAATGCCGTTTTTCCCGGATAGGTTGTATCCTTTCCAATTGGGTCCCGGGTCAATTTGAATAGTATTATATTGGTATTTTAAAAAACCTGTCTCCGCCTTAACAGAATAATTAATCTGGCCCTGTCCTTGTGATACCACCATCATTAAAATCAACAGAGAAAAAGATGCAATCCTATTCATATTTTTTGGATATAATTTAACTATGTGACAAAACCTTAACCAACCCATGCATGCTATTTCACCCAGCCTACAATTACAGTACCCGCAGGTCGTTTTTCAGGAGAATAAGCCCAGGGGATCCACTCCATATCGGGTGGTGTGGGTTCAGGAAATACTTCTTCCACCCTGTCGAGTACATCAATTTGCGGATAGCTGCTGATATCAACAGAAACCAAATCAATGGCATTGTCAGCATACAACACATTGTTTTTGATGGCCAGATCCATACAACCCGGAATGTGCAGAAATCCGGTTTTCTGCGGAACGGCAGGATCCTGGTTGTCAATAACATGAATGCCGGTAAACAAATCCACTATGTAGATTCGATCTTCGTAAATATAGATTTTTCCGGGATTTTCGAATTCTTTTGCCTGTTGCAAAAAAACACTGGCAGGCAAATCAGATTTCTTCATCAGGATGGGAGTGTAATCGGTAAAAGTCCTGTCGTCAGGTTCGATGTCGAAAGCTGTGATCAGGGGTATAATCACAAAGATGAGTAGTTTTTGCAGGGTTTTCATAATAAGGATTTTTGGGTTGCAGAATAAGAGGGTATGGGTTGCACCAAAATTAATGTTGTTTTTCATTCTTCCAACAACAAGAATAATCAATTTTTATTCAAACTGTTTTTATAACATGACGAAAGAAACTCCCCAAAGGTTGGAATCTAATTTATTCTGGCAAAAAAGATTGCAACCAATTGAGCCCCATTGTCCGTTGGTGATTCCCTGTTTGGTGAGGGATGATAGGATGAGAATAAAAGCTACAGACCTGGCAAAGGAAATCCTCTGCAATATTAGTATCTTTACATAAAAAAAAACCAAATCCATGTTCCAATCCATCAACCCCACCAACGGAGAGGTTGTCAACACCTACCAACCTCACAGCAAAGATGAAGTAAAAGACATTATAGGTCAAACACACACCGCCTGGCAGCAATGGAAGAAGACCTCTTTTGAAGTGCGCTCAGTGTTGCTGGAAAAAGCATCGCAAGTGCTGCTGGAAAATAAAGAAAAGTATGCCCGGCTGATGGTGCTGGAAATGGGCAAGATGATGAAGCAGGCTATAGCAGAAGTGGAGAAGTGTGCACTGGTGTGCCGTTATTATGCCGAAAACGGACAGGCATTTCTGACCGATGAACAGATTGAAACCGAAGCCACCCAGAGCTTTATCACTTATAATCCCCTGGGTGTGGTACTGGCAGTAATGCCCTGGAACTTCCCCTTCTGGCAGGTATTTCGTTTTGCCGCACCGGCACTTATGGCCGGCAATGCAGCATTGCTGAAACATGCATCCAACGTTATGGGTTGTGCCATGGCCATTGAGGAAGTGTTTCTCAAGGCCGGCTTTCCGGAAAATATTTTCCGCTCACTGAAAATCTCCGGCAGCGAAGTTGCCGGTGTAATTGAAAACCCCATGGTGAAAGCAGTAACCCTTACCGGCAGCATAGGAGCCGGCAGTGCCGTAGCCAAAAAAGCCGGCGAACTGATAAAAAAAACAGTGCTTGAGTTGGGGGGCAGCGACCCCTACATCATATTAAAAGATGCAGACCTGGAACAGGCCGCACAAACCTGCGTTACCAGCCGGTTAATCAATAGCGGACAAAGCTGTATTGCCGCCAAACGTTTCATTATCGTGGAAGAAGTATATGATAAGTTTGAACACCTTTTTGTGGAAAAAATGAAAGCAAAAAAAATGGGAGACCCGTTTGCAGAAGAAACAGATCTGGGACCCCAGGCGCAGGAAAAACTCAGGGATGAATTGCACCAGCAGGTTCAGGATAGTATTGAAAAGGGTGCAAAATGCCTTCTGGGTGGGAGTGTTCCCGAAAAGAAGGGTGCCTGGTATCCGCCCACAATACTTGTGGATGTGCAGCCCGGTATGCCAGCCTACCATGAAGAACTGTTCGGTCCTGTTGCAGCACTCATCAAAGCAAAGAACGAAGCGGATGCCATCCGCATTGCCAACGACAGTGTGTTTGGTTTAGGTGCAGCCGTCTTTACGACAGATAAATCACGGGGCGAGAAAATCGCAGCAGAGCAACTCAACGCAGGCTGCTGTTTTGTCAATGACTTTGTAAAATCCGACCCCCGGCTCCCCTTTGGAGGTATTGGCGAAAGTGGCTACGGCAGGGAGCTTTCCTATATGGGCATCCGCGAGTTTGTGAATGTGAAAACGGTTTGGGTGAAGTAATAATTTGCAATACTGCCCACTAAGCAGCAGTATACCCATAGGGAAGATCAAGTCTATCATGATGTAGAGGTTAAGTTTGAGAGTGAGGTTTTGCTTTGCCCGGCCCCATTGATTAAGCTGTCAGCTCTCCGGTTCTTACCAGCAAAACCGGATCTATTTTCAGGATTCTGGCCATCAGCTGATACAGCTTCGGGTTATAGTCCTTGAACGTTTGGGCTTGTTCGAAAAAAACTTCCACTGCTACAGCAAAAAATTCTTCTTTGTTGGTGGTGCCGTATTCTCTGAAAAACGATATTGGGTGTGACGAATTACGGATTTTTTCTATTTCCATTTTCGCTTCCCGGTCAAAAGCCATCATGATTTGCCAGTCGTAAAAATCATACTCCGGATTTTCAATGATATTAATCAATCGGAGTGCATGGGCCATTTCATGAAACCCCAGATGGATACCATCGGCATGACTGCGAAATCCATCCTTTAAATCCTTCCATGAGAGTGCAATCAACCCACCCAGATTTACTTCTCCTTTGTGATATTTCCTGGTGATGGTGGAATAATAATTATCGGGATAAATAAGAATTCGCCAGAAGTGTTTGAAATAAATATTGGGATAGCCAAAAGTAAGTTGAATAGCACTTCCGGCCACAAGTGCTTTCATTTCGGGAGTAATTTCTCTAATCCCAGCCCTGGGGATAAACTTCTTTATGTCAATGAATCGTTGTACCCTTTTCTCAAACCGGATTTTGTTTTTGTCACTTAAAGCATTATAAAAGGGAAAGTTGCGGGTAAGATAGGGCTGATATTTCCTTTCCATATTCCGGTAAAAGAGATACCGTTTCAGGTATTTTTTAACGAAAGATGAATTGATATAACCCAGGATATAATATATCAGTGCAAGCCCGAAGAACAGAAAAGTAAGAATTACAATCAGTGGTAAGGGGGTTTCGGGTTGCTCCATAGACAGGTTTTTGAGGACAGCGGAAGATAAGCTGGCTGGCTTTGCTTCAGCCCTAATATTTTAATGCGCCAAAGATATGTGATTTTTGTTTATTGATGTAGAAAAAGGATATCTGCGGCCTCCCCTCATCAAATCACCCAATCCACTTCCCCACCGCCGGTGCCTGATAGTTTCTCATTTTAATTGTCTATGGACTCAAAAGAAAAATGAATAATTTTGGTAGATGAAACCTCCATGATTAAGCATTAAACACACACGAGGATGACTATTCAGGAAACAACCTGTCAGCCAGTGCAGTAAGAGTATTGTTGGATGTTCCATCTAGTAACTTAAATCAAATTTAAACAGATGAACCGAGCCATGACAATAATATTGACACACACGTGGATGATTATAATTTCGCAACAAGGCAAAAAGAACGATACCAATATTGTTGGCGAGCTCCATCTGACTAATTTAATCAAATTATAAACAGATGAAAAAGCTGCAAATCCGGGAAGCTTCCATTAATGATGTTTCGCTATT
>CAZBGI010000132.1:0-6578 GCA_964491395.1 uncultured Bacteroidales bacterium | reverse complement strand
AGATAAAGGGGCTTCAGCCCCATTATTTAATTATATCAAGATTGAGGAATATCATAAAAGGAAAATTCATTTCTAAAATTCTACAATGAAGAAGTTTTTTGCCTGTTAAGCGTATAGTTTTCGTTAAAAATCCTCACAAACTCCCATTTTTTTTATCTTTGTGCAGATTTTCAAGGGAAAACAAAACATACGTCTAACAATTTTTCGGCACAATGGAAACAAGGATTTTACCTCCCACTACAATCTTTTTGCTTATTGCATCGCTTTTGATCATGTACCTGTTGATGAGGGTGCTTTTTAAAAACTCTGTTCTTTTTAAAATTGGAATCTCCACTGCAACAGTAATAATTCTGGCCTCA
Organism: uncultured Bacteroidales bacterium; assembly: GCA_964491395.1. Taxonomy (GTDB): domain Bacteria; phylum Bacteroidota; class Bacteroidia; order Bacteroidales; family UBA7960; genus SKVR01. The sequence goes on along the minus strand of CAZBGI010000132.1, from coordinate 6,219 downwards.
TTTATATCAGGCATCCAGGTAAAGCTGGGCCCGATACACAATTTATGGTCATTCCCGCTACAGGTAATTTTGGCCATTGCCGCATACAATTATATTTCCATTAAAGTAAAACGCCCCCTGATCGAGATAAAAAACCTGGTAGAAAAAATCAGCCAGGGAAGTCTCAACATTGAAGTAAGTGAAGACATTCTTTCCAAAAACGACGAACTGGGGCAAATTGGCAAACGGATTCTCCAATTGAAAGAAGGGCTCAATGAAAAAGCGCTGTTTGCAAAAAAAATCGGGGAGGATAAACTGGAAATCTCACTGAATAAACTCAGCGAAGATGATAATTTTGGGGAGGCACTGCTACAAATGCAGGAAAACCTGAAAAAAGCACGGACAGATGAATTAAAACGCAAAGAGCAAGACAAGCGACGTACCTGGATTACGGAAGGGCAAACCAAATTTGCTCAAATCCTGCGGGAACATCATGAAGACGAAGAAGCCTTATCATTCAACATCATCAGCAACCTGGTGAAATACATGAAAATCAACCAGGGAGGACTCTTTATTCTGAATGACGAAACAGAAGACAAATACCTGGAAATGATGGCTTGCTATGCCTTTGACCGGCGCAAATACATCAACAAAAGGGTAGAAATCGGAGAGGGTTTGCTGGGCACCTGCTTCCTGGAAGGAAAGTCCACCTATCTTACCCAGCTTCCCCAAGACTATATCCGTATCACTTCCGGACTGGGAGGAGAAAATCCCGGAGCCTTACTGCTGGTGCCCCTGAAACTCAATGAAGAGGTGCTGGGTGTGATAGAGCTTGCTTCTTTTCATCCTTTTGAAAGTCATGCCATTGAGTTTGCAGAAAAAATTGCAGAAATCATGGCCTCGGCCATCTCATCCCTGAAAGTTAGTACCCGCACTGCCATGCTGCTGCAAAAATCACAACAACAGGCAGAAGAATTGCGATCGCAGGAAGAAGAGATGCGGCAAAACATGGAAGAACTTACAGCCACCCAGGAAGCGCTGGAAGAAAAGGAGAGAGAAAGCTATAAAAGATTGAAGAAAATGGAGAAACTCAACCGGATGCTTGCAGAAGAAGTAGAAACACTCAAAAGGCAGCAAGTAGTATCTAACTAAAAAAAACTGTCTCCGGAGCAACAGTTGTCTCCAAAGACAGTTCTATTTAATTTATCAGCCAACAGGCAGAGAGCTTACCCTTCTTCTTGCGAATCGAGCAACTCACGAACCTCCTTTGATATCTCATTGGTTTTTCTGCGTCCCTCAGCAATGGCTTCTGATGCTCCGGCTACTACCTCATTCCAGTTGTCAATAGTAGCATTGCGCACTTTTTCCAGTTCTTCATCCAGCATCTCTTTTTGCTCATTCAAATCTTCTTTAGCCTCCTCCAGTTCTTCACGGGTCTCTCCCGTTGCATTCTCCATTTCTTCATCTACATAGGCTATCCGTTCCTCAATATCAATCCGTATCTTGTTAATGTTCAACAACGTCTGCTCTTTGGTCTCCTCCAATTGTTCATTGGCTCTACGATCTTGTCCGCCTCCCCCACAGGCTGCCATAAAAAAAACAACGAAAATCATGGCTATCATTGGATAACCTTTTCCAAATACTCTTTTTAATGTCTTCATTTTTATTTTGTTTTAAAAGTTTGTGAGAATAATTATTTAATTCAACTAAAGACTGCATTGTATCATTTGAAAAAATAAATATTTTGCTTCAGAATACAACACAAAAACTATTTTTAATGCGCTAACAGCGAAGAATTTGCATACGAACAATACTACGAAAGTAAGAAATTATCGGGAGATAAAAAAGCCAAACTTACAGGTACGGCTTGCTTTGGGATTATCATCAGGAAAGAGTTTTCTTATGCTGACGGATGTAATCTGTTACTTTTCGATCAAATGCTTGGCGGATTATTTGCAGCAGCGGATGATGAGGGTCAAAATCCAGGTCACCTGCTTTTTTTACCGGTAATACTTTGCGCGATGTGCCGGAAATAAACAAGGCTTCCATCACTACCAGGGATCGGGCAGGAACATTCTCTTCCAGTACCTCCAGGCCCGACAACCGGCTCACCTCCATTACGTACTTTCGGGTAATCCCCGGCAAAACCTCTTCCACAGGAGGAGTAATCACTTTCCCTCCCCTGATAAAGAAAACGTTGGAACGACTACCCTCGGTTATGCACCCTTGTGCATTTACCAGCAGCGTTTCATAAACATCCTTTTCTTGCTTCATAAAATTGGCGGCATTGCGTAACTTCACATCCATCACCTTTGCATTGGGATTGTGACGCTCGGCTTTGAACAGCGACACATCAACTCCTTTCTCATACTCTGAATCGGTGGGGTAATCATGGTGGGTAATGTAAACCAGCAACTCCGAATGTTGATTGGCCAACCGGTGCAATACAACTTTAATATTTCCCGTTTGCAAATTGTTTTGGGCAATAAGTCCAGCCACCTGCTTTTGCAGCGAAGCTTTATCAAAACCATGACAATGATTTGACAGCCGGCAGGTATCTTCCAATCTTTGCAGGTGATCCTCCAGAAATAAGGCAACCCCTTCAATCACCCTGAATACTTCATAGATATAATAAGGAGAGGACAGGAATGAATCATCAAAACCTGTTGTATCTTTAAGTTGGCCATTACAGAAAAAGTATCGACCTCTGCATTCTTCCATACACACATCATTTTGTGCGCAAACCTACACAATTATTCCCAGATTATGTTCACCACAACTTCATTTCTGCGGTTCCAGAATTTATAGGGAGAGTTGTAACCCAAAAACCGGAAATTGCCCTTCCATTCAATTTTATTATCCTTCAGATAATTGCGCAGTTTTTCGCCCTGCTCCCGTATTTTCTCATCGCTTGCGTAGCCGCCAAACGTAATGGCCGCGACGTAGCCGGGCCGCGATCGCTCAATCTTCACCGCCGCATTATCAGGTATGGGCAAATCATCCATCTCATATTCCGCAGGCATCACAAAACTCATGCTCGATCCTTTATCATGAAGATCGACATGCACAGGGGCTGTCATGGCAATTTTCCTGCCTGCGTCGTTGCCTCCGAAAATATAGCCCGCAAGGGTTTTAAAAGCAGGAGAAGTTAGCTCCCGGTAGGATTGAGCGGTTGTATAAACCCGGGCAAGAAGGGCCTCAGGATAATAACGCACTTCAAAACCGGGAAACTGCTGTACCAATGTATAAGCCTGATGCCCGGTCTGGCTTTTGCCTTGTTGTGTTGTCATAAGCAATAATATTACCGGAATCCAATAATGGAAAATGTGTTTCATCTGTCTGCATAAGATTAAAGGGGTTAGATAGAACACCCGATAATACTTTTAATACACCGGCTGACAGATTGTTTTCCCGGGTATTCATCCTCGTGGGTGCTAAAAAGTTACTCATGGATGTATCATGACAGGTATTCATTAGCTGAACTTAATTTTACCATTGTTGCACTCAAAAGTCGGAATGTGTAAAAGCAGAACTAATCACCAATAGAAACAGTTTTTGTGAACAGTTGTTTATATAAGTTTTAAATTTGCAGCTTCGCAGGAAAGAAACCTCCTCCGAAGTTGAGCGTGCAAATCTGCATCATAAAAACAAACCCAATGGAATCACATACCCTTATTCGAGTGGCCATACAAGGCGTAGCAGGATCATTTCACGACATGGCAGCCCGACAGTATTTTTCAGGCTCCCCTATCACCATCATTCCGTGCGCTACATTCAAAGAAGCCTTTGATGCTGTAAAGGAAAATCATGCCGATACAGCCATGGTGGCCATCGAAAACTCTCTTGCCGGATCATTACTACCCAATTATTCTTTGCTGAAAAACTCAGGACTTACCATTGCCGGGGAGCTATACCTGCGCATCGAACAACATTTTATGGCCCTTCCCGGACAGTCAATCTCAAACATCAAAGAAGTACACTCGCATCCCATGGCCATTATCCAATGCGAAGAATTTCTGGATGGGCTGCGCAAGAAAGGGGTGAAAATCCTGGATACCGAAGATACGGCCCTGAGTGCCCAACGCATCGCTGAAAACAACCTAACCGGTGTGGCAGCCCTGGCCTCAGATCGGGCAGCCCACATGTACAACCTTCAAATCCTGGCCAAAGGGGTGGAAACCAACAAACACAATTTCACCAGGTTTATGGCTTTGGCTCCGGAAAAGCTGGCGCAGAAACTTCAGCGGGAAACCGGGGTGCTCAACAACAAGGTTTCTCTGAGCTTTACTTTGCCCCACCAGACCGGAAGCCTTTCACAGATTCTTTCTATGCTGGCGTTTTACAAACTCAACCTTACAAAAATACAATCGGCTCCCATTATTGGGAGAGACTGGGAATATTATTTTTATATTGATCTGTTATTTGAAGATTACACCATGTACAGGAAGGCTCTGGAGGCGGTGCGCCCCATTATTGATCAGCTACAGATTCTGGGTGAGTATGTATCGGCAAAACCCTGAAACCGGGTTAAAACCGCCGGCACCCAGCAAAATAAGGCCAAGGGTTCGTAAACTGTATTGTATTAAACCCGCTACTTTTCTTACTCAGGGCTCTCAACAATGTGTGTAATTATCGCCACATTTTTCGCCTACTTTCTTATTCAATCAATCCTTTTCTCCCATTCTTCAAAATTTCACAGATACATTTATCAACTCATAACCCGACATTTAAAAATAAGCATTCAAAAATCAAAACCGGAATTGGAATGCATTTTGAATACCTTTACCTGGAATCATACACAAAGAATATCCGACAATTTTCTTCAACTATTGACCTTAAAACAATGTATTATGAAATTCAGAAAAATAATCTACCTGTTACCCCTGCTGCTAGTTGCAATGTTAACCTCTTGTGAGAGCGATGAAAACGGAGCCACAAACGGGCGGCTGATAGTACAAATTACCGATGAACCTTTTCCCCATGATCTGGTGGCAGAGGCCAATGTTACAATCAACAAGATAGAAATAAGAAAAAGCGATGACGCTGAAGAATCTCCCTATCTGACCCTTTCCGAAGATGAAGTATCACTGAACCTGTTGGATCTTACCAACGGGGTTACAACTACCCTGGCCGATTTGGATGTGCCCACAGGTGAATACGACCTGGTAAGGCTGTACATGGATGAAGCCAGTGTAGTACTTAACAATGGTGATGAGTATGACCTTACTGTTCCCAGCGGCGCACAAACAGGCATTAAAATATTTGTAAAACCCTCCATTGTAGTTACCGGAGATCTCACCTCGGAGTTGCTGCTTGATGTAGATGTAAACAATTCCTTTGTGGTACAGGGAAATCCTGATACTCCGGCGGGCATCAACGGTTTTCTTTTCACGCCGGTTATCCGAGCTACCAATCTTTCCGACGCCGGCAGCCTGAAGGGTTTCATTACTGACACAGATGGCACAAGACTGGAAGGAGCAATGGTTTCGGTATTTGCGGCTGACACGCTGCACACCACTTCTTTCTCAAGCTACGAAGGAAATTATGCCATCCTTGGATTGCAGGCCGGAGAGTATGATGTAGAGATTTCGCTCAGGGATTATGTCATGCAACAATTCGAAGATGTAGAGATTACCCCGGAAAATACCACCATATTGGATGTGGAAATGGAAGCAGAAGAAGAATAGCCACGTCGCAAGCTCTTCTGAAAAGCAAAAAGCCCGGTTGACGCCGGGCTTTTTTTGTGATTCCGGCAGGATTCGAACCTGCGACCCACAGCTTAGAAGGCTGTTGCTCTATCCAGCTGAGCTACGGAACCATCGTTTGGGGGCACAAAAGTAGTCATATTTTTTTATTTACCAATAGATTTTAAAGGTCTCCTGCAAAAATTGCCGGAACATTTGTCCCGACCGGTGCAGTCCATCTCCACCCGTTTTTTAACGGCTACCCTATCACTGCATCTCTTTTCAACCCAGCTTTTATTTGTTTTGTGTGATTTTTTTTGTGTTTTATTGTAATTGCAATAACTTTTTTTGTTATTTTTGAAAATTGGGACTGTTGTAATAAAATAAGGTCATAAGAACACTTTAGCACCTTTAATAACAGGAAAACAAGAGGTGTAAAGGGGAAAAATTACTTTTATGAGCCTTTGTGAGGGTGGTCTCTTCTCGCTAAACCATAAGTTGCTGTTTCAAAAATCGTAGTGGTGTGCTTTGATACAAGCGCACACCATTATATACA
>CAZBGI010000131.1:0-6824 GCA_964491395.1 uncultured Bacteroidales bacterium | reverse complement strand
CTGGATAAGTTGAGAATTTGTTCGTTGCTTTTTTTTGTCAATTAATTTGCAGACTCTTGTCCATTGCCGTTGGCTTCAGCCAACGGACTTCAAGTTTGGCCACACATCAAGGGGCTTCAGCCCCATTAAGATCATGTCATTCAATGATTTAAAAAGAAGAATGAGGCTTAAGTCTCTGTCCGGCTATGGATAAGGGTAGTTTAAAAATCATCTATTTCTTTTGCATTTCTTTGGTAGAAAGCATTCCACACGCAGCATAAATATCCTGTCCGCGCGATTTTCGGATGGTGGTGGTTATACCTTTGGCTTCCAGGGCTTCTTTGAACGCTGCGATTTCTTTCTCGGAGGGAGCTTCCAGGGGCGTTCCGGGGATGGGGTGGAAGTACAACAGATTGATGCGGCAGCGGATGCCATTGAGAATCCGTGCCAGTTCCTTTGCATGCCGGGGGCTGTGGTTGAGTCCTTTGAAAACAATGTATTCAAAAGAGGTTCTTCTTTGCTTGCCCATGGGAAACTCCCGGATAGTTTTCAACACCTCGGGCAGCGCATATACATTTTCAATGGGCATAAGTTTTTGTCTTTCTTCTTCAAAAGGAGAATGGAGGCTGACTGCCAGGTGGCAGTTGCTGTTTTCCAGAAACGTTTTCATGGCCGGAATAATACCTATGGTAGAAACAGTAATCCGCTTGGGACTCATGCCAAAACCCCATTCCGCCGTGAGTACCTCCAGGCTTTGCATTACCCCCTCCAGGTTGTCGAAGGGTTCGCCCATGCCCATATACACGATATTGGTGAGTTGATCGCGTTCGGGCAGGCTCTTGATCTGGTTCACAATTTCGCCGGCACTGAGTTGCCCCTGGAAACCCTGCTTGCCGGTCATGCAAAACAGGCAGCCCATTTTGCATCCTACCTGAGAGGAAACACACAATGTAGCCCTGTTACTATCAGGAATATATGCCGCTTCAATAAACTTGCCCATGTGCGAGCGATACAGGTATTTTTTGGTGCCATCCACAGAGGTCTGTACCTTCACTGGCTCCGAAAGACCCAGGGAGTATTTTTCCTGCAACAAATCCCGATGGGCTTTGGAAAGATTGCTCATCTCTGAAATACGGGTAATATCTTTTTTGTACAACCAGTCGGCAATTTGCCGGGCTGTATACCCGGGCATGCCTGCTGCATTGACGATTTCCTGCAGCTGGCTTAGCGTTTTACCAAAAAGTGCTTCCTTGATTTCTGGTTTTTGCATGGTAGGGAACGAGGGTTTGAATTTTTCTTATTTATCTTGATGAAGGGTTTTTACCCATCTAAACCGGGAGTTGAACTTTGGTTAAAAAAATATCTCCGAGTTGATCTTGGCATACGGAACTCCTTTAGCGATTAATATATCGCGAACATCTACAACCATTTCGGCAATACCGCAAAGATAATAAGGAATATCCGTTTTGATGTGGGTTTGCTCTTGCAGAAAATCGGTTACTCTTCCGGGAAAGCATCCTTCTGCGTTTTCGCGGCTGCAACAGGGTTGGTAACGTTTTCCCATTTTTTCCTTAAAATAACGAAAAAAATACATGCTTTCTGCTGTGCGAGCACCTTGAATCAGTGTTTTTCCTTCGTGTTGTCCGGAGAAAAACATGGATGCAAAAGGGGCAATGCCCGTTCCGGTAGCCACCCAAACTGCTTCCTGTTCTTTGCAGATAAAGTTGCCGAAGGGTTTGGTTATGAAAATAGTGTCTCCTTTGCGGCATATGGAGAGAGGCGGGGTGAGCAACCCGTTTTCTTTGCGGGTATACAAAATCGCTATTTCATCGTCATGGATACCACTGGCAATGCTGTACAAACGCGGCACTTCTGGTTTGTGCAGGGTAATGCCAATTACCTGGCCTGCCACAAAGTCAAATACACGCGGTAGGGTAAGTAGCCGGGCGTTGGGGGCAATGGCCTGGTTTCCTGTTACTTTTACGGGAAAGGTTTCTCTCATGGTAAACGATTGCCAGGGTGTATCAGGTTGGTATTCCGGATTCAACAGGGTTTTTGGGATCATTGCTCCATTCAAACCATCCCCCGTCGAAAACCGATACCCTGGGCCAGCCCAGCAGCCATACATTGTAAAATGCTTCACTCCCACGCCAGCCGGTACCGCAGTAAAAGGCAAGATGCTTATCAGGAGTGACTCCTTCTGCGTTTAACATCTTTACGACTTCGTTAAACTCACGGGTGGTATAATCCAGATTCTGGTAATTTTCCATATGGTAGGCGTCCGAGCCGTTGTTTACATATACCGCTCCGGGGATTCTGCCCTTCTGTTCAATGTAATTGTAACCGCTGACTTCACCGATATATTCAGGCCAGCTGCGGGTGCATACAATATCGGCATCGGATGCAGCAATCATGGCTTTGGCCTCTTCAATATCCACAATCAATTCCGGATGAACCGGGATGGCGGCGCCAAAATCTTTGACCGGAAGGGGATGCGTAACTTCGGATGTCAGCGGCAGGTTTTCCGATTCCCATGCAGCGATACCACCATTAAGCACCCGCACATCTTTTACGCCGGCATACATCATGATGAGCGCGCAACGGATGGCTCCCAGATGCCCGGCAGCACTTCCCGGGAAAGGGTCATCGTTGTTGGGAAAGGAGAATCTTCCATACAGCACCACCGTGGTGTCAGCGGTGATGCCGTGTTGCTCCAGGGCTGCTTTCAATTCTTGGGGAGAACGCCGGTTCCACGTTTCCGGAGATTCAAGCGTCAGCGTGTCCAGGGCAATGGCCCCCGGTATATGTCCCTGCAGATAGTCGTCGTAGTTGCGGTAGTGAGCATGACAAACAACGAAATTTTCTCCGTTTTCATAATGGGGAGGTGTGCCTTCTGACAATAAGGTGCTCAGCCATGCCGGATACACCAGGTTTCGGTAGTTTGCCATCTTTTCCATGGGCAACTTCTCGTTAACAACCCATTGATCCAAAAAGTGATGATACAGATTAATATCTTTATAACCGGCTTCTTCAAATCTTCGGGCTACCTGCACCATCGCATCTTCTTCATAACCATAAAGCACGATTTTATCTTCGGGCAATATTTGTTTATGTCGCACAATCTCAATCCAGTCGATATAAGTAGCCCATTTTACGGGTAAAGTCCTTGCGCCTTTGATATGTCCCCCTCTGGGTTCGTTGCGAAGTTGCCAGCCATTGTAGGCCTCTGTAGATCGGGTGTCAATGAGTTCACAGGCATTATTATCCAGCCATTCCAGTAATTGTGTTGTGGAAACTGGTTGATAGTGTTGAGTCATAAAGGTTTGTTTTGCTTGATATTAAAATTGGGTCAACAGAAAGATCAACAGCAAAACTGCAGTTTATGATGAGCTTGCCAGGTCTTCTGTAGTGGGTTAGTCGCGCAATGGTTTTTTCTGATGGGTCAGTCTTCACTTATCTCTACTCCCTTCCAGAAAGCAAAGTGGTTTTTGATCTGGCTGGCAGCATCCTTGGGCTCCGGATAATACCATGCAGCATTTTCATTGGTTTTACCATCCACTTCCAGATGGAAATATGATGCTTTACCTTTCCAGGGACAGGTGGTGGTATAAGAGCTGGGTTTGAAAAATTCTTTGTTTACCGATTCTTCCGGAAAATAATGATTACCTTCTACCACTACCGTATTGTTACTGCTGGCAATGGTTTTGTTATTCCATGTAGCTTTCATATCTGTTGGTTTTTAGGTTTTTATCCACAAACTATCTGTAAAGTAATTCTTGTCATCTGTAAAATTCCGACTCACTTTGAAGCCGTATTCCCGGGCCAGAAGGTGAATATCATCATAGTTGAATTTTTGAGAAAGTTCCATGAAGATGGGTTCCCATTTTCCAAAAAAGATTTTTTCGTTGAGTGCTCCCAGGGTTACTGTCTGCTCAATTTTGCTGAGAAGATAACTCTTCATGGCACCCGTAATGGGGTTGTAGCTGGTATGATGATAAAATTGTGATAGGTTAAAGTTGGCATCCAATTCATGATTGATGCGCTGCAAGTGGTTCAGGTTGAAGGCCCTGGTGTGTCCTGCAGGATCGTCATAGGCCCCGGAGATGATTTCAGGGGATTTTTTCTGGTCAAAACCTATAAGCACTTTGTCGCCGGGGGAAGTCATGGCTGAGAGTAATTTCAGAAAAACATCTCGTTCCTCCGACATGAAATTGCCGATGTTGCTCCCCAGAAACAACAAGACTTTGGGTGTTCCATTTTGAGCGGACAAATCTTTCATGATGGGGAAAAAGTCTCCTGCTTTTTTTTTGATGTTGATTCCGGGGAATTGTTTTTCCAGATCTGAACCCAGTTCATCAAGGGCATGGGGGGAAATATCCACAGGAGTATAGGTGAAACTGAGATGCATTTTCATCAGGGATTTCAGCAGGAGTTTGGTTTTCAAACCGTCACCGGAGCCTAGTTCAATCATCTCGAAATGACCCTGTGCAGGCACTATTGATTTTGCGATGATGGTTCCCTGTTGAGAAAAAATCTCCATTTCACAATCCGTAGGATAATATTCGGGCATGCGCATGATTTGCTGAAAAATTCTGCTCCCTTTTTGATCATAAAAATATTTTGGCAACAGGTATTTGTTTTTTGCGGTCAGTCCTTTCAGGGTGTCCCTGGCAAAAGGGGAAATCTTTTCTTTTGTCAGCATTATCCGAACATTTTTGGGTTTAAGAAGCAAATATGATATGTACAACAAGTTTGAAGCGTAATTGCTCAATCTTAACTTTTATTTTTTTGTGTTAATTTTACTTTCCAGACAGTTTATGCCTTTTGTATGAGTTGATTCTTCTAATTTTGCACCCAAATAAAGATAAGATGACACTGAGTGTTTTTTCCGACGACCATTATATGGGAGAGGCCCTGAAGGAGGCCCAAAAGGCTTATGATGCCGATGAAGTGCCGGTGGGTGCTGTCATAGTATGCAACAATATAATCATTGCCCGTGCGCACAATCTTACCGAACGGCTTAATGACGTTACAGCCCATGCTGAGATGCAGGCTTTTACAGCAGCCTCTGAGTCGCTCGGTGGAAAATACCTGAAAGATTGCACCCTTTATGTTACACTTGAGCCCTGTGTGATGTGTGCCGGTGCCGCCCAATGGACCCAGATAGGAAAAATCGTGGTAGGTGCCATGGACGAAAAACGAGGTTTCAGTAAGTATTCAACAGCCTTGTTGCATCCCAAAACAAAACTTATTACAGGCATTCGGGCAGAGGAATCTGCCCGGTTGATGGTGGAGTTTTTCAGAAAGCGGAGGTAGTTTGTAATTAATGCATTTCTATGCATCCATGCACGCAAGGGCTGACAGAATAATCAATAATGTCACCCCTTCGGGGTTAAGAAGGTGAATGCATCCTGTCATTTGCTATAATCATAACACCCCTGTCGGGGTTAAGGGTGCTTAGAATCACCTCGTTATGTATATTAAAAAATTACTTGTGTTACATGGACACCTGGTAATCTCACCACATTAAAAACTTATTGTTATCGTGCCAAATCATTAGGAATTAGAAACAAACCCTTTACAATACGCCAAGCCCGAAGGGCTGACAAGATTATAGAAAGGCAGTATTAGGAGGAATAACCCGAACCCCGAGGGGGTGATAGGATCAAATAATTAATTATGTCACCCCTTCGGGGTTAAGAAGGTGGATGCATCCCGTCTCATTTCTATAATCATAACACCCCTGTCGGGGTTAAGGGTGCTTTCCACAACCATTTAATCTTTATTTAAAAATGTTTGAGATTTACAATTGCTTGTTAATCTCATCCTCTAAAAACAGGTTATTCCTTCGCAAATGATTTATAATCACAGACAATCTCTTAAAAATGCACCAAGCCCGAAGGGCTGACAAGATTATAGAAAAAATACGCCCGGTTAAAAACGAGGAACCCCGAAGGGGTGACAGGATTTCTTTTCAATAATTCTTTTATTGGTTTGGTGCACCCTTTGAGTAATTTACAGCCATAACGGCAATCTGCGTGCTAACAATGCTATTCATTGCACCCAAGTCCGAAGGGCTGACAGGATTATATCAGGAAATATTGACGTAATAAAGCATAACCCCGATAGGGGTGACAGGATTAAGGAAAACATAGAAATGTGAAAATCCTAATGTGTGATACTATAAATCTATAAAATCGAACAAATACCTTTCATCATATTCAATTTCAAATTTATTCAAAAAGTAAATATATTCTTCTTTGAACGTTATTTTTCGATGATGCTCTTCCTGTCTCAAAATGTATTGATATACTTCATTTAATTGTGAATGAGAATAGGAAAAAGCACCATATCCCTCCTGCCAGGAAAATTTCCCTCTTAGAAATTTGTTTTGATTTATAAAATTTGTGGAGTTGTTCTTGATATCCCTCACTAAATCGGAAATGTTCATTGAAGGCTTCAAACCGACGAATACATGAACATGGTCGGCTACCCCATTCACAATTATCGGTTTTTGATTTTTGCCTTTTATAATGCCTGACATATATTTGAATACGTCTTCTCTCCATGGTTTTTGCAAAAGATTTTCTCTTCCTTTAACAGCAAAAACATATTGAATGTAGATTTGTGAAAATGTACCATGCATAGCTGTAGGATTTTTTGTTGTGGGCTTTTAAGTTCTTAAGACAAATTTATTAAATAATCAGATAATTACGTCACGCATTTGCAAATATGCGATGAAGCCGATTCAATAGTTGCTAAAGACATGTCACCCCTTCAGGGTTAAGATGGAGGATGTATTCCGCTATTTGCTATAATCATAACACCCCTATCGGGGTTAAGGG
>CAZBGI010000130.1:0-7117 GCA_964491395.1 uncultured Bacteroidales bacterium | reverse complement strand
TTCCCGGAAGGGAATAACGGAAAAGGCTGCCCGGGTTCGGGCAGCCTTTTTTTGTGTCCTTAGAAAACCATTGTTGAAAACAATTTGGCTGTGCGGAAATTGCATTTCCGCTCTAATGGAACAGCAAACCCGTCTGCCCCGGACCAAAATATTATAAAAAGAGAATTTTCCCCTTGGGCGAAAAAACAGAATTAAGGGAATAATAAATGTGGGATCGATTCCAAATCTATTCCTCCTCCCCTTCTCCCTCATAGGGAGTCACGGTGGATTCAAATTCCAGCTTTACGAAATCTTCTTCTTTCAGCCATTTTTCGGAGGTGGTAATCATATACTGATTGTTGGGTTTGCTTTCCAGCTCCCATACGATTCCTTCTGCTTCAGGAAACGGGGCTTTGCCTTCCAGTTGGTCTTCAAACAAACGGACAATAAGGTTATTATCGGAAAGGCCAGGTTTGAGGGCTTTCAAAACCAGCTCTTTGGATATTTCATTTTCCTGAGCATCTTTGGGTTGCAATTCAAACGACAGCAGCACAGCCTTTGTATTGGGGAATTTCCCATTAAAAGCCTTGAAAAGCAACTGATTGATATTAAACAACGTACGGTGAAGAAAAATATCAGAATAATTCTCAGCCACTTTTTCACGCAACATTTCGTGCGAAATATTGTCTATCTGCCCTTCGGCCAATGTATCCGAGAGTTTGTATTCAAGGAGAATGGCCGCAGCTTCATTAGGCTCAAAATCAGCAACAGCCAGAGCAAGATATTCTTTCAGCTCCCCGGGTTTAAGGGTGTCGGCATCAGGGTACTCAAATCGTTTCAACAATTCTCTATAATCGTCATCCGTCCAGGAACCTAATAGTTCCTCTACAGATTTCACGGAATTTATTTTTACGGAATATTTCATTTTATTGGTTTTTAGTGGTTTATTATAATAACATAACCACCGGGAGGGTTCTTTGTTGGATGGCCATCCTTATAAGATTTGGCTGCCGACCAACTCCCGGCAATAAATAAAAATAAGTGATAATCCTGACTTAAATATATGCTTACAACTGAATAGCTGTGCATCGCCGTACACTCATTGTTCATGAGCGAACATTCTGACCAGTTGGTTCGGCACTTAAAAAACCCTATATGTCTCTTTTTGAGACACTTTGTTTTATTGGCATAAAAATAGATATGAGATTTTACAAAATCCTAAACCGCCATATACGCTGAATTACTATCTTTTAGACAGTCATACAAGGGCGATGAGGCAAGTTCTTTTGGTTCTGATTCTATCGAACTTTTAATAACATTTATTATCTTTGTTGCCTGAAACAAAAAATTTGACGTCCTATGCCCGCAATAAACGAAAGAACTACATTTATAGAAGAAACAGGAATATTCTTTGAATCCCTGGGGTTGACCCGAATGGCAGGGAGAATTCTGGGGTATTTGATGGTCACCGATAAAGAAAGGGTGTCCTTTGAAGAACTTACCCAGGTATTGCATGCCAGCAAAAGTTCTATCAGCACCAACATAAAAACCCTTGTAACGGTGAAATTTATCAAACCCATAACCACACCGGGCGATAGAAAAACATATTATACCTTGTCACATGACATTTCCTGGTCTGAAATTTTCAACAAAAGGATGCATGAATTGCACCATATGACAGCATTGTTTAACAAAGCGCTCAATCTGAGAACCAACAAGAACGACTCTCCGGCCCAATGGCTGAGCAAAGCCATGGAGTTTTATGAGTGGCTGGAAAGCGAACTTCCGCAACTCATGGAAAAGTGGGAGAAATATCAGGAAAATAAAACTGGCTGAATGCTGTCTTGCCTAACACATTGAATCTTTCCATGCCAACCCGTGGAATTTGACAGAATTGATTCGTCTCTACCAACTAATTTGTTCAACAATATGAAAACACCTGCAAAAATGAAAAATCTACTCATTACCATTTCTTTTATCCTTTTAACAGTCATAACAGTATTGGCACAGGATCCCAAAGCCATCATGCAACGCATGGAAGACAACATAAGGGGCGATGCATCTTACACCGAAATGACCATGGAAACCGTACGCCCTCGCTACACACGCGAAATCAGCATGAAATCCTGGTCGCTGGGAGATGACTTTGCCCTGATCCTGGTTACGGCACCCGCCAGGGATGAAGGAACCAGCTTTTTGAAAAGACAAAACGAAATCTGGAACTATGTGCCCAATATCGATCGCACAGTAAAAATGCCCCCAAGCATGATGTCGCAATCATGGATGGGCAGCGACTTTACCAATGACGATCTGGTGCGCGGGGTTTCTACTATAGATGATTTTGACCATACCTTGCTGGGGAAAGAAACCATTGACGGTGTGGAGAGCTACAAGATCGAGATGATACCTCATCCGGAAACACCTGTCGCCTATGAGAAAATTATTCGTTGGGTCAGCACTGGCAGCTATTTGCCTGTCCGGGTAGAAAACTACGACGACAGGGACGAACTTGTGAGCACCATCAACTTCAAAGAAGTTAAAAACCTGGGAGGCCGTGAGTATCCTTCTGTAATGGAAATGACCCCTCATGACAAGGATGGGCACAAAACCATTATCACCACACACCAAGCGGATTTTGGAATCAATCTCAATCAAAACTTCTTTTCTCAGCAGAATATGAGAAATGTCAGATAGCCTCCGATGGGCATCTATTTCAACAAAAACCTTTACATCCATCGTCCAATTATACTACAAAAATGAAAACTGTCATTAAAACTTCCAACCTGGAAAAAATTTACAACAGCTCCGTAGCACCGGTAAGAGCTGTAAATGATGTAAACCTTGAATTCCGAGAGGGTGAATTTACCGCTATCGTGGGACCTTCAGGAAGTGGCAAAACCACCTTCCTCAATTTGATTGGCGGGCTGGATAAGCCTACCAAAGGAAAAGTCATTATTGACGAAACCGATATTGCTACACTGAAAGAAAGCCAGTTGTTTGACTTCCGGCTCAGAAACATTGGATTTGTCTTTCAGTCTTACAACCTGATTCCGGTGCTTACTGCTAAAGAAAATGTTTCTTTTATCATGTTGTTGCAAAAGCGATCCAAGGATGAAATGGAGAAGCGGGCCAAAGAGATGCTGGCGCAGGTCGGGTTATCCGACAAAATCAACGTACGTCCCAATCAGCTCTCGGGCGGTCAGCAGCAAAGGGTGGCGGTGGCAAGAGCGCTGGCTTCCAAACCCAAATTTGTGCTGGCAGATGAGCCCACTGCCAACCTGGACACTGAGTCGGCTTTTAACCTGCTGGATATCATGTCGCGCCTTAACAAGGAAGAAAACATAACCCTGATATTCTCAACGCACGACCAGAGAGTTATTGAGAGGGCCAAAAGAGTAATTACACTGGTAGATGGTTCGGTGAGCAAGGATGAGAGGGTTCATAGATAGTGGAAAAGATGAAGAGTTGAAAAGTGGAGGAATTGTGGGGTTGAGATCCTGAATAGATCTACTGTTTTCTCGAATGCTACTGGCACTCCATAAATCCACAAATAAATAACATAAACCACCTCCACACCTTTTTCACTTTTTTACACTATTACACCCACAAATCCTTAAAACACCTCAACTTCTAAACTTTTAAACCAAACAAAATGAACTTAATATTCACACTCGCCTGGCGCAATCTCTGGCGCAACCGAAAGAGAACCCTCATTACCATGAGTTCTGTTTTCTTTGCCGTGATTCTTGCCATTTTGTTCTTTTCCATGCAGCAGGGGTCATACGAGCGGATGATAGACACCCTGGTGAAATACAGCACCGGATATATTCAGGTGCAGGATGTTTTGTACCATGAAGAGCCCACTATTGACCATGCCATGCTTTTTGATGAGGAAATCAAAACACTGCTTGATCAGTACGATGAACGCATTTCTTTGTATGTGCCACGGCTGCAGAGCTTTGCCCTGGTGGCCACCGATAATACAACAAGAGGTACAATGGTCAAGGGCATTGACCCTGACAAGGAAAGTCAACTCAATGAGCTCTCTGATGATTTGGTTGGGGGCCGCTTCCTGGAAAAGGGCGACCAGGGACTGCTGATAGCCGAAGGCCTGGCAGAAATTCTGGATACAGAGCCCGGCGACACACTGGTACTGCTGGGGCAAGGTTTCCAGGGAGCCACTGCTGCCGGCAAATACCCGGTTCAGGGCATTGTTGACCTGAAAATTCCCGAGTTGAACAACAATACCATTTATATGACCCTCGAAACCGCTCAGTGGTTTTATGCAGCAGACAACAGGCTCACAGCATTGATCATCATGCCGGAAGATCCCGACAAAACAACCAGGCTGGCCAATGACATGCTCGCCGATATAGACCAAGAGTGGTACGATATTCTTACCTGGGAAAAGTTACTGGTAGACCTGCTTACTCTCATGAAGTTTGATATGGCAGGTACCACAATAATGATGATCATCCTTTATATCGTAATTGCTTTTGGTCTTTTTGGTACTGTACTGATGATGCTCATAGAAAGGCAGAAAGAATTTGCACTGCTGTTCTCCCTGGGCATGAAAAGAAAAATACTGGCCGGGGTTTGCCTGCTGGAAACATTTTTCATGTCCTTTGCAGGTACCTTAGCAGGTATTGTGGGGGCAATACCTGTTGTTGCCTGGTTTTATTATCATCCGGTGAGGCTTACCGGGCAAATGGCAGATGCCATGGCCGAATATGGTTTTGAACCGGTAATGCCCTTTTCGGCTGATCCTACGGTTTTCTATATCCAGGCCGTTTATGTCCTTATCCTTTCTGTATTGATTGGCCTGTACCCCGTTAAAAAAGTTTTTCAGTTACGCATTATGGATGCAAAACACTAAATACAATGAATATGCTTGTAAAAATTTCCTGGAGAAATATCTGGCGCAACCGAAAGCGCAGTGTAACAATGGTACTGGCCATTGCAGCAGGACTGTGGGGTGGCATCTTTGCAGCTTCCATGGCAATGGGTCTGATGGAACAACGTTTTAAAACCGGTATAGAACAGGAATTTAGCCATGTGCAGATGCACAACCCTGAATTTCTCAAAGAAACCCACCTTCGCCACCATATTCAACAATGGCCGCAACTTCGCGAAGATATCTCGGCAGATTCCAGGATTCGCGCTTTTAGCGGTCGCACTGTCGTAAATGGAATGATTGCTTCGGCCAACCTTACCCAGGGTGCCAACATACTGGGGATTGATCCTGAAAATGAAGCTGCCACTACCCGCCTTGATCAGAACATAGTGGAAGGAGATTATTTTGGAGAAATGACACAGATCCCCATGTTGATGGGCAAAACCCTGGCAGAAAAAATGAAAGCCCGTGTTGGCTCCAGGGTGGTACTTACCTTCCAGGATGTGAACAATGAACTGGTATCTATTTCCTGCAGGGTGGCCGGGATATTTCAAACGGCCAACTCCACATACGATGAAATGAATATCTATCTGCTGCAGTCAGACCTTACTCAACACCTGGATGCCGAAGGTATTGTAAGCCAGGTAGCCCTGGTACTTAATGAACTGGAGCGGGCCGGTGAGGTTGCAGATAAATATGCCGCCCAATACCCTGAACTGACCGTGCGCACATGGGCCGAAATATCACCTCAATTGGCATTCTACAACCAAATGGGCATGACAATGTTTATGATCATCCTGGTGATTATTCTGCTCGCTTTGGCTTTTGGACTGCTCAATACCATGCTCATGGCTGTCTTTGAGCGGACCCGCGAATTGGGAATGCTTATGTCTATAGGAATGAATAAAAGACGTATCTTTTCCATGATTATGCTCGAAACGGTTTTTCTCACCATAACCGGTTCACTGACAGGAACAGTTTTGGCCCTGGGTAGCATTGGCCTGTTTGCCAACAAGGGAATCAATCTGGCAATGGTAGGAGGGGATTCGCTGAAAGATTTCGGATTTGAACCGGTTATCTATCCCGTTATCGACAATAACTTCTTTGCTATGCTTGCTGTCCTGGTATTCCTTACTGCGATCCTTACTGCTGTATATCCCTCATTAAAAGCCTTGCGCCTCAGACCCGCAGAAGCGGTGAGAGCTGAATAGCGATAGAAGAATTTCCTGTGAAAGATTTTGCTATTAGAAAAAAACAAGAATCCATGAAAAACAAGATTGCCCTGGTTCTGATAATAAGCCACATGTTTATAACCTCTCAGATGGGCCGGGCACAAACAGTTTCTTTGCCCGAAAATATCTCCCTGGGAGGCTACGTCAAAGCCATGCCCGGCATGAGGCTCGATAAAGATTTTGCCGACCCCCAATTTGATAACCTCATCCATCACCGGTTGAATTTTCGCTGGAACATTGTTGACGACCTCAATTTTAATGTGGAGGGGAGAAACAGGTTGTTGTACAACACTATGTTCAGGGATTTTCCTTTTGGCGACATCCTGGACCAGGACGACGGACTGATCGATATGTCGTGGATATGGCTTGAGAATGGTGGCTGGATAGGACATGCGGAAATCGACCGCCTTTTCCTGGATTACCGGTACAACAACTGGCAATTTCGGGCGGGGCGACAGCGTATCAATTGGGGTATCAACCTGGTTTCCAACCCCAACGATTTGTTCAACACCTATTCCTTTTTCGATGTTGATTACCAGGAACGACCGGGAACGGACGCGTTGAGAGTGCAATACCATTCAGGTTTTGCTTCCCGCATGGAGGTCGCATTCAGCCCGGCAAGTGAATGGGAAGAAAGTACAGGGGCACTGTTATGGTCATTCAACCGCAGAGGATATGACTTTCAGGCATTGGCAGGCTATTACCGCAACCGGTCAGCCCTTGGAGTTGGATGGGCAGGAAACATCGGTGGCGCAGGATTTAAAGGAGAGGGCACCTGGTTTTACCACCTGGAGGACCAGCAAGATGCTGACCGCGGAAACCTGGTGTTGGCCACCGGCTTCGATTATATGTTTTCCAACAGTACGTTTGGGGTGATCGAGTTTCTCTACAACGGCGGTTACCAGCCGGGACAGGCTGCTTTTCTTTTGCTTAACCAGTCTCTTCGGCCCGACAACATCATGATCTCTGAGTATGCCGTTACCCTGAGCCTGCAACACCCTTTTTCTCCCGT
>CAZBGI010000129.1:0-7197 GCA_964491395.1 uncultured Bacteroidales bacterium | reverse complement strand
AACATTGATGGAGGTAAAAATTATGACCAAAGTTTGGCTAGCATTAGAGCAAGCGAACATTTCCTTTCTTTCAGTGCATGACGAGGTCATCGTGAAGGAAACAGAAATGCAATTGGCCGAAAGAATATTTCGAAACATCCTGGATAAACATTTTCAGTATTATAAATTGAATATAAAATGACAAACAAGACAATGAATTTCCAAAACTAAAAATATATATCATGATAGGAATCAACTATCACAAACAAAATACGAAAAACAAAAACAACCGATATATGAGAGAGCGAAAAGGTAGATACTATGGAAATGTAAAGAGTAAATGATAAATATGGGCTTCCATGTTAAGCATGTTCTCATATTAAAGAATTATGATGAGAAAACAATCCAACTATGCGAAGAATTTTATGTAAATAAAAACACCCCGATTTTGAATTACTTACCTGTCCTTTAGCACATCCAGTGATTGAAATACTTTTGTTTTGAAAGGTTGCTTTCAGAGGCCAATCTTACATAGGTTTGTACAGGGGTAAGTCTGACTTGCCCCCTTTTTTAAGGCTGTCATTTTCTCTGTATATTTCCCCTGCTGGTAAATGTTCCTGTTTGCCGGCATTCCCCCCCTCCCTTCTGCTCTGCATTTTTGACAAACTTCTGTATTCAATATTAACTAACCTAAAAGTAATAATAATATTACCTAGCCCCTTTGTTTTTTGGTAATATATTTATTACCTTTGAGAAATGAAAAGCAGCGAACTGGTAAGGCTACTGGAAAAAGACGGTTGGTACCTGGTAAGATCATCGGGCAGCCACCATATATACAGGCATCCAAACAAACCAGGGCAACTGGTTATTCCGGTACATGCCGGGAAGGAAGTCAAAAAAGGTTTGCTATCAAAAATTCTCAAAGCAGCACAAATTAAAACCACCAAAAGATGAATACACCGCTTGTTTTTACCATAACCAAAGAAGATCAAGGCTATAGTGCTTACTGCCAACACGGGGCTGATCATATATTTTCAGATGGAGAATCCTTTGAAGAATTGAAAGAGAACATCCTGGAAGCCACAAACCTAACTTATGAGGAAGCCGGTATTAAGTTTTCCCTGGCAGATATCCAGTTCAGGTATGATCTGGAAAGCTTCTTTGAGTTTTACAGGGTTATCAATGCCAAAGCATTGGCCGAACGGATCGGAATGAACCAAAGCCTTTTGGCGCAATACATCAAAGGCAAAAAGAAACCATCTGACCAACAACTTAAAAAAATACTCCATGGAGTTCACCAGATCGGCAAAGAGCTTTCTGATACCACTTTTATAGTATAAACCATTCTGGGAAGTATTTATGATATTTCTTACCTATACCTTCAGGTAAGAAAAGCAGGAATCCAGGTAAGAAACCTCTTACCTGTCCTTTATCACAACCAGCCAATGAAATACTTTTGTTTTGAAAGATTGCTTTCAGAGGCCAATCTTTTATGGGTTTGTACAGGGG
This sequence comes from uncultured Bacteroidales bacterium, assembly GCA_964491395.1. Taxonomy (GTDB): domain Bacteria; phylum Bacteroidota; class Bacteroidia; order Bacteroidales; family UBA7960; genus SKVR01. The sequence goes on along the minus strand of CAZBGI010000129.1, from coordinate 5,709 downwards.
GTAAGTCTGACTTGCCCCCTAATTTCTGGCTGTCATGCTCTCTGTATATTTCCCCCGCCGGTAAACGTTCGTTGTTTGCCGGCTTTTTTTATACCCCCCACCCCCCTCATATATCCTGCAAAAAAAGTTAACATTAACGCTTTTCCATATGGGGCAAGCGCTGGAACGTCTTACATTTGAGTTCTTTTTTTTGGGTTTTTGGCTTCCCAAGACATTGATTATATGCGTGTTAATAAAAAATAACATGAACGGATTTTCTTAAAACACCCCCTTTTTTCAAAACTGATTTTTTATTCTGAAAATTCCCCCCCTGATTTTTTCAATACTTTGAGAATCAGAAAAAACCTGTCCTTTCCTATTCAAGGGGGTACCCTTTACTTTGCTTCATCATTAAAAAAAAATCTATGGAAAACAATACAGAAAACTTTATGCCCCGCCAAATTGGCGAAACGGACACCCAGAAGTATAACGCGATAATTTTGCGATACACGCAGTTATGTGAAACCCTAACTGATCTATACTATAGGTTGCGCGGACTTCTGCCAGGTGCAAATTTGAAAACATTGTTTGATTATGCCCAGGATAAGCAGCCAGAGAGATTTCTGGTTCGTCGCTATGCCCTTTCCCGGCAATCGGAATTTCCCGGGCAGGATGTGGAAGAGATGATCCGTATTGGAATTTTGATTAAACCCCCGGAATTTGCGGAATGTTTGCGCTTACATAGCGTTTTGCAGCTCGACTTACATGGAATCAGGGAATTTAAGTTCTTCTATATCCTTGCTGATTTACTCAAAAAAGACAAAAAAAGGATTGAGGAACAAGTATTCGTTTTAGATGAATTTTTCTTTGTTGACCTTGAAGATTTCTGCACGACTTATACGCAGAATGAGGAACAAAACGAAATTTTGGAAGCGATTGTTAAAATGCAGGATTGCTTACTCACATTCGCCAAACACAAATTTTTTAACCCTCAGACTTGCAACCGTAAGGAGTTTGCAGGGAAATTCTCCTTTTTCTTTGATGTAGGTAAAAACACAGATAACCCTATCCGTATATCCCGAAATGCGTTCAAAAACTATGCTCTGCCTGGGAAACTCAAATACGACCATAAGGAGGCCATGCCCAACTATTCAGAAAAATATTTATTTGATTTAGATTAATTACTATGGACGAATTCAGCAGCAACGAAGCCCAGGAAGAGGCCAAATCAACCAAGCCATATTTACGCTTTGGCGTTGGTGATTTGTGCTTTTTAAAGTCGGATATAAAACGTGAGAATGTTTTCCACATCTCAAATATAGATGCTTTTTCCAATGAGGTAGATTATAGCATTGTTGGAAAGTGTATAGTAAAAAAAGGCAGGATTATCAGCATGAGCGTTAAGGATGCCACCCTGGACAGATTTAATCATGATGAAATAAAAAACCATTTAAAGCCGAAAAAATGAAAAATCTGAAATACAAAATAGGAGACATTGTTTTTCTCAAAAACGACCCAAACCGAAAAAACGCCATGCTTGTATCTCGTATTGATACAGGCAGTTCTTTGGTAGATTATGAGTTATCCTGGCTTAACAGTCAGCGAAAACTTGAAACCATGCAGGCCAGAGAAGAATTGTTATTGTCAGAAAGTCAACCCCAGCCCGAAAAAGTGTAAACTAAATAATACCCCCTATTATGAGTAAAGGAACCTATACCCGCCGAATAAATCTATTCATTAACGGACAGGAAGTCGAAAACAATATTAAATCCATCCGTGCCCGAATGATTCAACTCCGTAACGAACAGTCACTTCTTACACGTGGTACTGCCGAGTATAATAAAAAAGCGGCACAGATACGCCAATTGCAGGGAGTGCTTAATGAACATAACCGAAGTCTGAGAGCTACGGGCAACGTGTGGGACAGATTGCAAAAGGGGGTAATGCGTTATGCCAGGTTGATTGGTTTTGCAGTGGCCAGTTTAGCCGGTGGAAGTTTAGGGCTTCGCCGGTTAAGTGAAGATTTTGCCACTTTTGAAGAAAGCGTTAAAAATCTCCAATCCCTTACCGGTTTGCAAAATGAACCTATGCAATTTCTTATTGACAGGGCTAAAGAATTGTCAACCACTGTCACTGATTCAGGGGTGAGAATTACAAGTAGCGCGAAAGAAATTATCGATGCCTTCGCTCTGGTGGGTAGCCAGCGGCCTGAATTGCTGCAAAATGAACAGGCCCTTAGCTCAGTAACCGAAGCCGCTTTGATTTTGAGTGCAGCGGGTAAAATGCAATTAGAGCCCGCCGCCCGCGCAGTCACCAGTGCGATGAATCAAATGGGGCTTTCTGCTGATGAATCTTTGCGTATTATTAATTCATTGGCCGCAGGTGCTCAGGCTGGGGCTGTAGGAATTGAGGATCTCACAACTTACCTTGAACGGACAGGTTCAATTTCCGCGGCAATGAATTTAGAATTTGAAGAGCTTTTGGGATTGATTGAAACCGTTGGCCCCAAGTTTTCTCAGGCCACTGAAGGAAGCACACAGTTACGGAATGTTCTTTTACAGCTTGCCTCCGGGGCTGATTCAACAAACCCTCAAATTGTTGGACTTACCCAGGCATTAGAAAACCTTGGAGCCGAACAACTTTCTATTGCTGAACTTCGTGAAAGGTTTGGCACTGGTAATATTGTAGCCGCCGAATCGCTTATAAGGGAACGCGCCGAAGTGGAAAGATATACGATTGCGGTAACGGATAGCACCAAGGCCATTGAAATGGCCACAATGAACACCGATACGTATGCAGCAAAACAACAGCAGGCAAAAAATGAACTTTTATTGGTTAGTATTGCGTTGGGTGAACGGTTAAGCCCTGCATTGTCAGGAAGTATTACAGGTTTTGCCCGTTTCTTATCTCTCATAGAAAAAACAATAGGTTTTTTCGCCAATAACGCAAAAGCAATAGGGGTTCTCACAGCTGCAATTATTGGATATACAATAGCGTCCAAAGGTGCTGCCATCGCCATTGGAATTAAGACCGCGGCTGTTTGGGTAGCTACCCGTGCAACAGCCGCCTGGAATGCTGTTTTATTACTGAACCCGATTGCAGCTATAACAGCAGTTGTTTTTGCAGCAGCAACCGCTTTAGCTCTTTACAGCCGTAAGTTGTCTGACGTGGAAAAAGCTGAAAAAGAATTGCAAAACGTCAGGAATCAAGCCCGAAAGGACGTAAATCGATCGAAAGTAGAACTGGATCAACTCTTCAAAATTGCCCAGGATGAAACCCGGAGCCTGGAACAGCGCAGGCGCGCAATAGAGAACATAAACCGAATTTCTCCAGAATATTTAGGGCACCTGAATTTAGAAAACATACGAACCCAGGAGGCGAATTTATCAAAAGAGAAGTATATTGACCTTTTACTTAAAGAAGCCCGCGCTAAAGCTGTAGCCAACAGATTGCAGGAAATTGAGGATCAAATATTAGAAGCTAAGCAGGCCGGACCAGCTGGGCTTTTAACCTGGTGGGACCACCTTATCTATAGTGTTACAGGAACAGTTACACGCGTTGAAGATAAATATTCAGGTTTAATGGAATCCCTTAAAGCTCAACGGGATAAACTTAAAGATTATCTCATGGGAGATGACGATTTACTTAATGCCTTCCTGGGGGCAGGCAGCGGGGCTGATGGTGGAACTGATCCTGGGGGATCACCTTCCGGGAATGCAAAAAAATATTCGCTTAATCAGGATGAAAACTTTTTACGTCAAACCCTACAGCTCAAAGAAGATTTTCAAAATGACATTATAAAAAGTGAAGCGGGGTATCAGCAACGATTACTGGCTTTAGAGATTCAATTCCTGGAAGCCAGACTGGCTAAAAGTGTCGATTCAGGCAGCGATCTTTTGCAACTTCAGCACCAGTTAGCAGATAAGCGTTTGCAAGCCCATAAAGCAGAACAACAACGGTTTGGAGCATTGGAACAGGAAACTGAAAGCCCTATTGATAGAGAAGAGCGGGAATATACCGAACGCCTGATCGCCCTGGGACTTTTCGGGAAAGATAGAAGAGACCTGACCAAACAAGAAACAGAGGTGCTGGAATCTATGGAAGAGCAACACCAGGCTAATATTGCCAAACTTCGGGAAAATGAGTTAACCCGGGATGTAGAACACCGGCAAAAGAAGTTTGAACAATCTCTCACCGAGATTCAATATTTGCACGCCCAGGAACTTGAAAATTTTGAGGGTTCTCTTATTGCCAGAGAAGAGCTTCGTTTGGCCCACCAGGAGAAAGAAGAAAAGTTGGTAAGGGAGCACTATGAAAATTTATTGGCTGAATTTAAAAATTTGGTTAATTCAGGCGATTGGCAGGGGGAAAATTTTTCCGAGCTTTTCTTATCGGATGAAGCCAAGGAGGATGTTTTGGAAAGAATTCGGCAAATAATGGCAGAACTAATAAAGCTTATGGGTGCGACACCCGGAGGCGTTCAAGCCCAGGAATTACGGGATCAACATTACGACATTTTTGGATTTACGCAGGATGATTGGGATATACTTTATGCAAATCTGAAAGCCGGTAAAATTGAGATAAATGAATTACAGATGGCCGGCAATGCTTTGGTAAATGCATGGTCAGATGTTAACCAGATTATAACCAATACCGAGAAAAACCGGCTTGCAGAATTTGAAAGAAGCAATCAGGAAGCCCACAAAGCACTTGATACCAGGCTAAGGTTAGGAATGATCTCAGAGCAGCAATACAACTCACAGAAAAAAAGGCTTGAAGATGAGCTGGAGCGCAAACGAGCAAAAGCAGCCCGCAACCAGGCAATAAGAGAAAGGAACGTTGCCTTAATGAGTGCTATTGTTAACACCGCCGCCGCCGTGGCTAAAGCATTACCCAATCTATTATTGGCCGGCATTGTCGCAGCTGCCGGAGCCTTGCAAATAGGCATTATTGCAGGCAGCCAGATTCCCGATGTACCAGGTGCCCAGGAAGGGGGGTTTTTAGATGTAAGACGCCAGCAGGATGGGAAAAAATTCCGGGCAAAGCAGCAACCTGGTAAACGTGGCTGGATACATCGGCCAACGATTATAACCGGAGAAAGCGGAAGTGAATATGTAATTCCCAGGGAAGGTGTTGAAAACCCAGCCTTGCAACCCTTCATAAATATGATAGAGCAGGCCCGCGTTTCTGGTGGCCTTCCATCCCTCAACCCGGAGGCAGTAAACATTCTTTCTAGGTCATTACCAGGCAGGCAGCAAGGGGGCAGTATTAAGCAAACAGAAAATATTAGCCCTGCATCATTGGTCAATTATTCCGCACAAGATTATGCCAAAATTGTGGATGAAAATACAAGGGCCATAAATCATTTAGTTGCAAAACTAAAGGAACCTTTTAAAAGTTATATTTCACTTCATGGTAGTGATGGCTTAACTGAAAAGCAGGCTGAATATGAAAGGCAGCTGAAAAATCTGGAATTATAAAAAAAAAGTACACCATTAATTATTACACATAGGGAGGTTCAATTATGAAGTGTACTTTGCCCGGTGATTATTCACCGGGTTTTTTTATGCCATTATAAAGCCAAGTAAATTAAAGCCAAATACAGGGAGTTGTAAATTTTTCGTGGCCAAATTAGTGGCCATAAACAAGTAAAGCACTGATAATCAGTGCTTTATTGTGCCCAGAACAGGACTCGAACCTGCACGTACTTGCGTACACTAGTCCCTGAAA
>CAZBGI010000128.1:4394-7198 GCA_964491395.1 uncultured Bacteroidales bacterium | reverse complement strand
AATGCAACTCAATAAGCAATTCATACTATTCCGTTACATCCTCAGGCAATTGGGCTACCAGGCCTTTGAAGATCTGCGCGGCGATTACAATGACCCAACCCTAAGCATTACAAGCAGGCCCTGCGCTTCCTGTGGGGTCCGGTTGGTGAACAGCCAACGGGTTATTGCGGTGTTCATCATTCTTATGCTGAGCCTGTTTCTCTTTTCAGGTTGCGGCCGCACCAAAACCTTTTATCAGGAAGGGGTTTCGCAGGAGCTCGCAAAGTATCGCGCCAAACAAATATATGATGTCGCCTACCAGCTTCACTTTACCCTGCCCGGGCAAAAGGCAGTGCCCGTAGAAGGGATAGCCAAAATACATTTCAAACCGCTTAAGGCCCGTCATGGAGTTATCCTTGACTTTGCCCCCGGAAAAGAACATGTGCATTCATTGAAGGTAAACAATGACTCCACCTATTATTCTATCCGCAAAGGGCATATTTATATTGACGCCAACAATCTGGTTCCCAGGCAGGACAATGTGATAGAAATTGCTTTTACGGCTTCCGATCAGGCACTCAACCGATCGGAGGATTTCATGTACACCCTTTTTGTTCCGGATCGGGCCTCAACGGCTTTCCCGTGTTTTGATCAGCCGGATTTGAAAGCCCCTTTTGAATTGAGTCTCGATATTCCGGCTCACTGGTCAGCGCTCAGCAACGGACCGGAAACGGGCACAGAAGAAAAAAGTGATAGAAAAACGGTCCATTTCGCCTCCGACCAGCCCATCAGCACCTATCTTTTTGCTTTTACCGCCGGAGAGTTCGACATATTGACCCACACACAAAACGGAAGGACCCTCAGGATGTTTCACCGGGAAACAGATAAGGAAAAAGTCCATAACAACGCACCTGCCATTTTCGACCAGCACATTGCTGCCCTGAACTGGCTGGAAGAGTATACCGACATCCCTTACCCCTATGATAAATTTGACATGGCCATATTGCCGGGGTTCCAGTATAGTGGCATGGAGCATCCGGGTGCTGTATGGTACAGAGACACCCGTGTAATGCTTGAGGAAAACGCCCCCCTCACTTCCCGAATCAGCAAGGCTTCGCTGATAGCTCATGAAACGGCACACATGTGGTTTGGCAATCTGGTGACCATGCAATGGTTTGATGATGTGTGGCTCAAAGAGGTTTTTGCCGGATTTATGGCCGATAAGATGATTCGGCGGCAATTTCCCGAAGAAAACCATCAGTTACAGTTTGTTTTGTCTCATTATCCCAGGGCCTATTCCGTTGATCGCAGCCGTGGAACCCATCCCATCAAGCAGCACCTTACGAACTTGAAAATGGCAGGCACATTATATGGCGCCATTATTTACAACAAAGCTCCCATCGTATTTGAGCAGCTGGAGAAAATCATGCAACCTGCATCCTTCCAGGCAGCCGTGCAGGAATATCTTTTCACTTACACCCATGACAATGCAGACTGGGACGATCTGGTGGCGATTTTTGACCGGTACAGTGATGAAGATATTTCGCAATGGAGCAATGTCTGGATATATGGCAAAGGAATGCCAGAAATTGCCTGGCAAACAGATCCACCTGATGCAGGCCTCATAATTGAGCAGGTTTCAGCATACGAGGATAAAAATTTCCCTGCCCAGTTTTTAGGGGTGGAAATTACGGATACCCAAAAGGCAAACACGAAAATGGTGTGGTTTCATGATGAAAAGGTGGAATTAAAAACGGAAGAAAAATGGCAGCAGCCCTTCCTGGTGATGCTCAACGGCGAGGGTACCGGTTATGGATTTTTCAAACTTCAACCAGGCGATATTGCTTTTATTACTGACAACCTTCAGAGGGTGAGGGATAAAAATCTGCGTGCAGCCATATACCTTAACATGTATGAGAATTTTCTTAATGGAATTATAGATACCGATGTGTTTTTTCACTACCTCACCCATGCCATAGAGCACGAAACCCACCAGCCTTTGCAGGATTACCTGCTGAGCAATCTTCACCAATGGGCCTTCAACTTTCCCGCCTTTGAAACCCATATTGCTTACCAGCAACAAACCGAATCGTTGCTATGGAAGAAGCTGGAAGAAGCTGAAACTGATCAGGCAAAGATGTTTTTTCAGAGCTGGATAAAACTGGCCCGGAGCCCGGAAAGTAGCCTCACCATGAGAAACCTGTACCTTGAAAAGGAAATACCGGGGAGTCTTACTCTCAACGAATCCGACAGAACACAACTTGCCCTGGAAGCTGCGGTCAGAGACACAGTCAATACAGATTTGGTAACCATGGAAATGGAGAAAACAAAAAATCCCGACAGATTGAGAAGGTTGCGGTTTATATTGCCGGCGGTTTCGCATGAGAAGTCCGTGAGAGATGCTTTTTTCCAGGGCCTTAAGCAACCTGAGAATCGTCGGCCTGAACCCTGGGTAATTGATGCCTTGTATTTCCTGCATCACCCATCTCACCCCGGTCAGGGAATGCATTACATTGAAGAAAGCCTGCTGATGCTGGAAGAAATACAGGCTACCGGCGACATCTTTTTCCCCCTGAACTGGCTCAACGCCACGTTGCAAAACTACCATCAACCCGAGGTTGCAGCAATGGTAAACCAATACCTTGACAACCACCCTGAACTCATGGAAAACCTCAGGCTAAAAGTTTTGCAATCGGCAGATTTGATTTATCGCTCCGCTGAAACATACTGATTTAATCGGGTCTTTCCAGATTTACTCTTTTTGAAATCCCAATGGAAATTTCGTAGAGCACGTACAAGGGGATTCCCACCAAAATCTGGCTAAA
>CAZBGI010000128.1:0-4294 GCA_964491395.1 uncultured Bacteroidales bacterium | reverse complement strand
ACAATCAAAGAAACAATGATATGGGTTTTAAACTGTCCGGCCAGTTCAATATTGATGATCTCAACCGGATCCTGGTTGATGCATAATGCAGGTGTAGAGATCTGTTCTGCCAACCAGCAGAAGGCTCTGTTGGTAATAAAAAACGGTTCCTTGGGAGCGAGAATAACATAATCAAATATAATATCCTTGGCTATGAAAGCTCCTACCGCCAGCAGGAAGACCGCAATTGCAGAGCGAACAAGGTGTCCCCGTAATTCTTCCAAATGCGACCAGAAAGACATGGCATCCTGTCCCTCCTCATTATTCATTTGTTGTTTTGTTTTTGCGCTCAAAATGATTTTTTTTGGGGTGCTAATTTACTATAGAAAAATTAAACCGGGGTGCGTTTCTTTACGAAATAAGTCACTAGATATTAATAAGATTTACCAGATCTCTGTATTCCGGTAAATTTTCCAATACCTGTCACAAAAAAAGGCTGCTACCCTCAGGAAACAGCCTCTATTGGTTATCTGCTCAAAGCAGAAGAATAAACTTATGCAGGGTGGATTGCCTCAACAGGGCAAACGTCAGCACAAGAACCACAGTCCGTGCATACATCAGGATCGATTTTATAGATGTCTCCTTCAGATATTGCGTCAACGGGACATTCGTCGATGCAGCTGCCACAAGCAGTACAATCTTCAGTGATAATATAAGCCATTGTGTAAAAATTTAAGTTAGTAAATCAGGTTTAATTCCATTGCAAAGATAAGGGCATAATTCGAACAATATGAAAAAAAAGCACTTTTGACCCTAATTTGAAATGGATATAAATAGTAAAGAAAAAATACCCTGAAAATTATTTCATCAAGGGAGAAATTATCCCCTGGCACCCGTTGAAAAACAGGGGAAAATTTTGCATAAAAAACCTGATTTCCCGGCCCACAAAAAAAGTGTTCGATTTTTTTGATTAGTTCGAAATTAAACAATTAACTTCGCAAGCTATATCACCTTCGGGGGGGGCCGTGCCCTGTAAAATCAGCAAAATTACCCCCGGTAGAAACTAATGAATTATTGGTCAAACAGAATTATCATCTTGTGCAATAAATCACTCTTTAATCCAACACAATACTATCCTAGCTAAATTAATCAATTATGGCAACACAAAAGAATATCGTAGAATTGGAAGATGTTGTAGTGAAGTTTGTAGGCGATTCGGGCGACGGCATGCAATTAACCGGCACCCTTTTTTCCGACACTGCAGCCCTTGCGGGGAACGATCTTGCAACATTTCCTGATTTTCCTGCCGAAATTCGGGCACCGCAAAACACCGTCGCCGGAGTTAGCGGTTTCCAGGTTCACCTGGGCCAGAGAAAAATTTACACTTCCGGCGACCTTTGCGATGTACTGGTAGCAATGAACCCTGCTTCACTGAAGGCCAACCTTAAGTGGGCCAAGCCCGGAGCTACCCTCATTGTAGATGAATCAGCATTTGAAGAAAAATACATTGAAAAGGCGGGTTACAAAACCAACCCCCTGGAAGATGGCAGCCTTAACGGCTATCATGTCATCAAGGCACCTATATCGGTGCTCACCAAAGAAGCTCTTTCCAATATTGAAGTGGATAAGAGAATGGCGGAGAAAACCAAGAATATGTTTGTGCTGGGGATGATGTATTTCCTCTTTCAGCGCAACCTGGATAAAACCCTTGATTTCATCCTGAAAAAGTTTCAAAGCAAACCCGAGATAGTACAAGCCAACCAGGTGGCATTGAAAGCGGGCTACAATTATGCAGAAACAGTAGAAGCCATTGCTTCTACCATCAAAGTAGGGGCTGCTCCGATGCAAAAAGGAAAGTACAGAAGTATCACCGGAAATATTGCCACTGCCTGGGGGTTGCTTGCTGCTGCTGAGAAAAGCGGGAGACCCATGTTTTTAGGTTCTTACCCTATTACCCCGGCTACAGAAATCCTCATGGAACTGTCCAAGCATAAATCATTGGGGGCCAAAGTATTTCAGGCTGAGGATGAAATTGCAGGCATTTGCTCGGCCATTGGTGCCAGTTTTGCAGGCTCTTTGGCCGTCACTACTACTTCAGGCCCCGGCCTTTCTTTGAAAAGCGAAGCCATGGGTTTGGCGGTTATTACCGAGCTACCCCTGGTTATTGTAAACGTGCAGCGGGCAGGTCCATCTACAGGAATGCCTACCAAAAGTGAACAAAGCGATTTATTTCAGGCCTTGTTTGGCAGAAACGGCGAAGCTCCTATGATTGTCATTGCCGCCTCAAGTCCGGCCAATTGTTTTCACTATGCGTATATGGCAGCCAAACTCAGCATGGAGCATATGACCCCTGTTATTCTGCTTACGGATGGTCATATGGGATTTGGCTCAGAGCTCTTTAAAATTCCCAAAGTAGCAGAAATGCCAGACATCAACCCGCCCCTGGCCAAGCCCAAAGACCCCGATTTTAAACCCTACAGGAGAGATGCAGAAACCCTGGCCAGAAAATGGGCAATTCCCGGAACCGAAGGCCTCAGGCACCGCATTGGCGGATTGGAAAAAACCAATATTGATGGCAATGTATCTACTGACCCCCTCAACCACCAACTGATGGTCAACATCAGGGAGGATAAAGTAATGAGGGTTGCCAATTACATCCCTGAGCAGGAGGTAATGGGTGAAGATTCCGGCGATTTGCTGGTAGTCGGTTGGGGAGGTACCGAGGGTATGCTGAAATCTGCCGTGGGTCAGATGCAGAATGCAGGCCATAAAGTGAGCCTGGCGCAGTTTAACTTTATCATGCCTTTGCCTAAAAACACCACCGAAGTTTTCTCTCGCTTCAAAAAAATTGTGGTGTGCGAACTCAATAAAGGGCAATTTGTAAATTATCTCAGAATGACCCACCCTGAATTTAAATACCTGCAGTACAACAAAGTGCAAGGACTTCCCTTTCATGTTTCAGAACTCACCCAGGTATTCACAAAATTATTGGAGGACAAATAATGTTAGATAAAAGTATTGAAAAATCCCCCGTTCAATTAACCAAAGAAGATTTTGCCAGCGACCAAATGGTAAAATGGTGCCCGGGATGCGGCGGTCATGCCATTCTGACGGCAGTGGAGAATGTTTTTCCCCGTATTGGTTATAAAAAAGAGAACTTCACGATTGTTTCCGGGATTGGCTGTTCTTCCCGTTTCCCCTACTACGTTAATACTTACGGGTTTCATGGAATCCACGGCAGAGCATCAGCCATTGCCAGTGGGGTAAAAATTGCCAACCCGGGTCAGAGTGTTTGGATTGCAACCGGTGATGGTGACTCCATGGCAATTGGAGGAAATCACTTTATCCACATGATCAGGAGAAACATTGATGTAAACATTCTGCTCTTTAACAACCAGATATATGGTCTTACCAAAGGACAATATTCACCTACCACCCCCTTCGGGCAGGTAACAAAAACTTCACCCCAGGGTACCATCGAGCATCCCTTTATAACTGCAGGCCTGGTAATGGGGGCACAGGGAACTTTCTTTGCAAGGGTACCCGATAACAATGTTAAGCTGATGACGGATGTACTCTATGAGGCTGCCAAACACGATGGTACCTCTGTAGTGGAAATTCTTGAAAACTGTGTAATCTTCAATGACAAAGCTCATGCAGATTATACCGCCAGAGCCAGAAGAGATGACAACCAGCTCATCCTTAAACATGGCGAACCCATGATTTACGGAAAAGACAAAGACTGGGGCATCATCCTCAAAGGTACCGCGTTGTTCGCTGTAAAAATTGGCGTAGGTGGAGTTACCGAAAAAGACATATTGGTGCATGATCAGTTTAACCCCGATCCCGGTATCCACAGAATGCTGGGCCGTATGTCCGGACCTGACTATCCTCTGGCCATGGGCGTTATTCGCTCAGCTAAATCTTTTACCTATGATGACAAGGTGGAAGAACAAATTGAATTTGCCAAAAAAAATTCTAAAATAACTTGTGTGGACGATCTGCTCAACAGTGGTGACACATGGGAAATATAATTTTTAAGTAATTCCAACGAGGCGGTATCACGCTCCTGACTGATAAAACCTTCTCTCCTATTCAGGTGGGGTTTTCACGGATAAATTGACGGTATGTCAAAATAAACTTTCCGAAGACAGGATGCCGGTATTGCCTCGTTGCTTTTTCGGCTTTTCCCGGAATTAAGAATTTTTGCTCACAACATTAAAAACATCAACATAGCAAACAACCCACCAGCTGATTGAGTGTTTTCACCAGGATCTAAACTAAATAATTTTCGAATGAAACTTGCATGAGCACT
>CAZBGI010000127.1:0-7449 GCA_964491395.1 uncultured Bacteroidales bacterium | reverse complement strand
GTGGAGCTGCAGGGGTTCGAACCCTGGTCCAAACAAGCAGCAAAAGTGCTTTCTACATGCTTAGCCTTTAGTTGGGGTTTCAGCCTTGGACCGGGAAAAGGCGGCCCTATCCTCAGCCTGAGCTTCTTTGATTTTCGAGCAGGCACCGAAGCGTTACCTGCCTTATTCCGTATTTTGTCGATGCTTCCGAAGGGACGCTAACGGACGTCGCTTCCCTGGAAACAGCAAACGGTTAATATCTGATATTAAGCCGCCATTGCGTAGTTGTGTTCGTTGCCGTTTATAAGGCGTGAGAATTAGGATTAACGAGCCATATTCACAACGCTCGGCATGCTTACAATCCCACTAAACTTGCTGTCTAATCCAAATCAGCCCCCTATTGGGTTGTTTGCAGGTGCAAAGATACGAATTTTTTTGTTAATAGTTGTCTGTTTTTGGATATTAGTTGACAATGGAGTTCTGTTTCATGCTAATGGCCGGTGTTAAAATCTTCCGGTCTCCATCTCTCGTTTCCTTTTTCCAGACTTCAGTTATCCTTACATTGTTGGTTCCAGGATTGTATTTTGCGGTGGAGGTAAAGGTACAGGTTCTTGTAAATCAGGGGTTTTTCATGGGATGTTGACTTCTTAAGTAAGTTTTTGTGTTTGAAACCTTAATCTTATTTCATGGCTTTGGCATTGATGAAGTCCTGGTTTTCGATGGCAAATTTAAGAAGCGTATTGGAGCCTTTAAGCCCTAATTTTAATGAGATGTTGGTTCTGTGGTTTTCTATGGTTTTATAACTGTTGTGAAGTGTGTCGGCAATTTGATTGGTGGTATAGTGGTTGGCAATCATCGTCAATATTTTGAGTTCTCTTGTTGTGAGGGTATTTAGCATATCCATTATTTTTTTTGCATGGAGATCTTCCGGGGATTTACGCTCCAGGAACTTTTTACACAAGCTACTCATATAGATGGAACCTGCTTCCATTTTGACAATGCAAGCTACGAGTTCATGGGTTATACTTTCTTTAAAAACAATGCTAACACATTGTAAACGGGCTATTTGATGAAGGGTGGCAGAATGGGTATGTGCGGTAAGAACAATGATTTTAACACTCAGTCTTTCTTTAAGAATATGATCTATTACTTTTTCTCCCGACATTTTGGGCATATCCAAATCCAGAATGATATAATCAGGATGATGTTGATGTAATAAATCGATGGCTTCTTCGCCATGATTGGCTTCTGCAATTATTGTATACCCTTTTTCTGCAGACAATAAAGTTTTAACTCCCATCCTGAAAATGGGATGGTCATCGACAATCAGAAAGCTTTTTTTGTTTGTGTTCATATGTTTAGGTAAGGTTCACAGGTATGGAAAGCATAAACAAGCTTCCCTGGCCAGGGCTTGATGTAACCGTTAAGGTTCCACCCATTTTTGCGGCAAATTCCTGACTCAGGGGCATGCCAAGTCTGGTACCGTCGTCATGATTTTTTTCTTCTTTATCAGGTTTTACCCAATCAAAAATAGTCTTTTGCTTTTCTTTGTCCATTCCCGGCCCGGTATCTTTAACCATTAAAGTGATGATGTTCTTGTTTTCTTTAATACTCACGCTTATTTCTCCATGCGGGGGAGTATATTTCAAGGCATTCGAAAGCAGATTTCTCAAAATAAATAAGTACATATTCTTATCGGTTACAATTTTGAGTGCAGGAGGGATTTCATTTTTCATCAGAATATTTTTTTGCTTTGCAATGTTTTGGGCCAGGATAATATCTGTTTCAGCGGTTTTCCCCAGGTTAAATTCCCGGGGCTGCATAGCTATGGACTCCTTTTGTGTTATAGCCCAAAAAAGTAAATTGTTGAGCAGATCCATGATGGTGTTCAGGTTGTTCTCAATCTCTCTTAGTTGTTGCTGGTAAGGGTTGGGAGGATTTAGGGTTTGTGAATTCAGCGAATACAACAATGTCTTTAAAGAAATCAAGGGGCTTTTAAGATCGTGCGCAACAATGGAGAATAGCTTTTCTTTGGTGTTGTTGGCATTTTGAAGCTGCTGTTTTGATAAGGACAAACACTGCACCATTTCAGAAAGCTCATCCACTTGTTGATTAATTTGCAGGTTTTGTTCGCGAAGTTTCTTGTTGGCCGAAGACCGATCCCGGTACAGCAGAAAAATAAAAAACAGCAGAGGTGCCAGGATCAATACCAAAATGATGAAGTGGGTTTTTTTTGTTTTTTCCTTTTCAATTATCAGATTTTGAATTTTGCTTTCTTTCTGGTAAAGATCAATTTTCCTTTCAAGGTTTTGCTGGTTTAACGGACTGTTTATCCTGTTCCTCTCTTCCCGGAGCGACTCCTCCAGGGTGCTATCCATCAATGCTACGTATGTTCGAAGCATCTGGTTTTCTTTTTCTTTTTCACCTGATTTGTTATAAGCTGTTGCAAGGCCTGATGCAGCTTTGCTTTTCAAGAAATAGGAAACCTGCATATGATTTACTACCGGGGAAAAGGTTTTTATTGCTTCGGAGAAAATCTCATCCTTTAATAATTTGTTGCCAAGAAATACATAGGTTTCTGCGAGGGGTTCAGCGTCCTGATAATTCAAACTTTCTGCTTGCTTCAGGTATATTTTTGCCTTGTCATACTCCTTGTTTTCAGCAGAAAGTTTCGCGTTTAGTATTAATATTTCAAATTGTGCATCTGTGTTATTGTAAGGGAGGATGATGGAATCCGCTTTTTGAAGGTATTTTTGGGAAAGAGAAATTTGGTGGTCGAAATAGTATTTGGCTAAATCCAGATACGCTATGGTTTTCATGCTATCTGAAAGGAAAGGTAAAGCAGCTTTATAATATGCGATAGCCTCTTCTTTGTTTTGGGAAGAAAGAGCTGTTTTCGCTAAATAGAACCATGATACGCCTAACTCAGAGTCATTTTGGGTAATGGAGTCCACGGCAGCACTTTTCGTGAAAAAATCAGCCGCACGCTGGTAATTGTCTATACTGATGTAAAACTTGCCGATGCTTTTCAAACTTCCTGACAAAGAGTCTAATTCATTCCTGGATCTGCTTTTGTCTAATCCTTTGATGAACTCATGCAAAGGGATGGTATCGTGTTGCTGTTGAAAATGTGCTATGCCAATATTGTTGAGAATATCCGCTGCAAGGGTATCGTTGTTGAGCTCATTAAGTGCCGGTAATAAAGGATTGAGGGTTTCGAGCAGGGCACTGAAATTGCGTTGTTGTCTGTAGATCTCAGCAAGATGCAGCCTGGTTTTGGCAACCTCTTCCTTACTGCCCTGTTTTTCAGCAAGTTTTACTGCTTCTAAGGCTAGCCGGGTTGCTTCTTCCGGTTGAATCGGAATAAGGGTATTTGAAGTATTTATTAATGAGTCAATTAAGACCTGATGTTGGGCAGAGGAGGATGGGGAGGATTTTGGATTTTTCTCATTACAGAAAAGGGAAGAAGAAACAAAAATCAGCGCTATGACTAACATGAAATGCCTAATGGCAGCATGCATTGTGATCGTATTAAAATTCATTCGCTTTTGAGAGTATGAAGGATGTAAAGAATTTTCATCAAGCCTGTTATGATATAAAAGCTTCTTTTTGTGATGAATAATGGTTTGCATTTGCGGGCAATTGTGTAAATGCATCATCTGATTATTTGTGTAAAAATAGCGAATAATATTGGTATAAGGAAAAATTAGGGACTCACCCCTATAGATTTATGCCACGATAGCCCTAACCTTGCAGTTTTAATTTATTTCCCGTTAACAATCAAAAATCAAGGTTACCATTCCCTGCATAATTGAGGATGAAAACCACTAACCATTACAAATTAAAACTGTACACAGATGAAAAAAGCGTATGTATTTATTTTTACTTTACTAATTGGATTCACAACTATGGCACAAAGTTATGTGCAAGTGGGAAGCGGTGATATATCCACCACGTATCCGGTATACGGAGCATGGGGTTATGCCTGGCATTCTGCTATTTATCCGGCCCAAAATGAAGTGGGTAATGCTGATATTACTCATATTGCTTTGGAATGCAACAATGGCCCCAAAACAGCAACCAATCAAAAAATCTATTTAAAGTTAACCTCAGACGATGAGTTTGCCACAGCCTCTTACGAGTCTCCGGAAAGCAATGATTATACCCTGGTCTTTGAGGGAGAGATTACTTTTGATGGATGGACGCTAATAGATATTTCAGATTTTGAATACGATGGTGAGAGTAATATCACCGTGCACTGGGAAAGTGAAAATGGGCCTTTTAATTACCAGTATCCCGGCTTTAATTCTACCACATCTGCATTGAACAATAACAAGGGAAATGGAAGCGACACAGGTATACCTGAGTCAGACGGATGGTTAAATCCCTATCCCAGTTCCCTGCCCAATATCAGGTTTCACTATCAGGCAGGGGGGGAGGTTCCTGAAACTCCTCAAAATGAAACCCCTCAGAACAATACTGCCAAAGTGGAAGTGGATGCTGAGCTTGGCATTGATTTAGGAAATCATACAACTACATACGACATCTATCTGAGCACAGATGAGACACTGGTAGCCGATATGGATCTGTCAGCCCGCATTGCTTCCAATATAGAGGTTACTGGTCCCGGAACCTACTCCTATGCCGTATCGCCAAAACTCGAATCAGAAACAGAATATTTTTGGAGGGTGGTCGCCAAAAATGATGAGGAGCAATCGGCTTCTCCTGTATTTACTTTCGAAACCCAGCGGGTGATAACGGATTTTCCTTATACACAAGGATTTGAAGACGACGAAATCTGGACCGAAGGGTATTATGGAGACCTCTCCCTGACTGACTGGTTTTATACCACCAATCCAATAAGTTGGAATAAGTCAGGGGAAAATAATGGGTATGAAGGGAATCATGCTGCTACCTGCAATCCCTCAGGAACAGGTGGAGAGTTTATTCTTATGACCCCCCGCATGGATATCCCTGCTAATCATCATATTGCTTTCTGGTGGAGAAATAATGACCCGGTAATTGATGAGGACAAGGTTGAGGGAGCCGATGCCACGTACATAGAAATATCTACAGATGGAGCCCAGACATGGAGTGAGCTGGGTATGCTTTCGCCCGAACAACCTACTGACTGGAGCTGGGTTTTGTATGATATTTCTGATTATTCTGGTGACAATGTTTACATTCGCTGGAGGTATGTTCGTGAAGAGGATCAGGCAGGGGTACCCATTTTTATTGACGATATCAGCATTGACCAATCTACTGATGAATCAGAGATAAACCTGAGTGTGAATTCTATAGATTTTCCTGACTTGGCAATAGGAGGGTCGTATGGCATAGAATTGACAGTAACCAATACGGGTACTTCCACCCTTACCATTAATCAGGTTGAAACAGAAGGAGCCTTTTTATGTGATTTTGCTGCGGCAATCGAGCCAGGCGAGAGTCAGGAGGCTGTGATTTATTTTGAACCTACCGATGCAGGCGCTAATGATGGCTCCGCCACTTTCCAAATCGAAGGCAATTATGTGGGTAATAATACCGTTTCGTTGTCCGGGGTTTCAACATCTCTGCTATCCGATTTTTTTCAGGGCTTCGATGCTTCATTGGATTTGCCGGCAGGTTGGAATGCCATCAATCATCCCGACCATGAATTCACCCATGTGGAGGTCGTTTCAGATGCTTACGGAGCTTTCTCTGCCCCTAATGTAGCAAAATTTGTAATGTTTACAGAATACAACTATCCTGTTACACTCGTAACGCCGGGGGTGAGTGGATTTGATACCCATAAGTTATCCTTTTCTGCCAGGAAAGGCGACGATATTTATGATCTTTCGCTCATTGTAGGGGTAATGGATAATCCTTACGATCCCAGCTCCTTTGAAGAAATATCTGTAATAGAATTGACAGACGAACATCAGGAATATGAAGTAGTGATCCCGGAATCAAATACAAAACCTTATATTGGATTTCAGCACAGTCAAAATCCGGAAGAAACAAGTGTTACCTCCATTTGGGTTGATGATATTGCCTGGGACCAGGAAGCCCAGAATCCTCCTGCTCCGGCACAACTGGTAGCACCGGAAAATGAAGCTGTTCAAGTGGATGTAATGACCGGTGTAGATTTAGCATGGGCCAATACAGGGGGAAGTCCTGAAGGTTACAAATTATTCATGGGTACCAACCCCGAAGCCGATAATATAATTGATGGTGAGATCCTGGATGGTGGGAATTCGACAAATTATCATATCCTGTCGGAAAACCTTGAGTATTCGCAAACTTATTACTGGAAAGTAATCCCTTTTAATGAAAATGGGGATGCTACAGACAATGCTGTATGGTCTTTTACCACTATGAGCAATCCTCTGATTACCAGTTTTCCTTTCTTCGAGGATTTTGATGATCTCGAAAATGCTTCCGGTTTTACCTATCCTTTGGGTTGGTCGGTTGAAAATGCCAACGAGGATAATATAAGCTGGGATATCCTCAGCAATTCTGAGTATTCACCCGACAATGCATTCTCTGCTCCCAATGCCATGCATGTTGCCTTCCATCCTTATAATGCCAAAGACGAATATTTATTCACGCCCCCCATGGAGTTGCAGGCAGAGAAGCAGTATTCTGTTTCTTTTATGATGCAAACCCTGGAAGACATGGTTACCGGGAATGTCTACACCGAAAAAATCAAAGTATTGGTTGGCACTGATAAAACATCAGAGGCCATGAGTATAGAAGTGTTGGATTTTCAGATTGATCAACTGGGATGGGAAGAAGTTTCGGGAGTTTTTAGTGTTCCCGAAGATGGTGAATATTACGTTGCGTTTTATGCTTATAGCGAGCCAGACCAATATTTACTTATTATAGATGATGTTACGGTGGACGTCCTGGAAACTTATGCCGTTGTTTATGAAGCTGGCGACAATGGTAGCCTGGAAGCGCATGTGGATGACGAGCCCATTAACTCAGGGGATGAAATAGAGCAAGGTGCTGAGGTGGTATTTTCTGCCACACCCGATGAAAATTACAGGATAGAGGAGTGGATCGTAAATGGATCACCCGTGGATAATTTTGATGAGGAGATTTATACGGTTTCCAATCTCGATGGTTCGTTGGATGTTAGTGTTGAATTTGAGCTCATCACAGCATTGGATGATCCCCTAAGTGCAGGCTTTTCGGCTTTTCCCAATCCATTTAAAAACAGGATTACTGTGTCTGAGACCACGGATATAAAACTTGTGGTTTTTACAGATAGCATGGGCAAAGAAGTGAAAAGGGTGGAAATGCAAAATAGCAATATCATCCCAACGGAAGGATTAGCCAAAGGCCTTTACATTGTTGTTTTTTACACCCATGACGGAGAGCGGATCACCCAAAAAATGGTGAAGGAGTAGTTCATAATAGTTTAATTTTACATTGAATGAAACTTGCATGAGCACTGCGGCTCACAAAAGGAAATGAAAATGCTCAGAC
>CAZBGI010000126.1:0-7781 GCA_964491395.1 uncultured Bacteroidales bacterium | reverse complement strand
TGGTTTTTGCCCAATATCCCTGATCTAATAAGTAAAGGAAAGCTTTCGCACGGAACCTGGGGTATCGTGTCAATTTTTCCGGGTCTTTCAACAAGTTTAACTATGGGGCATTGTATTCAAATTATCCCTCCGGGCATGTCGTACGCTCAGGCAATCAAAGTATTGGCGCATCCCTGAGTTACCGGATTAACCGGAATCATTCGCTGCGGGCATTATTCTCTCAAAACAAAACGGAGCCAAAGTATTATGTCAGAGGACAACTGCTGGAGTTTGACTTTGTCAGGCTAATGCAATATTACAAGTTAGGCTACATGTTTTCAGGGCGTTGGTCTGATGTCACCTTTCAGCCCACCTACCAGCTAATGGAAGATCGCTTTATCAGGCATACTTTTTCAGGTTTTGAGTTGGATTACCGGGTGCGGGAATTTTACGGGCTTCGTTTTTTCTCCAATGCCTCAGCCGGCTACACTTATCTGCCCGATTTTGGGTTCGATCCTTTCTTTACTGCCCGACTTCGCACCAGCATTCGTTATTTGCACTATTCTTTAAATCTTAGATATTTCTACGGACCTTTTTATACCAATGAATTGTTGCGCTTTTCAGAAACAGGCACGCATATTTGGTATCATGCACACTTTTCAATTTGTAGTGCATATTTTTCAAACCCCTAAAAGCGTGACTTATAAAAATGCACGAATCATTGCATTTGAGGAAGAAGGAGTGAATGAGCAGGGAGAAAAACAGATCAAGCTTCATCTGGAAAACACCGGCGATGCCATTATTGATGTGGCAGCCTACCTGGAACTGACCAACATGAGCACCGGAGAAAGCCGCCGGGAAAAAGCCAGGGCATTTACCACTTTACCCGGTCACAGCCGGATCATTCATTTCGTACTGCCCGATGATCTTAGTCCGGGAAGATATTCGGTGCTGGGGGTTGCTGATTATGGCGACCGCGATGCAGTAATTGCAGCGGAGCTGGAGCTGACGGTTGAGGAGTGATGAATGGTAAATGCAGAATTGTTACGGTTAACCTCCCCCAAGGCCAGCCTTACTCATTGTCCTTTGCATACCATTCTGCATAAGCTGTTGCCGTTTCGTGCAATTTGAGGCTGAATAACTTCACTTGTGAGGGGAGTTGTGATGATATGCGCCGGGCAAAATCGGCAATCATGTTTTCGCATGTGGGTTGGTAGTCTAATTTCATGATCTTGCCAAACAATGGGGAGCTGCTGGTAAGCTCATCATGGGGTGTACCGCTGCGCACCATCAGGGCATGGTCGAACTGGTCGACAATTTGTTCATTGACGATATTTTTTAAAACTGAAAAATCCATCACCATTCCGTATTTGGGATGCTGAGGGTCATCAATAGGTTTTCCGATGAGGGTAACATACAGAATGTAACTGTGACCATGAATGTTGCGGCAGGCACCATCGTATCCCCATAGGGCATGCGCTGCTTCAAACCTGAATTGCTTGGTAATGCGAATATTTGCAGGAGTCATTGTTTTGGTATTAAAGAGTTGCATTTTTTCTTACATGGCAGGATAAAACTTTCAGGGATTTTTTTCAGATTAGTGATGTGAAAAGGATCACCTTTGTAAAGCGTTATCTTGTTTTAATCCGTGAAGTTACAAATAATGGGAGTATCGGCGAAAAAAACATTATTGCCCTTGCCTGGATAGAGAAAGAAGCAGACTTATGAGTTGATTTTTAGGGTGTAGGAGTAAGTTACGGGTTTTTGGGGGTTTGCCGGTTCATCCTTTTTAATACCGGCTTTTTTTTCTGTTGGAGTATATACCAAATTGATTTCTGGGGTTTCCTGTTTTTGGGGCAATCTGAACGGGATTTTCAGCTTATTGCTGGCGGTTACCCGCGCACCCCGGTTTTTTACCGGGTCGTACTGCAGCATTTTCACCAGTCGAACCGCCTCTTCATCACAGCCATGACCCAATCCTTTGATGATTTCCGGGTTAAAAACTTCTCCATTGTCGGTGATTTTATATTTGATAATGACATCTCCCTGCACCCTGGCCTGCAGTGCTTCCCTGGGGTATTGAAGGTTTTGCCTTATGAATTTTACCAACTCCTGTTTGCCTCCGCTTATACGGGGTAGCTTTAAGAATTTCCTGGTTTTGTGATGCCCGGGTTTCTGTGTCATTCTGTCGTAAATTTTACAGGGAAGGAAGTTGGGCCCGGAAGTGCTTCATGATAATATCTTCTGCCCGTTCGATATATGTCAGATGTCCTGATTGTTCGTCAAGGTGAATTTCCCATACGAAATTTTCAAAACCTGGCCACATGGCTTCACCAAAATTATGAACCGGGAAAACCTGTCGATGGCTCGTCCCTTCCATGTCTGAAAATCCCCCGTACATGGGGTTTTGTCCCGGAGCCTGGCTGGTATCCCTCACGTCATGTTTTAACAGAAGTTCGTTATTGATTAGGGTCAGGATGATGTGTACTTGCTCCTCTTCGGGAAAGTGAATCTCTATCCGGGCTTCATGTTCGGTACATTTTCCCAGGGAAAACTCAATTTCACGACCTTCTATTTCGGGCTGTTGCTGATGGGTCAGAATAATTCCCTCAAGAGTGTCGCCACAATATTTGCTCACATTGAGTAAAAAGTTTTCTGCTTCAGGAATTTCTCTTTCACGCGATTCCTCCTCTTCTCGTGGGGTGGTGCCACAAGACAAAACCACAAACAGAAATGCAGCAGGAATCCAGATGTGTTTAAATATCATGATGTAGGATTTTTGGGGTTAGCAAGTATAGTTGTGCAAACCTAATGATTTTTTAGAAGAGATAAATCTTTTTTTATCCGTATAATATATTTTTACTGTGAATTTTGATTTTTTTGCCCTGTATAGAGGCAGGTTGGTAGAAAATTCAATGAAACTGTCCATTGTCATGGCATGGGCTCCTGCTCAGGATTCCCCCAAAATGTTATTTTTGTAGGCTTAACTCTTAGTCATCCAAAACAATATACAACATGAACAAAAACATTTTTCTACATTCTTTAATGGCTTTCCTGTTGGTTTTTCTGTTAGATGCTCCCGTTTCCCGGGCCTGCACCAATGTATTGGTGTCGCGCGGGGCAAGTGCCGACGGAAGCGTAATGACCAGCTGGACTTATGATGTGGCCGGCTTTGCAAAGCCTTTGTATTATTATTCCGGTGGAGAATACGCATCCGGAGATTCCCTGGAACTGTTTGGTTTCCGGGATGGAGAATACCTGGGCACCATCCACCAGGTTCCCCGCACCTACAAAGTAGTTGGCAACATGAATGAAAAGCAGGTATCCATCACCGAAACCACTTTTACCGGGCGTTCAGAATTGCATGATGGCCCCGGACTGTTTGATTATGGTAACCTGATCTATATTACCCTTCAAAGGGCTTCCTCAGCCCGCGAAGCTATCCGGATAATGAATGACCTGGCATATACTTACGGCTATCAGGATACCGGTGAAACATTTTCTGTGGCTGATAAAGATGAGGTATGGATCATGGACTTCATAGGCAAAGGAAAGCATGGGAAAGGTGCTGTTTGGGTTGCTGCCAAAGTACCTGAAGGATACATTGCTGCTCATGCTAACCAGTCGCGCATTCGTGAGATTGACTGGAAAGATACTGACAACTGGATGTGGGCTGATGATGTAGTCGATTTTGCCAAAGAAATGGGTTGGTATAAAGGAAGAAAGAAGAATTTTAGTTTTCAGGCTGCCTATGCGCCTCCTACTCCTCGTTCGTTATTGCTGTGTGAAAGCCGCGTTTGGAGCGTATTCAACAGGGCGGCGCCCTCTCAAGAGTATTCGGCCGATTACTGGCGTTGCGTGGAAGATGCCGATCCCTATCCCTTATTTGTCAAGCCCGACGAAAAAATAACCATCGAATCCATGATAGGACTTATCCGGGATCACTTTCATGACACGCCCTATTATACCGGAGAAGGCATTGCTGCCGGGCCGCATAACAACCCTTACCGCTGGCGTCCGGTTACCTTTACCCTGGAAGGAGACGATACGCAATATGCCTGGGAGAGACCCATTTCGCAACCGCAAACAGCTTTCTCATTTGTAACTCAGGCCCGAAACTGGCTTCCTGATGAAGTGGGAGGAATTTGCTGGTACAGCGTTGATGATAACCATACCAATGTTTTTATGCCCTTGTACCTGGGCATGACAAAGGCTCCTCAATCACTGACCATGGCAGATCCGGTCAGTTTTGACTGGAATTCTGCTTTCTGGACCTTTAACTTGTTGGCCAATTATGCTTACCCTATATATGGTGTCATGATTGAGGATATCCAGGAAGAGCAGGCAAGGCTGGAAAGCAGAGCCATTGCCATGAGCCGGGCCATTGATAATGCCGCAGCTGCCTTGTATCGCGAAGATGTACCAATGATGCGTGAATACCTCACGGATTTTAGCGTGAACAATGCCGAATATGTGGTGAACCGTTGGAGAGATTTTAGCCGTGAGATGTTTTCACGCTATAACGACAGATTCATCCGCCTGGAAGATACTGAGCGTCCCTGGCCGGAAGGAATCGGATACCCGGAAGAATTTTTGAGGCGTGCCGTGGAAGAACGCCCCGGATATTTTGACGTGAAATGGAGAAAACCCGGCGATCCCATTCAATAAAAGCAATAACAACTAATAACTAATAACTAACAATTAATAATTATTCTCTTTTTATGAAAAAGCTAACTTTTGGAAAAATCAGCCTTCTTGTTGCCGTTCTGGTCATGATGGCTCCGCACGCTCATACTTGCACCAACGTGCTTGTATCAAAAGGTGCCAGTGCTGATGGTAGTGTAATGATCAGCTACCTTGCTGATGCCGGTGGATTTATGGACCCTCTTTATTTCTACCCTGGTGGAGAGCATGACCCTGATGAATTTATTGACATCTATTCGTGGGATTCAGGAGAGTATCTGGGAAAAATCCCCCAGGTTGCCAGGACTTACAGAGTTGTAGGCAACATGAACGAGCACCAGGTGGCGATTGGTGAAACCACTTTTACTGGTCGCTCTGAGCTCTCAGAACCCAACGGCATCCTCGATTATGGCACGATGATGTATATTGCATTGCAACGGGCTACAACGGCCCGGGAGGCGATTGATATCATGACCAGCCTGGTGGACGAGTACGGTTATGCCAGCACGGGAGAGTCTTTTTCTATTGCCGATAAACATGAAGCGTGGGTGATGGAGTTTATAGGCAAAGGAGAGCACGGCAAGGGTGCTGTATGGGTAGCTGCCAGGGTTCCTGATGGGTACATTGCGGCTCACGCTAACCAGGCACGCGTACGTCAGATTGACTGGGATGATACCGAAAACTGGATGTGGAGTGATGATTTGGTGGACTTTGCCATTGAAATGGGATGGTTTGGTGCTGATCAGCCACTGGATGAATTCAGCTTCGTGGATGTTTATAATCCGCTTACCTGCGAATCATTGTTGCTTTGCGAAGGCCGTGTATGGAGTATCTTCAGAAGAGCTGCTCCCGAACAGGAGTTTAACCCCGAATACTGGCGTTGCGTGGAAGATGCTGAACCTTATCCTCTTTTTGTAAAACCAGAAAACAAAATTACCGTGCAGGATATGATTGGGCTCGTGCGTGACCATTTTCACGATTCGCCGTATTATACTGCCGAGGGATTTGATGCAGGCCCCTTTAAAAATCCTTACCGCTGGAGATCCATCTATTTTGAACTGGATGGCCAGAAATATGCGTGGCCTCGTACCATCTCTCAATCTCAAACCGGCTTCTCTTTTATTTCTCAATCCAGAGAATTTCTGCCTGATCCCATTGGGGGTATTTTCTGGTATGGTGTAGATGATACCTATTCCAATGCTTATATGCCCCTGTACGTGGGTTCGCAAAGAGTAGCAACATCTCTGGCCACAGGAAATATTGTTGATTTTGACTGGGATTCTGCTTTCTGGGTGTTCAACCTGGTAGCCAACTATGCCTATGGTTTATACAGCCATATCATAGGAGATATTCAGGAAGTACAACAAGAAATAGAAAATCGCGCACATACCATGACAAAAGCTGTGGATATGGCAGCCAAAGAACTTTATGAAACCGATGAAGAGATGATGCTGGAATACCTTACCGATTTTAGCGTAAACAATGCCGAATATACCGTTGAGCGCTGGAGAGAATTGGGATATCATATCTTCTCCAAATACAACGATCGGTTTATTCGTACCAATGATGAGCTCAGACCATGGCCCAAAGGGGTAGGATATCCTGAAGAATTCTATCGCAGAGCAGTAGAAGAAAGACCCGGGTACTACGATGTTCGCTGGAGAAAAGAAGGCGAAGAAATTGAATAGCCTAGTTGAGGAAATGTGAAAAGATAGAACTGTCTCAATTAAAGGATGATCTGCCCGGAAATACGATCAAGGTATTTTCGGGCAGATTTTTAGATGCAGGAAATATTTTGGGTGCTGTAAGCTGCATGCAGAAAAGAAAACAGGGGAAAAGAGAAAAATAATTCAACATTTTTGAAAAAAAATTGTGGTGGAAAAATATTTTTTATACTTTTGCAGTCCCATTACAAATCATTGACCGATGGTGTAACGGTAGCACTACAGTTTTTGGAGCTGTCTGTCCAGGTTCGAATCCTGGTCGGTCAACAAAGTCAAGTCAAGGCCACAAGACTGACATTGAACAAAATAAGACGAGATGCCCTGAATTCAGGGGGTTTCGTCTTTTTTCGTTTAAGCTTGTTTAAAGAATCTTTCCATAGTTTCTGCGGAATATTTTCCCAGGTTTTTCCCAAATTTTTCCCAGTAACTAACTTAAACAAAATTCAACTATGGAAAACTACTATGCAAGCCTCGTTTTGAGGAAAGATCACCAAAGAAAAGATGGTACAAAAAACATTTATCTGTACGTTAACATCAATAATAAACAGAAAAAGTACACGTTTGGCCAAGAGTAAAAGAAAATCATTGGAATGCCGCCAAAAGGAAAGTTACTTCCGGTGATGCCCAATATGTAAAGAAGAACCTGGAATTGGAGAGCAAGCTGAACAAAGCCAATGATATCCTTTTTGATCATAAGGTTAAGAATATCCCGCTCGATATTGCTGCATTTGATAAAATTTTCCAGGGAACAGACAAAGTGGTAAATCAGAAAACCAAAAACTCATTTTTTGCATTTTGCTATGCAGAGATTGATTATGATTATTATGATTTAGATGGGTCTTATGATACCCACCGCACCAGGAAATCAACTATTCGTAGTATTGAGAAATTCGCTAAAAAGGATATTGCTTTCAAATCTGTTGACTATAATTTCATTAAAAATCTGTTAGGCCACCTGGTGAAGCTTGGTAAAAGCGAATCAACCAAAACAAGAACACAGAAGCTGATTCGTACGATGTTTAACCGTGCCATTAAGCAGGGGATAGTGACAGAAAATCCGATGGATGCCTTTAAGATTAAAGAAAGGGCCGGAGAACGCGAATTTCTGCACCCCGATGAATTAAAAAAGCTGGTTGACCTTTATAATCATCCGGATACTGAAGTGAGCTGTAAGAAGGCGTTAAGGGTGTTTTTGTTCTGCTGTAATACCGGGCTCAGGTACCGGGATGTGAAAAACCTGAGATTCAAGAATATTATTTCCACGGTTGAAAAGGGTGCAGAGAAACACAAACTCAGGTTTATCATGCACAAAACCAAAGACTGGCATGAAATACCATTGAATGAAACTGCTCTCAGATTGCTTCCCGATAAAACTTTCGATGAAGATAGCGTATT
>CAZBGI010000125.1:1347-7808 GCA_964491395.1 uncultured Bacteroidales bacterium | reverse complement strand
ATGATCATGATCATGTTCATGTTCTTTTGCCTCATCATAAGTTTCATGTATTGTACCTGAAGGATGCTCTGCGGGAGTATAAATGGAATACAATTTCAGGTCGGTATCCCCGGTATTGTGCAGTTCATGCCAATATCCGGCAGGAATAAAAATAGCCCAATCGTCGGAAATCGTTTCATCAAAAGAGAGGTCTTCCTCTGTTTCTCCCATTTTTACACGTGCTTCACCCTGCTCAATCCGAATGAATTGATCAATATTTTCGTGCAATTCCAGGTTAATAATCTCTCCGGGTTTCAGCGACATAAGCGTCATTTGCATGTAATCTCCTGTCCATCTGGCTTCACGGTAAAAATTGTTATTCACGGTGGCTTTCTCAATATCCAACACCCATGGTTGCTTGCCCATATCTTCCTGGGTTGTTTCTTCCATTTCTGAATCTTCAGATTGGGATTCATTAGTTTCTGTTTGTTGCTGACAACCCGTCAGAAGCAACACCAGCGTCATGCTTAGGGCATAATAAAAACCGGTTCTTTTAAAGTCTGTTATTTTCATAGCAAATAATTTATTTATGTTAGTAATATTGAGTTTATCAGGAACGGATATTTTTCAAATCCGCCTGTTGGATTTAATAAACAACTATATACAATAAGTGTTCATTGGCACATAGCCTCCGCCGGGATTCGGGTTGGAAAATTCACGAATTCCGGTTTGTCGGGTTACCCCCCCCTGGCCGAAATGCCTCTATTACTCTTTCTTCTCAAGTTCTGAAGGGATTTTCAGGTTATTTTCCTTATACCATTTTTCCGGGTTTTCTTTCAATTTTTTGATCATCAGGGGAAGGGTTTCCATAAGAGAATGTTTGGGTTCCCAATTCAGCAACTTTTTTGCCTTGGTAATATCCAGTTCGTAGTGATCATCGGCTCTGTCAATCATCCAGGGTTTAATAAAGGGATCGCCAAACATATTCATTCCAAACGAACCTGCTTTGGCGAGGGGTTTCGGCACCTCAAAAGTTTCCCAGGTTTCACCATGGACAAGTTTCCCTATTTTATCCTGCAACTCTTTGTAGCTTGGTGTTTCAGCTTCACCAATGTTGATGGCAGTTTCTTCCGGAAGTTCCTTCCTTTTATCTACGGTATTTTTAATGGCATCCAGCAAATCCTCCATGTGAAGGAATACATTTCCGTGATTTACATCGCCGGAAAAGAAATGACTGGTAAACTGTTTTTCGTAGATGCGCTGTATCTGATGAGAAATTGGAATAGAATGGCATTGATCGTCATACACACCTGCCATCCGTAACATGACTGCCGGAATATTCCCCCTGTTTTCCCGGATAAGTTGCTCAGTATCCACTTTTGATTCCGGATAATCCCAGTTGGGTTCCAGGGGACAGTCTTCATTGATCTTTTTACCGGGTGTTGTGGGTTTGTAAATAAGATTGGTTGAAGAAAACACAAATTGGTCCACATCAAAATCCTGTAATACCTTAATGAAATTTTCAGTACCTTTTACCGTCACTTCTTCATACAAAGGACTGGGCTCTCCCGAAAAATCATAATAAGCGGCCAGATGGATAACCGAGGCGATCCTGTGTCCGTAAACATATCGTACGCGTTCCATGGCAGTTCGGATACTTTTTTCCGAAGTAATATCGAAGCATACCCATTCCACTTCTCTCGGTGGATACGGGTTCCCAAATTTATCGAGCCCAACCAGCTGATAATTTCTGCTCAACTTATTAATAATGTTTGTTCCCAGCAGGCCGCTACTGCCTGTAACTATTACCAATTCTTTTTCCGGATTTCCCAGATTTTGCTTGTACTGTTCCATTTTGTTGCGTTTTTACGTTTATAATCGATTCATCCTGCAATCGTGGCTTACGAAATGTATTTATCCCAAAATCCATATTTTTCTCTCACCGGACCTCTCGGAAGCGCCAGCAGAATCAAAGCCAGTCCGGCAAGGGTAGTGCTTATCAGCAATCCGGTGACAGCATCTCCGAAAAACCAGGGCCCCATCAAAATAATCAAGGCAAGAATGATATTAAAATACCTTGCCCTTCTGAGAACCTCCCCCATACTGATTACTGAAGTTACCATAACCAGTGCCCCCCCAAGATGGCAAATATTCGCCGGGATTTCATCTATGGGCACACCGAATATTCCGGGAACAAGCATCATAACAAACCCCAGCAAAGTGGATAAGCCCAGTGTCCAGGGTACGCTCATTCCCCACACCGCCGATTTAACTACCTCCGCAGGTTTGATTGGAAGATCCGCTATCTGTGGAGATCTTTCATCAACATTTACTTCGGTGGGCCCTCCTCCTGTAAAAAACACATACCAGAAATTTTCCCCTTTATTTACAGCCTCTTTCAGGTGTTGTATGTTGGCGATAACTTCATCTGCTTCCAGGGGAATCATCGGTAGCATTATTGCCGCGGCAAGCAGGCATAAAGTACACCATTGCCCGATTAATACCGGCTGCGAAATAACCAGAAATATATGGACCAATCCGAGAGGTATGACAAGAATACCGAATAGGGTTACAATCCAGGGCATAGTCCGCCAGCGGGTTGGGGCGCCTATCCAGACCATCAGAAACTCAAAAGTATAGGCATAGGCACCCAAAGCGCCGTCGGAAACCGGCAGGCTGTGAGAAATGTCTGAAAATAGTACCTTTTTGCTGCCCTCACCAAAAAAGGGTTCCCAGATTTGATCAATAAATCCCATTTGATAAGCCCCCAGGTAGCGGGATACCATCCAGCCTGCAAAAGCAAGTAAAATAAGAATACTTCGCTGGGGCCAGCTTGAAGGATTGTAGCTCCAACCCGGTGGCACTACCGGCCCTTTATGGACAAACATAACCAGGTTGGGAATTCCGGGGATGATAACACTTAGGGCAATTGCCAGTGCTCCCACCACCATGCCATTCAAATAAGCTGCCGCTGATGGTGCCCAGAAAAGCAATGGCGCCGTGGTGATCCAGATGCCTGTTACACCGATCATCCATTTACTGACTGACCGCTCTGGCAGAAGCGATTGCCATCCCCAAAAAATCAATAAAAACCCACTGATAATATCGCTCCATCGCATGGCTGTAATCCGTGCTTCGGTGCTTAACCACAAGCTCCTGTCGCCACCGGGTAATACAACAGATTTTCCATAGCCAAAGGTAAGAGGCGAAAGAATCATCCATACTCCGAGAATAATTACGAACCAGTAAATCCAGAGAATTTCCTTATGGTGCATATAGCGTTTTTCCCTTCGTTCCTCGTAGGTCATACTATCGACATCCGGCATTTTGTTTATTGCCTGTCGATGGCTTTTATTGTTTTCCGATAATCGGGTTATTCCTCTATCTGCCATAAATACCTTTGTTATTGAGGGTTTGCGAAACTGAAATTTTATTTCAAAAAAAAGTGCCGGTAATTTTATAAACATTTCAGGTGTTATCTGTTTGCCGTGTACACCCATTAGCCTTGATGTTGAACGAACCCAACATTGCAACCCCATGTCTTTCGTCAAATGGCAGTTTTCTGAAGAATTAACCGGGCATATCTAAACCTCCTTCAGTCCTGCCAGCAATGAGGGCAATAATTCCGAAACGGTGGGATGGGAGATAACCGCATTTTTCAAAACTGAACAAGGAACATCTGCATACATAAGCTGCAAAATAGTGCTGATGACTTCATCTCCTCCCACTCCCAGAATGGCCGCACCAAGGATCCGTTGATTTTGGGCATTAACTATCACCTGCATCATTCCATGGGTCTCACCCTTTTCTTTGGCCCTGGCTACCTGGCTCATGGGCATTTGGGCCTCCATGATTCGGTATCCTTTTTCAAGGGCTGCTTTCCGGGTCATTCCGGCGCGTCCCAAAGGCGGATCGGTATAAAGATTGTAGGCCATAATCCGGTCGGAAACTTTGCGGTTATCGTTGCTGAATTTATTGGCAACAATAATTTCATAATCATTGTACGAAGTATGCGTAAAAGCGCCTTTCCCGTTACAATCGCCCAGGGCAAAAACTCCTTTAACACTGGTTTCCAGGGAATCGTTCACCTGAATATACCCACGGTCAGTGGTTTTTATGTTGCCAGCTTCCAGGTTCAGCAAATCGGTATTGGGCCTGCGTCCCACGCCAAGCAGCAGGTGCGAGCCGGTAACTTCAGGGCTTCCCTCTTTGCAATCCAGTTGCAGGGTGATTGAATCATCACCGTTTTGGGTGCTGCCAATACAACTGGCATTCAAACGAAATTCAATACCCTCTTCTTCCAGGAAATCCTGAATATTCTGGCTGATCTCCTCGTCTTCATGGCCAATAATGGAAGATGCCTTTTCAATGAGCGTTACTTTGCTGCCAAATCTGCGGAACATTTGTCCAAACTCCAGCCCTATATAGCTGGCCCCCACGATTATCAGGTGTTCGGGCAATTCTGTAAGCTGAAGTATGGTCTCGTTGGTCAGGAAATTCAGTTTTTCAAAGGGTTCGGGAACAACGGCCCTGGCCCCGGTATTGATATAAATTTCTGGTGCCGTAAGCTCTTCGCCATTCACCGAAACAACTTTTTCTCCTGTAAACTTAGCTTCCCCTTCAAAAAAGGTGATGTTCTTTTCCTTTTTCACTCCGGAACTTATACCGTCAATCGATTCCTTTACGATTGCATCTTTTCGGCTTTTTATTTTTTTCATATCGGCCGATGCCCCTTCGGGAATATCAATTCCCAGCGCAGCGCCGTTGCGGGCATCCCAAATACGGCGGGCGCTGGCTACATAGGCTTTGGTGGGAGTACATCCGTCATTAACACAGGTTCCACCAAATGTATCTTTTTCAATAAAGGCTACTTTATTTCCTTTACTGGCCAGTTTAAAAGCCAGGGGTGTGCCCGCCTGGCCCGCTCCGATAATAATGGCATCAAATTTTTTCATAATTCTGCTTCTGTACATCCCGGGAGGCAATGTAAAATCAATGATTGCCCCAGTGGCTGCCAAAACAGCTATACGAAGTTTTTGTCAGCAGCCGGATGACCTTCGCCGGGCTTATGCCAAATCAATTTCTTCAGTAAGATACACGTCCTGGATAAAGTTCAGCAGTTTCACCCCCTCTTTCATGGGACGTTGAAATACTTTCCGCCCGGAAATCAAACCCGTGCCTCCGGCCCGCTTGTTAATAACAGCGGTTCGCACAGCCTCCTGAAAGTCGTTTTCTCCCGATGCGCCACCGGAATTGATCAGTCCGATTTTCCCCATATAATTATTGACCACCTGGTACCGGCAAAGGTCAATAGGATGGTCCGACGAGAGTTTATCGTACATGCCGGGATGGGTTTTTCCAAACTTTAAAACCTCGAAGCCCCGGTTGGTAGTGGGGAGTTTTTGTTTGATAAGATCGGCTTTCAGGGTCACCCCGAGATGATTGGCTTGCCCGGTAAGGTCGGTGGCTGTGTGGTAGTCAACCTCTTCTTTCTTAAAAGCCGCATTGCGGGTATAGCACCATAAAATGGTGGCCATTCCCAGCTGATGGGCTTCCTCAAAAGCCTGTGCTACTTCTATGATTTGCCGGTTCGATTCTTCAGAACCAAAATAAATGGTCGCTCCCACCGCTGCGGCTCCCAGGTTCCAGGCCTCATGTACCGACCCAAACATGATTTGATCATACTTATTGGGGAACGTCATCAACTCATTGTGATTGATTTTAACAATGAAGGGAATTTTATGGGCGTATTTTCGCGAATTGAGCGACAATCCGCCAAAAGTGGTAGCCACCGCATTGCAGCCCCCCTCAATGGCCAGTTTTATAATATTTTCCGGATCGAAGTAGTCGGGATTGGGAGCAAAAGAACTTCCTGCGGTGTGTTCAATCCCCTGGTCGACGGGTAAGATGGAGAGGTAGCCTGATCCTGCCAGTCTTCCCGAATTGTACAATGCAGCAAGATTGCGAATCACCTGTGCATTGCGGTCGCTGCTGGAAAATACTTCATTGATGTATCCGGGTCCGGGCCTCTGCAGCTTTTCGGCAGGGATGGTCTGCGATTTGTACTCCAATAAATCCCGGTTTTCGGATCCCAGCAATTCTTCAATCTCTTCGTATTTGTTGATAGGTTTATCCATGGCTTACATTTTTTATGAGTATCCGTTAAAATTATGCATCTCAAATATTTGAACAAATATCGATTGGCCTGCCACCAACAGCAGGTGTCCGGAGTGCAAGGTGAAAAATGCATACCACAGATTCCCCAGGAAAAACACAGGTTCGTATAACTCTAATATTCTGATTATTACATCTGATAAAGATAGAAATCAACATGCAGAATGGGGGAAGTATTCTACAATACTGTGCATTTATATCAACAGGGGTAAAAACTCAGCGAAGCGAAAAACTAAGAAAAAATAAAAAAATAATTTGGAGAAATTAAAAATTAGCTGTTACTTTGCATACCAAACGGTCGGTTTATG
>CAZBGI010000125.1:0-1247 GCA_964491395.1 uncultured Bacteroidales bacterium | reverse complement strand
ACAAATGAATTCAAAAATTATTCTTAATGATAGTTATGAAACGCAAGTTGACTGGAGAAAAAGGAATGAACTTCTTCCCGAAGAATTTCAGATAACCAAAACCTTGGCACCAGTTGAGTACTTTATTAATTGGAGAAATAATAAGATACACATTGACCACTACCATATAGCTAAACCCAAAGCCAAAATAATCATGCTTCATGGCGTTGGTGGCAATGGGAGACTTCTGTCTTTTGCCGCTATTCCACTGGTAAAACTTGGATACGAAATTATTGCACCGGATCTTCCGGGATATGGCCTATCGGTGGTTGACAAGAAAAGTGTAACATACCATGACTGGATTGAGCTTGCTGGCTACCTGATTGATCAAGTTAAAGCCAATGACTCCCTCCCACTTTTTATCTTTGGGTTAAGCGCAGGGGGTATGTTGGCTTATCAGGCTGCGGCTTTAAATCCTAAAGTCAATGGAGTTATCGCCACGAATTTATTAGATCAGAGAATGGTTAAAGTAAGGGATTATTCGTCTGGTAATCTTGTAGTAAGCCGGATGGGTGTTCCACTTCTCGGCCTCCTTTCTAAACTAAATATTGGGTTGATGCTTCCAATGAAAGCCGTTGCTAATATGAAAGCTATTGTTAACAACAAGGAAATGTGCAGTCTTTTACTCAAAGATAAAACTGCATCAGGCACAAAAGTGCCTGTAAGATTTATATCTACCCTACTCAATGTATCACCGGCTGTAGAGCCTGAAGAATTTATGTTACCTCTACTCCTGGTACATCCGGAATTTGATGAATGGACTCCTGTAAAAGTGAGCCAGCTATTTTTCAACCGCTTACAGTGCAAAAAAGAGCTTAAAATACTGGAAGGTGCAGGTCATTTCCCAATTGAAAAACCTGGCATTCAACAACTTCCTATATATGTTAATCAATTTATTGAAAATCACAAAACTACTCTTTATTATTAATCAACATCAAAATTTTAATGCCATGAAAACAAAATCAATTCTAATTACTTTACTAATCTCATTGTACTTTTTAAGTGTGTCAGCGCAGGATTCCAAAGACAGTCTGGCCATCGAAATCGCCTGCCGAAATTACATCGAGGGCTGGAAAAATGGCGATATGGAGAAGATATCTTCTGCCGTTTCACCTGAACTGGTTAAAAGAACAGTTATGATCGATGGTGATGGACATTCCTATACCTCGGGGATGAGCTTCTCTCTGTTCAAAACATTTTCTCGTTCC
>CAZBGI010000124.1:0-7824 GCA_964491395.1 uncultured Bacteroidales bacterium | reverse complement strand
GACTCATAATCAGTTGGTCCCTGGTTCGAGCCCAGGTGGGCCCACCAATGTAAAACCACTTTCGCAATAGCGGAAGTGGTTTTTTTATGACAGATCTTCCGGCCGGAGACAGTGTAGGTGTAATTAAGACCGCCTAGAGGCTAAAATGGAACGTCATCCTCAACGTTACCTGACAGTTATGGAATGAAAAACATTCACAACCTGCCCCTTCATGTCATTTTGGTGTGAGGGCATGACTTTAAGGCATTTCCTCACTAAAAATCAAAATCAATACATTGCACAATTACCTTTCTTATTTCAAATCGTAATTCAAAAAACCCGTATCTTTGTGCTAAACACTATGGCTATGAACGAGTTTGCAGAAAAATACGTAAATCCTTTTACCGATTACGGATTTAAACGGCTCTTTGGCGAGGAACCCAGCAAAGATTTGTTGCTCGATTTTCTGAACGAACTTCTCAAAGAGGAACAAGGCGAAATCGTAGAGCTTTCTTATCTGAAAAATGAAGTGCCGGGCCATACCGGTCTTGACAGGAAGGCCGTTTTTGACCTTTATTGCACCAACGAAAAGGGAGAAAAGTTCATCGTAGAACTACAGAAAACCAAACAAAAATTCTTCAAAGACCGTACACTGTATTATTCCACCTTCCCCATAAGGGAGCAGGCTGTAAAGGGGACCGAATGGGACTTTGAATTAAAGAAGGTGTATTTGGTAGCCATTCTGGATTTTGTTTTTGAAGAAGATGAAAATAAACCAGAAAAATATCGTTACAATGTAAAGCTGAGCGATATAGAAACCCACAAGGTGTTTTACGATAAGCTTACCTTTGTTTATCTGGAGATGCCCAAATTCAATAAAACCATTGATGAACTGGAAAACCGTTTTGAGAAATGGATGTACGTAATTAAAAACCTCCATAAACTTGACCGGGTGCCAGACAAACTACGTGAAAAGATTTTTCTGAAACTCTTTGAAAAAGCCGAAATCGCAAAATTTAACCATGAGGAATATATGCAATACGAAGAAAGCCTGAAGTACTACCGTGATTTAAAAAACTCACTCGATACGGCGAGGGAAGAAGGTAGGGAAGAAGGACTAAAACAAGGCGAACAAAAGAAACAAATGGAAATTGCCAGAGGAATGAAAAAAGACGGATTAACGATAGATGCAATCATTAAATATACCGGATTAAGCAGGGAGGAAGTTGAGAGGATTTAATCAAACAAATACCAATGTTATAACCAGCCTGACAGGGAGAAACCATTACTCCCTATCATCCTCCGCATCACTGCAAAAAAATATAGCAACATTTGCTGGAAGTCATCTCTTTTTACCGGTTTAGCGAGGTACTCATCCATACCCTGGGCCATATATTTTTCGCGATCACCTTCAAATGCATTGGCACTCAATCCGATGACAGGTGGAAGGTTTGTAAATCTTTCCTTTAGTATTTGTGTGGCTGTAATCCCATTCATTACCGGCATTTGAATGTCCATCAGGATAAGATCAAACTTACCGGGTTCATATAGATCAAGGGCCTGTGACCCATTATTGGCAATGGTAACGGTATGACCCAATGCTTTCAACATCAATCCAACTACTTTCTGGTTCACCACTTTGTCTTCGGTAAGCAAAATGTGCAGGCTTTGATGCTTGGTATATTTTGGGTGCAGGGGTTCTGGTTCTTACCGAAGACAGAAACAGACAAGATTCTATGGTCTAATCAGGTGCCATTTTAGTTAGAAAATTCGGAATTATTAGATGTAAGAAAAAATGCTGACTATCTGCTAATTTTCGTTTTGCATTCAACCAACCCTATTTGTTTGAAAAAAAATGACAAGAAGCACCAAACTGCCGGATTACCTTCAAAAAGGTTTTAATCTTTTTGAAAATGATAAAGTTACAAATATTCAGCTATGAATGTATGCTTATATAACTATTCAAACGCTGGGAATAGGAGGTTGCATTGTCCTGAAGTTGAAAAACTTTGTATTCGGAAGATTTGCAAAAGATCGGTTCCTTTTTACAAACATAAGAGGTTAGCGGAAGACAAATAAGGTTTTTAAATTTATTGATACTTCAAGAATCATTACATGCACACCACTTTCAAAAATCCGGTTGGAATGGGGCATTAAAATAGAAAAATTTTCATTACTGAGAAAACTGTGAACGGCTTCATTTTCGAGCCTCCCTTAATCAGGTTTGCTTCAAAAGAAGTGTCACAATGCATTAAATGAATAACCTTCATCTGGCAACGTTTTTTTTTGCAATGGGCTCTCTTAT
Organism: uncultured Bacteroidales bacterium; assembly: GCA_964491395.1. Taxonomy (GTDB): domain Bacteria; phylum Bacteroidota; class Bacteroidia; order Bacteroidales; family UBA7960; genus SKVR01. The sequence goes on along the minus strand of CAZBGI010000124.1, from coordinate 5,540 downwards.
CAGGGGTAATATCCTCACCCACCTTAGGTGTCAAAGTGATTCTCAGCATTGTTTTGCCATCAATCTTCCCTCAGAAAGAATATTTAAAGCCCTGTCAACTAAATCCCCGTAAAGCCAGGCAGCTGTCTGAGCTTTACGGGGATAAATTCCAAACACCCAAAGTTATGGGTATAATGAGCAAAATAAGGAATGCGGTTCCTGACAGTGGGATCCACAACAGGTAAGCAGTCTTCCTTTACTTTTTCAAATCAAACCGATCAGCATCCATTACTTTCACCCATGCTTTCACAAAGTCTTTCACAAATTTTTCCTGGTTGTCATCTTGTGCATACAGTTCCGCATAGGATCGCAATATAGAGTTGGAGCCAAACACCAGGTCTACGCGAGTAGCGGTCCATTTGGTTTCACCGGTTTTCCGCTCAACGATATTGTAATGGCTGTCAGAAACGGGCTTCCAGTCATACCTCATATCGGTCAGGTTCACAAAGAAATCGTTGGTCAGTGTTCCCATGTTATCGGTGAATACGCCGTGGCTGGTGCCTCCGTGGTTGGTTCCCAGCACGCGCATACCGCCCATCAGAACGGTCATTTCGGGAGCTGTCAGCCCCATAAGCTGGGTTCGGTCCAGCAGGAGTTCTTCGGGTTGTACTACATAGTCTTTTTTGACCCAGTTTCTGAAACCATCGTGAATAGGTTCCAGATCGTTGAAAGATTCTGCATCGGTCATTTCCTCTGTGGCATCTCCCCTACCGGGGCTGAAAGGTACTTTGATTTTCACTCCTGCTTTCTCTGCTGCTTTTTCAATGGCAGCACTTCCTCCCAATACAATCAGATCAGCAATGCTCACTTTTTTATCCAGCCCTTGCTGTATTTCCTCCAATTTGGCAAGCACTTTCTGCAATCTCTTGGGCTCGTTGCCTTCCCAATCCTTTTGAGGAGCAAGGCGGATTCTTGCCCCATTGGCACCTCCGCGATAGTCTGATCCTCTAAAGGTTCTGGCGCTATCCCAGGCAGTATTGATAAGTTCTGTTTGTGTCAGGCCACTGTTGAGCAACTTCTCTTTCAGATCTTCAATTTCGTATTCGCTCAGGGTATAGCTAACGGCAGGAACAGGATCCTGCCAGATAAGGTCTTCTGCAGGCACATCAGGTCCCAGGTACCGACTTTTGGGGCCCAGATCTCTATGGGTCAGTTTAAACCAGGCGCGGGCAAACATGTCTTTAAAATACTCGGGATCTTTATAAAACCGTTCTGCTATTTTACGGTACTCAGGGTCCATTTTTATGGCCATATCGGCATCGGTCATGATGGGATTGCGGCGCACTCCGGGTATGTGAGCATCCATGGGCTTGTCTTCCTCCTTCATATTAATGGGTTCCCACTGCCATGCTCCAGCGGGGCTCTTCACTGTTTCCCATTCGTGATTGAGCAGAAGGTGGAAATAGGTATGGTTCCAACGGTCGGGCTTGCTCGACCAGGCCCCTTCCAGCCCGCTCGTGACAGTATCTTCGGAATGTCCTTTCCCTTTGGGATTTTTCCAACCCAGCCCTTGTTCATCGGGCCCGGCGCTTTCGGGTTCGGGGCCCAGAAGAGATGCATCACCATTGCCGTGGCATTTGCCCACGGTGTGCCCGCCGGCGGTGAGCGCAACGGTTTCTTCATCATTCATGGCCATACGCTTGAATGTGGTGCGTACATCTTTTGCGGTTCTCAGCGGATCAGGGTTGCCGTCTACTCCCTCGGGGTTTACATAAATCAAACCCATTTGCACGGCAGCCAAAGGATTTTCCAGTGATTCACGGTCCGTATCGTCAGAATAGCGGGATTTGGTGGGTTCCAGCCATTCTTTTTCTGCTCCCCAGTAAGTGTCTTTTTCGGGATGCCAGATATCTTCACGTCCACCTGCAAAACCAAAGGTTTTGAAACCCATAGACTCATAGGCCATGTTTCCGGCAAGAATCATTAAATCGGCCCAGGAGAGCTTGTTGCCATATTTTTTCTTGATGGGCCACAGCAGGCGGCGTGCCTTATCCAGGTTCACGTTGTCGGGCCAGCTGTTCAGGGGTGCAAAACGTTGATTCCCGGTATTGCTTCCGCCACGTCCGTCAGTGATACGATAGGTTCCGGCACTGTGCCATGCCATACGGATCATCAACCCGCCATAGTGTCCCCAGTCGGCAGGCCACCATTCCTGGCTGTCGGTCATCAGTTTTTTTAGGTCTTCTTTCAGGACCTCAAAGTCCAGTTTTTGAAATTCTTCCCTGTAATTGAAATCCTCTCCCAATGGATTGGTTTTTGTATCGTGCTGATGCAAAATATCAAAATTCAAAGCATTGGGCCACCAGCTCATGACCGACTTTTCTGTATCTGTGTTGGCTCCATGCATTATGGGGCATTTTCCTTTTCCTGTTTTGTCCATTTGTGTCTTTTTTTTGATAATCAATTCGTTCTATTTGTTATAATACAATTACATAGCTATATCCCTACATTTTTAAATACCTTAGTGTTACTTCTGCCCTGGCAATGACAATATGCCTGCTGTGGCAAACCATGATGAATGCACGATAGTTATAAGAAGGGATTATTTCTGCCAAACTTTTTTGATGATGCCAAGATAATCAATTTTTCAGATAATCCAATAACAATTACTTTTAAAATTGGACAAGGTGGTTCGCAAGGATAAATACTCCCAATGGAATTTTCTGACAACCCCGAATGGGGTTAAATTATAATAGCCGCGGGTGAAACCCGTGGGATAGAAAAACACGGTCAGTATAAAAGAAAAGTTTTTCGATTATATGTTTTCTTCTACGTGAAGTTTTTGGTAAATTTGTAAGAAACAATGAAAACTATGGCACATTTTAGCGTAACAGTACCGGAAAATAAAGTTCGCTTCTTTGAAGAACTGATACATAACTTAAATTTGGACGGAAAACGTACTGATGATTTTGAAATTAGTGATGCGCAAAAGTCGATTATTGAACAACGTTTGGAAAATTATAAAAGCAAACCAGATTCTTATCTTGACTGGAAAGATGTTCAGAATGATATTGAAAAACGCTTATGAGCTACACGCTTAAACTTGATCCCCTTGCAAAACTTGACATTGAAAACAACATTGATTGGTACGAAGAAAAACAAACCGGTCTGGGAAGTCGGTTTTATGATCAAGTTAAAATCATTTTTGATCTGATTCAACAAAATCCTTACAGTTTTCCGCAAAAATACAAAAACACTCCTGCGGTTCCGGTTAGGGATTTCCCATTTACCATCCACTATATCATCGACAAACAAAACAAGGTGATTGCAATTCTATCGGTGTTTAAAACGCCTCAGAACCCACAAAAGTGGAAAAGCCGACAATCCGATCCTGACCAGCACTGATGGTGTAAGACCAACTGCCCGTTGTAGCGGCTTCGCCTTAGCATACCAGGTAGGTATCATCCTTCCATAGGTTGAATTGCAGCTGGCCATATTCATTGGCATTCTGGGTGGAAAGCTTGATGGAATAAGTGCAGCAAGGGTCGGGGTTTGACACACTCTGGCCTACCTACACTCCCACCTCCACAAGGCCTTTTATTATCTCATACATTTCCTGCTGTTTCTTTTTGTTCATAGGCAGGAACCATTGCCTGTAAGTCCCATTTTTAAATGCAAAGATCAGACTTGCACGTTTATTGGCTCCGGCAGAACCTCCCAGAATAAGAGAGGGGTAAAAAAAGCCGGGTTTGTCGTAGTCCACCGTTTAAATATCTGCAATGTTGAACACCTCTTTTTTAAGGTACATCCCTAATGCACGGGATGTGTGGGTCTCAATGGAATCTTTATACACAACAATTCTACTTTCTACCACAAATAGCAGCAAAACCACAAACACCAGTATGATAAATGCCGAAAGCAAGGGATTCGCCTCGAAAAGAAATGAGAACCACAGAATAATCAAAAGGCAAACCAATTGAAAAATTCTCCTGAACCATGGATTGGAATTGTATTGAAAAAGAACCTCTTTGGTCATACAGACTTTGTTTTATGGTTACCTAAAAGTAATTGTCTAAATATCCATATTCGTAGAAATGGAAAACACTGATTATCTAAACCACGCTGGTAAATTAAACATCCTTTCAACACAATGCAGATTATTCAAAAGATAAAAACCCTTCGCCCTATAGATCAATAAAAATCAGAAAGCAAGATGAAACCCCACTCTCCAGTTTTCAGGGGTAAACTTTATAGTAAATTCTCTTGACTTTTTGAAATCCCAATCAGGCAGCCTGGATTCTGCAGTTTTAATCCTGTATGCCACAGAGCCAAAAGCAACGTTCATCCCAAAACTTTTGTAGACATTCAATCTGAAACCGGGGTGAATACCGATGTTAAAATACTGCTGATCATCTTCTTCATTGTAAGAACCTGTAATTACCGGATGTAAAGAGGAATTACCGGGCAACCAGGTGGGATCACTGTCGGGCAACCCGGTATTTACCGGTTCAAATTCATACCGGTAACTATCATCTGTAAATTTTACGAAATCGTACTGCGAAACCAGATCCAGGGTGAAATGCATTCTTTCACTCAGGTTCATAAAATATTGCAGGTATACCAATGGGCTGACAACATTGCTTTTGATGACAATATTGGTCCTGTTATAAAAAGCACTATACCCGGTAGTCCCCGGAAGGGGCTTGTCTGCATCGGGATTAATTTCTGTTTTGCCCGTATTCCATGCAATCCCCAGTCCATAGTAAAAGTTCGTATAAAGCCGTCGGCCTATGGAAACCGAGTAGCTAAAATCGTTGTACTTTCTATCAACCAAGTGCATAGACTCCCAGCTATAAGTTGAGTAATCAGCTTTATCCTCGTATGAATAGCTGTACCCTAAATTGGTATTCAACATGAAGTTTTGTTCTGTTTGTGCACTTAACTCAACAAAACAGAAGATAAAAATCAATTTTATTAAATGTTTCATGGGTGTATTGGTTAATTGTTATCTCTTTTTGCACTATCGAAGAATTGTCATTCCTGTTGAATTGCAAATCCATAAGTTTCAACTGGGACCATCATCTTTTTTTCAGCAGCATTGCTAAAAATATCAGAAAGCAAGATGCAATCCTATCCTCCAGTCTTCAGGACGAAATCTTACATTAAACTCTCTGGATTTTTTGATGTCCATATCAGGTAATATGGATTCGGCGGTTTTTATTCTGTATGCCACGGAGCCAAAAGCAATGTTTACTCCAAAACCCTTGTACAGATACAATCTGAATCCCGGCACCAACCCGGTATTAAAATATTCACGTGTCGATTCTTTTTCTGAAGTATGGGTAATAAAATTATCGTCTTCGCCCATGTACCCCGGTTGGAACAATTTGTTAACAGAAGTTGCCTTCTCAAAGTCATACCGGGAAATCAGAGAGAGGGTCACCTGGGCTCTTTCTCCCAGATTTGCGACATACTGTAAATATGCCAATGGACTGTAAACGTAATTTTTCGACACAGCATTAGAAGAACTAAAGGTAATCCCATGTATAGTGTCCCGGAAG
>CAZBGI010000123.1:2614-7874 GCA_964491395.1 uncultured Bacteroidales bacterium | reverse complement strand
TCAAAAAATCACTACCTTTGCAAAAACATTCACCATGAAGTATTTAGACCCTAAAAATGACTTGATATTCAAGAAGGTGTTCGGCGAGCATCCCGATATTCTCAGGAGTTTTTTAAATTCTATGCTTCCCCTGCCCGAAGGACAGGAAATCGTTGAACTGGAATATCTTTCTCCGGAAATGATCCCTGAGACTTTCCTGGAAAAATTCACCTCGGTGGATGTAAGATGCAAAGACAATCTGGGCCGGCAGTTCCTGGTAGAAATGCAGATGAACTGGACCACCGCTTTTAAACAGCGGGTGCTGTTCAACGCCTCCCGGGCGTATGTGACCCAAAGCGATAAAGGGGTGGAATTCAGAAGCCTCAAACCCGTGTATGCCCTCAACCTTATCAATGCCAATTACCTACCCCAATCACCCGATTATTATCACCATTATGCCGTGGTACACCTGAAAGACAGTAATGAGCGGCTTCATGGACTGGAATTTGTTTTTATTGAACTGGAAAAGTTTAAGGCCATTAATATTGCCGAAAAAAAACTGCAGGTTTTGTGGTTAAGGTTTATGACCGAAATCAATGAGCGTACCGAAACAATTGACCCTGAGTTGCTGAAGCAACCTGAAATACAAAAAGCGATCACTTATGTAATGGAGGCTTCATTGAGTAAGGCCGAAAAAGAAATGTACGAGAAAAACTGGGATCGTATAAGCTCAGAAAAAACCCTGTTATCTGCAGCACTGGATGAAGGATGGGTAAAAGGCTTAGAGGAAGGAAAAAACAAGGAAAAGGAAGAAATCGCAAAAAGGTTGAAAAAATCGGGAATGCCCCTTCCAGAAATTGCCGGTATTACAGGTTTGAGAGCCGAGGATGTTGAAAAGTCATAATCAGGAAATTTCTTTTGTCTCAATTTCATAGTCAGTGCATGAAGTCTGGTCATACCCTGGCTTTTTGCTAAAATCTACAAAATCATTAATGGTTTTCTTCCTTTTCTTTTCTTATTTGTTCAGTAAGGATATAACTTGCAACACCACTCACAATGCAAAAAGAGCAAAATATTATAAACATCGCATCGTTTTGAAAAATCCAGTCTGGCCAGGCAAAGAACATTAAGAAAAAGATAATGGCCAACGTGAGACTAATTTTAGGTATCCATTCTTTTTTGTCCATCCAAATAAGTTTTTTAGAGGTAATCAGCTTTGCTGAATTGCTTATGAAGCCCGGTTGGTTAAAGGAAAACCAAAGCTTAAATTAGATTTCATTACAAATATACCGGGTTAACCCAAAAAAAACACACCTGCACCCAATTATTTCTAAAAATAATTAACTAAACAATTGCTAAAAAACATTAATTTAGCATGGTCGATAGAGGAAACCAGTTCCTTGCATCGGAATAACTAAAAAAAGTTTCACAAAAAAAAGCAAAGCCATGCTACACGAACCTGCTGCACCCATGGGAGTGGAATATGCTTCCCAACAAAAAACCAAACTGGGTATAATCTTATTTTTAGTTTATGCCTTTATCTATGGCGGATTTGTTATCATCGGATTGATTTACACTGATCTGATGGGTTTAAAAATCATTGCAGGCCTTAATCTTGCCGTTGTTTATGGCATGGGGCTGATAATCCTGGCCGCTGTCATGGGCTATATATACAGCCTGGTGTGTACTCATATGGAAAACAAAATGGAGAAGGAGGCAAAACAATGACGTACGATATTTCTATTTGGGCAATACTGATTTTCCTGGTATTCGTTGCCGCCGTATTAGGTCTTTCCTTTTATTTTGGAGCCAAAACCAAAACATCGGCCAGCTATTATGCTGCCGGAGGAACAATTCACTGGGGTGTAAACGGGATTGCCTTTGCCGGCGACTACCTCTCTGCAGCCTCTTTCCTGGGTATTTCCGGGATGATCGCTTTTGCAGGTTACGACGGGTTTATCTATTCCATCGGGTATCTTGCCGGTTGGGTAGTGGCTTTGTTCCTGGTAGCGGAACCTCTCAAAAGGTTAGGGAAATTTACCTTCACCGATGCGCTGGATTCAAAATTCAACTCCAGGGCCATCAAACTGACCGCCTCCATCAGCACCCTCATCGTTTCAATCTTTTACCTGATTCCGCAAATGGTTGGGGCAGGTGATTTGGTAGTGCCGTTACTGGGATTGCCTCACTGGGCAGGAGTGGGCATCGTAGGAGCCATTGTTATTTATATTGTGGCTACAGCGGGCATGACTTCTACTACCTTTGTGCAATTCATCAAAGGAGCTTTGTTAATCATCTTCTCCACCATTCTTACCATTTACATCCTCAACAACGGACTCAGCCTGAAACCTACAGAAGATTATCATGAATTTACAACCATTCCTGCCACCCTGGCTGGGGATGAGGTGACAGCCATTGAAAGTGATCAATACCAGTTAAAAGGGCAGACCCGGCGCCTGGGAGATACTTTTGTGCTTCTTAATGAGGAGGGTTACGACATGTGGTTCAAACTGGAAAAAGATACGATGGGAACAGCCATTCTCACTGAAGCATTAAGCATCACCTACAAGACTGATGGGGAAACGTTGTACAACGGAGCCCCTAAATCAGAAAACCGGTTTTACCAGGTAGGTCATTTGAGCAAGATTGTACACAAAGGAAATAAGGTAGATGAAACAGGGCCCCTGGGCCCGTTTGAATTTCTCTCTGTATTGGAAGCGAGCGAAGTGGTCATATTTAAAAGGGTAAATTTCGACTATGAAGGTGATCGGGTATCTGTATATTACCAGGAACCAACACCAGGTTCCGATGTATTGAAACCCGGGCTCATGCTTAAAGTAGGTGATGACGGAAATATATGGGATAAACTTAACTTCTTGTCCCTGATGCTGGCCCTGTTTTTTGGCACCTCTGCCCTGCCTCACATACTTATCAGGTATTATACTGTACCCAGTCAGCGTGCCGCAAGAAAATCGACTATCGTGGCCATTGCCGCCATCGGATTCTTCTATATTCTCACGCTTTACATGGGGCTGGGAGCTATGGTAGGAGGAGTTAATGACCTGGAAAGCAGCAATATGTCGAGCCCATTGCTTGCCAAGTCTTTTGGAGTAGGAATATTTTCCATCATTTCTGCCATCGCTTTTGCCACAGTGCTGGGCACCGTGAGTGGACTGATTGTAGCCTCTTCCGGTGCCATTGCCCATGACTTTGTAGATAAATACCTCAAAGTGGAGATGACCGATATGCAAAAGGTTAGAGCCGGCAAACTTGCAGCTTTTGGTGTAGGCATATTTGCTATCATCCTGGGCATCCTGTTCAAAGGAATGAATGTTTCTTTCCTGGTTGGGCTGGCATTTGCAGTTGCTGCCTCAGCCAATCTGCCCTCCATTCTGGGGGTAATTTTCTGGGATAAAACCACCTCCAAAGGAATTGCAAGCTCCATTGTTACCGGCATTCTGTCCTCTGTAACAATCATCCTGCTCTCTCCCAGCATGTTCGAACGGTATGGGTTGTTAAAAGATACGGCACCTATTCCTTTTGACAATCCGGGAATCATTTCTATTCCACTGTCTTTCCTGGTGTTGATTGTGGTATCGTTGATGACACAAAAGAAGAATGTGGTAAAGGTTTAATCCGCTTTCGCATCCAGACACCGGATCATTCACATAATATTTTTTAATTTCCTATACCAATGAAAATTGCCATTCTCACCGACATACACGAAGATATCGTAAGTCTTGAAAGAGTATTTCATTCCATGCAGGACATTGATATAGATAAGGTGGTATGCCTGGGCGATATTACCGGTTATAGCCCCCTGTTTTACAGCCACCAGCCCGATGCCAATGCATGCCTCGATTTGTTGAGAAAAAATGCAGATATTGTCGTTGCCGGCAACCACGATTTATTCACTGCCGGACGCCTGCCTTCCTATCATATTCAAAAAAGAATGGCCGACAACTGGTATGAACTTACTGTAGACGAAAGGTTGCAAATGACAAAAAATAAAGTATGGCTTTATCAGGACGAAATTCTACCTGAACTCAGTGATAAAAACAAGGATTATATTCAACACCTTAAGGAATGGGAAACCCTCACTGACAACAGTCGAAAATATCTTTTCACGCACTTTTTTCATCCCGACATGAGCGGTGTAGGAAAATGGTTCCCTTTCAACGGACTGGAGATCAAAGAGCATTTTCGTTTTATGAAAGAAAACAATTGTCGCATGTCTTTTTTAGGACATTCCCACCCGCCAGGCTGTATCATGGTAAACAAATTAATATGGACACATGCTGAAGAAGAAACCATTCAGGTTAAGATGCACCACAAAGCTGTAATATGCCCCGCGGTTGCCCATGGAAAACATCCGGGGGGATATATTGTCTTTGACACTGTGAGACAAACCATCAAAACGATAATCGTGAATCCGGGAATGTAACAGGCAACGCTGAGTCTACTCCGAAAACCCGTTTTCGGCAATTGGTTTCGCAGGCTCTGCTTCATTCCGGATCATGATCATCCTATATTTTTTTAATTAACTGATTATCAGAATGATGATTTCGCAAATTAGGTGTAATTGGCTTCGGTTCGTGGACCATGGTCTTTTTAGAAGGGACTCAATACTTATGGTTTACCGTTTCGCTGATTTCATGATACATTTGGAAATACAAAATAATGAATATCAAGAGCATAAATCCTTTTGCAAAAAGCTTTGCTTTGCATGAGACGCAGAATGAATGGCAGATAATTCCTATTGTTTTACCAAAGACAACCTTACTTAAAAATCCATGAAACACACAGGTTTCTTCCACAGGATACTCCTCCCCTCCCTCATGGCCATCCTGCTGTTTATAGCAGCCATCTACATCTATGTCATACCCGGTTATCGAGAAAGCCTGATGGACAAAAAACGGGAAACCATACGGGAGCTTACCAACACAGCATGGAGTATAATGCATCGTTTGGACGAAACAGCTTCCGACAGCCTGCACGTGTCACTGGCAAAGGAAGAAGCCCGGGAGATCATTCGCGGTTTGCGATACGGGGATCAAAACAAGGATTATTTCTGGATTACCGATACCACCCCCATCATGATCATGCACCCCTATCGCCCCGGTATGGAAGGAATGCTTCTCTCGGATTATGAAGACCAGGAAGGGAAAAGATTTTTTGTGGAAATTGCCACCCTTGCCAAAGAGGCCGGTAATGGGTACATTGATTACAAATGGCAGTGGAAAGATGACAGCCTGATGGTGGTTCCCAAGCTTTCTTATGT
>CAZBGI010000123.1:0-2514 GCA_964491395.1 uncultured Bacteroidales bacterium | reverse complement strand
ACCGATGGTGTGCTGATGACCCTTGACGACGAGGTGATTTATTGCAACCCTTATCTCCTTAATCTGTTGGGATACACCCATGAGGAAGCCGAAAACCATGACCCGCAATTCCTCAACAGCCTGCACTGCGTGCTTCAAATCAAAAACAACCATTCACATACAACAGGCACGGAGATAGTGAAAGAGCAAAAAATCCGCAAAAAAAACAAAGTGCTGGTAGATGTCATTATCAGCCGTTCGGCCTTTGAGATGGCTGGGAAAGACGGTTTTATTTATACCATCAAAGATGTTTCAGGGCATGGTGACGTGGAACGGGAGCTGGATCTTACCATGGACAAATTCAAATCCATTGCGGACACGATGCAGATTGGCGTGTTCCGATGCACCATCGGGAGGAATGCCCGCTTTGTGGAGGTCAACAAAAAAGCATTAGAATTGCTGGGCTACACATCTGAATCAGAAATCAAAAGTCTGCCTGTACAGCAACTCTTTTCTGAAAGGCAGGAAAAAAAAGATGTTATCAGCGCTATTAGTGAGGGAACTGAGCTCAAAAACAGACTCTTGAAAATCAAAAAACCGGATGGTTCTGCTTTGCCCGCTATGGTAACACTTTTTCCTGTAAAGGATGTACATGACAAAGTAGTTTATTGCGACGGCATTGTTATTGATGCTTATGAGCATTTGAGCCGCCATACAGGCTTCAGCCCAAAGCCCATGGAACAGTCACTTTCGGCAGGCATCCTGCTGCAACCGGTGAAAAATTTCCTGCAAACGCCTCCTCTCTGCGAATTGACTACCCCTTTGGAAGTAGCTGCCAGGCTGATGTCCATGAATCATTCCGACATCATCCTTGTCAGAGACAACTCCGGAGAAATCATCGGCCTATTGACCCACAGTGACATCAGCCGGCGGGCAGTAGCCAAAACCATGAATATCACCACCCCCGTAAGCCGCATAATGAGCGCGCCGGTCATTTCAGTCTCTGCGGATGCCATGGTTATGGAAGCATTTTCGCTGATGATACAAAATAAAATTTCGTATATAGTGATACAATCCGATGACGGAGAATGCCCCGGATATATCAGTTTGCCTGCACTTTCCCAACTCAGAAAAGATACTCCGGAATTTCTGGTGAACAGCATTCAGCAAGCCGGTTCGGTTTATGAGATTGCCGAACTCACAAAAAAGCTTCCCCGCCTGGTGGCCCAGTTGGCAGAAACCGGAACCGGAGCAGCCACCAGCGGCAAACTAATCAGCAGAATTACCGATGCTGTAACTGATAAAATAATCCACCAGGCCATCCAGGAAACCGGTACCCCTCCGGTACCTTTTGTATTTCTTGTCCTGGGAAGTGAAGGTCGTCGTGAACAATCACTTGCTACCGACCAGGACAATGCCATAGTATTTTTACCACAAAAAGAGAACAGCGGGGAAGAGTTGAGAAAGTATTTTCTGGAGCTGGGAAATAGGATTTGTACACATTTGAACAAAGCAGGTTATCCATTTTGTGAGGGAAAGGTAATGGCCATGCATCCGCAATGGTGCCTCAGCCTGGGTGAAATTAAAAAGAGTATTGCAGCCTGGCTGGAAACTCCCAACCCGGCAGAGTTGCTCAATGCGGGAATATTTTTCGATTTCAGACCTGTGTACGGTGATTTTGATATTGCAGGAAAAATTCAGGAATATTGCCTTGCAGAAGTTAAAGACAAAAACAGATTCTTCTATAACCTGGCACAAAACACCATTGCACACAAACCACCCCTGAATGTGATGGGGCAGGTCGTCTTTGAAAGTGATGAAAGAAATCATGAATACCTCGACATCAAAAAGCCTTTGATGGCACTTACGGGTATCATGCGGCTCTGGGCGCTAAAATATGGAGTTGGAGAGCGCAATACGATGGAGCGCCTGCAGGCATTGCGCTCAGCTGGGGTAATACAGGAAAATACAGCTGATGAATTCAGCCAGGCATTGCGCTACCTGATGCTTCTGCGCATCCGCAACCAACTCCAAAATATCAATGAAGGTAATAAACCCACAAATATCATTGCAGCCCAACAGCTCTCCGAACTGGATCGCACCATGCTCAAAAAAATCTTCTCTTCCATTTCCGCCCATTTGAACCGCATGGCCACCGAGTTTCGGATTGTGTGAAATGCCCAAAACCATCCATTAACCGGGTTAATGAGGAATTGACAGTCCGCCAGCCAAAAACTTTGCATTTCTTTCAGTGACAAATTTTACGTTAATGAAGTCAGTGTAGTGACGTATTTAACGTGAATTGCGTCATTATAAACAGACCAGGGTAGTCCACCAGGATAATTACCTAATTCAGCGTTTTAGTCAGGGCATGAACTGTAGTCATACCCTGAACTCCTTCAAACCTGCGGGCACAATTCCAGGGTCACGTGCAGCCAATTCTTAATCTTCCCATCCTCCCCTTTCTACCAACAAATTCAAAAAAACACTACCTTTGCAAAAACATTCACCATGAAGTATTTAGACCCCAAAAAC
>CAZBGI010000122.1:0-7964 GCA_964491395.1 uncultured Bacteroidales bacterium | reverse complement strand
CAAACTTAGCTCTCTGATTGTCAGGGGGCTATTTTTGTTTGGCGATGGAATGAGATACAAGTTTCATGAATATTCATTCCAGTTATGTTTTCATCTGAACTACGGAACGCCTCAAGTCCGGTTTTGGCACAGGAAGAAAAATAATTGACTTTATCAAACAGGCAGCAACAGTAAACAACCTGTTCAACCCCTTATCAACTCTTTCTTTAAATTGACTCTCTTGAAAATGCCCTGTTTTTTGGCGTATCTGTGATTTTCTTGTTAATTTTGGCGGGAACTTATCCTTGTAACTGTTTAACCAGTTCAATGCTTACCTTCGTATAGTATGTATTCAAATTTTAAAAAATGAACAAACAAACCGGAATGAAAAGGATGATTTTTCTGTTTGTCTGGATGGTGACCCTGTCCTTGCAAACCATTGCTCAAAAGAGTCCCGAAAGAGTTGAACCCCCTTTCTGGTGGGCGGGAATGTACCATAGCGAGCTGCAACTGCTGGTGTATGGTGAAAACATATCGCAAACAAAAGTGCAGATTGACCACCCCGGAGTGCTGCTTAAAGAGGTGGTTTCAGTAGAAAGCCCCAATTACTTGTTCCTGTACCTGGATCTGAAAGATGCCGTGGCAGGAAGTTTTGAGATATACTTTGATGGTGGAAGGCGCAATTCTTATCGCTACACCTATGAACTGAAGGAGCGGGAAGATGATGCCCGCAATCGTCAGGGATTTGATGCTTCGGATGCCATTTACCTGCTCATGCCCGATCGTTTTGCCAATGGAAACCCCGAACTGGACAATATTCCCGGTATGCTTGAGGGCGTTGATCGCAACAACCCTGATGCAAGGCAAGGGGGCGACATTCAGGGAATCATAGACCACCTGGATTATATTGACAACATGGGGTTTACCGCTGTTTGGGTAAACCCGGTATTGGAGAATAACCAGCCCCAATGGTCCTACCATGGGTATGCCATTACTGATTTTTACAATGTGGATGCGCGGTTTGGAGGTAATGAAGCTTATGTTCAACTTGTTGATGAAGCGGAGGCAAGAGGCCTGAAGATTATTAAAGATAAAGTGTTTAACCACATAGGAGATCGGCACTGGTGGATGGATGATCTTCCTTCAAAAGACTGGTTGAATCAATGGGATGAGTTTACCCGCACCTCCTACCGGATGACCACCATCATGGACCCCCACTATGCCAACGCTGACTATAACGTCATGGTGAATGGGTGGTTTGACAATCACATGCCCGATTTGAACCAACGCAACAGGCTGCTTGCCACCTACCTGATTCAAAACAGTGTGTGGTGGATTGAATATGCCGGTATTCATGGGATACGCATGGATACACAGCCTTATTCTGATAAAGATTTTATGGCCGACTGGGGACGATATGTTATGAATGAATATCCACGATTCAATATCGTAGGAGAGTCCTGGAGTGGTGTAAGTGCCATCACCAGCTATTTCCAGGGAGGCAGGCCTCAGCACGACGGTTATGATTCCAACATACCTTCCGTTTTTGATTTCTCCCTGTATGATGCTATAGGGTTGGCTTTTGAAGAGGAACAAGACTGGAGCAGCGGCATGATGCGGTTGTACAACAGCCTTGCCCAGGATTATCTTTATGCCAATCCTTATAATCTGGTGATATTTGGGGATAACCACGATACCGACAGATTTCTGAAACGAGTAGGAGATGACCTGGAAAAGCTGAAAATGGGCATTGCTTTCATTGCCACCACCCGGGGGATTCCACAGATTTATACCGGTACGGAAACCCTTGAGTCGGCATACGAGCATGATGGGCACGGAAAGCTTAGGGTAACCTTTCCCGGGGGGTGGCCTGATGATTCGGTGAATGCATTTACACCGGAAGGGAGAAACGATGAGCAAAATGAAATGGTGGATTATATCAGCCTGCTGCTCAATTATCGCAAAGATAAAGAGGTATTGCACTATGGCTGGCTCAGGCATTTTGTCCCTGAAAATAATATCTATACCTATTTCCGGTACAACGATGAAGAAACTGTCATGGTGGTACTGAACAACAATGATCGGGAGATGTCTCTTCAGACCCGTAGGTTTGAGGAGTCCACAAAAGGTTATACCATCGCATATGATATTATATCCGGACAATCTTTTCCCATTTCAGAGGAATGGACCGTTCCGGCCAATACAGCACTGGTACTGGAATTGAGATAATTTTTCCGCTACCCGAAAAAGCAGGGGCATGGGCATTTATTGTGTCCATGCCCCTGCTGCTTTAATGCTGGTGCTGATACGGCCAGGATGTTCCTCAGGGGGGTATATTTCCACTCATTCTATCAGAATACTACAGCTGATTCGGCTGAAAAAAATTCAGGGTCGTTAATCCGTCCTAAAGGACTTAATGAAACGACATTAGGTTATAAAGATGGTTCGGTGGCATCCGCATCGCGGCAACAAAATAGTAGAAGAAATGGTTTATGGTCTATCTTTCCAAAAGCCGCATACACGGCGTCATTTTGGGTAAATGGGGTTCGGGTCATCCCTCCCAAAGCCGTGTATATGGCCATAATATCATAAAATCCATCTTTATCTATCAGATTTCGTTTTTATGGGTTGTATTCCATCAACAATATGGATAACTTTGATCAAAACTCTATATTCTTATTCTAAACTCTTACAATATGCTTAATAAAATACGTTTTTTATTCATCTTACCCGCGTTTCTGTTTCTTTTCCCATCCGCAAATGCACAATACACCACACCGGGAAACAACCTTAGCCTTACCCTTCAGGATCTGGTGGATATGTCTGGGGGAGTAGTTACCGAAACAAACGGTGATTATTTCATTAACAGTACCCTGGTAATTGCTGCTTCCGATTCCCTGAAGATTTTAGAAGCAGCAACCATTCGCACAGCTGCCACCGTGCGCATTGAAGTTATGGGAAAATTCATCTCTGACCCCGAAGAAGGGAGGGTTGTTTTTACGGCACAAGATACCACTTCAACGGAAGAGAACTTTCGCGGGTTCCGGTTTGAAGATGCAGACCCTGCAGTGTTTCGTAATACCGTAATTAAGTATGGGGGAGGCATTCAGCTGATTGCTACCGAAGGACGTTTCGAATACTGTGAGATACGCAATAATGGCGATTCCAACGTAAGCGCTGCTATTACATACAGCAATTCCAGCCCTGTGATTTCCTTCAGTGAATTTCGCGAAAATGCCAATTCGGCCATCGCTTCCGGGGCCAATGTTACAGGTTCTCCCCGCATTATGCACAATGATTTTGTTCACAATAATACCAAGAATGTCAACCGTCCGCAAATCAATCTGGGGCCAGGGGCTGCTGACACACTTTACATTGTTGGAAATTATATTGAAGGCATGTACACCCAGGCCGGTGGTATTGGTATAAGCAGTCTTGCCGGAGTGGGCGATACCAAGGCATTGGTGGCTGATAATATCATTGTTAACAACCGGTATGGATATGCTCAGATAGGGAGCAATATTAATTCCGTTATTCGTGGGAATATCATCCGTGACAATGATATTCAGGGAAACCCTGACTTAGGCGGTAGCGGACTTAACTTTAACGGGGTTAGCAATAATCAATCCATAGTAAGAAACAATCTTATTGCCGGAAATTTATGGGGAGTAACTATCCAAAGCAGCGCCCAGCCCGAATTAGGAGAGGAGGAAAGCCACGGGGGGAATGTTTTCTTCGACAATGGCAATTCCGGACAGACTTATGCCCTCTACAACAATACCCCTAACCCCATCAGTGCTGTGGGAAATTATTGGGGAGGAAACACCGATGAAGAAGCTGAACAAAACATTTTTCATCAACCCGATGATGCCGGGCTTGGGCAGGTGACCTATCTTCCTTTGATGGAACTGCATCCCCAAGTTGACAGCTTTGTCTTCAAAGCGGAAGACAACGAAGGCTTACAGGAAGATTTGCCTGGAGTTATTAACACTGAGAATTATTTGATAACTGTCACCGCAGATGCTCAAACGGATGTTACCCAGCTGGTGCCTGATGTTTCTGTTGCATTGGGAGTTACCATAAGTCCTGAAACTGATGTGCCGCAGGATTTTTCCCAGGATGTGGAATATACGCTCGCTGTGCCTCATGGCGAAGAACAGGTCTGGACAGTGTCCATAATTACCCAGGATCCTGATTTGTTTTCTGTTTCTTTTGATGTTACAGATGAAAACGGAGAAAGTGTCGATTATGCGGTAATCACGCTTAATGGAAATGCCAATCCTGCAGGAGATTATCTGTTTGAGAACATGGAACCAGGTTCTTATGACTATACCGTTGAAGCAGAGGGTTACCATTTGGTGGATGGGACTGTTGAGATTACAGATGCGGATAAAGAAGTAGTCATTGAACTGGAAGCCATTGTTTCTGTGAATGAATGGGACAATGCCCTTTTCCTGCTCTACCCCAACCCTGTTTCTCACTATGTTATTTTACAGAATATGAGTGGAACAGCTGCAACCATTGTTGTGAGCGATTTGCAGGGGAAAATTGTTTTACAGGACAGCATGGGGGCTGGTGAGAAAAAGTTGAATGTGGAAGCTTTAGAAGAGGGGATTTACTTGCTACGCGTAATAACCGAAGAAAAAATGATGGTTAGAAAGGTAAGTGTGATAAGGTAATATCTTCTGCCTGTCTTCTGATAAAAGTCTCATGATTAGGATAATATCCAGTTGGCATGAGACTTTTTTATGTGCAGCCAGCAAAGCGTTTCAGAGTGATAAGTTGTTCTTGAGCTTTTCAAATTTCACTCTTGCCAGGGGTGAGCCCTTTTTTAAGAAACATTTGCGAAAAGTGCTTTTATCCATGGTTTCCCATTGACTTTTTGAAAAGGAGGCAATTGCCTCAAGTGCTTCGAAATCGGGTTCACGGCAGGGGGTTGCGAATTTGATATTGTGCGGGCACACCTGCTGGCATATGTCGCAACCAAAAACATACTGCTCTGTTTTGCCTGAAAATTCTTCAGGGATAGGGTCTTTTAGTTCTATGGTAAGATAAGAAATGCAACGACTCGCGTCAATCAAACCTGGGGCTGTTATTGCTTGGGTAGGACAAGCCTCTATACAACGGGTACATTTTCCGCAAAGGTCTTTTTCAAAAGGCAGGTCAGCGGGCAGTTCCACGTCAAGGATGATTTCTGCCAGGAAGTAGTAACTTCCCTTCCTGGGCAGTATCAGGCAGGAGTTCTTACCCGGACTCCCCAACCCGCTTTGTTGTGCCCAGTATCTTTCCATCACGGGCGCCGAATCGGTAAAAACCCTTGCAGAATCTGTTGCGGTATGTTCGCGGATAAAGTCCAGCAAAGTATACAGCTTCTTTTTGATGGTATAATGGTAATCAATGCCTGCTGCATATTGGGAAACTTTGTAGTGAGCTTCCGGGGGCTGATAGTCTTCCAGATGATAATTCATGGCCAGGCAAATCACCGTTTTTGCTCCGGGCACCAGTTGGGTAGGATCAATTCGCTTTTCCCGGTGATTGGCCATGTAGTGCATTTTTCCGTGGAAATTGTGTTCCAGCCATTGGTCAAACTGATGTTGATGCTTTTCATTGACTTGTTGGGCAGCAGCAAAACCCACGGCATCAAAATGGAGCTCCAGTGCCTTTTCTTTGATGAGATGCGCAAGCATGCTGTTATGGTGTAGCGGTTGAGACATATCAGTCAAAAAGGGTGCCCTGGGGTGGGTTTTTGATGCGTCCAAGATGTTTGTATGCCTGATCAGTGGCTTCCCGTCCCCGGGGAGTCCGCATCAGGTATCCTTCCTGGATAAGAAAAGGTTCATAGACTTCTTCTATCGTTCCTGAGTCTTCCGAAACCGCTGTAGAGAGGGTGGTAAGTCCCACCGGTCCACCCTTGAACTTATCGATCAGGGTAAGCAAAAGTTTGTTATCCATTTCATCCAGGCCATTTTTATCCACATTCAGGGCATCCAGTCCATAGAGGGCAATTTCCATGTCAATGGTTCCATTGCCTTTCACCTGGGCAAAATCTCTTACCCTGCGCAACAGTGCGTTGGCAATTCGAGGGGTACCGCGGCTTCGCCGGGCAATTTCCATGGAGGCATCATCAGCAATTTCTACATTAATGATAGAAGCCGATCGTTTGATGATGCGGTTGATAAGGGTGGTGTCGTAATAGTTGAGTCGTGAGTTGATGCCAAAACGTGCCCGCAGGGGAGAGGTTAGCAGTCCTGAGCGGGTAGTAGCCCCGATAAGGGTAAACGGGCTGAGGGTAATCTGGATGCTGCGGGCATTGGGACCGGTTTCGATCATGATATCAATCTTGTAATCTTCCATGGCCGAATACAGGTACTCTTCCACCACGGGGCTTAGCCTGTGTATCTCATCAATAAAGAGCACATCGTTTTCCTCCAGATTGGTGAGCAATCCTGCCAGATCGCCGGGCTTGTCCAGCACCGGGCCCGAGGTAATCTTTATGCCTACCCCCATTTCGTTGGCAATAATATGGGCCAGGGTAGTTTTCCCCAACCCGGGAGGGCCATGAAACAGCACGTGATCGAGGGCCTCACCACGCTGGCGGGCGGCATGGACAAAGACCCGAAGGTTTTCTATGATTTTTTCCTGCCCGGTAAAACTCGAAAAGCTGTCAGGGCGCAAGGCCTTTTCATACTCTTTCTCTACCTTAGTCATGCGACCGGGTTCCGGATCCAGTATTTCGTTTTTTGTCATTTAGTCAGTATATTTGATTCTTTCCACAGACAGTTATGGGTTGAAACAGAATAATGTGACACTGTCTCTCTGCCTGACAAAATTAAGCTTTTAGATGGAATAAATCAGTTAGTTGGCAAAAGCTTTGAACCTCTTTTTAAGATGGATGTTTTCTTTTTAGTCCCCCTTAAAAGTCTTTCTGTCTCGCTTTTTTTTAGCTTTGGTAAAACGTTGGGGTTTTTTTTCTATTTTTATGTATTGAAACCAATTAAAACCTTAAAACCGAAATATGATGAGTGAAATTGTTGTAGCCATAGATTTTTCTTCCTGCTCGGTCAATGCTACCCGAACAGCCGTTATGTTTGCCAATGCCTTTGATGCCAATATTACCCTGGTTCATGTTTGCAAACCCGGTAGTGAAGAATCGGTGTATCCCGACACACAAGATGTTAATTATAACGAAGCCGAAAAGAGGCTCCAGGATATGGTATCTGATTTTAAGCCCCTGGTGAAAAATGAACTTCGCTATCGCATACGGCGGGGTAAAGTGTATGCGGAAATAGTGAATGAAGCCAAATATAACGACGCCATTCTTTTGATGGCCGGAACCCATGGGATTTCCGGATTTGAAGAGTACTTCATTGGCAGCAATGCCTACAGGCTGGTTTCCCTTTCACCGGTGCCCATGGTTACTATCAGAACCATGTTTCAGAAAAAAGACATCAGAAAGATTTTGTTTCCCATCGATTCGTCCCGTGATACGCGACAAAAAACCAACTTTGCCCTGGAGGTGGCGCAAAAGCTAAATGCTGAAATTCGCGTTTTAGGAGTTTACGACACGGGCATAAAGGAAATCAGGAAGAAAATTAAAAATTATTCCCTCCAGGTTTATCAGCATTTTCAGAATAACGGTATCAAAGCAAGCATCGACTATGCTGAGGGAAAAAAAGCCTCTGGAATTATCCTGGATTATATCAATATTCATGATTTGGACATGGTAACCATGATGAGCGATAAAGACACCAACACCATGATAATCGGCAACGAAGCCCAGCGGGTCATTAACCATTCACCTGTCCCGGTGCTGAGCATTCATCCCAAAGAAACCTACAGCTCCTCCATTTCGCTGAGTGGAAGTGGGTGATAATCGTTGTAACAAACCAGATTCAATAGCATATAAAAAGCAGAGGCCCGTCATCAAATGAATGGTCTCTGCTTTTTTGGGGAGGGAGGGCAGTTTTTTGGGGTTTCAGACCCAA
>CAZBGI010000121.1:0-7999 GCA_964491395.1 uncultured Bacteroidales bacterium | reverse complement strand
ATCCGGTCTGACATCCGGTAATTACAATATCACTTTTATAGAAGGAGAAATGGAGATTACCCTCAGAACGCTGGTCATTGGGGGCAGTTTTACGGTGGAAGACAAGGAGTATGACGGTACCACGCAAGCCGTGATACTGGAAAACAACCTCACGCTGGAGACCGTTGTTTTTGATGATGAGATAGTGCTGACTGACATCGAGCTGGCCTTTGCCCATGCCGGTCCGGGAGAAGATATCGCGGTAAACATTGCCTCTGCATCCATCAGCGGACCTGAAACAGTTGCCAACTATGAGCTCAGCATGACCGGTGCGCCCACATCCACGGCCACTATTTTTGCCCCCCTGTTTATCCTTACCCTGGAAGCCAGTCCTGAAGAGGGTGGCACAGTAGCCGGTGCGGGCACCTACGAAGAAGGCGATGCAATAGAAATCTCAGCCGTTGCTGAAGAGGGTTACGAATTTGTAAACTGGATCGACCTCACGGATAATGTAATCAGCGAAGAAGCAACCTTCAGCTTTGTCATGCCCGATGCGGACGTTACCCTTCGAGCCCATTTCGATATCATTGATCAGGTGGAAGAATGGGCGGAAAACACCATCAATCTTTATCCCAACCCTGCCCGCAGCAGCGTGAACATTGAATCCGTGAACTCCCTCCGTAAAGTTCGCATCTCTGATTTAACCGGTAAGGTGGTCTTTGAGCAGGTGAATACTGATGGCAATGCCATGCAAATAGCGGTAAATCATTTCCGCCCCGGCATCTACCTGGTTCATATTGAAACCCTGACAGGCACAGAAGTGAGGAAGTTGCAGGTATTGCGGTAATCTTGCAAAAAACAGCTCAAAGGTGGATGCTCAAAGGTGAAAGGAGAATAGCCTGATTGCTGAAAACAGTGGTGAACCACGCATAATCCATGCCCGGTCGGGACTCCAGGCTCCCGTCCGGGCTAATGTAAAACCCTGGAGGGTTTTGGAAACCTCCAGGGTGGGATACAAATTACCCCGGCTGAGCGGAATTGCAAATCCCGCTTAGCGCCTAATGGGTAATTATCATACTTAAAAAGCTGGTAAAATGCGTCTCCCTTCCTGTCTGTAGGGAGGGATGTCCGAAGGACAGAGTGGGTCAGAAGGCATCAAAAATCACTGCAAAAAAGCGGAAATATGATCAGGGGTCGGACGAGCGGGAAGTCTTCCAACCCCTGTATGGGAAATGCACTACACCGGATAATGCTCATGGAATTTTTTGAGCCTGTACTCCAGGTCAGGAAACTGATCGCGGCTTACCAGAGATACACAGGCACGCAGCCCTTCGGTGCGTTCACTGCCGGTGATAGCCAGGGATATGGCACTGATGCCATAATAAACAAACTTTTCAATCAATTCCTCTCCTGTCATTCCGGGGTAAGAGATGGTAAAGAAGAATCCATCCGCCAGGGGCAGGTCTTCGTCTTTGTCATAGACAATGTTGAAACCATTATCGGTAAACATCTTCTTCATGATCCGGGCCTTTTCGCCATACTCCTTTTTTACGGGCTCCCAGAAGTTGACAGTTCCGTCGTTGGCGGCTTTCAACATGCCCAGGAGTGCATATTGTGCAGAGTGAGAAGTTCCGGAGCTGAGTGCGTAAACGGTGCCGAAAATCATGGCCCGTCCAAACAAATCAGAATTGTAATACCTGCACAACCCTTCGGCGCGGGTTTCGAAGAGTTTGTCGGAGATGACCATCATCCCGATACGTTGTCCGGCATAGCTGAACAGTTTGGAACTGGAAATAAACAAGATGAAGTTATCCGTATATTTTGTTACGGATGGTTGGTAAGGGGCTTGCCCCGGTTGGGAAAAATCCTGCCGGAAGTCCATGCCAAAATAGGCCAGATCTTCCATCACCACCACATTGTATTTATTGGCCAGTTCACCAATGATTTTCAGTTCACGGTCAGTAAAGCAAATCCACGAAGGATTGTTGGGGTTGGAATAGAGCAAACCGGCAATGTTGCCTTTAGCCAGGTGCGATTCCAGTTTCTCGCGCAGCTTCTCACCCCGGTAATTGTACACATCGAAGGCATCAAACGGAACGCCCTGCACTTTGCACTGCTGCTTGTGAACAGGAAATCCGGGATCCAGAAACAGGATGGTATCTTTTTCCTGATACATGCGCGTTAGAGTCATGAATGCTGCGAAACTTCCCTGCATGCTCCCTACAGTAGGAATGCAACTTTTGGGGGACACCTCTGCATCCATGAAGAGCTTTACAAAGCGCGAAATTTCATTTTTCAGGGGCTTTATCCCGTCAATATCCGGATAAATGGCAGCCACACCGTTGCGCAAGGCTTCTATCTCCGATTCAATTCCCACCTGTGCCGGCGGCAGGCCCGGAATACCCATTTCCATGCGCACGTATTTTTCTCCCGTAGCATCCTGGATATTGTCAACCAGGCGCTTGATTTCCCTGATAGAAGCCTTACCCACACTGGCAAGGCCCATTAGCTCAATTTGCTTTTCTACTTCCTCATAATTTATAGGTGTGTCTTTACGCATATCGTATATTTTTATTGTTTTGATAAGTTAGATATAAGGTGCTGATGCACCGTGCTTTTCACCACGGCAATCGGGCTGCAAAATAGTAAAAGTTTAGAGATTAAAAAAATGAAGTATTCAATTATTTCGGGTGGAAAAATCATTTATTATATCCGGGACTTACTTTCATTTCAGATAGTTTTTTATAAAATCCCTTTTTTATATCCTTTCGTAGAAAGAAAATTATCAACAACTCTCTGAACTTTGTTCCTTATTTAAGCATGATGGTTTCTGCGGAAGATTATAAGGTAAAAATGGATTGCATGAAAAATATTTCTACCAGGCAATTTAAATTAGATTTTACCCGAATAGGTTACAAATAAGTTGCAGAAAAGTCTGTCCCCTTATTTGCCTGTTTACGGGGTCTCTGCAAAATAGAAGAACGAAAGAACTGCCGGATCAATACGGTAATTCTGCAGAAGAAGAACATCAGGAATAATTTCGGGGAGGGAGTTTGCATGCCTGATTCGAAAAATTTCTGTCGGGAACTGATCTGCACAAAACAACAAAACCCTGAAGCCACGTATATGCTGCAGGGTTTTGTTTTAGGCAACCAATAGGATTTAGCGGACAATCAATTTCTGCATGTTACCTGAGGGGTTCATACCGATGGTATAAACCCCGGCCGGCAAATGACTCACATTTACAGACACACGGCTTTTTCCTGCTGCAACAACCTTGCTTAAAACTTTCTTTCCTCTTACATCATAAATGGTCAGCGTTTGCTCTTCTTTATGGTTCAGGTCCATTTCAACCCACAATACATCTTCAACAGGGTTGGGATAAAGGGTTATTGGGGATGAAAACTGAGAAGATATCACACCACTGGCTATATCAAAAATCACATGAAGATTATGGTTCTGTTGAATATCAGCAAGGGAAATAGTTCCCTGTACGGGCTGTTCTTCCCTTTGGGTTTCCAGTTGATCCATTACTGAAATACCATCCAGCAGCACATCATCAATCCAGGCATCAGTATCAGCCTCTATCATCACATCAATCCCGTCTCCTTCATCAACATTTTGTTCTCCTGCAGGCATAACAGAACCAGGCCCTTCGTGGGTAATATTCACGGTATGCTGCTCAGCTACCTGTGCATTAACAGTTTCAGAAGGAACGGAATTTCCCAGGTCAAAAACAGCCACCAGGTGATACCCGTACGTACCTGCATCGGGGGGATTCATGGTATATTCCAGAGCATCAGGGTCATTGATTTCAGCAATCAGTTCATCATTCTGGTACAACTCATACCCCTGCAATACCAAGGCTGCTTCGCCTTCCAGCTTAATGGCATCGAGCTTGATGGCGAACAAATCGGTGGTTTCGGTATGCACGAATGCCAGGTGCACTGTTTGTCCGTCGTATTCCGACAAGTCGATTTCACGGGTTTTCCAGGTGATATCCTCTGCTGGCAGGGTTTCTTCGTGCAGCAAAATGGTGAAATCTTCCACATCATTACCTGTAGTAGAAATAAACACTTTGTAATGTTCCTGCGAATAGTTGGGACGTTGTGCGGCTACTGCCCACGACAACACAGCGTTATTGCCCAGTTCAACCGCCGGGGTAACAAACCAGTTGTCAGGAGTGTAGGTGACACCGTCGAACCATGAATAGCTGGCGATGGCCTGATCACCACTGTAGGCAGGATAAGGATTGATTTCTTCACTATAGGGTACATCAAAAAGAATCCAGGCCATTCCCCCCTCATCGTTGTCAATGTTGGACCAGCCCTCAGGAGGAAAAGTCTCTTCGGTTAATCCCTCAAAGTCTTCCCACAAAAACACATCGGTCATTTCAGGAGCTTCCCAGCTAAAGGTCCATTCATTGCCATCAGTGTCTAACTGAAAGTTTTGGGGTGGAAAATGGAGTGCTTCAGCCTGGATAGTCACCTGTGCGGTATTGGAAGGATCCGATTCGCCATCATCATACAAAGCAGTAATATAATACTCATAGACTCCCGGCTCGGGAGCTGCATCCAGCCATGTGCCGGCAAAGGCATCGTCGGTTTCAAAAACCACCACATCGTTTCGATACACACGATAGCCCTCAGGATTTAATTCATCTGTTGCATACAGCCTGATATCATCCAGCTTGATGGCAAACAAATCGGTAGTTTCAGTGTGTACAAACGCCACATGAATATCCTGCCCGGCATAGGCTGAAATATCGTACTGACGGGTCTTCCAGGTTATATCCTGGGCAGGAAGGGTTTCTTCGTGCAAAAGGATGGTAAAATCCTCTACGTCAGTTCCGGTGGTGGAAATATAAACCTTGTAATGCTCTTGTGAATAATTGGGGCGCTGTGCTGCTATGGCCCAATGCAGCATGGCATTGTCAGGAACTGTAAGAGCCGGAGTAATGAGCCAGTTATCAGGTGTAAGCGTTGAACCATTGAACCAGGAATAGCTGGCTGCCGCATACTCACCATCATGTGCCGGATAAGGATTAAGCTCAGGACTTTCGGGTACATCAAACACAATCCAGGCATTACCATCTTCGTCATTGTCATTGTTCAACCATCCATCAGGAGGAAACGTCGCATCCGTTAAGCCTTCAAAACTTTCATGAAACATCAACTCTGAACCTGCCCCTTCAGGAGCATCCCACTGCAACAACACATCT
This sequence comes from uncultured Bacteroidales bacterium, assembly GCA_964491395.1. Lineage (GTDB taxonomy): Bacteria > Bacteroidota > Bacteroidia > Bacteroidales > UBA7960 > SKVR01. The sequence goes on along the minus strand of CAZBGI010000121.1, from coordinate 2,799 downwards.
CCTTCAGGGGTTTTTTCAGCAGTTAAATTAACGGGAGGATTGGCCGATACATCAGCCAAAACAGATAAAAAGATAAACAGGAAAGGTAATTTTTTCAGCATTTGTTTAAATCATTAAGGGTGTTAATAATTATTTTTAAAAACAGCAAAGGTAAAGAAATAGAACATATAAGGTATCGCTTTATTCAAAGTCTTCTGACATATTAGCCTTCCATATACTTTTTATCGATAAATCAGGAAAGATTTGTTCTCTTTACTGTTAACAACATCCATTTTGCATTGACCCATGATTGACTTTTCACAGGCCGGAGAGGCATCACGCAAAATTTGGACTTGTCGAACAGGTTTCTCTCATTAATATTTCCGTAGCAAAAAATGAATTTTATTTATTTTTGCTTTAACTATTTTGATTTTTTACTTAACTTTGCGTCAAATTCAATAATTATGATAAAGAAAATGCCCCTTCAATGCCCGTCATGCGCCAGCCCGCTGGAGGTAAAAACGCTGCAGTGTGCTCATTGCGAAACCACTGTAAACGGTCAGTTTCCTTTGCCTTTACTGGCTTCGCTGGAAGCGGAAGATCAGGCCTTTATTGTAACATTTGTGAAAACCAGCGGCAGCTTAAAGGAAATGGCCAAACACATGGGCCTAAGTTACCCCAGTGTGCGCAACCGCCTGGACGAACTCATCAGTAAAATCACTCAACTGGAAAACCAATAACAATGAAAAACCTTTTTACCGATAAAAAAAGTATTTTCAATCCCTTTTCTTACATTGCAGGAACACAGGCATTGCTTTACGGGCTGGCCCTTATCATCCTGACCGCGCTACTGGGTTGGGGAAGCAACACCTGGCTCGATGGCTTAATCGATTTGCACTACGGACCGGCGGGACCCTTCTGGCTGCACCTGGCCATAGGTTTCACCAATTGGTTGTCCATGGTTATTGTGCTTACTCCCATGGCGATGATTCTTTCAACCTCGAAAGTAAGAGCCATTGATATGGCCGGCACCCAGGCCCTGGCGAGGGCACCCATGCTCATCGCCACCGCAACTGGCTTTCTTTCTGCCCCTCATAAAGTTGGGCAATGGGCTGTTTACACTTTCCTGGGCGAAGGAGAACCCGTTGAATTAGCCGGTCATCACATTATCATCGCAGCCCTCACCATCCTGATCATTGTCCTCATGGTGATATGGATGGTGGCTCTCATGTACAATGCGTACAAAGTATCAGCCAACATAAAGGGAATGCGTGCCGGAGTATCATTCACCGCTGGCATCCTGATAGCTTATGTCATATCCAAGGTAGCAGCCACATTCCTGATTAATCAGGTGATATAACCCATTACAAACAGCCCTTACAAAATCAAATCAACTCTGGTATTTACTTAAAACAGCAGAACAATGATGAAAAGCAATTTGGTTTTACTCCTCTTCTTCATAATCAGTTTTACCTCACCGGCTCAGCAAGCACAGGTAGAAGGAACCTGGCAAGGGCTGCTCAAAGTCCAGGGCATGGAAATCACCCTGGTATTTCATATTACCCACACCGATGATGGACTGAAAACTATCATGGATAGCCCCGATCAGGGTGCTTTTGGCATCCAGGTTGACCAAACTGCTTTTGAAGCTGATAGTCTGAAAATGGTTATTCCGTCTGCGGGTATTGTATACAAAGGAATGTTGAAAAATGGGATTATTAAAGGCATCTTCATACAGAGCGGAATGGAGTTCTCCCTGGATCTGGGCCGTGATAAGCCGGAAAAGACCGCATTGGTTCGCCCGCAGGAACCTAAAGAGCCTTTCCCTTACCTTGCAGAAGAGATATATTTCATTAACGAAGAGGCAGGTATTACTCTGGCAGGCACGCTAACCCTTCCTCAAAAGGACGGTTCTTTTCCCGCCGTAATCCTGATAACGGGAAGTGGGCCTCAAAACCGTAACGAAGAGCTCTTGGGCCATAAACCTTTTCTGGTGATAGCCGATTATCTGACGCGTAAGGGAATTGCAGTGCTACGCTTCGATGACCGTGGGGTAGCCGAATCGGAAGGCAACTTTGCCACTGCCACCTCCTATGATTTTGCCACGGATGTGGAGGCTGCCCTGGCTTACTTGCGCAAGCGTCCCGAAATCCACCCCACGCAAATTGGCCTGGTAGGTCACTCCGAGGGCGGAATTATTGCCCCCATCGTTGCTTCACAAAACCCTGACGAAGTAGGATTTATTGTGCTACTGGCCGGCACCGGCATCAGGGGCGACCAACTTCTGCTGCAACAGCAGGTACTTGTTTCCCAGGCGATGGGAATGAAGGAGGACAAAATTCAAAAAAACTCCCGGATCAATCAAAACATTTTCGAACTGATTCAACAGGAAACAGATACGGTAGTTTTAAACCCTCAAATACACCGTTTACTTGAAGAAGCCCTCAGCGATGCAGATGCCGGAATACCTGAAGGGATGACCAAAGAACAATTCCTGCAACAACAATACACACAAATCACCAGCCCCTGGATGCTTTCCTTTCTGCAGCTTGACCCTGCCCTATACCTGGAAAAAGTAAAATGTCCCGTACTGGCAGTAAATGGAAGTAATGATTTGCAGGTACCTCCTTCCAACCTGAAGGCCATCGAAGAAGCACTTATCAGAGGTGGCAATCACAATGTAACGGTAAAAGAGTTTCCCGGTCTCAATCATTTGTTCCAGGAGTGCGAAACCGGATCCCCTGCTAATTATGCTTCCATTGAGCAGACCATTGCACCTGAGGTGCTGGAAAAAATGAGCAGCTGGATAATCGAAGTAAC
>CAZBGI010000120.1:0-8018 GCA_964491395.1 uncultured Bacteroidales bacterium | reverse complement strand
ACAGGTTCAGTGGATCCAAATCCCATAATCCGATGTTTTTAAGTTTGTCTTTGATTTCATCAGGGATGAGGTCAGGGTTGCGCATTTGTGCAAAAGTGGGAAGCAGGATTCCTTTTTCACGAAAACGTTTTACCGAATTGGCGCGGGTTTCGGGGTTCTCTATTTGGGTGATGAGTTCAATCATAAGGGGTGTATTTTTGTGTAGGGTTATAAAGTATCTTTTTGCTTCAGCCCTTTCAACAGGATAAACATCACTGCTGCAGCTTGCATACTTGCTTCCCGGATATGGGGAGCTGAAAACCGGATGTTTTCAATTCTCAGGGTTTGTGCATTGAGTATTGTTGAAAAATCGGGAGTAGTAAACATAAGCCCTTTACTGCTTTCCTCCAATTGGTAAATGGTATTTGGGTTAACTTTTTGCAGGATAGCAGAGTGCTGGCCATTGGGAATTATCCTAAACCCTTCTGTTGCCGAATCCCAGCTTTCATCGCTCAGGTGTATTTTGGGTTTGTCCTGGTAAGGGGCACCCATGGTGGGGCAAAAAGTATTGCAATTGCCGCACTCGTTGCAGAAATCTGCAAGGTTGTAAATCTGGTGTTTTTGTGTAATTGTGAATGTCTCGTCTTCCTCCAGCGAAACATTTCCTTCACCATCCTGCAAGGCTTTTTGCAGGGCAAAGGATATCGGTTCTACTTCATATCCCTGGTTGGCAAAATTGGGGCACACGGTAACGCAGATGTTGCAGATTTCGTCGCATAACAGGCAGCGTTCTGCCTCCTGCCGGGCCTGGTTGTCATTCTGCAGGCGGGGTTGCTGCCCTGTGACGGGATCAGGTGCTGCTGTGCTGAGCACACGAGTAGCTTTTTTTACCAGCAATTCCTTTACAGGAGCTTTTCCTTTTTGCATGTGCAGGAGGTCAGGTGTGCTTTCTCTTTTTCCGGCCAGGCGGGTTATCGCTTCGGCCACTTTGCGTCCGTCGGCAATGGCCGAAATGATGTTGGACGCTCCGGCACGGGCATCTCCACCTATGAAAACCCTTTCAAGGCGGGTGCTGAAGCCATCCTCTCCCGGAATCATATCTTCGGCAGAGGCAAACTCCCACTGGGTGAGCTGTCCTACAGCGGGGATAATCATGTCGGCTTCCAGGGCAATGATTTTGTCTTTGACAGGTTTTACTTTCTTCCTGCCCGAATCATCGATACCATCGGTTACCATTTCATAACACTGCAATCCTTTTACCCTTCCGTTTTCCACGATGATTCGCTCAGGAGCAAGCAGTTCCAGCATCTCCACTCCCTCGTCTTTGGCGCCGAATATCTCTTCCCGGCTGGCAGGCATGTCCTGCATCGTGCGGCGGTAAACTATCCGTACCCGGCTGTTTTTACCGGCAAAGCGCTTGGCCGTGTGGGCCACATCCATGGCTGTGTTGCCACCCCCGATTACCAGGATATTCCGGGCATCGAGCTGTTGGCCTGGGTTGTTTTTAAAGTCTGAGAGAAACTTCAGGGGTTCTTTGACTCCGTCAGCTTCTTCGCCGGGGATGTTGAGTTTTCGGGACCCAAGCGCGCCTATTCCCACAAAAATATAAACGCCGGAAGCATGCAATTTTTCAAATTCGTTGCTGCTTATCTTTCGGTTGTAGTGTATTTTAACCCCCAGAGATTCCATCCGGCTGATGTCGGATCCTACCTCCGCACGGGTCATGCGAAAGTCGGGGATGACCTGCTGCACCATTCCGCCGGCGGCAGATTTCTGCTCGTACACATCCACCTCAAAACCGGCAAGCCTCAGATACCATGCGCAGGAAAGACCTGCCGGGCCAGCCCCGATAATGGCGGCTTTCAATCCATTGTCAGGCAACGACTGGATAAATGCTTCGTCGTGTTCCTTTGCTGCCACGTACCGTTTTATTTCCCTGATGGCCAGGGTAGAGTCGTAATTGATGCGGGTGCATTTGCCCTGGCACTCATGGTCGCAAACCGAGCCTGTAATGGTGGGGAAGGGGTTGGTCTGCATAATTACTTCGAAGGCCTTCTGCCAGTTGCCCTGTGCGCTATAATGCATATAGAGGGGAATGTCCTGCGTGGAAGGGCAGGTGCTCATGCAAGGAGCGTGAATGCAATCGAAAGGATTTAACGGACGAAGGGTTTTGATGCTTTGCTCCCGAAAACCCTTGTGATAGGCAGGGTTGTTGAGCACATCGTTGCTGTACGCACGCAGCTTTTCTTCCGGATTTTCCTGCATCAGTTCCGGGATGTTTTTCATCCCTTTTGAATGAAGTCGTTCCTGCAAATGGCAGAGGTATTGTGAGAGCCTGCCGTATCCGCCGGGTTTGAGCAGATCGGACGAAACCGTAACAGGACTCAGGTTGCAGGCCAGCAGTTCTGCAATGTTGAAGCAATCGGCCCCTGCAGAGAAGGAAATATTCAAATCGGGGAAGTCCCCGCGCACCTGTGCCGCCAGGTTCACGGCCAGGGGGTGCAGCGCCTTTCCGCTCATGTACATTTGTTGCTGCTCTTTCGGGAAAACCTTGCGGAAATTGTTGCTTTCCAGTGTGTTGGTGAGCTTGAGGCCGAAGGTTACCCCTTTTTCATCTGCAGCTTGTTGCAAATTGGTGATGATCCTTACTGCATCCGGATATTTGAGATCATGCTCGAAAGCCTGATCAGGCACCGGTGTTGGGAATCCCATCTTATGATTGAGAATTTCGCGTACCTTTTCCGGCCCCAGCAGCGTAGGGTTGAGCTTGATGACCGTGTGCAGCCCGCGCTCTTTGATGAGGTACATGCCGATTTTTTCTGTCTCCTGAGGGGGGCAGCCATGCATGGTGCTCAGGGTGATGTTGTCGGAAATGAGCGAAGGAATGTTCACCTCACGTGCTTCAGGATAATGAACGGATAGTTCTGCTATTTTGGCTTCCAGCTCCTGGGAACAATCGGCCATTTTTTCAAAAAACCACTGTACATTGGGTTGTAGAATCCCCTCCAGGTTGTAACCCACGCTCATGTTGAAGATGGTTTTGCGGGCAGCATCTTTCCAACCCAACCGGTGGGAGAGCAGGTGGATGATGATCCAGGCATCCAGGTATTGATCAAAGGACTGCCGGATGCGCAATTCCTGCGACCATTCGCAGTTGTAACCCTCTTCCTGCATGTCGATGCATGGTTTGGTTACCTCCAGCTCGTCCAGGGTCTGCACCGTTTTCAGTTCCATATACCGGGCGCCGCAAAGCCAGGCACCCACAATATTTTGCGACAGCTGTGTGTGAGGACCGGCAGCCGGGCCCAGTGGGGTGGCCAGTGGACGGCCGAACCGAAGAGTCTCCAGATCGGAGTCCCCGGGACGGTAAAAAACTTCTGCGGGAATACCGAAATAATGTCCGGCATCGAGGTATGTTAGTGTCCTCTTCCACAATGCCACAAGCGGCATAGGTACAAAACGGTCGGTCATGTTTACTGTGCTTTGGTATTGGGTTTGGCCTCAAAAATACGAAAAAAAAGATATCTCAGGCACAAAAGTGCTTTAATTCAGCGTCTGGAAGACAACCTCAGGCTACCTAATCCCTATTAGTATGAATTAAAACAAGTTAGCCTGACAAATTCGTTATCTTTGTATGTATAAAGCACAAATCATGGCTGTACAAATTTTCAGTGTGCTGGCACTCATTTCCGCTATAAGTGCCATTACTTTCCGGCAAAGGGGACAAAAAAGATGGTATTACATCTTCAAACCGGTAACAACGGTTTTCGTTATGGTGATTGGTGGCCTGGTGTATTACACCTGTGAAAGCACCTATGCGCTTATCATGCTGGGTTCCTTCGTCTTTGCACTGGCTGGAGATATTTTGCTCATGAATGATAAGACTTTCAGGCAGGGCATTCTGGCATTTATGATTGCCCAGGTGGGTTTCTCCATGGGGTTCATGAGTTTGTACGGATTCAACCTGTCTTTGCCGGTGCTGATTGTATTGCTGGTGTTGAATGGTTCCTTCTATGTTTACATCAAAAAAGAGTTGAAAACATTTGCAACGATCATCGCTGTGTACATGCTTGTCATCACTTTTATGAACTGGCAGGCCATCGGACTGGCCCTGAACCACACTGCACCGGTATTCACCGTCATAGCTGCCGCATCGCTGCTTTTTACCTTTTCGGATGCCGTAATCGCATACAACAAATTTAAAAAGCCCCTGAAAATAGCAGGCATCCTGATCTTGTCCACCTATTGGATAGCCATTTATGTGTTTGTGATGGCGGGATTATATGTTCCTTGAAAGGTGTTTTTTTAAAGTATTTAGAGGTGTTGCAGGATATTCCGGACCATGTTGCCCCCCTCCACTGAGTTTGTTTTTGCTATACAACCCATTAGGGGTTTTTTTGTTAAAATCAACCAATCATTGTTTTTTGCATTTATATTTGAGGGAAAATTGGGATACACTTAGCAAAACAAATAAACTGAAAAAAGAGACATGCGGACATTATGACGTCTTTAAAAGCCTGATTTAATAATGAAAGACGAAATCATTTTATATAGACCCGATGAATTAGCCGAACACATTGAAGTGAGGCTTGATAATGAAACTGTTTGGTTGAAACCAGCACATTACGAAATATGCCGTTACCGAAATTGCCGAACTGGAAAAAATCTTGAACCGGCAGCGCGAAGACAATAAAGCGCTAAATCCGGTGAGCCTCGATGAACTGGAGCAGATGATTCACAACAAAAATGTTTTGTTGATGGATGTGAGGCCTTCGTCAGAATATGAATTGGATCACATTACCGGTGCGGTTTCAATTCCAATGGAAGAATTACTGTGTTGTCTGAAAGACTTTTCCAAAGAGCAGGAAATCATTGCTTATTGTCGTGGTCCCTTTTGTGTTTTGGCCGACGAAGCAGTGAAAGTTCTCACCGAAAACGGTTTTAAAGTCAGAAGACTGGATGAAGGCTATCCCGAATGGAAAATGAGGCAACTCCATCGTCAGGAAAAATAAATTGTATTAACCTTTTAAAAAACAACATCATGCAAAAAATTTTGATTTTAATTAATGACGCACCCTACGGAACCGAAAAAGCTTATAACGGATTACGTTTGGCCAATCAGTTGAACAAAGCCCATGAAGATGTGGAAGTTCGAATCTTTTTAATGGCCGATGCAGCATCGTGCGCGGTAGCCGGACAAATCACGCCTAATGGGTATTACAACATCGAAAGGATGATGAAATTCTCCATAAATAAGGGAGCAAAAGTGAAAATCTGCGGCTCGTGTGCCGAGGCCCGTGGTTTAAAAAATACAACCCTTATTGAAGGAACTGAGATAAGCACTATGGCCGAATTTACCGAGTGGGTGGTGGACAGCGATAAGGTGGTTACTTTTTAACAGCTCTATGACTGCACAAAATCCATTTGACACCCTTGCTTCAGAATACGAAGCCTGGTTTGTTGAAAATAAGATCCCTTTTCAATCGGAACTGCTTGCCCTGAAGCAAGTGGTTCCGGTGGATAAAAAAGGAGTTGAAATAGGGGTAGGCAGTGGTATTTTTGCCGAACAGCTGGGTATCCGATACGGTATCGACCCCTCTGAAAAGATGCTGGAATATGCGCGGCAAAGGGGGCTGGAGGTGAAAAACGGAGTTGCTGAAAAACTGCCTTACGAAAACGAATCCTTCGGTTTTGCTGTGCTTATTAACTCCATTTGTTTTATTGATAATCCGGAAATGGCTGTTAAAGAGGCGTATCGGGTTCTTCAAAACGAGGGGGAAATTATTATCGCAATCCTGGATAAGGAAACCCCTTTTGGCCGTTTTTTGGAAAGCGAGAAGCACAAGAGCCCGTTTTACAGGCATGCCCGTTTTTTTTCAGTTCCCGAAATCAGAGAATTGCTGGAAAAAAACCAATTCAGGGTTGTCCAAACCCTTCAAACGCTTGAAAACCCGGCTGCTTCAAAAATTGAAAATCCGGTGGAAGGGTATGGAAAAGGCAGCTTTGTTGTGATTAAAGGGGTGAAGGTTTAATGGATTTAGCTTTTACAGAATGGAACACATTCTAAAAGCAAAAGACTAAATTACACAAAATGACGGAGGAAAAAAAACCGGCTTTAAAAAGGCCGGTTTTTTTGTTAACGAATAATAACGTTAATACTGTGTAGGTGTTAATTTACCAATAATTGGTATAGTATAATACCGTTAGATTTGAAAGTCAATGAAGACGGAGTTTGCACATTGAACATGTATAATACAACCTGGTATTATATCATTTCTTTCATTGCTTTGTAAGCCATGTCGCCATACACAAGTGAAGGACCTCCACCCATAACAACTGAAACACCAATGGTTTCAACAATTTCTTCCTGGGATGCGCCAGCGGCAATGGCACCTTTAACATGACAGGCAATACAGCCATCACAACGTATACATATTGATATACCTAACGAAATTAATTCTTTTTCTTTTGCTGAAAGAGCTTTGTCCTCGCCCGCAGCTTTGTGCATTGTACCAAAACCTTCGGCAATTTTTGGATTCTCTTTTGAAAGGGTTCCGATAAAATCATAAACGCATTGCGCTTTCTCCTGATAAGTACTCATAATTGATGTTTTTAAGTTTGAAAATAAAATAACCTGAACAACAACGAATGTACTTATAATACTCTTAAAAACAATGTTCTGCAGCATGATTTCTCAATAATTTTAAAAATCCGGAAATTGCTGTACAGCCAAAAGCTATCAATAAAAAATTTTTAAAACCGGCTTTGAAACACCATAGCGCGCAGGCTAACCAATATGGAAATTGCTTTGGCGCTGAATGCCGGGCTGTCAGGCATGAAAATAGGTGACTTTTTTGAAACCGATAAACAGATTCCCATTTACCTGAAGAATCAAAACAGTGACGAGCACGACATCGAAACGGTGCAGGCATTTACTATTTATTCATCGGCCCGAAATCAGAACGTGCCGCTTTCGCAGGTGGCCGATGTAAAGGTGGACTGGCAGTTTGGCAAAGTAATTCGCAAAGACTTTACAAGAACCATGACTGCGGGTGCTCACCTGGAACCCGGCTATAATGCTTCGGATATTTTTGAGGCCATCACCCCCTGGATGAATGAGCAAAAAGCCGGCTGGGATTTGGGTTACAACTATGAGTTGGGGGGCGAAGATGAAGACAAAGCCGAAAACCTGGGAGCTATTTTCGCCAACCTGCCCCTGGCATTTTTCATCATTGTACTGTTGCTGGTCTTGCAGTTTAACTCTGTCCGTAAAGCATCTATCATTGTGCTTTCCATTCCGCTGGGAATGATTGGTGTGGTGGCCGGCTGGTTTATCGGTGGTTCGTTTGTGAGCTTTTTTGGCGTACTGGGGGTAATTGCCCTTGCCGGAATTGTGGGGAACAACGCCATCATTCTCATCGACCGGATTGACGTGGAAATAGCAGAAAACCCTGAAGTGGACCGGCGCGATGCCATTCTGAAAGCAGCCAACAACCGCTTCAGGCCGGTTATCCTTACCACACTCACCACTTCCCTGGGAATGCTGCCCTTGTGGTTTTCGGGCGATTTGCTTTGGGAACCGCTCACCCTGGCTATTATTTTCGGATTGTTCTTTGCCACCCTGATTACACTGTTGTTTGTTCCGGTGTTGTACCGCTTGTTTTTCAAGGTGCCTTTTAAAGATTATGTGTTTGACCGTGAAATATTGCAACAAAAAGAATTGGCAGAATCATAGGATTTTAGTAATAAAAAAATGGATACACTTAAAACATATTTGTTGGTTGTATTTATCTGGTGCCTTGGCATAATTGAGGTACTCCAACTGCTCTCCTGAATTTATTGTGCAACCGGGTTCTCTCTTTTTCTGTCTGTTTTTCCTGTTAAAAACAACCAATATTGTATTTTTACATCTATATTTGAAGAAAAAAATAAATTTAGGCGGGTAGTTTAGCGGACCGTAATTATCTGCAAGCAAAAGAAATGTTAACCTAAAAAGTTGTAAGATGCAAGATAATCACGAAATGAATCAAAACAAAGAG
>CAZBGI010000119.1:0-8082 GCA_964491395.1 uncultured Bacteroidales bacterium | reverse complement strand
CATGTTACCGGCGATGAGGTGGTTTATGTCCCTTACCTGGAGCGCAACCGAATTTTCGGGCAGGTTATCCTGAACCGCAGCCGGCTTTCCAACCTGGGAAGAATTGAAGTATCCAATATAAAGGTGACTGCTACCGACAGCAAGGGTCGTGAAACATCCACCCTTACCAACGCCGATGGCTATTTTGAGATGTATGTACCCAGCGTAGACAGTTATATAGTGAAGATCAACAATATATTCCGCGATCATTTTACCCTCAGGCAAAACGATTTCCGGGCCAACCTCAATGGCTTTAAGCAGTTTGAGGTGAATTTTGTGTTTGATGAAATCCGCAGACAGATAGAATTTACACCAAGTGCTTCCGACATACAGGCAGAGATTCGAAAGGTGGGCCGCACTAATTTAAGCGGCACAGTACGTGATGCCAGCACGCTGCAACCCATCAGGGCACAGGTGGAAGTGGTAGACAACAGCAATGGCAACACCATTCAGCAAACCACCAGTGACAGAAGCACCGGCCGCTACACCACCAGCTTTGCAACCGGAGAGGATTACATGATGGTTGTTTCAACCAATGGCTACTGGATGCACTCTGAAAGGCTCATCCTGGATCAGAATCTTACCATACAGGATGCGGAGCGCGACGTTCTGCTCGAAGGGATTACCATTGGGGCACGCTTCCAGCTCAACAACCTCAGGTTTGAGTCGGGCAGCGTGGAAATCCCCACTGAGGCCACGCCCGAGCTTGACCGCCTTACCGAACAATTGCGTAAGAACCCCAATGTAAGAATCCGCATTGAAGGCCACACTGACGCAGTGGAAACCCTGGACAATCCCAACCTGTCCATGCAACGGGCAGAGGCAGTCATGCGCTACATGGTACAAAACGGCTACAGCAATATCGAATTTACAGGCCTGAAAGATTCAAATCCTTTGGCTCCCAATGACACAGAAGAAAACCGCCAACGCAACAGAAGAGTGGAAATTATCGTTATAGAAAGATAACATTCATTTTTTCACAGTACACCCCGGTATGAAAACATTTCTTTCCCCTGTTAAAAGCTGGTTATTATTACCTGCTGTTCTCCTGACATTCACTTTTTCCCTCAACAGCTGTGAGGAGGAAAAAGAATTCATGTTTGAGCTGGATGATCTGCTGGATACCCACTGGGGCATTCCGCAGATTATAGAGCCGGGACAAGGCCCCGTCAACATGGATGCACCTACCATTTTTCACGCTGACGGCCATGTAACTATTGGCCCGTCCACCACCGACTTCTGGTCAATCAGAGGAGAACGCAACCTGCTGCTGGAAGTAGCCGGCGAAATCTGGTTTATCATTGACCTGACACCTGACAGGCTCTATGTAGAAAAAACAAGCCATCCCGGAGGTACTTTCATTGTAAAGTGCCTGTATGAACCCACGAAAAAATAATACTCCCCAAAGTTACTTAGGTAAAATAATCCGTTGTTTTGGTTATATTTGTGCAAAAAGTTCAGAGGCAATACTAACCAGAATCCACCAATATTGATATGGAGAGAGCCCGGAAATTCGGAACCTTCGGGGGCGTATACACCCCTTCCCTGCTTACTATTCTCGGTGTTATCATGTACCTGCGCCTGGGCTGGGTAGTAGGTCAGGCAGGTTTGCTATATACCGCAGGCATTATCCTTATTGCCCATGTCATATCCATTACAACCGGGCTGAGCCTTTCCTCCATTGCCACCGACAAAAAAATAAAAGCAGGCGGTATCTACTACATGCTCTCCAGAAGTCTGGGTTTACCCATGGGAGGAGCCATCGGGGCCACCATCTTTATTGCAACTGCCTTGAGTATCTCTCTTTATCTGGTGGGTTTTTCGGAGAGTTTCCTTGCCGTGGATGCCATCAGGGAATATGTAGGGCTCACCCCCTCCGTAGACTCCTACAGAATAACCGGCACCATCATGCTGGTAATTCTTGCCATTTTAGCATTTATCAGCACATCGCTGGCCATCAAGATGCAGTATTTCATTTTGACAGCAATTGCGTTGTCACTGGTATCCATAGTGGCAGGTTTTTTAACCAGCCCGGATCTGCATCCCTCAATGCCATCTCTGAATGTCCATGCTGCTTCCCCTTCCCTGGATGTTTTATTTGCCGTTTTCTTCCCTGCCGTTACCGGCTTTACCGTGGGTGTGGCCATGTCAGGGGATTTGAAAAACCCAAAAACATCCATCCCACGGGGTACACTGCTATCCATTTTTTCCGGACTGATAATTTATCTGGGACTTGCTGTAGGCTTTGCCTTTTTTGTTGACCGACAGTTGCTCCTGGAAGATCAGGGATTTTTGACAACCATAGCCATTTTTCCGGTTCTGGTAATCGCGGGCATCTGGGGAGCCACCCTTTCATCTGCCCTGGGAGGTATTTTGGGAGGACCCCGCATTGTTCAGGCACTGGCCAAAGACAAACTGGCCCCCGGTATCCTGAGCAAAGGATTCGGCGTAAATAACGAACCCCGCATTGCCCTTATCCTTACCTTTATCATTGCCCAGGCTGGCATTCTCATTGGAGATCTGAACACCATTGCACGGGTTGTTTCTATGTTTTTCATCTCAGCCTACGGTTTTATCAACCTGGCCTTCGCCCTGGAGAGTTGGGCAAGTACCGATTTCAGACCCTCTTTCCGGGTACCCCGGTGGGTAGGGTGGCTGGGATTCGCTGCCAGCATCATCGTGATGATGCAGATTGATTTCATTGCTATGCTGGTAGCAGCTTTTCTTATATGGCTGGTATGGTTTGCCATGAAACAGCGCAACCAGAAACTTGAACCCGGCGATGTGTGGCAAAGTGTATGGACCAGCATTGTCAGGTCCTCGCTTCACAACCTTTACACGAAAGGGATTGAAGAAAGAAACTGGAAACCCAACATCATGCTCTTCACGGGCAACCCCCAAACCCGCGAACAACTCAAGGAACTGGGTAAAGCCCTCATTGCCAACCATGGATTGCTCACCATCATCAACCTGCAACAATACAAAGAGGGCGAAAAACCCAGACCCCGCTCCTACCAGAAACAACTTACCGAGGAAAGTATTGAATCGGAAGGAATTTTTAACCAGGAATATTATTGTCATGACATTTATGACGGGATAAAAACCCTGGCGGGAACTTATGGTTTTGCCGGGGTAGAACCCAATACTGTATTGATGGGCTGGTCACGAAAAAGTACAGACCTGGCCAATTTTGCCCATTTGATAAAGTACATCATTGACCTTGACCTCAACATCCTGCTGATGGATTATGATATGGAGCGGGGCTTTGGAAAAAGAAAAACCATTGACATCTGGTGGAAAGGGTCAGGAAATAACGGCAACCTGGCCATCAATCTGGTCAAATTCCTTTGGCTCAGCGAAGAGTGGAAAGAGAGCCGGCTAAGGCTATTGATAGAAAATCCTGTCAATGAGGAAAGAGAAAACATTTACAGTTTTGCCAGGGAGGTGCTGGACAACCTGAGGGTAAATGCTGAGATTATCATTATCAATAACGAAATTGAGCAAAAACCTTTTTACGACATCATCAGGATTGAATCCGGTGAATCGGATATTATTTTCCTGGGATTGCCGGAAATTGAAACGGGTAAGGAAGAGGAGTTTGTAAAGGATACGCATAAACTTTGCGAAGATTTGGGAACCGTTGTATTGATCAAAGCTTCCACCCAATTTAAACGACTCAGTATTGGCCTCAAATCCCTGGCAGGTTCTTCTTTGTCCCAAAGCAGACAAATTTACCCCGGTCTGCAGAAAAAGGAAAAAATAAAGATAGAATGGCCACAGGAAAGAGCGCTGGCAAAAGCAGCACAGGATTTTTCTTCAGACACTTTTGAGCTCTGCACAAACATGGTGGAAAAAAGTTTTGGAAAAGTACTCAACCAATATGCTGATGTAATCCAGCAGGCCCTGAACAGAATCCATGCTACTTTTTCTGTAATAGAAAAAAAACTGCCCGAAATACAGGCACAAAACAACAACAATGACAGAACCCTGTACAAACTCAACAACAATACCTATGCCCGTTACGAGCAAATCCTCAGTAACCTGAAAAACAATCTGTTTGCAGAGCAGGCAAAAACGTTGGATGTATATTTCTCAACCCTGGAGAAAAAAACAGAGCAGCTTATTGAAAAACAGCCACCAACTATTGAGGTGTTGATTACAGAGAGCCAGCTCAGATTGGCAGAAGGACAAAATAACGGAATCCGATGGCTCAGGTTGAAAATGTTGCTGACAGGAAGCAAGCAAATACAACTTCGTGTTAAGTTCAAATCCATCATTGCTCATTTTTACCCTCACACCTGCCATCTGATAAAAAGGAAACTATGGCAGAATTTCAGTTCTCTTTCCCGCCAATACCTTTTTGAACAACAAAAGGTTTTCACGGAATTTCGCGACAGTTTGCAAAAAATCGAGAATGCTGCCAATACGGGCACACTAACACGGGAGTTTATCGAAAACGAAAAAGCCGAAGTTCAAAAGCACTTCACTTCATTGAATCATTTCCTGATTGCAGCCCGGCAGAATCTTTCCACTCTGGCAGAAGAAGAGATTCACAGGGTATTGCAAATCATTGCCCAAACCCTCAACAAGCTAAACCCCAATGCTTCCTATAAAAGGGCAAAGCTACCCGGCCTCATGCGAAAACAGGAGGTACGTGCCATGGAGTTTTTTCCTGAGGAATGGTTTGAACATCAGCAGCTTCACATCAATCAAAACTTACTGGAAATAAATCTTTCAGCCATTGAGTATAAACTTTGGCATTATCTGGTTATGACTATTGCCGATTTGCATCGGCTTAAGGGTAAAGATGCATCAGTACAGGCACTGCAAATTCCCTCGCACATCATAGGTTTTATCAACAAAATTATAGAAATGCCGGATATCGAAAAGGATCTCCGGCTGCCCGAACTTCCTGATGCAACCACCGATGAATTAAGCCAAAAAATCAAAGAGGCCGAGGATTACACCCTGGAACGAATTTTTGCCGCCATCAGCAGAATACCGGCCCAGATAGAATTGCTAAAGACCGAATCCGCAACAGACTTTACTGAAACCCGGTTAGCCATTGCAGAAAAACAAACGGTAGAAGTTTCACGCCTGGTGCATTTTATCATTCAGAATGACCTGATTACACCCCTTCAGGCAACCTTAAAAAACTTTACCGAGAAAATCACCCTTACCCAACAGGAAATTCAGGACATCGTAAGACTCATCCGGTTTACCCTAACCCCCGACAAAGAAGAACCGTCAGAGATGCCGGTATCTGGTTTCCTGGAAGAGCAAAAACTCAGGACAGAAGCTATCCAGGAACTCATTAACGAGCTTTTTACCAGTGTGGAAGACAGGATTAACAGTTCGTTGAATAAAACCGCCCGCCAACTGAGTCTTCCTGTTTTCCTGAAAACAGCGGCCAACCTCAGGCTATTGGAGAAAACAAGGGATGCAGAGAAAGAGAAAGTTTCCTGGTTTACCCAGCAATATGAGCTAACCAAAGATTTTTTCCGCAAACACCTTATCCGGCTCTGGTACGACCGCAGCAAGCGGATTGTTTATGCTTTCCAGACCAGAAACATAGAAGCAGAGACCAGTTTCCCCATCAGCCAGCTGCATGAGCTCAACGAAAAAGTTTCGGTGAAAGACAGCGTTCTGTCCACCATACCTGCCTATTATCAGCAGTTGTTTCTGAGAAAAAACAACTACTTCATGGATTTCTGGTACGGAAAACCCCGGGAACTGGAAGAGGCCCGTAAGTCTATTGCCCGCCATGAAAAAGGGTTTAACGGTGCCCTGATGGTAAGGGGAGAACACAATTCGGGCAAGACTTTTTTTGTCAATTACATCGTTCATAAGTTTCTTGATAAAAGGGCAGTATATGCCGTCAATCCACCCTTTGCCGGTTCGGCAAGTGAAGCTGACTTTCTGAGGGCACTGCAAAAGTCAACAGAAAACTATATCAGTGCCGATAAAATCCTCAGAAATCTTCCCAACAAATCAGTGGTAATTATTGAAGACCTGGAGCTTTGGTGGGAGAAAACCATCAAAGGTTTGAAAGTTATCAGGTTGATTTGTTCTCTTATTGAAAAACACGGCCACAGAATATTGTTTATTATTACTGTAAACAGCCATGCTTACCGCAGTATCAACCGCTTTCTGAAAATAGACTCGTATCTGTTGGGTACCATCGACTGTAACCCATTCAATGCTGAGGAGCTAAGACATATCATTATGCAACGTCACCAGTCAGGAAATATGCAATTTATCCTTAACAACAAGAAAGAAAGCGAGATGCGATCATGGGATTTTGCCCGCCTTTTTAACACCTATTTCAATTACACCCAGGGAAATATAGGGCTTAGCCTGCAAACCTGGATGTCATGCATCAAAAAAGTCGATGACAACAATTTGATTATTTCATCTCCCGTTAAGCCTGACACAACCGTGCTCAACAAAATAAATTCAGAAACCCTCGTTTTCCTGGTGCAGTTTATCCTTCACAAGAGGCTCAATACAGAAAAAATTCAGCGCATCATGATGATGAGTCCGGGTGAAGTGCAGGAAAAAATCAATTTGCTTAAACGGGCAGCCATCATCACCGAACCCAACCAGGGTATTTATACACTGAACCCCAACCTGCATGCCTTTATCCGTGCCCGATTCATCGAAAAAGAGTTGCTGTAATAATTACTGAAACTACAAACCAACACAACCGACCTATGGAAGCTTTCAGTCCCGGTATATTATCTTTTCCAGTTTTTCTTTTTATCATCCTGGCGCTTATAATTTTTGTCTTCTTCAGGTTGTTTAAATACCTGGTGCAATTTGTCAGGCTGACCCCGCGAAAATCGTCCTTTGTAAACCGGTATCTGCCGGTATCAGAACTGGCAGTTTGGACCATTTTCTTTATCTGGGCCATACAGTATCTTTTCAACCGGGGCTACCTGGTAACCCTTGTTCCCCTGCTGGTTTTTCTGATTATCATATTATACCTGGCCTGGTATGGATTGAAAGACATCATTGCCGGGGTGATTTTCAAAACTACCAACCCCTTGCAGGATAAAGACCATGTAACGGTGGCAGGCATCACGGGCAAAGTAACCAACATACGACAGTCAAGCATAGAAATTGAAGATTATTCAGGACATATAGTCAATGTACCTTTCAGCAAGGTAGTAGGTAACATTGTTTTGAAGCATTATCCCTCCCAAAGTTTACTGAGCCATAATTTCCTTTTACAATGTCCGCTCACTGAATCCGGCAGTAATATTTTTGAATTGAGCGAGAACCTGCGAACCATTATACTGGCTTTGCCCTGGACCTCCCAAAAGAAGGAGCCCAAAATCAGCGTGGAAGCCGAAGGAGCCGACTACATTCTTCTTAATATCACCATCTTCAGCCTCGACCAGAGCTACTTCATCAAAACTGAGAAGTTTCTTGAGAAAGAGTTTGGGGGACAGGTGGTTAAGAAAGAGGAGGGCATGGCGTGAGGAGATTTTCATATTATTGTTTCATGGAATCCCTATAGATGATTAGCCAATAAATTACTGCAAAAGCTATTTTTATTTTTCTTCTGCTTTTTTCTTAACAAAAAAGCAGCAAAAAGTCAAGGCTTCGGATTTTTTAATGTAGAAATAATTTTAATAAAAAGGTCACATTGAGCTCGCCCTTCGGGCTTCGGTTCCGACAAGTCTGAAACTCACTTCGCTGGAAGTTTGAATGTTCCGCAAAACTGAAGTATCGAGCTTGCATTAATGATTCCGGCTTTTGCGAAACTGCAAACTTCCCAAAAAGCTCCGTTTCGCTTCGACTTGTTACCGGAAAAAATCCAAGGCCGGAGAACGCATTGTACAATACTCGTAGCCATCTTAAACTAAGTAGGCCGAGAAACAAATATATAGTTCAAATGCTGGTTTCTACATGTATTGAAATCGATGCCTTATCTATTGCCGTCAGTTTTAACTGACGGACAGGAGTTGCTGAGATGACTTAGGGGCTGAAGCCCCCTGGTGTGCAGTCATAGCTTATTTCGGCGGCTAAAGCCAAAGC
>CAZBGI010000118.1:0-8160 GCA_964491395.1 uncultured Bacteroidales bacterium | reverse complement strand
GAATTTGTAATTCCACTCGGAAACACAGTTGAATTTGCAATTCAACAACCGCTGCTAAGAGCAAGCCAGGGTATGACCAAAGTTCATGCCCTGACTAAGGATTTAATTGAAACAACCCGCTACCATTTAATTTCCCACGTTGGATAATTACAAATTATCCTGTGTTCAAAGCGGCATTGCAACCGACCGAAGGGAGCTCAACGAAGTTAAATGCCGCTTAGCGAAATGGCGACCTGGACTCGCCTACTCACTAAGGTAAAGAGCCATGCAAAAGCCCGGACGGGAGCTTACAAAATCCCGACCGGGCTAAAATTCGCCTTATACTGAACAAAGCTGTCAGGGTGTGACTACCGTTTATGCCCTGGCCAAAAAATCTTACAATTACAGTATTCGGCCCGGATATTCCTTCAATGCGTGCTCAAGGCTGATCATGGCATTTTTGAGATCCTCCACTTTGAGCACGTAAGAGATACGCACTTCGTTTTTACCGGCACCGGGGCTGGAATAAAATCCGGTGGCAGGCGCCAGCATCACGGTTTGGTTGTTATAGTTGAAATCTTCAAGCAGCCACTGGCAGAAACGGTCAGCATCATCAATGGGAAGTTTGGCCGTTACATAAAATGCGCCTTTGGGATTGGGGCAAACCACCCCTTCGATATTGTTCATCATCTCTACCACGGTGTCACGCCTTTTGCGATACTCCTCTATCACCTCCGTAAAATAGCTTTCCGGTGTTTCCATGGCAGCCTCAGATGCTATCTGACCCAGGGAAGGCGGGCTGAGACGTGCCTGGGCAAACTTCATGGCAGTAGCCATAACCTCCTTGTTGCGCGAAACCATGGCTCCTATCCTTACACCACATGCACTGTAACGTTTGGAAACAGAATCGAACAACACCACGTTATCATCTATACCCTCCAGGTTCATCACCGAATGATGTACATGCCCGTCGTAGCAAAATTCACGGTATACTTCATCGGCAAACAGGAATAAATCGTACTTGAGAACGATTTTTCGCAGCACTTCCAACTCTTCTTCCGAATAGAGATAACCGGTGGGATTGTTGGGGTTGCAAACCATGATGGCCTTGGTATCGGGTCCGATGGCTTTCTCAAAATCCGCAATGGGAGGAAGGGCAAAACCACTTTCTATGCTCGAAATAATGGGTTTTACCTTTACACCGGCACTGGTGGCAAAACCATTGTAGTTGGCATAAAAAGGTTCAGGAATAATCATTTCATCTCCCGGATTGAGACAGGTTTGTACAGCAAACAAAATTGCTTCAGAAGCACCCGCCGTAACAATAATATCGTCAGGCGCCACACGGATATTGTGCTGTTGGTAGTACTCACACATTTTTTCCCGGTAAGACAACAAACCTGCCGAATGGCTGTATTCTATGACTTTTACATCCAGATTGTGCATGGCATCAATCATGGATTGCGGGGTGGGAATATCGGGTTGTCCGATATTTAAATGAAACACTTTACGGCCTTCCTTTTTGACCTTCTCCGCAAATGGCACCAGCTTCCTGATAGGGCTTTCGGGCATCATGCGACCTTTATCTGATATCTTTGGCATTGCTATGCTTTTTTTATTGTTTTGATAAATTAAAAAGTTGGGCAAAGATTGCAATTATTTTCAGATTTACCTAACGATAAATTACGGATTCAGCAAGGAAAAAGCAGTCGTTTTCAAAGGTTGCCCGGCCATTTTCTAGGGGATGATAACTCCTTTGATTTTCAACACCGTCACTGAAGTATCCGTATTGGCATGGATGGTAAGATGGCGGTTAAACGGGCCCGGCCGGGAAGAATCATAACGTACCTGGATAACTCCCTCCTCTCCGGGCTCCAGATTCTTTCGGGGCCATGAAGGAATAGACAAAGCACAACTGCCCCTGATATTGGCAATATGCAAAATCTTACGGGAGGAATTCTTCACCCCAATGCTAACAACGCAAAGCTCCCCTTGTTTCACCTCTCCAAAATCAATGACAGCCTCTTTTTCTGAAAAAACCAGTTCATTCCCGGTAAAATTAAGAACCGGGGGATTTTCCGAAAAAACCCACCCCCCCGAAAAGAGAAGAAGAGTTGCAACCAACAAAATCCTATATGTTAAAAATGTAATTTGCATGATATCTTGTGTTCTTATTATATGTCTGTTTAAACCTCTTTCAGTTGCTCTTTGTCCTACTTTTCCAAATTTTTCACCTTTTCTCAATCCCCGCCTTCTTATCTAAAGAACAGGAATTTAACCAATTTTTCTTATGTTTGTATTGTAAATTCAAAGACCTTAATACAGTGCAAAGAAACTACTTTTTTGGTAATCCCGGAGTAATATGCTGAAGCTTGTAAAGATTATCTCAAAGGTACCCCCTTCTGCTCCTTACAATATTTTAGATTACGCATATGGAAAACAACTTCAGAAAAGAAGCAGAGAGCTTGCTTGGAAGGAAATTTAACGAAGAGCAGTTAAAAAACAAAACCCCCGAAGAACTTATACACGAGCTCAAAGTGCACCAGATGGAGCTTGAATTGCAAAACGATGAATTGCGCAGAGCACAGGAAGAGTTGAGCATTTCGAGGCAAAAGTATTTCGAATTGTTTGACCTGGCACCGGTGGCCTATTTAATGGTAGATGATCAAACCCGCATACATGATGCCAACCTTTCAGCAGCTCAATTATTTAAGGCAAACAGGAAAGCGTTGAAGAACCTTCGGTTCGACAGCTTCCTTCACCCTGCTGAACAGGACGATTTTTATCTCTTTTTTACCGGCCTGACACAAAAGTCCGGGGATGTATCGCACGAAACCATTATCCTGATTGACGGAAGCCCGGTTTATTTAAGAATAGCCTGTAACATCAGCAGGCCTTCTCCTTCCCGGTCGGAATCGCTTATACGACTTACCCTGATAGATATTACTACAGAAAAACTTGCCTCCCGGGAACTGGAACAGGTAAAGGAGAGGTTGGAATTATCATTGCTGGGTGGCAATGTGGCCTGGTGGGTATGGGATTACCCCACCCAAAAAGTCTATTTTGACAAAAAAAAGGCTGAAATGCTGGGTTATGAAGAAGGTAGTATGACCCAGAACATTTATGAAATAACTTCGATGATTCATCCCGATGATTATGCAGAAACCATGCAGCACATGCGCGATCACCTGGAAGGAAGAAAGTCCCGGTATAAACTAGAGTACCGTTTAAAAACCAAACAAGGCCAATACAAATGGTTCTATGACCAGGGAAGTGTAACCCAGCGATCCGCTGATGGAAAGCCCCTGAAGATTGCAGGAGTAGTCATAGACATCACGGAGAAAAAAAGGGCGGAATTGCAAAAGCTGGAAAGTGAAAAACGGTTCCGACAGTTTGCCTCCCTGCTCCCCCAGGTTATTTGTGAGCTCGACGGAGAATTTAACATCCTGTATGTCAACGATTATGGAAAGAAATTGTTTGGCATAACTGATTATCGAACCCACAATCTGTTTCACTTTCTGGATGATCACAGCAAGAACATCATCAGGGAAACCCTCCACAGGCGAATGGCTGATCCCCGGAAGAAGGATCCGGGAATGCAGTTGCAGTTTAAAGACACGCAAGGCAATGAGGTTCTGCTCTACACGTATGCTAATTTTGACATAGAAAACGGAGAATTACGCGCCATCCGTGCTATTGGTATCGACTTGTCGGAACGATTAGAAATGGAAAAACACCTCAACGCCCTCAATGACGAGTTGAATGCACAGAAACTCCAGCTGGAAAGCTTCAACAGGGCTCTTGAAGAACGAGTCAAGAAAGAAGTTGACAAAAACAGGGTGAAAGATCAGCTCATGTCATTGCAATCAAGACAAGCAGCCATGGGAGAAATGGTGGGGCACATCGCGCACCAGTGGAAACAGCCTCTCAACACCCTCAATCTTATCATTCTGGATTTGCAGGATGCTTTTCAGTATAACGAACTTACCGGTGAGTATATGAATAAATCGGTGATCAGTGCCCAAAAGGTTATCCAGCACATGACCCAAACCATCGATGATTTCAGAAACTTCTTCAAACCCCTCAAATCCACTACTCCCTTTGATATCAGGAAACAGGTGGACACAGCCCTTTCTTTTATCCGCACTACCGTGGAGATAGCAGGTATCCGGCTGGAAAACAATATCTCCGAAGGAATCTTTACCAAAGGGTTCCCCAACGAATTTTCCCAGGTAGTAATCAATATTGTCAACAATGCCCGTGAGGCTTTGCTGGAAAACAAAACGGAGAATCCTTTCATTTTCATTACTTCACACATACATAACCAAAAAGCGCATATATACTTCACCAATAACGGTGGCCAAATCCCCGGATCCATCCTGTCGAAAATTTTTGACCCTTACTTCTCAACCAAGGACAAAGACAAAGGAACCGGAATCGGGCTTTACCTGGCACGCACCATCATCAACCAAAATATGAAAGGAGAATTAAAAGCAGAAAATATAAATCAAGGGGTCAGGTTTGAAATTGTATTACCTTTGGAAAAATAATCCTACCTTAGATAAAAAATAGCACCATCTAAAAAATACGGCCTCCCGTATATGTTTTTTGGTATTTTAAACATAAAACCGAGCCATTTGTATGAGCACCGTCGTTGTCCCCTTGAAAGTTCTCAAGCGGGTTTTTAAAAGCAGATTTACCTGGCTTTTCTTTGTAATATGGCTGATTTTTATCTCTCTCTTCATGCTGATGGGTATGGATATCATTCCTTTCCCGGAAACCTGGGTGGGAAGAAACACGCTTTATCTTGGCATCCTGGCGGCCGGAATCGCACTTATAAGCCTGTTTCGCTTCAATACCTATAATTATATTGAAAAAATCGACAACCAGAACCGCCAGCTGGTGCACCGCGAAAGAATGCTTACCCGAATCAATGAAAAGCTGGTCAAACAATCCAACTTCCTCAATCTGGTTACGGACTCTTTCTCCCACCCTTTTATCGTAATAAATGCCGACAGCTTCGAAATCATCATGGCCAACAAAGCTTTCTACGAAACCCATAAACTTTCGAAGAATTTTGATGTAAGTAAGCAAAAGTGTTTTGAGATATCGCATCAGTACAAGCAGCCCTGCGACGATAAAAAACACCCGTGCCCTGTTGTGGAGGTAAAAAGATCCCTTAAACCCGCAACAGCCATCCATACCCACATAGACAGGGAAGGAAATGACAAAATTGTAGAGGTGAATGCTTTTCCGGTTTTTGATGAGGAATCGGGCAAAGTAAATCAAATCATTGAATATAATGTGGATATTACCCAACGAATCCGGGAACAGAACATCCTGGCAGAAAAGGAAGAAAGATTGCGCACCATCATCAATACTTCTCCTGATGCCATTGCAGTTACAAACCTGGATGGCACCATTACATTTGCTTCCCAAAAAACAGCGAAGCTTCTGGGGCTGGAAAATCCTGCTGATTTGCTGGGAAGAAATGTTTTCGAGTTCCTTTCGCCGGAAGACATAGAGAAAGCAAAAGCAACCCTGTCAGCACTTATTTCTGACCAACCTGCTTTTATCAACCAGCAATTTAAAACTGTGCGAAAAGACGGAGACACTTTTTACCAGGAAACCAATGCATCGCTGCTATACGATAACCAGCAAATACCCTACGGCATAACTTTGATTACCCGCGATATCACCGAAAGAAAAGTCACGGAAAAAAGGCTGCTCAGCCTTAACCAGCAACTCAAGGAAAAGAGCTTGCAGCTCAGTGAACTGAACAAATCACTGGAAAAAAGAATCTGGGAAGAGGTGGAAACCAACAGGGAAAAAGACCGCATGCTGATACTCCAGTCACGACAGGCAGCCATGGGGGAAATGATTGGAAACATTGCCCATCAGTGGAGGCAGCCCCTCAACACCATCAACCTCATCATCATGGATCTGCTCGATGCCTTCAAACATAATGAGCTCGACGAGCAGTACCTGCAAAATTCTTACCAAGAAGTGAACCGGGTGGTACAAGGAATGTCAAGAACCATTGATGACTTCAGAAACTTTTTTCACCCCTACAAAGAAAAAAGGATATTCGATATTAATGATGTGGTGGACCAGTCACTTTCTTTTACTCAGGCTATGCTCAAGGCCAATGATGTCAGCACTTCCTTTCACAGGAACGGAGAAATCTATACCACAGGGTATCCCAATGAACTCATCCAGGCCCTTGTCAATATCATAAACAACGCCAAGGATGCACTGGCACAAAACCCGAAAAACAGCAAGCAGGTGAAGATACATAGCTACCGTCGCGATAACAGGGTGAGAATAGAAATTATGAATAACGGAAGACAGATTACCTCCGGGAATATGGAAAAAATATTTGATCCCTATTATTCTACCAAACCAGAAGGACAGGGAACCGGACTGGGCCTGTTCATTGCCAAAACCATTATTGAAAAGAACATGCAGGGAAAACTCACGGCTCACAACACCTCTGAAGGTGTATGTTTTATGATTGAACTACAAGCCACCCAAAACTAAACAACCCAGACACCCGAACCGATGCAAGGCGGCATGTATCAGAACAAACTGAGTTGCACTCCAGCCCCCTGGCGGCCGCGTACCAGTTTTCTTCTTATCTGCAAAGGATTTATCTGACCGGCTCTCACGGGAAGCTCCCGGCACACCACAAAATATTTGGCCCGGTTCAGGGCTACACCCATTCGTTTCAAATGGGTAAACGAAACAGCACCAAACTTGCGGTTACTCACTATCAATTTTGCCGATCTTACGCCAATTCCCGGCACCCGGAGGACATGTTCATACGGGGCTTTGTTAAGGTCCACGGGAAAGAAGTGTGGATTGCGCAGTGCCCAGGCCAGTTTGGGATCCATATCCAGGTCCAGCGATGGATTTTGCTGATCCAGGATTTCATCGTGCTGGAATTCGTAAAACCGCATCAGCCAGTCGGCCTGGTACAATCGGTGCTCACGCATCAGGGGGGGTTGTGTGAGAGCGGGCAATCGTTGGTCGGAAGCATTCACAGGGATAAAACCCGAGTAATACACTCTTTTCAATTGCTGTTGGTTGTACAATGATGAAGCAAGTTGGAGGATATCCACATCCTGCTCCGGGCTCGCCCCAACAATGAGCTGTGTGCTCTGCCCGGCAGGGACAAACCGGGGAGCTTTTTTCAGCGATTTTCGTTCATCTTTGTTGGCCACAATCCCCTGATGGATATGATTCATGGGGGTAAGCACACTGCCAAAATTCTTCTCCGGTGCCAGCAACTGCAGTTGCTTATCAGAAGGGATTTCAATATTTACACTCAGCCGGTCGGCGTAAAGCCCCGCCTCTGCAACCAACCCTTCGGAAGCACCGGGAATGGCCTTCAAATGGATATATCCGTTGAACCCATGTTCGTTTCTCAGGGTGCGGGCTACCGCTACCAGACGCTCCATGGTATAATCCGCATTGACCATGACCCCACTGCTGAGAAACAACCCTTCAATGTAATTTCGCCGGTAAAAATTAAGGGTGAGATCCACGATCTCTTCCACCGTAAATGCTGATCGGGGAATATCGTTGGCGCGCCGATTGACGCAATAGGCACAATCGTAAATGCAGATATTGGTCAAAAGAATTTTTAGCAGCGAAATGCACCTGCCATCCGGTGTAAAGGAATGGCAAATGCCCGAACGGGCCGCATTGCCCAACTCACCCTCTTTGGCCGGACGGTTGCTGCCACTGGAAGAACACGACACGTCATAGCGCGCCGCATCGGCAAGAATCTCTATTTTTTTCAGCAGTTTCTCTTTCACAAACCTATCATTGAAGGAACCATTGCAGTAAAAAATGATGGTGAAACCACCAAAGTTTCATGACTTAAGATACGGAAAAAAGTTAAAAGCAAAGCCATATCCACAAATTTTCACCCCGGTCCGGAAACTTTTTTCAAAACAAATGCCACATATAGCCCTGATTATCACAAACCTTGCAAACCAAGGGGGGACAGGGCAGAAATTATTTTCAAAAAAAGAGAATAATTCTTTGCAGGATTAAAAAACTCACTTATCTTTGCAACGCTTTAAAGGAAAAACAACGCGCTCTTTCATAAAAGCATAATAGGTCCGGTAGTTCAGTTGGTTAGAATACATGCCTGTCACGCATGGGGTCGCGGGT
>CAZBGI010000117.1:0-8293 GCA_964491395.1 uncultured Bacteroidales bacterium | reverse complement strand
AATGGAGGTCTAACCCCGCCAAACTAAAAAGTATGGGTGAATCAGCAAGAGAGCTTGCTGAAAATGTATATGATAAAAGTATATTAGCCAAAAATTTCACTACCGTTATATCAAACCATTTTAAGGATAATTGAATATTATTTCATGTATAGACAATTTTTTAAGAAGCTAATTGACATAGGTGTGTCGTTTGTTTTATTGTTGTTATTCTCTCCTATGCTTATATTAGTTACCATATTCTTATTTTTTCGCAACAATGGTAAACCCATTTTCATCCAATCCAGACCCGGTAAAAACGGAAAGATATTTAAACTGATAAAGTTTAAAACAATGAATGATAAGAAGGATGAAAACGGAGAACTCTTGCCTCCCGCAAAAAGAATTACCCCTATAGGTAAATTTGTGAGAAGTTCCTCATTAGATGAAATACCTCAACTAATAAATGTAATCAAAGGCGATATGAGCATTGTTGGTCCACGTCCGCTTAGGGTTGAATATTTGCCGCATTATTCAGAAGAACAAGCCAAAAGGCATAATGTCTTACCGGGCATCACCGGTTGGGCACAAATAAAAGGAAGAAATGCCATTAGCTGGGAAGAAAGATTCAAACTGGATGTCTGGTATGTTGATAATGTTTCTTTTGTGTTAGATTTAAAAATTCTTTTTTTAACGGTTTCCAAGGTCTTTAAAAAAGAGGGGGTAAATCAAAAAAAGGATGTTACTATGGAACCATTTAAAGAAGTTAAACTTGATGGATAAAGCAATTATTATCGGAGCAGGAACATATGGTGCTGTTTATTCAGAATATCTCTCAGAAACTAAAAAATACAAGATTATTGGTTTTTTAGATGATGATAAAAGCAAGTTAGGGAAATTAATTAATGGCATTAAGGTTATTGGAAATGTATCGGAGTTAGAGAAACTAAGTGCAATTGAAGGATCTTTGAGCGTTTTTATACCTATTGGTAATAATAAAATTCGAAATAGAATTATTGAATACTCGAGAACCTTAAATCATAAAACCCCATGCTTCATTCATCCCTCTGCAACTATTCATAGTAACGTGAAAATTGGAAATACAGTTTATGTTTTACCGGGGACCCAAATTATGCCATTTGTTACTATTGAAGAAAATGTTATGATAAGCATGGGTGTTAATATAGCTCACCATAGCATACTTAGGGCAAATTGCTTTGTTTCGCAAGGATCAAATGTGGGTGCATCAATCACTATAGAACAGAACTCTTTTTTGGGAATAGGTTCAACCATTATGACAGGAGTAAAAAACGTTGGGAATAATTCCATTATCGGTGCAGGATCAGTAATTATTAAGGACGTCCCCGACAACGCAGTAGTAGTAGGCAACCCCGGACGAATCATTAAATACAACAAATAAAACATGACAAACCCCCGCATCTACCTCTCCCCCCCCCACATGGGCGGAACCGAAGAAAAATTTGTAGCCGATACCTTTGCCTCTAACTGGATTGCTCCCCTGGGGCCCAATGTGGATGGCCTGGAAAAGGATTTGTGCCAATTTACCGGGGCCCGGCATGCTGCGGCATTGACTTCAGGCACTGCTGCTTTGCATCTGGCGATGATTTTGTGTGATGTGCAGCCCGGCGATGTGGTGCTGTGTCAAAGCTTTACTTTTTCCGCTTCGGCCAATCCCATTCGTTACCAGGGAGCGTATCCGGTTTTTATTGATTCGGAAAAAGATTCCTGGAACATGTGCCCCGATGCCCTCGAGCAGGCCATTGAAGCATCTCTGGCAGGAAAGCTGGAAATAAAAGGAGAAGGAAAAATCAAAGCCCAAAAGCCCAAAGCCATTGTGCCGGTGCATCTGTATGGAATGCCAGCAAGGATGGATAAAATCATGGCCATTGCCCAAAAATATGATATTCCGGTAATAGAGGATGCTGCTGAATCACTGGGTTCTACCTTAAACGGTCGGCAAACCGGTACTTTTGGAAAATTCAGCGTGTTGTCATTCAACGGCAACAAAATCATCACCACCAGTGGTGGTGGGGCCTTGCTTTCTGAGGATGAAGCATTGATTGCCAAAGCACGTTTCCTGGCAACCCAGGCCCGGGATCAGGCTCCCCACTATCAGCACAGCCATGTGGGTTACAACTACAGAATGAGTAATATACTTGCTGGTGTGGGCCGGGGTCAGATGGAAGTGTTGCAGCAAAGGGTAGACAAAAAACGGGAAATATTCCAATGGTACGAGAACCTCTTCAGCCAGATAAACAAAAAGGGATTCGATGTCAGCGTTCAGCCTGAACCAGTGGGTTGCGTTTCCAACCGCTGGCTCAGTTGTATTTTGATAGATCCTGCGACCAACAAGGGGATTGACAGGGAAAAGCTACGTCTGGCTTTCGAAAAAGCCAATATAGAGTCAAGGCCGCTATGGAAACCCATGCATCTACAGCCTGTTTTTGAGAAATATCCTTTTTTCGGCAGTAATGTATCTGTGGATTTGTTTGAGCAGGGTCTTTGTCTGCCCTCCGGCACAGCTATGCAAACAGAGGATTTTGACCGAATACAAGATGTAATTCAAAAGATTTTTAGATAAAAATACATTGGCGTCCGGTAAAATCATCTGGATTTTTCCCTTTGGTACCAATTACAGATTATCGGTTTTGCTGATAATTTGAAGTTATGTTTATCAATGTGGCAGAACTATTAATAGCTTAAGTTTGGCATTGAAACTTTGTACAATGCGTCCTTCGGCATTGGATTTTTTCCGGTAACAAGTCGAAGCGAAACGGAGCTTTTGGGGAAGTTTGCAGTTTCGCAAAAGCAGAAATCAATAATAAAAGCACAATAATTAGGTTTTGCGAAACATTCAAACTTCCAGCGAAGTGAGCTTCAGACTTGTCGGAACCGAAGCCCGGAGGGCGAGCTCAATGTGGCCTATTTAATAAAATAATTCCCACATTAAAAAATCCGAAGCCTTGACTTTTTGCTACTTTTTTGTTAAGAAAAAAGTAGAAGTAAGATATAAATACGTAGAGTTCTTTATTCATTATCATTATCGCATCTTACGCCACTCGAGGAGCGTTGGTACTCGATAAAGGGTTCGCGGTTTTTTGCGAGGGTTGGGATTGGTGACGGCGAAGCCAATCCCAATATAAACTATTTCATCTGTCTGAATTTGATTAAGGTGGATAGATGGAACATCCACAATTTCCTTTCTACGCAGATAATCAATTCTTTTCAAATAGTCATCCTCATGTGTGTTTAAGTATTAACCATGGATGTTCCATCAATTCAGTTTTTACCAGAAACTGCTGATAACAAAATTCAATGATAATAAGAGTGTAATCCCGTTTTTAAATGAACAACACACCCCAATCAAGAACCATAAAAACCAACACAAACAACCGGAAAGTCGGTTGTTTGTTTTTTTTATTAATTGTTTTGTCTTTTTCAGGTAAGGCAACAGAAAATCCCAACACCTACCAATTAAACCTCTCTTCCCACGCCCAATTCTCTTCTCAGGAATACCAAAGCTTCTGGTTCAACGCCAACCGTTTTGGAATGTTTGACGATCGATCCTATAATGCAGTGGGGATATTGTCGGGTTCCCGGAAAATGGACAATGAATCTTTATGGGATTGGGGCTTTGGTGTCGATGTATTGGGCAGGGCAGGATTTCAGAATGAAGGATATCTGCATCAGGCGTATTTTGAAACCCAATTGGGCCCCATACAATTTATGGCAGGCAGAAAGGAACAGACCCGGGGGGAAACCTTTGAAAATCTCTCTTCCGGCTCTTTGGCCATGAGTGCTCATGCGCGGCCCATACCAAGGCTGGAATTGAGCATGCCCGAATTTTTTGAAGTCCCTTATACTTTTGGGCTCCTGCACATCAAAGGGCATTTTGCCCATGGCTGGCTCAATGATGACAGGTACGCCATGAATGCGTATTTTCATGATAAGTCGGCCTACGCAAAGATTCAGTTCACTCCGGACCTGGAGTTTTATAAAGGTATTGTACACCTTTCCATCTGGGGAGGAGAAACAGAAAGGGATGGTGAACTCCCCTCCTCTTTTTCGGATTTTATGAGGGTGATTGTGGCCCGCAAAGGGGCCGAAGACGCACCTGCCAACGAGGTAAATGCCCTGGGCTATCATTCCGGCATTTATGACTGGGGGATAAAGTGGAACCACAATAAGCGCCAATACCATCTTTATTACCAACATGTCTTTACCGATGGTTCGGGTATGAATTATAAGAATTTTGGGGATGGATTGTTTGGGTTGGGGGTGAAAAATCCTTTTTCTTTCCCCTACATCACTGATGTAGTATATGAAATTATGAATTCCCGCGATCAATCCGGGCCTGGCATATCGGACCCCCGGGAGAATGACTGGCCGGATTTCTGCGAAGAACCAAACTGTGGCTTTCGTTATAACGGAAGGGATAACTATTACAACAACAGCATTTACCGTTCGGGCTTATCCTATTATGGATATGCTATAGGTAGCCCTCTGTTTTTGACACAAAGGCAGCTTGATTTTGTGGATGAAGATATTAAAACCTACAGCGATGCTTATTTTGTAAGTAACCGAAACCTGGCCCACCATCTGGGCATCAAGGGACAGCTCTCCAATTCATTTTCCTACAGGCTGCTTGCTACTTACGTAAAATATTATGGAACCTATTGGGGGAAGAACATGGGAGATCCTTCCCGATACGGTTGGCTCAATCCCGAAAACAACCCGGAAGATTATTTTTTTAATCCCTCACGCAATCAATGGTACTTTTTATTAGAAACTGCCTGGCAACCTGCATCGGTAAACAACCTGCAGTTTACGTTTGCACTGGCCCTGGACAGAGGGCATTTGTTCGATAATGAGGGGGTTATGTTGGGGATGAAATATACTGTAGGCGGGTTTTGATTGGGTAGAAAGAGCTCGAAGCCAGAAGCTGGAAGGGAAAAGCTGAAAGCTCAAAGGTGTGTTCAGCAAAGCTAAATCCCGAATCGTGCGGGACTGGAAGGAGAAAAAAGTTAAATCGTTGAGTTGTTATGACCGCCCGTAAATTCCAACTTCCGCAGAGAAGCTTTCGCGGGATAGGGTTGAAGGCAGAGGAATTTGCTCAGCTATTTTAAATGATTTCGGGCTGAAATTTCGATGGTTACCACAGCAGGAAACAGGCTTGAACAAGGATTCTGCGTCAAAAATGATCAACAGATGAATTAATTGTTATTATTCTGTCAATCTTATAAATTATATGGGTGAAGATATGAAATAGTTTTGTACTTTTGCACACGCCAAAATAAACCAAACAAACCAATAATCAAACTTATAAGCAAACACACATATGTGCTTTTGCTTATTTTTTTGTGCCTGAACAATATAGTGCCATTTATAGAGTTTGTTGGTTGGAAGTTTTGGATTTAAATAAATAACAAAGGAATTAATCCGTAAGAAACAAGGTTGAATTTTTACGTGAAACTTGGTCTGATATTTGGGTGATATACGGTTTTTTGGGGAGGAACTAACTACTAATATTGCCAATACAATTTACCATGGGAAATGGAATTCAAAATCACCAATGAAAATGACTATGATCTCAAGCAATTTTATGCTCAAATCACTTACCCAAAAGGCTCATAAATATAGCAAAGACATCCTGCCAAGCTGGTATGTGTTTGTTTTTGACATTTCAGTAATCTTTGCCGGGTTTTTTATTGCTTACCTTCTCAGGTTCAATTTTGTCGTTTCAAAAATTGACCTTTCGCTAACCCTGTTTCAGGCGCTTAGTGTTACTTTTATTTACGCCCTTTGCATCTGGTTTTTTAAATCTTTTCATGGCATTATCCGTCACACCAGCTTCGAAGATGTTTTAAAGGTTTCTAAAGCCACAGCAGCAGGTCTTTTCATGGTGGGAGCGACAATAGCATTGGGACGCTTAACGGGCTTTCAGGCATTGGGTACTATTCCTCTGTCTGTGGTACTGATCCACTTTATGATATCCTATTTTGTGTTGATTTTTGCCCGCATAGTGGTAAAAACCACCTTCCATAATCTGGTGAATAATTACGGAAAAAATTGCAGACTCACAGTAATATATGGTGCCGGTGCTTCGGGCATGCTTACACTGAAAGCCCTGGAACAGGACAATCAGCTGAATCATAAAGTTGTGGCTTTCATAGACGATGACCCATCCAAACGAAACAAGTGCCTGGAGGGTGTACCGGTATTTCATCCTTCCCAGGTGTTGAATTTTTCTTTTATCACAAAAAGAAAAATTCAAACGTTGGTCATCTCCATCCAGGATTTGAATAAAAATCGGAGAAAAGAAATCATCGAAGCAGGATTGGAGCTGAATCTGGAAGTGAAGTCTGTTCCCCGCATCCAAAAATGGATCAATGGCCACCTGAGCTCAGGTCAGATCAAAAAAGTAAACATCGAACAATTGCTCGAACGTGAACCCATTCATATGGATGATAGTTTTGTGAAGAGTGAATTGACGGGAAAAACAGTAATGATAACCGGAGCTGCAGGTTCCATTGGTTCAGGTATTGTTTTACAGGTGTTAAAATATAATCCTGCTAAACTCATCTTACTCGATCATGCGGAATCAGCCTTGTATGATTTGCAATCCGAAATCAACAATACTCCCGAATTAAGCCGATTTGCTGACCTTACCCAACTTGTCATTGCAAGCATCAAAGACCGGTACCGACTGGATCAGATCTTTGACAGATACCGTCCCGATATTCTTTATCATGCTGCGGCATACAAGCATGTTCCTTTGATGGAAAACAATCCCTATGAAGCACTCCTGGTAAATGTTTTCGGAACCAAAGCACTGGTTGACCTTTCTGTGAAATACAAAGTAGGCAAGTTTGTAATGGTTTCTACAGATAAGGCTGTAAATCCCACCAATGTTATGGGAGCCTCCAAGCGCATTGCAGAAATTTACGCTCAGAGTATGGCCCAATCCCACACCCAATTCATCACTACACGCTTTGGAAATGTGTTAGGCTCCAATGGCTCTGTAGTACCCCTGTTTCAAAAACAAATTGAAAAAGGGGGTCCCGTGACCCTCACCGATAAAAATATCACCCGTTATTTTATGACCATTCCTGAAGCTTGTAGCCTGGTACTTGAAGCTGGCGCCATGGGCAATGGGGGTGAGATTTTTGTCTTCGATATGGGAAAACCGGTGAAAATTTATGACCTTGCCAAAAAAATGATTCAGCTCTCGGGTTTAGAGCCGGGCAAAGACATCGTAATCAAAGAGGTAGGCCTCAGGGAAGGAGAAAAACTCTACGAAGAACTTCTTAATAATGAAGAAAATACTCTTCCTACACACCATCCGAAAATTCTCAGGGCAAAAGTAAGAACCTACATGCATGAAACCATTGAAGCGCATCTTACAGAACTCGCTTCTCTTATCCTTGAGGGTGATGAATTTAACCTGGTCAGAAAAATGAAACAAATTGTACCTGAGTTTATCAGCAACAATTCTATTTACAATAGTCTCGACTACCAAAAAGTTGGATAGCATAATTAGTTAGTTTTACTATCTTTACAAAACACAACAGATAGTAGTATATTGGATGCGATTCGATTTTAAAAAACTGCTGATATGGGTTATAATTACCGGAGCACTTTCTTCGTGCTCCTACCTACGCAACACCCCCTCTTACCGTGAGCAGGGGCGCGAGCGGTTTGACCCCTCCCCTGCCCGTGAGCCTTCGCCGGAGGCGGTACCCCGGTATGCGGATTTGCCGGCGGCCGATGCTGATTTTTATGCCTCCCAATCAAGAAAGCTGGGTTATACCCTCAATGGGAATGAAAATCCGGCTTTGCTCACCGAAATAGCCGGCTGGCTGGGTGCTCCGTATTTATATGGCGGCACTAATATCAATGGGGTAGATTGTTCAGGCCTGGCACAGGCAGTCTATCGTCGCGTGTATAACATTGACCTGGAGCGGGTGACCATTAACATGGCACAGCGCACACGCAGGGTTAACCGTCGCAACCTGCGGGAGGGCGATCTGGTTTTCTTCAAAATCAACCATCGCAAAGTCTCCCATGTAGGCATCTATATCAGCAACAACAAATTTGTGCATGCATCTACTTCACGGGGAGTGGTCATCAATGACCTTGATGAAAACTACTACAGCAGCCGGTTTGCCTTTGGGGGTAGAGTAAGAAGATAAAGGCCGGAAAGGTCAACTTCTCAACCCTTCAACCCTTTACCTTCCGCTCAAAACAAATGCCTGAAAGGAACCAGCAACGATTCAAAAAACTTTTGTATGCGAGG
>CAZBGI010000116.1:0-8536 GCA_964491395.1 uncultured Bacteroidales bacterium | reverse complement strand
CCTTTCTTGGTAAGTAAAAAAAAGAGCAGCCTGACAGCTGCTCTTTTTTTTATATATTTTCAGATGGTTGTTCCTCTGTTTGCCGCTTCAAAAAACTAACCGCCGCTCCACCGCCGGGAGCAAGTTTCAGGGTTATCTCAGAAGTATGATCCACATCCAGTTCCTCAATTTTGTAAGCGGTGGGATTATCATCCCAATGGGCATCATCAGCATCGGCATACATGATTACTTCATAGGAAGCTCCGGGTTCGAGAAAATCTGTTTTTAAGGTAAATTCGCGGGGTTCTTCATTGGTGATGCTGCCCAGGAACCAGTTTCCGGTATTGCGTTCTTCCCGGGCAAGGGTGAGAAATTCGCCCACTTCTCCATTGAGCACGTGCGATTGTTCCCAGTCAACGCCCACATCTTTGATGAATTGAAAGGCCGGATGACCTTCATAGTGTTCGGGCAGATCGGCCACCATCTGCATCGGGCTGTATATTGTCACATACAATGCAAGTTGCTGTGCCAGGGTAGTGTTTACCTGGTTTTCGTCTTTGTAGGGGTCTAATTTGATGTTAAAGATGCCGGGTGTATAATCAATAGGGCCTGCCAGCATTCTTGTAAAAGCTACCGTGGGTAAATGTGCCGGGGGATTGCCTCCGTCACTGGCCCAGGCATTAAACTCCTGACCGCGCAAACCCTCACGGGTGACATCGTTGGGATAAGTTCTTCGCAAGCCGGTAGCCATAATGGGTTCATGCGAATTTACCGCTACTTTGTGCTCAGCAGCCTTTTCCAGTACACGCCGGTAATGGTTTACCATCCACTGCCCGTGATGATATTCTCCTTCAGGTATTATGGTGCCCACGTAGCCTGTCTTGAGCATTTCGTAACCATAGTGCTCCATAAGGGCAAAGGCCGTGTCCATCTGTTCATTGTAAGTGGTGACAGCAGATGAGGTTTCGTGATGCATGATCAG
Organism: uncultured Bacteroidales bacterium; assembly: GCA_964491395.1. Taxonomy (GTDB): domain Bacteria; phylum Bacteroidota; class Bacteroidia; order Bacteroidales; family UBA7960; genus SKVR01. The sequence continues at coordinate 7,575 of CAZBGI010000116.1, read as the reverse complement.
TCGTACTTCCTTTTCCCGGGCATACGTGGTTACTTCTTCAAGGTCAAAGTCAGGGTAAGGGGTGACAAAGTCGAAGATTCCTTCCCGGTCTTCTACACCAATCCAGTTTTCCCAACCAGTGTACCAGCCCTCTATCAGCAGTGCGTTGATGCCATGTTCTGCAGCAAAATCAATGTATTTTTTGGCATTTTCGGTAGTAGCGCCATGTCGTCCATGAGGTTCCACCCCGGTCCAGGTATTCATATCCTGGGTTCCTGCATAATCCCAGGTTGATTTTCCCAGGTGCATTTCCCACCAGATGCCCATATATTTGGTAGGCTTTATCCATGATACGTCTCCCAGTTGGTTTGGCTCATTCAGGTTGAGGATCAGGTTGGAGGTGATTAAATCTCCTGCTTTTTCAGCCATCTGCACGGTCCGCCAGGGGGTAACAAAAGGCGTTTGCTGAATTACTTTGTAGTCCTTACGCTCTGTTCCCACCAGGTTGCTGCGCATTTGCATGTTTTCATTGTCAATCTCAAGCGTAATGCCCGCGTAGTTGATCAGGGCTGCTTCATGGAAACTTAAATGCAAACCCTCATCGGTGCGCATGGTCACAGGGGTATTCACAGCGTTGACAGGGATATGGGTCTGGGCGAGGTTGGGATGGTTTCGTTTGCTCAGGGCGTCAATCTCCGAAAAACGACTGGATGTGTACAGATGCTCATAAATATCCCAGTCTCCCGGAATCCACCATGTTTGATGGTCTCCGGTAAGGTTAAAGTACGTATTCTCTTCGGCTATCAAAACTTCTTTCATGTTTTCCTGCTCCGGAAATTCAAACCGGAATCCCAGTCCGTCATCAAAAACCCTGAAAACAAGATCAAACTCCCGTTTCAGGTCTTCTTTTTCCTGCAAACTCACCCTGATTTCATTAAAATTGTTTTTCACCTCTCGTTGTTCACCCCAGGGCAATATCCATGTTTCGCTTAAAGAGCGGGGAACTACCTTTGTAATCTCAAGGTTTTCTGCCAGGGGAGGGGCGTCTGTAAATTCAAATCCGAGCAGTGAAGTGTCAATAACTGCCTTGTCTTTGTAGTCAACTTTCCAGGCGGCCTGCCCTTGATCTGTAAGGAAAACGTCAACATGAATGTTCCCGTCCGGAGAGCTTACTTTTTGGGGGGTTCCCATTTGGCAAGAAGTTACTAATCCAAAAACCATCATCCAGGCTGCTTTTTTTAAAAATGTGAGCATAATAATTAGCTTTAGTTTGATATATCCTTTGATTCCGTATTCAGTTGGGGGCAAACTATTTGATGAAAGTGAGTGAGCCGGTTCATTGAGCCTCGCATATGCAGCAGCATCCAACATGTTAGCATATATTGCTGTTTTCTGGCCTTTTTATTCTTCCCCGGCTCTGATGCGATCCGCTTTCTGATTGGCTACTCTGACCAGTTGATCAGCTCTGTTGTCAGCTTCTTCTACCAGTTCATCTGCTCTTTTGTCGGCCGATTTTATCAGTTGCTCGCCTGCACGACGGGCAGCGGCTACGGCAATGGGTCCACTGGCTTCATTTTCCAGTTTTTCAGCCTGTTCTCTGGCTTCTTCTCTGATTCTCTCAGCGTTGTTTCTGGCTTCTTTTCGAATGTTCTGTGCCTGTCTTTCTGCTTCTGCCACCACCTGGTCTGCCCGTTTCTCCAGTTCTTCGTTCACTTGATCACGGGTATCGTCCACTGCCTCTTCCACCTGGCCCCGTGCTTCATCTACTACATCTCTTACCTGATCTTCTATGGCATCCATCACTTGCTGGCGTGTATCATCGGCTGTATCGGAGAGGCTAATGTTGATCTTTGGATCGCTGACAGTTCCGGTAAATGCTACGGCCATATTTACCGTTTCAGCGGGTGTTATGTCAAGCCCCCGGTCTGCGGCGCTGGTTACCAGGTTGTCGAGTACCTGGTTGGCAGCACTTCCAAATTCTTCCCTGGGAATGGAAATCCCCATCAGGTAGTTGATGCTCTGGTCAAAGCCATGATTTCCACTAACGGTAGCACTGGAGCGACCCAAATTGATTTCGAAGGGTTCTACCTCAACTCTTCCGTCGGAAAAGGCAAAACTGACATTTACATCTCTCACATTTGCCTGTCGAAACATATCGAGGCTCAATTGATCTGCGAGTTTCGCCAGGGCAGGACTATTTTCGATGGTGATGTTGGTAGAGTTGAAGCTGCCACCACCGGCCATGGATGGCAGGATGGGTTTAAGCTTCTCGTCCAGTTCTGATTGAAGGTTTAATCCTGCACTGAACCTGCCACTGGCCCGCTCACCAATGGGTGCAAGAGTCGCAAAAGTATTGAAGGTATTAAAAGTATTGGTGATGTCGAAACGTGATATATCCATGTCAAAGTCGATGGCCGGACGGGTCACATCATGGGTAGCATAGGATCCATTCAGCGTCATGGCACCTCCCAGCATATTCATGCGTAGATTGTTCATGCTTACTGTCTGCCCGGCCACCCTGATGGAACCGGTAGCATTGGTAATTTCCAGATTGCTGAAAACGATGGTCTCAAAGCGACTCTGCAGGGTAAAATCGATATTTTCCGGCACCTCAATAACCGAAAGCTCCATGGGTTCGTCGGTGGTTTCAGGAGCGGGTTCCTCGTCCATAAACTGGTTCAGGTTGAAGTAATCCGACTCGGTTTCAAAGCGACCGGTAAGCAACTCATCGCTCAGCGCATAAGCCAGGATGTTATCAATACGTCCGGAAGCACTCAGGTCGCTGTCACCGATTTTCATGCTGAAATTTCTTAGTTCAGCAAACCGGGGAGAGAAATTCATCGCTGCCGAAGCAATCTGTACTCCCTGGGGTAAAAATTCGCTGGTGTAATTCAGTTCGTTTACCCGGAAATCTCCGGTGAAAACGAATTCATTGTAGCGTTCATTTTCGATGCTCGACAAGCGACCACGGGCGGTCATATCGGCTTCAATGATTCCTGCAAGCATTTCTTCCTGCTCAAGAGGATAAAAATCTTTTACTTTTGCCAGGTCCAGTCTCCCTTCCATAGATGCATCAATTTGCGGATCCGAAACCGGGGTTTTGAGGTTTAGCCTGGCCTCAACCGGATTGCCACCCATGTTGAGGGTAAACCGGCTGACATCAACCACAGTTAAATCGGCGTCTCCGCCAGGGTTCTCAATTTTTGTTCTGATAAAGACATCGGTAACGGCAGCCGGCAACTCAGGATATTGAAACATGCCGTTGTTGACGTCAATGTTCAGCCCAAAACCCGGTATATTTTCTTCGTTGTATATCCCTTTTATAAAGCCATTAAAAGCCAGGGTTCCTGATGTCTCCAGACCTTCAAAATCTTCGGTATACATAACGGGAATCATGGACAGAAATGCCTTGAAATCTGTTTGAGGCGAAGAAAAAGTAAAGTCCATGGCGATATCGTCGCCGGGCATGCTAAAGGCACCTTCAAAAATGGCTGTAAGGTCATTCAGTCTAAGGGTATTGTCGCGAAAGGTAAATTCAGAATTGTTAAGGTCTGCATCAATATCGGCCGTGAGTTCTGCAAATACACCATTAAGATACGGTACACCTTCAAATTTTACCAGCAAGGATTCAATGGTTGTATTTCTGATGGCCAGGCTGGTAAAATCAGCAGTAAAGTCGCCGCTTAAGCGATGGTTGAAGTTCTCCAGCCTTGCGTAAAGGTCCGTTTCACGATCATCGTAAACGATGTATGCATTGTTGATTTGAAACCGTTGCAAGGCAACCTGGAAAGTGACTTCTTCATCTTCCGTAATTTCTTCGGGCTCTTCAACAGTCTCCCCCTCGGGTAGAATATCCCAGTTGGCTCTCCCGTCTTTTAGCACTTTGGCCATGACCCGGGGATTGTCTACCCTGATGGATTGAATCTTATAGCCTTCATTGCCAAAGAGGCTCATCAGGTCTACACTGATGAAAAAGCTGTTGACACGGGCAAGGGTATCTCCCTGAAAAGGCTCCTGTCCGACAACAGAAAGATTATTAAGCCGAAAAGACACATCCGGAAAACTTCTGAATAAAGAGATGCGAAAGGTGCCAAAGTCCACATCTGCATTTACATGCTCATTAATGGCTGTTTTCACCTCTTCCACGATTTTACCTTTAAATACAATGGGCAAAACAATCATTAATGCCAGCAATATGATTAAGAGTAGGCCTGTGATTTTCAAAAACTTCTTCATGACACCCGTTTTAAAGATTTACAATTACTTCTTTTGCGAATAAAAAGTAAAATTAACACAATAATTTACATGTTTCAACCCCTGCCGCAGGGAAGTTAAAAAATTCTCCCAATTTTTCGCAAGGGTTTGATGAGAATCAGATGTAGGGAATTTTTGTTATTTTTGAGGTGGAAAAAAAGGAGCGTAATGCTCTTTGTATTTTATTCACTAAAAAGAAAGAAGCATGAAGCTTACATCTATTTTTACGAATTTCCTGCCTGTAATCAGGTTTGTGATCCTTTCAATGGTTCTCACTCCTGTTTTGCTTCAGGCTCAAACAATTACCTCCGATCCGATTCTTCCCACGGATGCTACCCCGGTTCTGATTTATTTCGATGCCAGCGGTACTGATCTTGAGGGCTACGACGGCGAGCTTTACGTACATACCGGTGTCAATATAGAAGATGTTGGCGACTGGCAACATGTCATTGGTGGATGGGGAGAAAATGACACCCAACCACAGCTGGAACGTTTGTCGGCAGATTATTATGTGCTGGAAATTGAACCCAGCATCAGAGCATTTTACAATGTGCCCGCCGAAGAGGTTATCACGAGTATGGCCTTTGTTTTCCGTGCAGCAAGCGGTTCACCTCAAAGTGCTGACTTATTTGTGGATGTTTATGAAGCCGGAACGCTCAATGTATCTATCCTTCATCCGGCCAAGGATCAACCTATCGTGGAATACGGTGAATCGATAAATATACTGGCTGCTGCTACCGAATCAGAAGAAATAACCCTGTTTATCAACAACGAAGAGGTGGCGACAACTTCCGACAGTCAGATTGATTTTTCATTTAGCAGTACTGAATATGGTTATGGGACGCACTGGATAAAGGCCACAGCTTCCGACGATACAGAAACAGCACATGATTCTACCTATGTTTATGTCAGACCTGAGCCTGTGGTAGAAGAGATGCCCGAAGGACTTAATCCTGGCATAAATTACATTGATGAGACCACTGTTACGCTGGTTCTGCAGGATCCACCTGCAACCAAAGACTTTGTTTTTGTTTTGAGCGACCTTCACGACTGGCAGGTTACCGATGAGGGGTATATGAAGGTAACTCCTTCCGGTACGCACTTCTGGATTACCTTTTCCAATCTTACCCCAGGCACCGAATATGGATTTCAATATTTTATAGATAACGAGATTCGTATTCCCGATCCATACGCCCACAAGGTTCTGGATCCCTGGAATGACTCCTGGATTTCAGATTTTAACTACCCCAATCTGAAGGAATATCCCGAAGGGAAAACCAATGGCTATGTGAGTATTATGCATCCCGGCAAACCTGATTTTGAATGGGAAGTGACAGATTTTTCTCCTCCGGCGCCTGAAGACATGGTGGTGTATGAGCTGCACATTCGCGATTTTGTGGAAACCTCAGCCATCAAAACGGTGATGGATTCGCTGGATTACCTCCAAAATCTTGGTGTAAACGTTGTTGAACTGATGCCCATCAACCAGTTTGAAGGCAATAATTCATGGGGATACAACCCTGCCATGTACTTTGCTACAGATAAGGCCTATGGTACACAGGAAGATTACAAAAAATTTATTGATGAATGCCATAAGAGAGGAATGGCCGTGGTAATTGATATGGTGTTGAACCACTCTTTTAATCTCTCTCCCTTTGTGCAAATGTATTTTGATAGTGATGCAGGTAACTGGGGACAACCCTCTCCCGAGAATCCCTGGTTTCTGGAAACCTGTCCTCATGAACCCTGGTGCTGGGGGAATACTTTTGACCAGGACAGTCCCTATACCCATGAGCTTTTTAACCGCATTACCGAATACTGGCTTACTGAATTTAAGGTAGATGGATTCCGCTTTGACTTTACCAAAGGTTTTACCAATGTGCAAACCGGAGGTCAGGGATGGAATTATGATGCTGCCCGCATTGCCAATCTCAAACGCATAGCGGATCACATGTGGAGTGTTAAGCCCGATGCGTATGTCATCCTTGAGCACTTTACCGATAATACGGAAGAAAAAGAACTGGCGGATTACGGAATGCTGGTTTGGGGTAATATGAGCCATTCTTATCATGAGGCCGCCATGGGATGGATGGACGACAGCGATTTCAGCTGGATTTCCTATAACGAAAGAAACTGGGAAAATCCTCACCTGGTAGGATACATGGAAAGTCATGATGAAGAGCGCATGATGTACAGGAATCAGATGTATGGTAATGAAAATGGCAGCTATAGTATCAAGGATACACAAACTGCGCTGCAACGTGCAGAGCTGGCAGCTTCCTTCTTTTTTACCATTCCCGGCCCCAAAATGATATGGCAATTTGGCGAACTGGGGTATGATTACTCCATCAATCATTGTGGCAACACCCCTGTAAATCCTATTCCCGGCAATATAGACGAAGACGACCCGGGCAGGTGCCGTACCGATCCCAAACCAGTCAGGTGGGATTATTATGATGACTGGCGCCGCAAAAGATTGTATGATGTTTATGCCATGCTCATAAACCTGAAAAAAGAGCAGGACGTTTTCCGCACGGAGGATTATTCTCTTGCTTTGGACGGTGCTGCCAAACGCATTCACCTGAATCATGAATCCAACAAGGTAACCATTCTGGGCAACTTTGGTGTAACAGAAGCTACCTTCAATCCTGGCTTCCAGCAAACAGGCACCTGGTACGAATTTTTCTCCGGTGAAACTTTTGCAGTGGAAGATCTGAGCGAACCTATCACCCTGCAACCCGGTGAATACCGACTTTACTCTACGGTTGAATTTCCTGCACATGGTGTGCCATTAAACACGGAAAGCCCATTGCCGGATGACGAAACTGCTGTGCGTGTTTTTCCCAACCCTTCCAGTCAGGGATTCAATTTCAATATGACCACCACCAAGCATTACCACATCAGGATCGTAAATTTGCAAGGACAAGTGGTTTTTGAAAAATTGAATGTCTTTGGCCCTTCAAACACAAATTTCTATTGGGACAATACCGTTTCCGGCACGAAAAAAGCTTCTGAGGGATTGTACTTTTACAATGTTTATTCCGGCGATGATTCGTTTACCGGAAAAATCATGATTCAATAATCGTTTGTATTTTAGGAAATCAGGAGATACCCTGCCCATTCGGCGGGGTATCTTGTATGTGGAAAATTTGCCCCTCCGCCAGGCAGTCCCGCTCACCGGCGCATTGCTTTTTTTACCCACCTTCTTGCTGCAGGAAAAAAGTGTGCTGATTTTGCTTTTTGATCTGGCAATATAATTATTGTTGCCGGTCCTTTTTTATTCTTCAGCATTTTTGGGGATTTTATTATGACGGGATATTCGCATTGCAGAAAAAAAATTTC
>CAZBGI010000115.1:4582-8600 GCA_964491395.1 uncultured Bacteroidales bacterium | reverse complement strand
GTGATTTCGGCAAAACGCTTCATGATGGGCAGACGGTGGTACCCCTCCCAACGATCACGGATAAACCAGTCAGGGACAAAATTCTTTCGTATCCATATATCGCGGGGCTGAAACATGTTGTTGTTGACATGGTTTACATATTCCTCCAGCTTGCCCAGGAAAGCATGACTGGCTTTGAACCTGATGCGGTTGATAAAGCTCTCGTCAGGTTTTTCCAGCAGTTGTGCCACCTGCTGTGCAAAGGTCTGGAACTTGTATTTGTTGTCAAGCACCTGGCTGGCCAGTTCTTCCATTCCCATTTCCGGGATGCGCTCTTCTCCCAGTTCAGGGAGCACGTTGGAAATGTAATCGGCAAACACCTTGTTGGGTGATATGATCAGGATTTCATCTGAAGACAGGTTCTCGCGGAAGCGGTAGAGCAGGAAAGCAATGCGGTGCAAAGCAATGGATGTTTTTCCTGAGCCGGCCACACCCTGGATGATCAGCACCCGGGAATCTTCGTTGCGGATGATGGCATTCTGATCTTGCTGGATGGTGGCCACGATGTTTTTCATCTTCTCATCCGAAGCCTTGCTCAACTCTTCCTGCAAAATATTATCATGGATGTTCATGGAATTCTCCAGCATAAACTCCATTTTCCCTTTGCGGATGCGGTATTGTCGTTTAAGGGTTACCTCTCCTTTCTTGATTCCCGAAGGAGCTTCATATTGGGCCGGACCTAATTCATAATCATAATACATCGAAGAGACGGGCGCCCGCCAGTCATGAATGATGTTGCTGTTTTCCTGCTCATCAAAAAAAGAATATAACCCAATGTAAACCGGTTTTTCCTCTTTACGGCCCTTTTCCACAAAATCTATCCGGCCAAAATACGGGGAATTGAGTAGCTTTTCGACCCGTTTTCTTTTTTCCACCGAAGCCTCACCGATGATGGCATTGCTGGTGATGGAATACCGGACCGCTTCCTTTTCCATCCTGTCCATGCCATCTTTGTTGTCGTATAGATACTTCTTGCTTGCATGCAGGTCTTTGGCCTGTTCTTCAAGTTTTGCATTGATGGAAGAGATGGTGTGGTTGATCTTATCTTTAACGGTCTCCAGGTATTGGCGTTCGTCTTTTTCGGTAGGATGAATCATGGCCGCTGAATATATATTTGCAAATGCAAAGGTAAAACGGCAGGAGCGAATAAAAAAACGGAACTTTGTTGTCTCTGGAGTCCGGGAAGCTTCTGAGTTCAGGTTTTATCAGAAATAGATTGCTCAATCCGTTCGTAGTATCATGCCGTTTAGTTTTGTGGGAAGAAGTCTGTCATCCCCATGGTAGCGAGAGAACTTGAATTAAACCAAACGGTAGGGCTTTATTTGTTTATTTACCTGCCATACGCAGGAATGAGCACAGAATAACCCCCTTTTCCCATGACATTATGTATCTTTGCAGTACAATACATACAAGCAATGCAAAACAACACCAACCCCCCCCAACGTAAACCTTCCTGGTTGAAAATACGACGGACGGCAGGAGAAGATTTCAGCAAAGTAAAAAAAATCGTAGCGGAAAATCAACTGCACACCATTTGTCAGAGTGGCAATTGTCCTAATATGGGAGAATGCTGGAATGCCGGTACCGCCACGTTTATGATCCTGGGTGAAATTTGTACCCGTTCGTGTAAATTTTGTGCCACGCAAACCGGCAGGCCGTTACCGATAGATTCCTCGGAAAAAGTGAAGGTAGCCAGAGCCATCCGGCTGATGAAACTGAAACACTGTGTAATCACCTCGGTTGACCGGGATGATCTGCCCGATGGTGGAGCCCAGTTTTGGGCCGATACCATTGAGGAAGTTCGCAAAGAAAATCCACAAACCACCATCGAAGTGCTTTTACCCGATTTTAAGGGGGTAAGGGAGGATCTCGATAAAGTGCTAAAAGCAAAGCCCGACATCACCTCTCATAATCTGGAAACAGTAAAACGGCTTACCCCTATGGTGCGCAGTGCTGCACAGTACGAGCGTAGTCTTGATGTTATTCGATGGATTCGTGAGGCGGGTCTGAAGACCAAGTCTGGGATCATGGTGGGGCTGGGAGAAACTTTTGAGGAAGTTTTGGAGTGCATGGATGATCTGGCAGAGGCGGGATGCCAGATTCTTACCATCGGACAGTATCTTCAGCCCACCCTGGAGCACCTTCCTGTGGAAGAATACATCCATCCTGATATCTTTGCCCGCTACAAGGAGGAAGGTCTGAAAAAAGGATTTCAGATCGTGGAAAGCAATCCGTTGGTTCGTTCGTCTTACCATGCCGAAAATCATATCTGAACATGCAAGGAAAAGCTATAAATAAACAAGTGACTTTTGAAGACCTGGGTTTGATCGCCTATAAAGAGGCATGGGAATACCAGGAAAAGTTATTCAATGAAATCACCACATCTAAGAAGGAGATTTTCCAAAAAGAAAACACGCAGGAGACCACCCCCAATTACCTGTTGTTTTGCGAACATAAGCATGTATATACCTTGGGGAAAAGCGGTTCGGCAGAGAATCTGCTCATCAGCCAGTTGCAGTTGCAGGCAAAAGAGGCGGAATTCTTTCACATTGATCGCGGTGGAGATATCACCTACCACGGACCCGGGCAGATTGTGGGGTATCCCATCCTTAACCTGGAATATTTTGTAAGTGGAGTCCGCGATTACATTTTCAAGCTGGAGGAGTCGGTGATTCAGTTGCTGGCTGATTATCATATCCAGGCTGAACGGCTTGAAGGTGCTACCGGCGTGTGGCTGGATACCGGCACACCCCGCGCCCGTAAGATTTGCGCCATTGGCGTGCGTACCAGTCGCTGGGTGTCGATGCACGGCTTTGCTTTCAATGTAAACACCAACCTGGAATATTTTAACTTTATCAACCCCTGCGGGTTTACCGATAAAACAGTTACCTCTATGGAGAATGAGCTGGGGGCGGCGCAGGATATGGAAAAAGTAAAAACAGAGCTGAAAGCAAAAATTGCAGGGGTGTTCGGGATGGAAATTGTATAAGTTTCTTTGCTGTCATTCAACAAAATGCATTTTTTATCTGTTTAAGTGGCTATTCAAACCCCTTAAAAAGAGAGATATGCAAAATCCCGGAATTGCAAAAATGATAAGAGCCCCGTTTCTGAGCTCCATCATTGCCCCAATAGTAGCCGGCACCTTGCTGGCATACAGTATCAATGGCTATCTTGATGTACTGCAGTTTATCATTGTCCTTTTTATCGGGATAGGGTTGCATGTGGCCACCAATGTTTATAACGATATTTACGATACCCTCCAGGGCACCGACAAGGTGAACGTGCACCGCAACGAAGCCAGCGGCGGCTCGGGTGTTTTGCTGGACAATCCGGAATTGATGGGAAAGATGTATTTCCTGGCACGCACGGGTCTGGTGATGGCACTGGTGGGTACCATTGCCCTGACACCTCTCATAGACCGGGAACTGTGGCCTCATTTGTGGGGGCTGTTTCTCCTTTCGGCCTTTTTTAGCAAGTATTATACGGCACCTCCTTTTAAGCTGGCCTACCGGGGCTGGGGCGAAATTTCCGTTTGGTTTGCTTTTGGACCTATGGCCATTCTCCTTGCCGCAGTGGGGCAGGGTATTGCCTTTCATCCCATGGTGTTGATGTTGATGCCTGCCACAGGACTAAGTACCTCTTCCATATTGCTGGCTGGTCAGATGATTGACCTGGATGCTGACAGGGCAGGAGGGAAGCATGGTGTTGCCAGCCGCATGGGTTCAGGTTTTACTTCGGTTTTGTACCTGCTGGTGCAACTGGGGATCGTGGCCAATATGCTGGTGCTGTTCTTTTCCTATCCCGGGAATAGCTGGCCATTTTTGTTGCCTCTCATACCCTATGTGTTTATTTTTCCCAAAGCGGCGTCAGTTATCTTGAAGAACCATGACGAGCCTGATAAGGTGAAGATAGGGGCAAAATTTACGGTGCTCACCCATCTGGTGTTTTCGCTGTTGCTTATTGTTGGGTTTGTGATTTA
>CAZBGI010000115.1:0-4482 GCA_964491395.1 uncultured Bacteroidales bacterium | reverse complement strand
AGGGGAAATCCAGCCTTTACTTCTCCCGGATCAACTTATACACTTCTGACCATGAAGGCTCTTTGCCACTGATGAGGATAGAAACCCGGAAAATGAGGGCGGCCAGTTTTCGCATCAGGTAAAAGGTGGCAGTGAGGAGCAGGAAAGAACCTACCAGTTCCCACCAGGCAACTTCGGTGGCAATCCATCGCATGGGCATTGCCGTGGCTGAGGTGAGGGGAAACCACGACAAAAAGATGCCCACATGATTATCAGGTTGTGACAATACTATCAAAGAGGCCAGCACAAATACCCCGGGCAACATCATCAATGCACTTTTTCCTGAATTATTAGGGTCGGTAATGACCGATGCGATAGCAGCAAGCAGTGAATTCCACATTAGAATTCCCATGAGCGTGTAGAGGAAATACAGCAATAAAGCGGGAAGGTAAACATAATCGAGTATGCGGTCGATAGATGCCCCGGTAAAGAGGAATACCAGCATACCTCCCAATATGCTCAGTACCAGATAGGTCACCATAGAGGAGATTCCTGTAAGCGTAATACCCAGAATTTTCCCATCCATCCACACCTGGGGTTTGATGGCCGATATGATTTGTTCGGTAATTTTCAATTGCTTCTCACCCGTGATGGCGGTAAACTGGTAAGCAAAGCTCTGAAAAACAGCCATCACCATCAATCCGGCAAAGAAAAATGCCACAACTCTACGTTGTCCTCTACCTGCCTCATAAATGTACTGGGTTTCCAGTTGCACAGGGCTTATGATGGTTTCATAGTCCTCAAGGGTTAACCCTTTGTCCTGCAGATTCCTCAACTTGCTGTACTCGTGCAATTGTTCCTGCAACTTGCTCAATCGACCGGGCTCTTTGTAGGCAAAAAGCTGAAAACCATCTTCCGCCTCCCAAAGCAACATTCCTTCTTTTTGCTGAGATATCTGCTTTTTCAACGAATCCATCTTAAGCTCTGGAATGGTCTTCAGGTGGTAAGATTGTGAAAGAATCTCTTTCAGCTGGCTGTCGGCCGACGCATGGAGGGTAATCTCCTGCTTTTCCGTAGCTCCCTTCACCGCTAAATTTCCACCAAAGTAACCTATTCCAAAGAATACAATTAGCACACCAATGCCGATAAGCTCATTTTTTAATTTATAAAACCGTTTAAATTCCCACCATGTTACGGTATGTACTTGTTTGAAATAATTCATATTTATGATCTTTTGATGGATTCGGGTTGTTGGATGGATGAGAATGAACCAGCCTTCCGCATTTTCTTTTATTGTTTTTTATTGACCAGGTTCAGAAAAATATCATGCAAATTGGAATTATGACTCTTGATATGGGTGATCCCTTCCACCTCCGACAGGATTTTCATGATGCTGTTGAGTTCCATGCCTTGTGCAAAGGTTAACCTTACCAATTGTTCTTCTTCCAGGATGCTGTTTTCCACACCGGGAAGGTTTTCCCACAGGGTTGGTTCCAATGGCTGGTTGAAACTTATATCAATGGTTTGCTGCTGGCCTTTGCTGTTGTATATTTCCGAAAGCTTTCCATAAAAAACTTCCTGGCCGTTGTGGATGAGAAATACTTTTCGGGCAATTTTCTCTACCAGTTGCATTTGGTGTGCGCTCAATAATATGGTAGTGCCCTGTTGGTTGAGTTCCTGGATAAAACCGATGAACAGTTCCTGGTTGAGGGGATCCAGCCCTGAGAAGGGTTCATCGAGGATCGCAAAAGCGGGTTTGTGCAAAATAGAGGCGATAAACTGCACTTTTTGCTGGTTTCCTTTGGACAATGCCTGTAGTTTTTCCTGGGCTCTTTGGGCAAGATCAAGTCTCTCGAGCCATTGCATGGCCTCCGAACGGGCTTTGGCAGGGTCCATACCTCTGATAGATGCCAGATACACCAACGAACGCAATACCGGCAGATCCGGGTATAACCCTCTTTCTTCGGGCAAATATCCTGTAAGGGTGGGTTCAGGGAGCGATGTGCTGCGCCCATTGAAATTCCAGCGTATAGTACCACTGTCGGCCCTGATGATATCCAGCAATATGCGTAAGGTAGTGGTTTTTCCCGCGCCGTTGGGTCCCAGGAAAGCAAAAACATCCCCTTCTTCCAAATCGAAGGAGATGTTTTTTACAGCATGTACTTTTTTAAATCGCTTGTTAAGGTTGTTTACTTCAAGAAATATCTTTGACATGTTGATGTTTTTTTCAAAACGGACAATAATCGGTTTGTCTGTTACCTTAGAATATTGCTCTCCTTGCCAAACCATTTGGCACAAAATACCACAGAAATGGCTGCCAGCCCGATGAGTGAAAACACAGTAATGAGATAGTGCGGAATGTAAATAGTTCCGGCAATGATTTCCTTGGTGGCCAGGGTAATGTTAACAATGGGAATGATTGCTGTTATGGCATTGTACTCAATACCGGGTATCAATCCCAGTGCTGCGGGGATGATGATCAGGAAGGTAAGGGGAGTGACGATGCTCTGGGCTTCCTTGAAGGTTTTGGCATAAATGGTTAGCGGCACCAGCAGCCCGGCAAAGAAGATGCACAGAGGAATAAGCATGACCATGAGCAACACAACGAAACTCACGGTGAGAATGCCCATGACTACCGACATGAGAAAATCGGGAAGCCCGGCTGAAACCTGCAGCCCCACAAACAAACCCAGTACGGCCAGCAAAGCAGAAATAAGACCGGTGAGGGCAATTACCGCCATTTTTCCGGTAAGAATTTCGATGCGCGAAACGGGTGCAGTTAGCAGGGTTTCCATGGTGCGCCGCTCTTTTTCCCCGGTAAACAGATCGATGGCCGGGTACATGGCGCCTGTAAAACAGAAGATGATAAACAGATAGGGGAGAAAGCCTCCTGCCAGCTTGCCTATCATTTCCTGCCCGGAGGCTACGTTGACGGATTCTGTCCGGAAAGGTTTAACAAAAGATTCTGTCAGTCCCTGCTCTTCCAGTCGCTGTTGCACAATTTCCTGCTCAAAATCCGACAGGATACGATCAATGCGATCTTTTCCGGTAATACGGGTGCCGGAAAAATACAGATTTACTGAAGTGGGCTCAGAACCTTCCAGGGCAGCTCCAAACCCTTCGGGGATATGCAGTCCGTATAAAATACTGTCGTTGCGTACCAGGTCTTTCAGTTCAGACTCGTCCTCCATCACAATCAGCTCCATGCGCTCCTGCGCCCTGAAAAACTCTTCCAGACGTTCGTCCTGGTCCTGGTTTACAAAACCGATCTTTACCGTCCTTTCCTGCTCTTTTTCCATAACCGACATTTGCAATTTGCTGGTGGCAATGAATATGATGGGGAAAACCAGTACGGGCACCAGTACCATGATGATGATGGTTCGCTTGTCCCTGAGCGTGTCCAGGGCTTCCTTCTTGAAAATGGTAAATATATTTTTAAGCATAGTTTTTCTTTTTTGAATGATGCAAATGATTCTCTTTGTGTTGGGTAATGAGGAGATGATTACTGAGTTACTTCTGCAGACTCGCTTTGGTTTACTATACGGATAAACTCTTCGGTGAGGTTGTCAGTTTGCATCTGCTTGCGGAAATTCTCCATGGTGTCGTTGAAAAGAATTTTTCCGTTGTGAATGATGCCCAGATCGTCGCACAGCAAATCCACTTCACTCATGATATGAGAGGAGAAAATGACCGTTTTTCCCTGATCCTTGCAGTCGCGGATGAGTTCAATGATGTTTTTCGCAGTAATAACATCGAGTCCGGAGGTGGGTTCATCAAATACCACCACTTCGGGGTCATGTATCATGGTGCGCGTGATGCTCACCTTTTGTTTCATTCCGGTGGAAAGTTTGCCGATGCGTTTGTTGGCAAACTCATGCATGTTGAGTAAGTCATACAATCGTTCCCTTCTTTCTTCCAACAGCCTGTCATCCATTCCGTTGAGATGGCCAAAATAGCGCACCATCTCGTTGGGGGTCAGCCGTTCATACAGCCCTGTGGTGCCGGTAAGGAAGCCCATTTTGGCCCTTGCTGCGGAGGGGTTCTCATTGAGGTCTATTCCTGCTATCCTCACTGTGCCTGATGTGGCTTTGAGAATGGTAGCGATGATACGCAGGGTAGTGGTTTTCCCTGCACCATTGGGCCCCAGCAGGCTGTAAACCCTGCCTGGTTTGCATTCGAAGCTGATGTTGTGAAGCACTTTCAGATTCTTGTCTCTGATGCCCAGCTCGTCACGCTGTTTTTTATTTAATGGAAACTCCTTGGATAAGTTGCTGACTTCTATCATAGTTAAAAAATGTTTTAAGTGAAAACATACCATGAATGTTAGTCGGCAGAAGGGGAAAATTGTTACATGAAGAGGAGGAATTATTTTAGAGGGAGTATGGAGTGAGAGACGGGAGACGGAAGACGGAAGAGGGAAGAGGGGAGATGGGAGAAGCGCAATTCCAAATTCCGCTCAGCGTTATGTGAGAGTTTATTGCAGGAATTATTAATGTACCCAAT
>CAZBGI010000114.1:4925-8729 GCA_964491395.1 uncultured Bacteroidales bacterium | reverse complement strand
AAAATCAGGTACCGATGGACAAAGGGAACAGAGTATTCCCATTTTGTCAGGCTGTAATAGTTCCACATTTCCCAGAAAAACCCGCAGATCAACGCTGCTACTGCGAGCAAGAACAAATCTTTCCAGTTGCCCGATGCTGCATTGCTGATGATGGTTTTGCCCCCGCCAAGGGTAATTACGGAAGCAATGATCAGCATGGGAGAGAGCCACATAAAAGGGAAAAGGTAGCGCGGATAAAGATAGGTAACAGAAAGGGTAAGCACCCCTATGGCCAGCATGATCCACCAAAACCCGTTTTTTTGCATCACGGGCAAAGCACCAAAATTCTCCAATCCGGCGCTGAAGCGCGGAAATGATCTCAAAAGAAACCAGGTACTGATCACCGCAGGCAGGACAGTGGCAAAAGGGAAGGTGGCATAAAGAAAATACTGAAAATCTGTAAGATGATCCAGGCCATCATAATACCAGTTGTCGGTAAACTGGTTGAGGTATTCATAATACCACCAGAAAACAGCACTAACAACAAACAGCAGCAGCAGGTAACGGGCAGCATGAGTGATCAGGCTGGCACCTGTGCGCATATACAGAAATGCATTGATCAAAACCACATACCCCAGCCAAATGGGGGTAAAAGTAAAAATCTGAATCTGGCTTGCCCATTCGAAGCGGGTCCAGGCTACAATCCAGCCGCCAACCAATAAAACAACCCCCACCCAACCCCATGGAGGAAATTTTTTATGTATCGTTTTGGAGGGATCAGTTCCAGGCTGGCTTTTTATTATTTTGTAAACAAATGGGATGACAGCCAGTGCTCCAAGGGCCAGAATCACAATAAAGAAAAGCATCGAAAAGGCCCCGTGATCAACATACTCTGTTTTGGGGGGTAGGTGCAAAAAAGATTCAACAGTATCACCCTGAATCAAAACACCCAATAAAGGAGTAATGATCAATAAGGTTACCATCAGGATCGTTAAAAGCATTTTTCTTCCCATAGCCTATTCTTTTACTGAGAAAGTATAAGCCTTCCAATAGCTTACACACACATATAGAAGCAATTATAGCCAAAGATACGATGTTTTTATCAATTGGCAGGGGATTATCATCAACAGATTTTCCATCCTCCCCTTTGCCTCGGTCAGGCCAGGTTTACCACATGTACCTTTTCCTTGTCAAACAGTTCCATGGTGGCAGGATGGCAGGTAAAAAGCAACAACTGGCGGTGTTGGGCAAATCGGGTGATGATCTCGGCGGTTTTGCGGGCACGGCGGGGGTCGAAGTTGACCAGGATTTCGTCAACGATCACAGGCAGCGGTTCCGCCTGGGTTTCGTATTCTTCAATAAATCCCATGCGCAGACTCACCAGCAGTTGTTCCCGGGTGCCCCGGCTGAGTTGTCCCGGAGTTTTAGATGCCTGTTGCTGATCAATAACCGTCACTTCGCGCCCTTCCAGCGAGGTGCGTATCCCGGGGTATCTCCCTGAGGTGATGCTGCTGAGATATCCGCTGGCCTTTTGGATCACCTCGGGCTGCTTCTCCTTCTCAAAACGGGTTTTCACTCCGGAGAGCACCTGCAGGGCCAGTTGTCCGCTCATCCACTTCTTCCAGGCATCGCGCAGTTTCTGACGGTAATTTTCCAACCGGGTAAGCAACAAGGCAAGGTCCGACTCCCCGGCAATTCGCTGTTTTTCTGCAATGGCAGATCCAATCTGTTTGTTAAGGCTGTCAATATCAGCTCTTTGTTCTTCCACCGCTTTTGTCAGGGTTGCCAGGTGTAGCTCAAGATCCTGTTTCTCATGCATCGAAAGATATTGTACCACTTCATCCAGTTTTGAGTATCCGGCCAGTGTTTCAA
Source organism: uncultured Bacteroidales bacterium (assembly GCA_964491395.1). Lineage (GTDB taxonomy): Bacteria > Bacteroidota > Bacteroidia > Bacteroidales > UBA7960 > SKVR01. The sequence goes on along the minus strand of CAZBGI010000114.1, from coordinate 6,878 downwards.
TCTTTTCCACCAGGGCGGTGCGTTGGTTTCGCAACTGGTTGGCTCTGGCATTTTGCTGATAAAGCAGAAAATAGGATTCTGCATTTTCTGCCCCGATAGTGGCCAACTGACGGGAAATGGCTTTTTCTGTTTCGGCCAGATTGCTTTCCAATTGCTGCAGTTCCTTTTTGCGGCGTTCCAGTTCTTCTGTAAGGGCATCGAGGCTATTTTGCCGTTTACGGCTTTCATCATATTCCTTCACGATCCTTTGGGCCAGCAATGAGGGTTCCTCCCCGGCAGGCTTTTCCGCCAGGTACACCCCCAGGGCATTAACCCGGTCCTCGAAACCACGGATAAAAGGCAAGCGCTGTTCCTGAATTTTCAATCTGAGCCTATCGCGTCGGTCTATTTCTTCCTTTAGTGAGCTGATGGTCTGGAGGATGTTTGCTGCAGCCTGGAAGGTCAGTCCGGCAGGAAATTTCAGCTCATTTTGCAGCCACAGGTTATAATCCCTGATAATGCGCATTTCTTCATCTTCCAACGTTTTGATCTTTTGCCTGACGGGTTCCAGCGGGTCCTTTCTGTCAAATGCCTTTCGCCCCAACAGAAACACAAGGGCAATACCCATCAATGCTGCACCTGCCACATGCATTCCGAGATAAAAAAACGGCACTGCTCCTATGACGAAGACCACTGCCAGCAATTGGGCTATGACCCGGGTATTCAACGGGCTTTTCTGCCCGGCAATGGCTTTTTCCTGTGCTTCCCAGTCGCGTTTTTCTTCGCGTGTCATTTTGAGCGATTCCCCAAACTGCTCCAGCTCACTTTGGCGTGTGGCCTCTTGCCGGAAATCCCTCACATCCTGTTCTCTCCACTTGCTGCTGATCTTACCGCTGATGGTTTCAGAGATCCTTTGGTCGAGATTTTCCAGTTGACGCCCTTCCTCTTCCCGCTCAGCAAGGGTTTGCCGGTAGCCGGAAACATTGAGCCGCACATATTCCACTTCAGCCTCTTCCTTCAGCAGCTCGCCATTAAAATGAATCTCCGAGAGGGCATGCTCAATTTCTTTTATTCCCTTCTCCTGTTTATCTCCGTCGGTTACAGACTTGATTCTGTTTCTCAGGTCCTGCCTGCGATCCAGGGCCTGTTCCATTTGCTGCGGCCCTTTTTCGGGCCAGGGTTGCCATGGCGGGAGGGTTTTGAGGTCAGCTTCCACACGTTGCAACGACACAAAGCTTTCGTAGCATTGCAGGTACATTTGTACCCTGGCGAGCTCCTTTTCGGATTCCTTTAGCTGTGCAGAGTTTTGTTGTGCCTGGTTTTCCAGCTGTTCCACCTCACGGGTAAGTTGCCTGTATCGGGGCAGATGGTCCTGTACCATCCGTATCTGCCGGCGCAGTTCATCAATCTCCTTCAAAAGGCTGGGCACCTCCTGTACTTTCCCCCTGGCCGTATAAACATCATTGATGCCTGCGGTGATACTTTTCTCAATCTCTGCCAGCGAAGTGTTGCCCAGCCCCAATCCCAGGCTGAAGATCTTATCCTCCATCTTTGAGTCATGAATGGAGGTCATGCTCACCAGTTCGTCAAGGGTAAAGGCATATACATTGTTGTACAGATCGGCCGAAGCATTGCCCAGCAGCTGGCTCCACTGGCTAATATTGCCCGACTCCTGCCCGTCATACAGCAGCCGGATCTTATCATTGCCTCCCCGTTCGAAAAGAGCTTCCTTTCCCGATGAGAGGATACCCCTGATTCTTCCCCCATGGTTGCCTCCGTTCAAAGGCTGCATTCTATCTTGCAGCAAACGCGGATAGCCAAACAATGAATATCGGATGAATTTCAACAGGGTGGACTTTCCTGCTTCATTCTCTCCCAGCAGGATATTGACACCCTTTCCCAGGTTTGACAGGGAAAAATCATGGAAAATTCCAAATCCGTCGATATGAATGTCTTTGATGATCATGATTCAGG
>CAZBGI010000114.1:0-4825 GCA_964491395.1 uncultured Bacteroidales bacterium | reverse complement strand
TCATGGAAAATTCCAAATCCGTCGATATGAATGTCTTTGATGATCATGATTCAGGATTTAAGAGTTGATCCAGCAATATCCAGCGGGCATTGTCGAGTATGCCGGCCTTATCTTCGGCAGAGAGTTCATCGAGTTCACGGCGGGCGGCCTGGCTGTTGAAATCCTGTTCGCACCGTGCGAGCCACTCATCCAGCATAGCAGGATCGTCCTGCAGTTGGTCAAAAGCCCTGATCACTTCAGCGGGAAAATCGCTGGCTTTTTTCAATTCTTCCAGATCGGCCTCGGGGCGGGTTTGCAACTCAATGCGATCTATCCAGCGAAAATGGGTTTGCTGTAACTGCCCTTCATTAAGTTTGTTGCGCACCTCCTCGGCTTCGCCCGGCCGGTGCAGCAGTGCATGCAACGGCGTGCGCCCGGTAAGTTGCAGACGATAAATAAAACTTGTACCGTCTTCATGATCCTTCTCACTGGACATGGTATCTTCAATCCTGTCGCCCAGGGCGTTGATATTATCCAGGCCATCAAGATTGGCCGTTATGAGTTCGAAACGGATAGACTGGGTAGGGATGAAAGTTAATTCCGGTGGCAGTTGGCTTTGCATTTCCACCAGGTAGCATCCTCTCTGACCGGTTTCGCCAAAGTCTCTGCCCTGCGGATTGCCAGGGTAAAGGATGGCAGGAAAGGCCGGATGTACCAGATGCCGTTTGTGGATATGCCCCAGGGCCCAGTAATCAAAGCCACGGCTTTTCACATCATCCAGCCTGAAGGGAGCATAGTTTTCGTGAGGGCCGGATGATCCAATGGTGCCATGCAACAAGGCAATAGAAAAGGGTGCCGGATCCTGGCGCCTGTGAAACCCTGCTGCTAGATTGCGGTTCACCACCTTGCTCTCATAGCTGATGCCATAAATATCGGCCAGGGGCTGCCCCTCCTTTTCAAAGCGGAAAGACTCCACCTGTGAACCGCCAAAACGAAAAACCTTTTGGGGCATTTCCAGCTCTTTGATCCACGATTGCAGAGGATCATGGTTGCCGGTAATGATATAAGCCGGGATATCCTCCCTGCCCAGTCGCTTCAGCTCTTCCACAAAGAGCAGTTGTGCAGCAAGGCTCTGTACCTGGCTGTCGAAAATATCGCCCGTTACCAGCAGAAAATCAATCCGTTGCCGGATACACTCGTCAATGATACGACGGAAACTGGCAAGTGTAGCATCTTTTAGCCGATGAGCCAGTTCCTTGTTGATGCTGCTCAGCCCCCGGAAAGGAGTATCCAGATGCAGATCGCCGGTATGGATGAATTTTACGGATCGCATAAATCAAATCATTAAAAATACATGGTCAGGGGATACAAAAATAAACTATCCGCCGGAATGAGCATCCTTTGCACTCAGCAAAAACAAATAAAGCTGCAAAGACACACATCCTGACGGATAGTTCAGATTGTATTTTCAGAAACCTCTAAAAAATACTGTATATCAAACCTGCGCTGAATTGATTATAAATCCTGCTTTTCAGAAAAGGATCAGGAATGAGCTCACTTTGTCCCGGTCTGAAAAAGAAATCCATATTTACAAAATCATCAGAATCCTGCCACAGGTAACTCAGCTGCCAGTTAACGTTGAACCTGAGTTGCGGGGAAAAATAGTAATTCAGGATAAAATTGCCCCCCACTCTGAAGCCATTGCCTTCAAGGCCACGAATTTCATTGGATTCATCTGCGGCATCAAAGAACCGTACATATTGCAGATCATATCCGGCAACTACACTAGTGCGTGTACTGGGATAGTAACCAATGCGTTGTGCAAAACCTGCCTGCAACAAAGGCTGACGGTAAGTTGACTCAGTAGTCCCCCAAATATCATCATTTTCATATTTAGACTTCTGTTGCGTCCATCCATAATATAATGCGGCATCTATACTATTCTGCCAGGTCAGATTGATGGGCTTTTCCCTTATGTATTCCACACCGCCATATAGTTCTATAGCATTTCTCTTGTATATTTCTTCAAACTCAGCGGGCAATGTATTGTTATATGCGTTTCTACTATAAAAATAACCTGGAATGAAAGCCAAAGAGACCCTTTGACCGCTCAAACGTTGCGGAGAATCGCCATACTCCCAGTAATCCGCCATGGTGGCAAAGTAGGCAGCATCATACTCCAAAAGGTAGTTTTGGGCCAGCAGGAAAGAATCCAGCATCTGAAGCTCATAAATTCTTTTTAAACGTGAGTCAAAAAAGCGTTCATTTTTTATTTCAGAGATCAGCCGGGCAAACTCCAGGATCTCCTCTGTGGATTTTTCCGGTGAAACCCTGGCAATATCGGCCAGCTCCTGCAAGATATAAACTGCCTGCCGGGCATCCTGCACGGGTTCAATCCTTCCTATACCTGCTTTAATAGATGGCGACAATCTTAAACTATGCGAAAAGTTTAAATCTTCACTTTCAGTACCTCCAGGATTCGAATAAGAATAGTACCGCCCTCCAAAATAATTAGCAAGAAGATTAAACTCTACAAATCGACTGGCATCATAATACAACCTATTCTCATGCAAAACAGAAAAATCACCCAGTATTCTATAATTTTTGTCCATCAAATTTTCCTCCACTTTTGTATTGATGAAAGTGTAGAAAAGACTTCCCTCGATAACCTGGCTCCTTTGCCATTGTTCTGAATTGAGGAAATAAGTATATCTGAGCGAACCATTGGTATTGAAAGCATTATCAGATTGGGATTCGGGATCATATGTGAATCTTCTAAAATTATTCTGTGCGTTGAGGTTAAAGCCAGCCTCAAGGGTTCTTCGTTCCAGCTCCGGGAGTTTGTAATCTGAAAGGTTAAAATTGCTCATCTGAGCAAAAGCACTAAAGGATAGCATCGTAAAAACCAGCATCCAGGTTGTTTTCTTTTTCATGTTGGTTAAAAGTTTGGTTACAATTAATTAATACAGGGTATTTGCTCTTTTCAAAGTTTTGCTCCCAGGACTCCCACAGATAGATGGATAAAAAACCGAAGATGGGCAAATATATTAATTTTGGTTAACAAATAAGACAAACCTAAGCAAAAATACTATTTTAAATTAATCGTTTTAAAAACGGGACTGACATAGGTCAGCCCCAGGATTACAAAAAACAAAAACAACAATACATTCAGATATCCCGGTGAAGGGAAAGAATGACAGTTATGTCACAAAAGCATGGTGTGGTTAGACTAACAATATAACTTCGTATTTTTTAACTTATTGCATTGATCTTTAAATAATTTTTATTGCGTATGTTTTTAGGTTTAATGCAATTGTCATTTAAACCAAGAAAAAACCTTATTCCAAAAATCCTTTAACCTTAGTAGAAATATGAATGACCACAAATATCGGAACCTTATTACCTTATTGAATCATCTGACCAATCATAGCCGTGATAAATAAGGTAATAAGGTTCATTTGTTTCGTTATAACTCCTTTTTCTACTAAGGTTATGGGGATATAAATAAGGTTTGTACATTATTACTATTTTTTCCTGTTAATTGTATCCTGATAAAACTTCACAAAGGATTGGTATTCTTCCTCATAGGTCACCGTTTTATGATGTTCTGGCTGGTTAAGAATATATTTCGCAACCTTATCCACATCAGATTTGGAAACGGAAAAAGCACCTGCAGATCTCTGCCAAAAAAACCTTAACTCACACAGGTTGTTATCATTGATAAACTTTTCTGTTGTATCTGCAACAATTGTGGCTAAATCCTCCTCTGACATATTGGGCGATCGGGATACAAGAAAATGCATGTGCTCAGGATTGGCATAAATTGCATAGAGCTTAGAATTCAGATTCTTTATTACACCCGTCGTAAATTTCTCAATTCTTACGCGGTGAATTTCCGAAATTATTGGTCTGCGGTGAAGTGTTGAAAAGATAAAATGGGTGTACAGGTTGTTGAATTCAATTTTCATAACCCTAAATATTCGTGTTTAGTCGAACATAAATTACGAATTAATGTAAATATTTACAAGATTTTTGAGTTCAAAAACATCCTCAAATCAACCTTATTTCAATAAATCTATAACCCTAATAGAAATATGAATGCCAGTATTCATCGCACCTTAATACTTTACAAAATTGTAGAGAAACAGAGTCCTGGAAAATAAGGTAATAAGGTTCGTTTGTTTCGTTATAACTCCTTTTTCTACTAAGGTTATGGGAATATAAATAAGGTTTTATAGTTTTTTCCTATATACGATGGTTAGTCGAATATAAACAAGGTTATTAATTTTCGTATTTCAAAAACCTTATTCCAAAAAATCCTATAACCTTAGTAGAAATTTGAATGCCCGTATATATCCGAACCTTATTACCTTATTAAATTATTTTACGAAATAACCACAGGAAATAAGGTAATAAGGTTCGATTACCTGGTAATAACTTCCTTTCTACTAAGGTTATTGGAATTTAAATAAGGTTTTTATTCTCCTTCTGAACAGGCTATTGGTGTTCACAAAACGTTTCATTCATGATATCCCATAGAAATTGAGATTATCCACCCCGAAATCATGGTCCATCTCGTAACTACCTTGATAATCTCAAATGGAAACCATAAAAAAAACATTATTCCAAAAAATTCTCCACACCTGTATTCTGTTAAATAAAATAACCTATCTTAGCAATTCAACAGAAAAACATTTGTTGGCTATAAATTGCTTTCCCAAAAAGCTTTAAATCAAAACACATATGACAACCCACCCAACGACAACCGGCTTTAAATCAGTTGCGACAGTTGTATTTCTGTCGCTGACATTGGTATTTATCCTTCCCCTCGGGAGCATCCATGCGG
>CAZBGI010000113.1:0-8848 GCA_964491395.1 uncultured Bacteroidales bacterium | reverse complement strand
TGTCGAAGGCCACCTTCAGGCGCTTGCGATATTCACGTCCTACGGTCCATTGTTTGATGGGTTTGGTTTTGAGACGGGCTTTGATAACAATGGCGCTGTCGCCAAAATTATCCAGCCCAAACACTTCCATAGGTTCAATAATGTCATTTTTAAACTCAGGATCCGCATGAAGTTCATCACCCACTTGCTTGATTACATCCATAACATGCTGAGGATCTTCTTTGTAGGCCACGCCAATATCAAAAACAACAGCGGACCAATCTTTGGTCATGTTTGACAAAGTACTGATTTTTCCATTTTGAAAAATATGCACCGTGCCGCTAAAATCTCTCAACGTAATGGTTCTCATTTCAATTTTTTCTACCATTCCTCCCGTACCATTGATGATAGCCACATCGCCGGTGCGTATTTGATTCTCGAGCAAAATAAAAAATCCGCTGATAAAATCCCTGACCAGTTCCTGTGCACCAAAACCGATGGCCAGCCCTAAAATACCTACACTTGCCAAAATAGGTCCGATGTTAACCCCTACTTTCTGCAGCACCAGCATCAACAATACAATCCACAATACAACCGAAAAAACGGCCTGCAGGATATCTGTTACGGTATTGATTCTTTTTATGGCTTCATCAGCATCTACCGTTTCATTCTTATCGGCACGATTAATAAGGGTTTTGCGCATTCTGCGTATAAGTGCTCCTACTGCTTTCAACAGCAGGAAAAACAATACAAGGATAATCAGCAACCCAGGAAATTCAGTAACTATCCAGTTTATGCTATTATCTACAACCTTCTCCCAAAATTCTTCGCTAAATAAATTTTCCATAGTTTCATGTTTTTATTTTCGTTCTGGTATTTGATACTCTGTAACCCCGGCTCTTTTTCTTACTGATTCCTGTTTCCTGGATGGGGCTAACGTCCATGGTTTTGTATGATGATTTCAGGTGATCTGAAACGCACCCAAAAGTTTTGTGCCACGCTGAAAACTCACCCTGATTCCTGTCGAAAACCCGGTAATTTATCATGGTATCAGCCCATTCTACATGCTTATCCGTTCCAGCAATATTCAGGTTCTGCGTTAACTGGAACCATGCTTATTTTCCATTGAAAAGATGGTGGATACCCTTACATATTTTCGTTACTTTAAACAGCTCAATACACCAAAATGTTTTAGATTAATTTTGAACTGCCAATCTTCCGTTTGTTAACAGTTTTACCTGCCCGGATGCCCGAATCCGAACACAAGGAGTACGTTTTTAGCACAACCAAAATACAGGTTCCTCTTTCACAACAACATTATTCACCTGATTAAACATCACTTACACCCTTTGGCATATGATTTGAAAAAAAGTAAAAAGAAAAGAAAATAAAAAGCACCTATTATGTTTCTACACCATATCAAAATAGCTTTTCGCTTCATCCTGCGAAACCTATCTTTTACCATCATTAACCTGATTGGCCTGAGCACAGGAATTGCAGCATTTTTGCTTATCGCTCTGTACCTGCAGGATCAAACAGGGTATGATGCACATATCCCCCACCCGGAAAAAACCTTCAGACTTGTGGGAATACAGGAACCTCAAGGCCTGGACAAACAACATGTGAGCTTTTCCAGCGGCGCCTGGGCACCCTTTATCAATGAAAACATTCCCCAGGTGGAGGAAGCTTTCAGGGTAATGAATGCCAGAGGAGTAATTCTGGAGACCGATGAGGAAGTTTTTGAGGAAACCGGAGCTTACTATAGTGAGGGAAAAGCAATATATTATCTGGGGTATAAAGTATTGCAGGGAGGCGATCCGGCCCAAATCCTGCAACACCCCAACCAGGCAGTAATCAGCGAAACCACCGCCAAAAGGTTGTACGGCCATACCGATGTTATGGGCAAAACTTTCAAAATGGCTGACGCCAATTATACCATTGCAGGCATTTTCGACAATGAAAACCTGAAAACCCATTTACACATCAACCTCTTTCTTTCTTTTGCTACTATAGAACCTACAGATCCCTGGCTGCTGCATTTCGGAAACAATACACTGGCAACCTACATTGTCAGGAGAGACGATGCTTCGCCTGAAGATATCGTCAATGCCATCAATCAGAAGCAAGAGAGCCTGTATGATGATGAACAGTATGGTGAGCACATGATGAGAACCACGTTTTACCTGCAAAACATAAAAGACATTTATCTTCGCTCAGGACATATCAAATTCAGCATGCGCACGCATGAAGGAAACATAAACAGCATTTATATTTTCTCCGTAATCGCCATCCTCATCCTGGCATTGGCCTGTATTAACTTCATCAACCTTGCCACGGCCAACTCTGCCAAACGAGTTAAGGAGGTGGGACTCAGAAAGGTGTTGGGAGCAAGCAGAGCAAAACTCACCAACCAGTTTCTGGGAGAATCATTTATTATTACCCTTTTCGCTGTTTTCCTGGCCCTGGTTTGGATAGAATTGCTCCTTCCCTGGTATAATGGACTAATGGGAACAGAGCTGAACATTGATTTCTTCAACAATTATCTGTTTAACATAGGACTGATTGCCCTGCTGTTAGGGTTGGCTTTTGTTTCCGGATTTTATCCGGCCATGTATTTGTCCCGGTTCCAGGCTGCCAGTATCCTGAGGTCTGATGACCAGAGCGGCAAACCCCAAAAAGCAGCATTAAGAAAAATTCTGGTCATTGTTCAGTTTGCCATTTCTACGGCCATGATTTTTGCCACTTTTGTGGTCATGCACCAGGTGCAACATATGAATACGAAAAGTCTGGGATATAACGTCGAAAATGTAGTGAGTGTATTCCATCGCCAAAGCCGGGACTATGAACAACTGAAAAACTTCAGACACCGCGTACTGCAGTTACCCCATGTGGTTGATGCGGGCATTTCCAGCGGTCATAACGGAGTAGCAGGCCGACAAAGTACGATCCGTACCGCCGACTCCATCCCCGTGGAACTGATGGTCCGATACGGTTATGTCGACCCTGACTTTTTTTCCACCATGGAGATGCAGTTTTTGGAAGGAAGAAATTTCAGCCATGAATTTGGCACCGACTCCGAAAATACCATTATCCTCAATAGGGCCGCTGTCGTAGCATTGGGATGGGAAGATGCCATAGGTAAACGGATGTTGAATGAAGACAATGAAGAGGTGGACTATTATACCGTGATTGGAGTAATCGATGATTATCATTATTATTCATTGCGCACGCCCATTGAACCAGCGGTGTATATCTGGAGACCTTCACAGATGGGTGTTACCAATATTCGATTCAGTCACAACGACCCCTCGTTTGTCATGAAAAGTATTGAAAGTGAATTCAATGACTTTTTCCCGGGTCAAATGTTTCATGCCTATTTCCTGGATGAGATTTTAGAAAGGCAATACAGGCAGGAAGCCAATTCCATGAAAATCTTCATGGCCTTTGCCCTTTTGTGCATTGTAATTTCCTGCCTGGGACTCTTTGGCCTTACCTCCTTCATGGTAAACCAAAGGCGCAAGGAAATCAGTATCCGAAAAGTTTTGGGGGCCGGACTATGGCAAATCAACCAGTTGCTTGTACTTAGTTTCCTTAAATGGGTATTCGTAGCATCCTTAATCGCACTGCCACTGGCATGGTTCTTTATGAACAACTGGCTCGACAATTATGCCTACCAGATTCAAATAGGTGCATTGCATTTTTCTGTCAGCCTGTTACTGGTAACCATCATTGCTATACTTACCATATCGGGCCTTACTACCCGGGCCGCCCTGCAAAACCCCGGAACGGCTATCAAATATGAATAAAATATACAGAGAAATATAAAACTCCGAAGAATAAATAAAGCACATGGTTCTGGACATAAATCATCCGGGCACACCCCCCAGTGGCGTGTACCTTGCCCTTTTGCTGGTTCTTTTGTTGCTGCCTGCATGTATACAAAACAAGCCGGGCGGTGAAATCATACTTACCCAAGCAAAACCCGAAAAAGGATTTCATTACCCCTATTATTTGTTTATTCCCGATAATACTTCCACCAACCATGAGGTTTTCCTGATTGTTGAACCCAACAATTCCGGGTTTGTGAGCGACAAACTTGACGAGCATGTGGAGAAAGCAAAGCGTACGGCTACTATGGAATTTTACACAGGAAACTATGTAGCCCGAAACCTGCAATATCCGCTTTTGGTTCCGGCCTTCCCACGCAACAAAACCAATAATCACATATACACCCACTCGCTGGACCGGGATGTATTGCTCGAACAGGGAACTCCGCTGGAGCGGTTAGACTTACAGCTGCTTGCTATGACACAGGATGCCAGGGAGAAACTTACAGAGATGGGATACACTGCTGCAGAACAATTCTTAATGACCGGCTTTTCTGCTTCCGGCTCCTTTGCCAACCGGTTTACGGCTCTGCACCCCGAAAAAGTGAAGGCTGTGGCGGCCGGCGGGTTGAATGGCCTTTTGATGCTTCCCCTGGACACTATTAATGAACAGGCACTCATCTATCCCATTGGAACAAGCGATTTCGAAACACTGACAGGTAAGGAGTTCCAGGTTGACTCTTTTAAGAAAGTCCCTCAATTCTATTTTATGGGCGAACTGGACGAAAACGATGCAATCCCCTACAGCGATGCATACAGCCAAATAGAGAGAGAAATAATTTATACCCTTATTGCAAGTGAAGAGATGCTCCCCAAACGTTGGGACTATTGTAAAAAAGCTTACCGGAATATGGGTGTTAATGCAGAAATAAAGACCTATACAAAAACCGGACACGAGCAGCCCTTGCAGGTTAAGAAGGATGTGGTCAACTTCTTTAAAAAAGAAATATCAAAACCGGAAGCAAAGCTCCATTGACCCTATCCAAAGAAGCAACAGGCATGGAGTTCTCAGTTTATATGGAGCCAGAAATTTTACTGTCTCCGGCAATTTGCGCAAACCCATATCAACTTATTTTATATGAAAATGAACGGGGATAAACAAAGGCACCACTGCCACTTCGCCATCCCGCTTCCCGGGTTCCCATGCCGGACTCGATTTAACTGCTTTAATGACTTCATTGTCAATAAGAGGATGCACACGCTTTAACAATTTTACATTGGATACACTTCCATCTGTTTCAACATCAAAGTATACCAGGACTGTTCCTTGAACTCCCATAAGTCCCGCATCGTCCGGGTATTCTATATTACTGTAAAGATAGTCATAAAAGTGATCTAAACTTTTACCCAAAAAGGTAGGCAATTGCAAATTGACTTCGGTTTCATTACTGGTTTCATGGTCATCAAATGACCATGAAACATTGATTTTCAATGGTTTTTTTGATTTCTTGGTATAACTAAACTCTGAAACAACTCGTTGTATTTCAGACACTAAGTCGGTATCATCCACTCGGTGGATGTTCAGACATCTTATCATGCCATTATCTTCCAGTACAAAATAAATACCGGCCGAATAACCCAATGTATGTAGTTTTGTGCTGGCAGGTATACGAATGTGCTGAAGGAAAAATTCAGAAAAAGAATCAATTATCTTTTGTATTTCTCTGGAATCCCGCCAGTTATATTTCAGTTTCTTATCTTCTTCATAACAATCTCCTGTCATCTGGTAAATTTTATCCCAATCATAGTACACAGTGTCAACCGTCTGTTCTATATTATTGTAAAACAGCCACTCCCCCGTTAACTGGCCATTTTCATAATAGCCTTTTGAGTATAATACATCCGGCTCACTGTAGTTTTCAACCAACCCGTCTTCAATCCACGGATTTATAGAAATATACTCACCATAATGAACCACCTCCCCACTTATAGTAAAATCTTTAACATGATAGTGGTCATCTATGATGCTCACCTCTCTATAAAAAGATGCGGATAAACTATCTGTACTCTCGAATTTTTCATTTAAAAAAAGTCTAACTGTTTCCTGGCCGGCAGACTTGCCAGTAAGGACAAACAATAGGACAAAGCATGCGAAAACTTGTTTCATAGTACAATGGATTTTATTTATGGTAAAAAAGCATTGGTTCAATCAAGATGAAAAAAAAACCCGGTTGGCCTTCAAATATAAATATATTCTCATTTAATTTGCTGGTTTTAACAAATAATGCCTACAAAAATCATGTAATCATTGATGATTGAAATCCATGAAGGACTGTTGAATTCGCATTTGCACCTCTTTGAGATATATTTCCCTTCCAAAATCCCAAAAAATTTATAAAACATTGCAGGATTTGTTATATTTGTAACCATAAACATGAAATAAAAGGGATTCAGGAGATAGATTAAATCATTGCACGGATAGTACAGAGGGCCCTTCTTACCCTTCAGTTTCAGGTTCTCAATGGATTTCTAAATACATTCTATATGCAAAAAAATCTACTTTTCGCAATTTTTTTGATCCTTGCCTTCAGTGTGAATTCCTATTCCGAAAGCCCACCCCTCAACAGGTTTACTATTGCTGACTTAACCTTTCACTCTGAGCTTGAAAAACAAGCCTTTCATTGCATTACTACAGATTCAGCATGTGATTGGTTATTGGCGGCTATGGCCACTGATCCGGAGATGAATAAAGAGGAGTTTACCCGGTACAAAGCGGATTTTTACCATTTTCTGGATCAATTAAAAACCCACAGGAAATTTACCAGGAAGAACAAAAAGAAGATTTCCTTTATTTTTGATGAAATCCATGATCAATATTTTAAGCTATACAAAGACAACCCGTTTTTCAGTGAAATTTTTACCCGGGGGAACTTCAATTGCCTGACGGCTTCGGTATTATATGCCATAGCATTTGACTATTACAATATCCCTTACGAAGTGGTGATACACCCGGAACATGTTTACCTCCTGGCGTATCCCGGAGAATCGAGCATTGTTGTGGAAACCACCAATCCGTTGCAAGGAACCGACAGGGTTTTTACCAACCGTGAAAAGGAGAAAATTGTCCAGGAATTACTCGAAATGAAAATGGTATCACAACAAGAATTGGCGCAAAAAGGTACCTTCAAAATTTTCAGTGAATATTATCTTTCTGAGGAATCAGGGGATTTGGGAAAAGCGATCGGCGGGCTATACCGCAACGAGGGCATCAAACATGCCCAAGAAATGGACAATAAAATGGCCTATGAATCGCTTAAAAAATCTTCTGTCCTGTATCCTTCTGTAATAAACAATGCCATGATATTAAACTTTAATGGCATTTTACTCGCACAACAACAATACAAAGAAGAATACACATATCAGTTGCTTGCCGATCTGGAAAAGTTTCTGGATACAAATATTAATGAACAAATCATCATTTCATTGGGAATTGATTTTATGAATTTTGCATGGGAGAAAAACGATATCAGTTTATCCGACTCAATATACCAATGGATGGATAAACATTTTACCCATCAGCATATCAGGCAAGAGATTAGTTTTACTTATCACTACAACAGCGCGCTGTTTTTGTATGCATATAGTGGCGGAAAAGGTGCCTTGGACCATTTGGAAAAAGCCTACAATCTAAAACCCGATGATTATAATACAAAAGACATGCTCTTCAATCACATAGTGAATGATCTCTATAATAACGGCAGAACCATGAGCTGGGATGAAATATACAAGGAGATACTTCATTATTCCCAAAAGTATGAAGCAATCATGCAAAATGAAAACTTTCAGACACTTCATCAGTCTGTTTTACTATCCAGAATAAATGCACATTACATAGATGGCAAGTTTGAAGAGGCTGAAAAGTTGCGGGAAGAGTTTGAAAACCTGCATCAACCCGGAACAGCAATCGATTTGAGCATCCTCAGGCAGATAGAACAGATCTACTCACGCGCTTCACTTTACTATTTCAGGTCAGGAAGAAAAACAAGCGCCAGGAAAGTAGTTTCAAGCGGACTACAATACGTACCTGACAGCTATGAGTTAAAGAGCAAGATGGAGGTACTGCGCTAAACAGTCACTAATTCTGTGTGACCCTCTGTACCCTGATTACTATTGAAACCGCTTTCTGTTCTCAATGGCCAGGTTGTATTTTCCTTCAAAAATCTCAACATGGTTTAACCTTGTTTTTCGGGATGCCCGTATAATGACTTCCTCCATGAGTGAGCGGCCGGGAGAAACATAGAAGGGAACAACCGCTTTTCCGCGTGTAGTATAATTATCATACGGCAAAAGCGCTTCAGACCCCTTTTCAGAGGGTATCACCCTGCTGAAGAAGGCATTTCTTGCATTGTCTGACAGGGTGATTTCCAAATCATATTTGTTCTCGAAGGCGGTTTTATCCACCAGGTTGAAAACCACGCTTACATCTTTGGTGATCAGTTTCCCTTCTTCGTTATACTCTTTTAACCCCACCGTGGGTTTATCATTTTTATAAGGAATTTCGGCCATCAGCGCTCCGCTTTTGTAATACTTTTTCTCAATCCCTTCTTTTTTACCGGAAACATACGTTGTTTCCTGGTAAAGATCTCCATTTTCATAATAGTACTTTAACAATCCATGCCTGACACCCTCTTCGTAGAACATTTCAATTTTTACCTTTCCGTTGGGGTAATAATTGCGTGCAACCCCATGTCGCACACTATCTTTATACTCCACCTCTGCCATCAGGGTCCCGTCTTTCCGGTAGGTGGTTCTAAGTCCATTGTAGGGATCATCAGCCTCTTTGTCAGTGAACAAACTGCAGGCACTTGCCATGAACAGGATAAGCAAAACCAGTCCGGCATAAAATTTTAGGGGGTTAAATTTAATGAAGGTCATTTGCTGATAATTTTTTTTATTTTGCGCTAAATATACGGATTATTCTCCGCATAAATAATGGAAATAAGACTATTTTTCTGCGCACGATTCATTCCGATAATCTTACA
>CAZBGI010000112.1:0-8876 GCA_964491395.1 uncultured Bacteroidales bacterium | reverse complement strand
CCTTCGTAAATCATTTTGCGCGTCATGCCCCCATCGGCCGTAAAATTCTGACCGGTGATAAATCCTGCTTTCTCGCTAAGCAAAAACCAGCATAGTTCCGCTATATCCTCTGGCTTTCCTATCCGCCCTGCGGGATGCTGCAGGTGATGTTTTTCTGCCCAGACCGGTGTTTTTCGTTTGCTTTTCTTTTGCCATGGAGTCACTTCAATCCAACCCGGGCTGATGCAGTTGACCCGCACATCAGGCTGCAGGCTCATGGCCAGGGCATGGGTAAGGGCATATACTCCTCCCTTAGATGAAGCATAGGCTTCGCTATCGGGTTCCGACATAAAAGCCCGGGTACTGCAAATATTGACGATACTCCCGTTGTTGCGTCTCAAAGCAGGAGCCAGTTGTTTAGAGGTCAGAAAGTACGACGTGAGATTTACCGACAGGGTATGGTTCCATTCCTCAAGGCTCAACTCTTCCAGGGGTTGAAACCGGGATATGGCGGCATTGTTGACCAGAAATTTCAACGATGGTCCCTGGTTGAGAATGATTTCAAGGGTTTTTGACAACAATTCTTCGTTGGACACATCGCACAAAATGGTTTTACTCATTTGCAAGTCAGGACTTTCAAGATCAAAATCCTCCAATGCCTCCTTGTCATTGTCCAGCACAAAAACAAAAGTATTTTCGTGCATGAGTTTCAGGCTGATGGCTTTGCCGATTCCCTGGGCTCCGCCGGTCACAATGGCTGTATGCATAAGTGTATATTTAAAGGTGAAAAAATCTTATTCAAAAAGTCCTTCTACCGATAAATAGCGTTCACCGGTATCGTAGCAGAAGGTAAGAATGCGTGCTCCTTTGGGTATTTCTTCCAGTTTTTTATGTACGGCAGCCAACGATGCCCCGGAAGAAACCCCGATAAAAAGACCTTCTTTCAGAGCGGCTTGCTGTGTAAAGAAAAAAGCTTCTTCCCTGGTAACGGTAATTACCCCATCCAGCACCGATTGGTCGAGAACTTCCGGGATAAAACCGGCACCTATTCCCTGCAAGGGATGGGGACCGGGCTCTCCTCCACTGATTACGGAAGAAAGTTCCGGCTCTACAGCAAATACCTTGAGTTGTGGATATTTCTTTTTCAGCTCCTGTGCCACACCGCTGATATGTCCACCAGTACCTACCCCGGTAATCATATAATCCAGTCCGTCGGGAAAATCATCCAGGATTTCCCGCGCGGTCTTTTCACGGTGTACAGCAGGGTTGGCAGGGTTTTCAAACTGCCGGGGCATCCAGGAGCCCGGTGTATCCTTCACCAGCTCAGTGGCCTTTTCGATGGCTCCTTTCATCCCTTTTTCGCGGGGGGTAAGTTCGAACTGAGCACCGAGTAATTTCATGATTCGGCGTCTTTCCAGCGACATGCTCTCAGGCATTACCAGGATTACCTGGTATCCTTTCACTGCGGCCACCATAGCAATACCAATACCTGTATTGCCCGAAGTTGGTTCAATGATGGTGCCACCGGGTTTGAGCTTCCCGTCTTTTTCAGCCTCTTCTATCATGGCCAGGGCGATGCGATCTTTAATGCTGGCACCAGGATTATTTTTCTCCAGCTTCATCCAAACTTCATAGTCGGACGAAAAAAGATGATTAATGCGAAGATGAGGGGTATTTCCAATAAGCTCTAAAATATTTTTTGCTTTCATTTGAATAATATTAAAATAGGTTACGTATAAAACATGAATTGGAAAATATTAAATAACAAAGTTCAGGGGTTCTTTTAAATTTTTACCAGAGCGGATTTTCACTTCGCTTTTGTGATAAACCACCGAGTTGGGGGGGACACTTTCGGTAAGCCAAACATTCCCGCCAATCACAGAATCGTGTCCTACAACCGTTTTTCCTCCCAGCACGGTGCTTCCCGCGTAAATGATCACGTTGTCTTCAATGGTGGGATGTCTTTTGGTGGCGGCCAGAGATTTTTCCACGGTGAGCGCTCCCAGGGTTACCCCCTGGTATATTTTCACGTTGTTCCCAATTTTCGTGGTTTCCCCGATTACAACCCCGGTGCCATGGTCAATGAAAAAATTATCGCCGATAACGGCACAGGGATTGATATCAATGCCCGTACGCCCATGTGCGTATTCTGAAAAAACCCTGGGCAAAACCGGAACATTCTGTTTCACCAGTTGATGGGAAAGCCGGTAAACGGTGATGGCATAAAAACCGGGGTAGGCATGAAAGACCTCCTGGATATTCGCAGCAGCAGGATCAAACTTATAAATAGATTCGGCATCCCTGCGCAATTTTTCATAAATTACCGGCAGCGCATCAAAGAAATGGTCAACAATAGCATGAGGGGATTCTTTGAGCAGCACCTTGAGGTTGTAGAGCAGTTTGCGCAACAAAAGCTCCAGTTCTCTGAATCTCAGGATATATTCGTCGGTGTTTCGGGGTACATCCAGCGGAAACAATAGTTGCAACATATCGTTGACAAATTTGTTGGTGTCGGTTTTGCAGGGCATGAAACACGGTTCGGCAGTATTGTCACGGTATAATTTCTCAGCAAAGTTTCGATGGTTTTCCATGTTTTCAGATTTTTATAAAAAAAAAAGACCCTTTCAGTACACACACCGAAAGGATCAATATTTTGCTTTAGAAACAGGTGGAGATTATGTTACAAAATACAGCCATTCAGTGGCACAAGCAATACATGTACAACAATATAAACAACTGTAAGTTGAGAGGTTCAATGTATAATTCAGTTTGTTCATCTAAAGGTTTATTTTTATTACTGCTTCTGCCCAAATCCGGGGTTTTTCAACGTTCGGATTACTCTGTCATTGAGAATTTTTCACCCTGCAGAAGGTATTTATGATCAAAAATAGGCATAATAACAATCCGATTGTTTTCATTTTGATTTTTTAACCCTTTGTCGTTCTATCCATGCTTTTCAGCGCAGTTTGATTAATTTCTAAACAGACAGTGATTTTACAATGAGGGCCCATGGTTCATCCTTACAAATTTTATTATTTTTGCAATGGATAAAATACGTATTATCTATGCTTTACTCCTATTTTTTAAATTCAACACGTTTGAATTACCTGAACATAAAGCGTCGCGATTCATATTAAGAATCTCCCCTCATCTCGCTGGCAAGCTTTTACTTCCAGCAAATCACCCTATATTTCTAACAAATTTTTTTACAATTACTAAAACAGTAATGCTATGGAATTACCCTATGCAGAACCTTATAAAATGAAGGTAATAGAACCTCTCTATCGCAGCAGCAGAGAAGAGAGGGAACAATGGATCAAAGAAGCCCGTTACAATTTGTTTAACCTGAAAAGCGAACAGGTATTCATTGACCTGCTAACCGACTCAGGTACCGGTGCCATGAGCCAGCACCAGTGGTCAGAAATCATGCTGGGCGATGAGAGTTATGCCGGTTCCAGCAGCTTTTTCAAATTGAAGAATGTGATCACCCAGTTGCTCGGTATGCCTTATTTTCTCCCCACCCACCAGGGGCGGGCAGCCGAAAACGTTTTGTTTTCTGCTCTTATTAAGGAAGGAGATATTGTTCCAGGCAACTCACATTTTGATACTACCAAGGGCCATATTGAATACCGGAAAGCCCGGGCTATCGACTGCACCATTGATGAAGCGTGCCATACCTCAGAATTTCATCCCTTCAAGGGAAACATCGACCTGGGAAAACTGGAAGAAGTTTTCAAAAAATATCCTGCTGATAAAATTCCCTTGTGCATCATCACCGTTACCTGCAACACTTCAGGAGGACAGCCTGTTTCCATGGAAAACATCCGCGACGTATCAAGCTTGTGCAAAAAGTATGGGGTTATGCCTGTTTTTGATGCCGCTCGTTTTGCGGAGAATGCTTATTTTATCAAAATCAGGGAGAAAGGGTATGAAAACAAAACCATCAGGGACATCGTGAAGGAGATGTTTACTTATGTCGAGGGAGCCACCATGAGCAGTAAGAAAGATGCCATTGTAAACATTGGTGGATTTATTGCCCTGCGCGACAAGACGCTCTTTGACAAGGCCAGTGTTTTCAACATCATGTATGAAGGGTATCTTACCTACGGTGGTCTTGCCGGCCGGGACCTGGGCGCCCTGGCACAAGGACTGATGGAAGGCACTGAATTTGATTACCTGGAAGCCCGCATCGGACAGGTGGCCTACCTGGGCGAGAAACTTCTCCAGATGGGTATTCCTATCCAGCAACCTACCGGCGGTCATGCTGTATTTGTGGATGCCCGAAAATTTCTTCCCAACGTACCCAAAGAACAATTCCAGGCCCAAACCCTTGCCGTAGAGTTGTACGTAGAAGGTGGCATCCGGGGCGTGGAAATCGGAACATTGCTCGCCGACAGGAATCCTGTTACCCGCGAAAACCGTTATCCGCAACTGGAACTTCTCAGACTTGCCCTGCCCAGAAGAGTTTACACCAACAACCATATGGACTATATTGCTGTTGCGCTGAAAAACATCTGGGACCGCAGGGAAAGCATTACCCAGGGACTTGCCATTACCTCGGAAGCTCCTATCATGCGGCACTTCACCGTGGAACTGGAAAGAGTCTGATAAATTATCTATAAATTTGAACCCCGGAAATGCTCCGGGGTTCTTTGTATAATGACATTTTATCAAAAAACATAAACATTATGGATTTAAAAAGAAAACAAGGAAGATACAGCCGCATCTATGATCAACTAAAAACCTTGCTGGAAAAACCCGGCAACGATTTATCCAAAATGGCTACTGTTGCTGCTGTATTACACCATAAAATGGAATACTATTTCTGGTGTGGCTTTTATCTGCTGGATGATGGTGAACTTATCGCAGGACCTTACCAGGGACCGGTAGCCTGTCAGTTGCTGGCAAAAGACACCGGTGTTTGCTGGGCTGCTATCAATGAGCAAAAGACTCTTGTCGTACCCGATGTACATCAGTTCCCTGGCCACATTGCCTGCGACGGTCGCAGCAACAGCGAGATTGTTGTACCTTTGAGAAACCATAAAGGAGAAATTACAGGTGTACTGGACGTGGACAGCAAGGATAAGAATTCTTTTGACCAGGCAGATGCTGAAGGGCTGGAAAAAATTCTCACCCTGCTAAACCCGTCTAATATATCCTTAAAATTTTAGGTGTTATGAGCTTTCTTTTGAACCTGTTGGTGTACGTTTTACCATTTTTGCTGGCGGTAAGCTATTTTTCTGTTTCTCTGAGCAACGCACGTTTGGGAGAGGGTGTTAAACCCGGCACTCCTCTCAAAGCAGCCATCATCTTTTCCCTTGTTGCCGGTTCACTCTTTGCCGGTGGATATTTTGTGGCCGGAGCACTGGCCCGGCGTACCTTAGGCACCGGAGAATGGGTAGTACTGGTCATGTTTATGATTACCGGGATAAGGATGGTGATTCATGCATGGAAAAGAAAGGCAGATGAGAAGGTTTATGATATCAACCTGATGCCGGTAATTTTTGCCCTGGCTTTTGCTTTGGGCATCAACATGCTCTTTGCCGGGGTTGGGGTCAGGTTTATGGACCTCAGCATGGTACGTTTTACCTGGACATTGTCTCTGATAGTCCTGTTTTTATCGTTCAGCGGGCTGATGTTTGGCCTGCAGTTCAGGGATAGTTTTGCCAGGGCCATGGAATTGATTGCCGGTATAGGAATCGCGGCAGCCGGTATTTTGTATTATTTTTCTGCTTAGCCCACAAACTTCGTCTGCAGGAGTTTTATCGTTTCTTAAATCCATCCACATAAAACATTTGCATGTTCCGCTTGTGTTTCATCGTGATGATTCCTCTGGATGTACAGTTAAACTCATTTCGTACAAATTGCCAGGTAAATTCTGAAATATTGACCATGTTCGGTTCGCAGGCAGATTCCATTCGCTTGGCAATATTCACTGTGGGCCCCCAGATATCGAAAGCAAATTTTGATTTCCCTACCACTCCTGCAATTACGGGACCTGTATGAATACCCATGCGGCAATCAAACCAGTACTCTCCCAGGGCCGTTTTTTCTTCACGGTGGGCAAGGATAAAACTTCGAATTTCCAGGGCAGCCAGGACGGTGTTTCTGACATCTCTCTCGCTGGCATCCTCATGGAGACCTCCTGCACACATGTATGCATCGCCTATGGTTTTAATTTTCTCCAGATTGTATTTTTTGGCAATGTCGTCAAAACTGGCAAAGTAAAAGTGTAATTCTTTCAACAGATCAGCTGGCGGAATGGTTTCAGAAAGTTCGGAAAACTTCACAAAGTCTACAAACAACACACTTACATGTGGATAGCTGTGCGCCAGAGACCGCCCATACACCCTCAGCTCTTCGGCAATGTGTTGTGGTAAGACGTTCAGCAGCAATTGATCGGATTTTTCTTTCTCCTTCTCAAGCAACTCATTGATAAATTCAAGGGTTTGCCCCTGGTTTACCATGGTTTCTTTTTGCTTCTCCAACTCCAGATTGGTCTTTTCAAGCATTTTCTTCTGCTTAACCAACTCCCGGGTTCGTGCTTTCACCATCTGTTCCAGATTCTGGTTTCTGTAATCCAGCTCATCCCATAGTTCCTGGTTTTCTTTATTGATAAGGGAAAACTGAATGAACAAAACATAGGATTGACACAGTATAAAGAAAACCAGTCCGGCCGGAAAAATTTCGCTCCCCCTGAAGCTGCCATAAGCATAAATCATATCATGTAAAAGGGTGACAAAGAGTATTCCGATACCCAGAAGCAATACCAGCGCACCCTCCTTCCCTTTTTTCCGGGCTTTGTTGATCTGGTAAACAAGCACCAGGGACAGTACAACGACATAAATCTGGTAAACAGGCAGCGTAGCTGAAAAGAAACTTACGGGTGTCACCAACACCAACAAGGTAAATAGCCCGGAAAAGCCCATCACCAGGTTGACCAAATATATCTTCACTTCTTCGCGAAACACAGCATTGAAGAAAAGGATTAAAAATACCGGGGCGAGATAGAAAGAGCCGTATTCAAGCCTGAGCATGCTTTCCCACGAGATACCGGGAAATATTAAAAGCAACAATCTTTGCCCTGTCACCAGTAATCTGATGATAGATATACCGATAAATACACTGAAAAACAGAGAAGATTTTTCTTTGCGTAAAACAAAAAACAATACCAGGTAATAAATGGCCATGATAAGCAAGCTTCCGGCAAGGAAAAAATCAAAGCCTGTGCGGACCATATTGTTTCTAAGCAAGCTGGAAACCTGCCCCACTATAAAAGATTCGCCAATGCCCCCTTTGCGATAATTATGATTGGATACATGCAAGACAAATTCCAGTGTGTCGGCCTCAGAAATGATGCTAACGGTTTTAGGATGATAACTGGGTTGCTCCTTTTCTTTGGTGGTAGCTACTACCCCATTGGAAAGAACTTCTTTGCCATTTACAAACAGTCTGAACGCACTGAATATCTGATGATTCCTGATGCTGAATACCGGCGGAAGATCATGATTGACCATCCGCAAACGATAGGTTGCATAGTCAACCTGCTCTTCTGTCAGGTCTTGGAGCCAGAAAGAGGGTGAAGGCATTGTAAGCTCCATTGTACGATTATGAAACTCCTCAGGAAAGATAAGTTCATTGGGGTAAAACTCCCATTCACCATCCAGGTAAAGGGGAGTATGCTGCCGGGCAAAAAGATGTTCTGCATCCAGGATTCCTTTTTCTGCCCTTGGGTAATTCGTGGACGTACGATTACAAGAAACGAGTGCAAAGGCCACAACCATAGCAAAAACAACACCGACAAAGGGTATTTTTTGGCGAATAGGTGTGGGAGATTCCAGCATATTTCTTCCTTGCAATTATTAGTGTCCCCAAAAATAGACAAAATATCTTAACATAACCGGCGGTAAAACAATAACTTTCGGTTTCACCCTGACTTATACTACCATCAGGTTGCATCCCCGGATATCGCTGTGGTCAAACCTGCCGGAAATTTCGAAAATTCCCTCCCGGTGTACTTTCCCCAAATCCTGCGTAGCAATAAAGGAGCAGGAATACACATTGGCCAGGTCAATAACATTGATACCTCCTGAGGATTCTGCTGCGGTAACAGTAAGTGGATCATTGGGTTCCCGCACCAGAATTTTCATCCACGGAGGGGTAGCAAACCTGCCATGTCCCAATGAATATGCCTGCGAAAGCAGTTCCGTCATCCCGTATTCTGAATAAATTTTTTCGACGCCAAAACCCTGTTGAAGTATTTCATGCAGCTCCTCCCTCACCAATTCCTTTCTTCTGCCCTTCATCCCTCCGGTTTCCATTACCATAAGCCGGGGATGATGCACAGAATATTTTTCAACCATATCCAGCAATGCAAAACTAACCCCCAATAACAGGATCCGGCGGGGATCATCGTGAAGAATTTCGATTTTGTCTTTCAGAAGGGACAGTTCTTTCAAATAAAATCCACTATGCGTGCTTTGACTTTGGCGTATGAGTTCTTCTGTCATGTATATCAGCGACGAACCCGATCTTTCAAGATAGCCGGGTAAAAGGGCCAGAATATGATACTCTTCGGGGTCTCCGAAAAATATCCGGAAAGTCTTCAGGAAACTTTTTTGGTAAACTTCCGGATGTCTCACATAATGTCGGCTGGTCTTATTGCCGGTTGTGCCACTGCTGGTAAAAACCAGTTCAGGCAGTTCTGCACCGCAAAGCACAGGTTGTTGCCTGAAAAACTCGATGGGGAGAAAAGGTATGCCTGTGTAATGATTAACAACGTCTGCCGGGACATTAAGGGCTTCACAAAATTTCCGGTAGATAGGGTTGTGCAGGTATTGGAACCGAAAAACCTTTAACGCCATATCGTTAAACTCCCTCTCTGAAGAAATCTCAAA
>CAZBGI010000111.1:0-8995 GCA_964491395.1 uncultured Bacteroidales bacterium | reverse complement strand
GCATAGCCCCCTGCTAAGCAGAAATTGTATTTCCGCTTTTATACTATTATGGATTCGCTCACCAGGATAGTGGTCGGACGAGCTGAAAGTCGTCAGACCACTGAGCGGCAAATAGCGGCCAGTATCAGAGAAAGTGTTCCGGTCATAAAACATGGCCACTCTTGCCTGTTAAGGGCAAAAGTGGCCATTGTAATAAACAATCAGTCAGATAGTTCTTTTTTACAGGGCTCCGCTAATAAGAAATGTTGCGGCAAAAGCAACAATTGCATAGAGCTCTGGGAATACAGCGAGAATCAGGGTGCTTCCAAAAACATTGTATCCGGAGCCGATGGCTGCGATACCGTTGGCACAAACCTGTCCCTGGCGGATAGCTGAGAGCAGACCTACAAAGCCCAGTGCCAGTCCGGCACCAAAAATGGCCGCTGCAGTAGTCCAGGTAATATCAGGAACAAGAAATCCTGAAAGGATAAAGTAACCCATAAATCCATAAAGTCCCTGGGTTCCGGGGAGTGCTGATAATACGAGGTAGTTACCGAAAGCTTCGTCGTTCTTTTTCATGGCTCCAACAGAGGCATTACCCCCCATAGATACTCCATAAGCACTGCCGATGCCGGCCAATCCTATCATCAATCCGATTCCGATGTAAGCTAAAACAATAGGTTCCATAATAATTGTAGTTTGAATTTAGTAAAACGTTAGGTTAATTTTTTAAATGGATTGTATTTTTTTCCACCACCGGAAAAACCGGCATTTTTATAAAATTCTACAAAAGTCAGACGCATGGGGTGTACAAACGAGCCCAGTCCCGACATAAACAGGTTGATACTGTGCCCGATAACCAGGATAACCACCATGATGATGATGCTCAGTACCGGGATGTCACCACTCATGGATACTGCCAGGCTGTTAAACACAAAACCAAGAATGGCACTGCTGATACCCAGGGCAAACAAACGGATATAAGACAACAGGTCGCCCAGAATTCCGGTAATCATGTTGTAGCTGTCCCAAAGGCCTACCCCTAAGTTCATGAATATATTGCGGGTAAGGTTGTTGAGCAGCAAAATCATCGTCCCGCTGACACCCAGTAATACATACCAAGCGGGTGTAAGGCTGCTGCTTTCCACGGCAGTAAATTCACCAATGGCATATAGTGTGATAGATCCTACCAGAAGTACAATCCAGCCCATGGTTCCGATGGCCAGTTTCCATCCAAACTGACGGATTTCATTGATTACTTTCAGGAACATACCAAAGAGAATCTGGATGGCACCCAAAACCAGGGAAAGATAAAACAGAACATTGTTAATATCTGTTCCCTGCCCTTTCAACCATTCATTCATATTGGCATAAATAGGAATGGAGGTTTCATACAAGGGAATTCCAAAAAAAGTACCTCCCACGATGCCAAAGAAAATGGTTGAGAGTCCCAGGTAGAAAACCAAACCCATCACCTGTTTGAGTTCTTTGGCTACTTTTTTCTTCAGTACCAGGGCCGCGATGGCCATCAGGATACCATAACCGGCATCACCCAGGCAAAAGCCAAAGAAAAGCGTGTAAAAAGGAGCAAAGAAAGGGGTGAGATCCAGTTCACCATACTTAGGCAAGGAATAAAGTTCGCCCAGCATTTCAAATTTCTTCGAAAAGCCTTTGTTATTCAATGCAATGGGAACTTTGTCTTCTTTGGTGGCTCTTTGTTCTGTGTAGAGATAATTATGCTGTTGGAGATAGCTATCAAGGTCGGCTCTGAGTTTCTGGGGCACCCAACCTTCCAGCAACATTACTTTTTCTTCTGCTTCGGGGCGGGTATGCATGATGGTAGTGTCGAACTCTACCGATTCTACCATTTGCCTGTAGTAGCGGTCAATGACCAGCATACTTTCGGCAGCATGTTTGTCAAACAATGCATTGAGCAAGTCAATGGCTTTCTCCGTTTCCTCTTTTTCAGCCATAATTTCTGAAAGAGGCCTTTCGGGCGGACGCATCTCTTCTGCGGGAAATTCCCCGGTGAGGTAACCCTTGTCTACCATCACTAAATATACCTGGCCGGCATGATGCGAAATGATTTCAATGGGGTATTCATAAAGCCATTTCTCTTCAAAACGCTTGGCCGCAATAGAATAAAAGCGCAGTTTGATGCGGTTTTCCTCAAGTTTCTCAAGGGTCTTTTTGGAGAAATCGCCCCAGGGTTCCACCAGCGACATCTCCTTTTTCAATGCAGTAAGATGTTGTTGTTTCACTTCCAGATCGGCCATGGCATTTTTTACAATGTCAAAAGCTTCTGAACCGGAAACAGAACAATCTCCATCGCGTCGTTCGATTTCTCTTTTGGCGAGAAACTTCATGACCGATTCAACATCTTTGATATGCTCATATTTATCCCTGATCTCAGCAGTTACCTCTTTTTCCTTTTCAATGACATGCACCACTCCCAGGCGGCGCAGATCAAGCAGAAATTTGCGGTAATCGCTGTGAAATACCAGGAACGAATATTTGGTCATGGGTTGTATCATACACTTTCCTCCATTTCCTGAATACGGGATTTCACAATTTTTTGTGCAGCTTTCGACAGGTTTTCTTCATCTTCCATAAATCGTTTGATTTTTCTGATGGCATCCTGGAAACCTGGAATCTGCACCTTTTCATATAGGTTCACCTTTTGGGTGGTTTTACGACGTGCATGGTCCAGCAGTCGCATTTTCTGATTGAAAACTTCGCTTTCGATGGCAATCCGTGCTAGTTCTTTACTGATGGCCACGCCATCCAGGTACCACGAAGGCCGGTTGAAAACACTGAATTCCTTGAGCGAAAAGTCCACTCCTTCCAACACCGGCGTTTTCACCCCGGCAATCTTCTTAATGGAAAGCTCTACATCCTCAACGGAAACCAGATCGTTATCAAATTCGCCCCATATCTCTATGGCATTCTGATACTCCCTGAGTTTCTTTTTGAGTTGTTCGTCCAGGGCTTCAGCTTCGGTTTTCGCCTTCTTCACCTCAACCCGCAGGGCAGCTTCCTTGTTTTTAAGGGTTGGCAAAGCCTTTTCCCTTACCTTGAGCTGCTTCTCAAGATGTTGTAAAGAGGTTTTATTATATTGAAACTTTATAGCCATACAATTATCTTTTTAAAATACAAGGCAGTTGTGACGCTTTTATCTTAGCTACTTAATAATCCGCAGTAACCAACCACGAACAACTGCCTACTTCTTCCAGTATTTTTCTATAAACTCCTGCTTCAATCCAACTTCTACCGGAGTAAAGTATTCTCCGAAGAGATTGTAAGCAGTCTCCAGCATGGCATCCACTTCAATGTTCACGTCAATGGCAAGGAGTTTTTCTGAATAGGCTTTGGCAAAATCCAGGGTGCGCTCATCGTAGTCAGTAAGGTCGAAACCATTCTCCAGTTTGGTTTTGGCATTAGCGGCATCTGCGTACAGTCGCACAGCAGCATTCATCACCTGCGGATGGTCTTCGCGGGTACGTTTACCAATTACCAGCTGCTTCAAACGGGAAAGAGAACGGAAGGGGTCAACGATTACTTTGCCAATGTCAGAGTCTTTGCGCAAAAACAACTGTCCCTCGGTAATATACCCGGTGTTGTCAGGGATCGCGTGCGTAATGTCACCACTTGAAAGGGTTGTTACGGCAATAATGGTAATCGATCCTCCGGCAGGAAACTGCACCGCTTTCTCATACAAACGGGCAAGGTCGGAATAGAGTGATCCCGGCATACTGTCTTTGGAGGGAATCTGGTCCATACGGTTGGAAACAATACTCAGTGCATCGGCATAGAGGGTAAGGTCGGTAAGCAGCACCAGTACTTTTTGTCCTTTTTCGGAGGCATAATATTCTGCCGCGGCAAGGGCCATATCGGGCACGAGCAGACGCTCAACGGGTGGGTTTTCTGTGGTATTGATAAAACCTACAATACGGTCCAGGGCACCTGCATCGTCAAACACCCTCTTAAAGTAGAGATAGTCATCATTGGTAAGACCGATCCCTCCCAGGATAATCTTATCTGCCTCGGCACGCAAGGCTACGTTGGCCATTACCTGGTTGTAAGGTTGATCGGGGTCGGCAAAGAAGGGAATCTTCTGACCGGTTACCAATGCATTGTTCAGGTCGATACCGGCAATTCCGGTAGCAATAAATTCTGAAGGCTGCTCGCGACGCACCGGGTTTACACTGGGTCCGCCAATTTCTCTTTCTTCTCCCATGATTTCTCCCCCTTCAATGGGTTCGCCATAGGCATTAAAAAAGCGACCGGCAAGGTCTTCCCCTACCTTCAGGGTGGGTGCTTTTCCGGTGAATATTACCTCTGCATCAGTAGCGATACCTTCTGTACCGGCGAATACCTGCAGGGTTACAATGTCACCCATAATTTTTACAACCTGGGCCAAACGTCCGTCAACAATGGCCAGTTCCTCGTTGCCAATGCCGGAGGCCTGCAAAGATACGGTGGCCTTGGTGAGTTGGAACAACTTGGTATATATGCGCTGAAATGCTTTTGTGTCCTTTTCCATTACGCTACCTTTCTTTCTTGGATTATTACTTCAAGTTCTGTTTCATTCTTTTTGAACTCTTCGCTCTCAAACTCCGAATAGTTCATCTGCTTATACTGGTTGATCAGTTTTTTAAAATAGGGGTTTACCTCTTCAAATGACTCAAATTTAAATTCTGATTTGAGCACATTAACCACTTTTTCAAGCATATATCTTTGTCTCTTGAAATCAGATCTCTGGTCAATCTTATCAAATGCATCCTGCTGAGAAATTACAAAGTCAACCACTTCTCCTTTCCAGTAGGTAACATGGTAATCCAAGGGTACACCATCATCACCCAGGATATTGATTTGCTCATACACCTCTTTACTTCTGAGCAGCGCATCTTTGATGAACCATACATTTTCAGTCCAGTTTTCACCATTTTGTTGGTTGAGATATTCCACAATTTCAGGATATTCAAGGTATTTGGAATAACTTTCAATGGGGTCGATGGCAGGATAGCGCTTACTGTCGGCCCGTTGCTGGGAAAGGGCGTAGAAGCAGCGGGCTGCTTTTTTGGTTGATTCTGTTACAGGCTCTTTGAGGTTACCACCGGCAGGAGATACGGTACCGATGAAGGTAATGGAACCGGTTTCGCCGTTGTTGAGATAAACATACCCTGCTCTGGAGTAAAAATTGGAGATAATAGCCGGCAGGTCCATGGGGAATCCGTCGGGTCCGGGGAGTTCCTCCATCCGGTTGGACATTTCCCTGAGGGCCTGTGCCCAACGCGATGTGGAGTCGGCCAGCAGCAATACTTTCAGTCCCATGGCACGGTAATATTCTGCAATGGTCATGGCGGTATATACCGAAGCTTCCCTTGCCGCGACGGGCATGTTGGAAGTATTGGCGATAATGGTGGTCCGTTCCATCAACTTACGTCCGGTACGGGGGTCATCCAATTCGGGAAATTCTGTGAAGATTTCTACCACCTCGTTGGCCCTTTCGCCGCAGGCAGCAATAATTACCAGGTCGGCCTCGGCTTGCTTTGACAAAGCGTGCTGCAATACCGTTTTACCGGAACCGAAAGGCCCGGGAATAAATCCTGTACCTCCTTCGGCCATGGGGTTGAGGGTGTCAAATACCCTTACACCTGTTTCCAGCACTTTAAAAGGTCTTGGCTTTTCTTTGTATGCTTTGATGGGGACTTTTACCGGCCATTTCTGAATCATGGAAACTTTGTGCTCTTTGCCTTCCTTGTCGGTAAGCACCGCCATGGTATCATTCATTTTGTAGGTACCTTTTGCGGAAACGCTTTTTACCGTATATTCCCCTTCAAAACCAAAAGGGACCATAATTTTGTGTCCGATCCAGTTTTCTTTCACTTCACCCAGCCATCCACCGGCGATAACGGTATCCCCTTCTTTGGCCAGGGGTTCAAATTCGTACTCTTTGTCTTTTTCCAGGGGATCGGTATATTCACCTCTTTTCAGGAAAACCCCATCCATCTTGTCCAGGTCATTTTGCAGCCCGTCAAAGTTTTTAGACAACAATCCCGGGCCGAGGGTTACCTCGAGCATGTGCCCGGCAAATTCCACTTCCGAACCAACCTTCAAACCACGGGTACTCTCAAAAACCTGTACGTACACCTTCTGGCCCATAATTTTGATTACCTCAGCCATCAACCGCGTGTCGTCATGCCTGATAAAGCAAATCTCGTTTTGAGCAACCCTTTCCTGGGTTTCTACAATTACAAGGTTGGCAATAATTCCGGTTACCTTACCTATTGTGTTCATATATATCTATTTTTCAGTAAATGTTTCGGGTAATTTATAGCTTGATTTGAGTTCCTCGAGCAACTCCTTGAACATCTTACGGCCGTGTTCTTCATCAATGGCCAGCCATCTTTCCACCATGCCCAGTTTGAGGGTAAATGCCAGAATTTTGTTGATGGTGAAGTATTCGAAAAAGGTTACTTCTTCCAGGTAGTTCCAGCGAAGTTGATCAATGGCTTTTTCCCGCTCCTGCACATTGTCATTTTTGGCGATATTGAGCAAATCATCGAGCCAGGGAATTTCGGCCGACAAACCAAAATCACGGGCATGGCTCTTTCGGATGGCATCTGCCGTTTCATCATTGCCGATAATCTGGTTTTCGTAAGGGATATCGTATTTGCGGCAGAACATCGCGGTAAGCAGGTTGTTCAAATCCCGGTTGAACCTGAACCAGTCGGGCAAAAAGTCATTCTTGAGATTCAAGGCAAACCGGTAAAACAAGGCGGTGAGTTGATTTTCAGGACTCATATCCGGAATCAACGGTTCATCGTTTTTAAAGGCAAGGATGAATTCTTGCATATAAGCGGGCAAATCACCGGTAGGTTCCTTGATGTTTTCCTCCAGGAGTGCCTGATCAAAATTGCCACGGGGATCAAATTCCTTCTCATTCTTGCTGAGCAGGTTGAGCAGGTTGCTGTTATCGTAGGGATAAAACAAAATCTCGGTCAGCTTATAATCCTGAGGGTGCAGGGCGGTTTTGAGCTCCTGCCTGAATTCCACCTGCCCCATAGAAAGCTTATGGATGTCGAGGGTGATGTCCTGCAGTCCTGCTACCAGATAATAATAGTTTCGCTTCACTTGCTGATTTTTTTTGTTTTTAAAAAATACCTTCTGAAAGGGATGGCAATACGCTGTTCCCCTGGGTATAAGACGCGACTCCGGAACGGGCAAAGGCAAAAATAAAATGCCCTTGCTACCAGAGCAAAAGGCATCTATTCTTTTTCTGTGTCAAAAAGCATTTCGATAAGACGGGGTCTGAGGTAGCCTCTGAATAGGTTATCAAAATCTTCATCGGAGAAGCTGATAAGATAACCCCCTTCTTTGGGTCCGATTTTGAATCCCCCTTTGATTTTGTCGCTGAAAGAAATCTCCGCTCCTTCACCCAGCATCTCAACTGTTTTTCCTTCGAAAAACTTTTCGAAATCCTTCTGCTGTTCTTTGGGAAGTAAAATACTTACGTCTACCCTTTCTTCCCCTTTGGGATTCCAGTTTTTCATCAGCGTCTGTATCACTTCCTGCGTAAAGGC
Source organism: uncultured Bacteroidales bacterium (assembly GCA_964491395.1). Lineage (GTDB taxonomy): Bacteria > Bacteroidota > Bacteroidia > Bacteroidales > UBA7960 > SKVR01. Next base: position 1,430 of record CAZBGI010000111.1, on the reverse strand, counting down.
CACATCTTTGAAGGAAGCTTTTACCTCGGGTGCTACCACTTTGGTTTCAATGAGATTAACCACTTTCTGCCGGGTGTCGGAGATCAACTGGCGGGCAGAAAGCTGAAGCTCATTCATAGAGTTGGTTTTCAGCTCCTCGGCTTCTTTTTCAGCATCTTTCACTATGCCTTCGGCTTGTTTTATTGCGGCTGCAACCAATTCATCTGCTTCCTTTTGGGCGGCTGAAACTATCTTGTCAGCTTCCTCCTTTGCCTTGTTTACCCCTTCCTGGTAAATCTTTTCGGTTAATTCCTGAAGTTTCGTTTGCATATCAATTAAGGTTTATAAAAAAACACTTGTGTAATTATGTTGAAATATTATAAGTCTGTTTATTAAAAACAAAAAAAGCAATGCCCTAAGGGATTGTTATATCATTTTAACGAAAAAACTTGCCTTAAAACAGCTTGCTGACGCTTTTAAAATCGCTTACGAAAGTATAAAAAAAAATCTCAATCCAATACAATCGTTTGACAGAAATCACAAAAAAGAACCTGTTCGTTTTTTTCGTGCAACAAAAATAGAAATTTTTTGGGATGTGAATTTGTTAACAACACCCAAAAGGGCCAAATCCACCCGATCACCCCCCTAAAATTATACAGACAGGCAGGAAGCTTCTTTGAAACGAACAGAAAGTGCTTTTTAAAACAGGATATTTTTTTTCTTTCAATGCTCCGGTAATTCAACTTATGCTGCCATCCCCATCAACCCCCTGAACAAAAGTGGAACTTCAGCAATGATTGGATAATACCCTTGAATTCCATTTGAACTGACCCCCGGCGGCATTAACTTTAGAAAAACAACCATCCAATTCGCCTCACTTTTCAACTAGTGTTTTGTACTTCGATTCTCATCGGCATTTTTTACGGGTTTTGTCATAATTTATAAATTGAATTGCATAATCTGAAATTATTGTAAACAATAAATTCAACGCAATATCTTTCTGCCAGCTTTGCCATATATTTTACAAAGCACAATACTAACATTCCTTTTACAATTTAAGATTAACAAGCTCTACAGAAAGTCTGTGACAATGGTCAGCGATTTTAACTTTGCATTAACTTCTTTTTATTAGCTTTTAACATTCGGTTTTTTACTATAAAAAATTTACGGGTAAATACGTATTTTTTTGTTTCACAATTTTTATAATATTTACATCGTAATTTGATTGCTCAACGAGTTTATTTTACCCACGAAGTAATTTATAAGCAAACAGGCAAACAAATCTCTCCTCCCTCAATTAGTCCGACCAGCGATAAAAAGAAACATAAATCCCGGCCTTGACCGGAAACAATAGGGTTATACAAGCTATTTCTTAATCCCCTGATTCCATAAAAATATCCTGTGCCTCAGGCGTAGTGGGCTTGCTGTGGCATTTTGTTAAGCTCAAAGCT
>CAZBGI010000110.1:0-8996 GCA_964491395.1 uncultured Bacteroidales bacterium | reverse complement strand
TAAAAGAAATGAAACCATTATTGCATACTTTTTTGGTTGTTATATTGACAGTTTTTTTGTCGGGATGTGATAAACAACCTGCCGGTTACATTGTATTATCCAATATGTTTGGAGATAATATGGTTTTGCAGCGCCAAAAACCGGTTGTTGTTTGGGGAAAAGCAAGCCCGAACAAAAAAATTAACATAGAACTGGCAGGCAACATGGCAAGTGCGGTCGCAAGTGCCGATAGCCTTTGGGAAGCCACACTTCCTGCCTTAGAAGCAGGTGGTCCTTATGATTTGAAAATTTCGGGAAAAGATACGGTTATTGTTTTTGAAAACATCCTGATTGGCGATGTATGGCTTTGTTCCGGGCAGTCCAACATGGTTTGGAAAATTGATTGGAAAACCCAACCACCTCTTGATACCATTGAAGCTGATAATACACAAATAAGGCTGTTTACTGTTCCGAATCAATATGCTTTGCAGGAAACCTGGAATATCCCGGAATCCTCATGGAATGTATGCAATCCGAAAACTGCGAGGGATTTTTCTGCGATAGCTTACTATTTCGGGCAACAAATAAACAAAACGCAAAACGTGCCAATTGGCTTGGTTTGCAGTGCCTGGGGAGGAACTATCGCCCAAACATGGATTAGCTCCGATAAGATTGTGGATATTGACAAGTACAAAGAGGCAATAGAAAAACGGGATAAGTTAAATCTTGATAGCTTACGAAGTGAAAAACAAAAAAGCAAAGACCAGATTTTGGCTAAAGTTGCGAAAACCGATGGGATTATAAACGGGAAAGCAGTCTGGGCAGAAACAGATTTTGACGATTCTTCCTGGGAAACAATGAGTTTGCCTGGACTATGGGAGAGGAGAGGGCTGGAGGGCTTAGACGGGGTAGTATGGTTCCGAAAAGCAATCAATATTGATAAAGCGGATTTGGGCAAAGATGCGGTTTTAAACCTGGCTAAAATTGATGATAGCGACAAAACATGGGTTAACGGGGTTTTGGTAGGTGAAACCAATGCTTATAACTTTGAAAGGAATTATAAAATAAAAAACAATATACTTAAAGAGGGAAAAAATGTCATTGCCGTGCGGGTTAAAGATGACGGTTTCGGTGGCGGTATATATGGCGACACCAACCTTGTGAACCTAACCATAGGGAATAAATACATCCCGTTGCAGGGAGAATGGAAATATATGGTTAGCCCTGAAGAAATAAATGTCTCCATCGAATTACTTTGGCCTAATGATTTTCCTTCGTTATTGTTTAACGGGATGGTTAACCCGCTGCTGAAAATGTCTCCCAAAGGCGTGCTATGGTATCAGGGGGAAGCAAATACAAATGAGGCTGCTGAATACCGTAAGCTTTTCCCGATGCTGATAAACAATTGGCGCGATAAGTTTAACGACCGCAGCCTCCCGTTTTTTTTTGTGCAGTTGCCCAATTACGGCGAACCCCAAAGCGATCCCGGAAAAAGTACCTGGGCAGAATTGCGTGAGGCACAAGCTATGGCATTATCTTTGCCAAACACGGGCATGGCTGTTGCAATCGATATCGGGGAAGCGGAAGATATTCATCCCAAAAACAAAATAGAAGTCGGCAACAGGCTCGCTCTTATTGCCCGAAATAAAGTGTATGGTGAAAAAGACGTGGTTTTTTCGGGACCCGTTTACAAAAAACATGAAATTTCAGGGGACTCCGTCCGCATCCACTTTGATCATATAGGTGCCGGGCTAAAAATACAAGGCGATGAATTAAAAGGGTTTGAGTTTGCCGGCCCGGATTCGGTATTTGTAAAAGCAAAAGCTACTATAGCAGATGATAAAGTATATATGGTTTCCAAAGGTATGGAACCCCGGTGGATCCGTTACGGATGGGCAAACAACCCGGAATGTAATTTGTATAATAGTTTTGGGTTACCGGCGGCACCATTTAGGACAGATGATTTTTAATGAGAATAGTATCTAAAAATATTTTTAAATCAAATTGCCAATCATGATGAAGACATTAAATTCTGCTATAAAACTATCCCTTTTATCCATGTTGATATCCATTGTTTTTTCACAATGCACGATGAAACCAAATGCCGCAAAAATTATTTTACCTGGTATATTCTCCGATAACATGGTGTTGCAGCAGGAACAAGAGAATAATATATGGGGGAAGGCAACACCGGGGAGTAGCATTCAACTTCAAATTGATGGAAAAACAAAATGTATTGAAGTGGGGGCAGACTCTTCATGGAAAGCAACACTCCCCCCCCTTCGGGTTGGTGGGCCATATTCTCTGTACTTGATTGGCAATGACACGATTAAGATCGAAGATGTTATGGCAGGGGAAGTATGGCTGGCATCTGGCCAATCGAATATGGCATACACCATGGGATTGCTTGCAGATGTCTATGGACAGGCAATAAAAACTTGTTCGAATAATCAAATAAGGTTTATTAATGTCGATAAGAAAAGTTCTGCTTCTGTTTGCGATGATGTTGGAACGGGAGGGTGGCAGGAGACAGACAGTGTTAGTGTTCTTGATTTTTCAGCCGCGGCATATTTTTTCGCAAAAGAACTTTTTGAAAAACATAATGTTCCGGTAGGTATAATCAGCAGTAGCAATGGGGGTACCGCCATAGAGCAGTGGATGACCGAAGAATCTATCAAAGAATTCCCAAAGTACTATGAAATATTTGAGAAAAACACCAGCATTGCCGAGACCAAAGAAATGATTGAGGAAAAACAAAAAAAATGGTCGTTAAACATCTTAAATGATTTTGATTACCAAAAAATAAATGAAAATAAATGGAAGGTCATACAAGCGCCCGAATATTTTGAAACAAATGCCTATCCACAACAAGATGGATTATTTTGGCTTGTTCGTTCTTTCTATTTGCCCGATAACTGGGATGGGGAAGATATAGAGATGCACCTTGGGACAATTGATGACGTGGATGCCACCTTCATTAACGGCCAGTTTGTAGGGAACGGCACGTGGTGGGATCAGCTACGTGAATATCAGGTAAATGGAAAACACCTGAGGAAAGGGGAAAACCAGGTAGCAATAGCAGTTGCTGATTTTGCCAGCAATGGAGGGTTTGGCGGGCCCAAAAACGCAATGAAGATTTATTTGGACAATGATAGCATCCCATTAACCGGCGAATGGAAATGCGCATTTGTATCGGGACCGGGATCATTTCCCGGGTTTCCTTTCAGTTCTGTTGCTTCCCTTCCTTCAGGGTTGTATAAAGGCATGGTTGAGCCTGTCATTGACTACGGGATGAAAGGGGTGATTTGGTACCAGGGCGAAGCAAATACCAATAATGAAAGCAGGGCCAGGGAATATGCCGAATTATTCCCGTCCCTGATCAATGGGTGGCGCAAGGAAAAAGGAGTTGCAGATTGGCCCTTCATTTTTGTTCAGTTGCCCGGTTATAAGCCTAAACAGGATAAACCCTCGGAAAGCAATTGGGCTCTTTTGCGCGAATCCCAGTTAAAAACACTCGCCGTAGGTAATACGGCAATGGCAGTTACCATTGATATTGGCGAAGCCAACGATGTTCATCCTAAAAACAAGCATGATGTTGGCAGGCGGCTTTTTTTAGCTGCAGAAAAGGTTGCGTATGGAAAAAATATAGTACACTCCGGTCCTGTCTTTGACAGTGCAGGGATAAATGGAGACACGGTTATAATAAGTTTTACAGAAACAGGTTCCGGTTTGGTTACTTCTGATGGTCAAGACCTGAAAGGATTTGCAATAGCAGCGGAAGATGGTAATTTCTTTTGGGCCGATGCCAGGATTTCCAAACAAAATGATGTTTTGGTATATTCCTCAAAGGTAAAAAAGCCTGTTTATGTCAGGTATGCCTGGGCAGATAATCCCGATTGCAACCTATATAACAAGGAAGGGTTGCCGGCTTCGCCTTTTAGGACGGATATTATATATTAGGAATGGCCATTGAGGGTGTAAGTAATATAGATAATAATATAAATTGAGCAATGAAGAATTTAATAAAGAAACGCATAATTCATTTATGCTTAATGGGTATTATAGGATGTGCTTCCCCTGTTGAAGAAAATGACCCACAGCTAAATGATTTTTATGATAAACTCAATCACAGCCTGAATTCGGAGCATTTCAGCCCGGTTGGCTTGTTAAGTTCTTTTAACGATACCCTGGGGGGTTTTGTGGTAAATGAAGCCGATGGGCGGTTGGAAATCAGTAAGGAAAGCGGCAAGACTGTAATAGGTTTCCAGCCTATTACGATAATCAATAATATAAAAAATGGGCAAACAACCCAAAAGATTGAAATTGTGCTTTTTAATAAACAGGGAACCCAATTAATCAGCAAAATAAATTCATCGGGAAGGGATGGCAATGGCTTGATATTAAACACGGAAATTGATGAGGTAAAAATCAGGGTCACCCCATCGGGTAGTTTTGTTAAATGGGAGCTGCTGACAGATTTAAAATATGACTCAGTCCAGATAAAGACTTCTGCAAAAGGCCCTTATTTCGGTGGAGGCGAAAGGTTCATGGGTGCAAACCTGAATGGGCGTACCATATCTAATCAGCCACATGATCATTCCTGGATAAAGAAGGAAAATATGGGCGTGGATCGCTATGAGCCCTCATATTTGCAGGTGCCTTTTGTGTTAAATCCTCATGGGCAAGGATGGTATTTCGATGGGGCCGCTATTATGATGCTTTCTTTTGGTGGCGAAGGCAAATCCTTTATGACAACAATAAAAGATGACAAATTTGTGTTGTATACTTTTTTGGAAGAAAATCCGAAAGATGTCCTTGAAAAATACACAACGTTAATTGGCAGGCAACCGGAATTGTCCGATTGGGCTTATGGGGTGTGGGTTAATTTGTTGGAAGGACAGGATTCTGTTTTGGCAAAAGCCTCGCGGTTGAAGCAAAAAGACATGCCGGTTTCGGCAGTGTGGTTATTTGATATGGATGATCCAAATACGTCAACAGGCTGGCCATATTGGAGTCGGGGAATTTATACCGACTATCGAAAATTAACAGATTCTATTCATAGTTTGGGCTTTAAAGCATTAACTTATCTTCGCCCGTTTGGTTATAAAGACCTGTTGTATTACAAGTTCGACAATCCTTTTTACAGGTTATACGATTCGTTGGGTGTTGTACTTCATTCTCAAAAAGATTTGCCAGGCCCCAGGTATAGTACCTTCATGAAAGAAGGGCAATATGATTTTTATAACCCGTTGATGGGCAAGCTTTGGAAGGATGTGCTTACAGAATTGCTCATAAAAGACAATTTCGATGGGTGGATGGAAGATTTTGGGGATATTGGTTACGCTTTGGACAATGAAAAGAATATATGGGAACCGTTAGATTTCGGCTTGGAATATCCTGTTTCAAATGACGAGTATGCAAACGCTTATCCATTGGTGTACCATAAATTGACACATGAGCTGTCTTCGGAAATAAAGCCTGATATAGCTACATTCTCCCGTAGCGGATTTGCAGGCTCGGCTTCATTCTCAAGAATGATATGGGCAGGTGACCAACATGCCAATTGGGATAAACACCTGGGATACCCATCGGCAATATCATCCGGCATTTCATGCGGCTTGAGCGGTTATGGCAATTGGACATGCGATATTCTTTGCGATTCCCCGTCAAGGGAACTTTGGAAGCGATGGGTCCAGTTTGCCGCATTTACCCCCTTGATGAGGGATCACCTATGGACAAACAAGCCTACTGCAATAGATATTTGGACAGATAATGAATCATTTCAATACTTTAAGCATTATGCCCGAATTCATATGGAACTGGTGCCCTATATTCAAAATGCAGCTAAAGAATACAGGGAAACAGGCACGCCCATTATCCGGCATATGATGCTGGAATTCCCGGATGACAAAGAAACGTATGACTGTGAATACCAATACATGTTCGGCGAAAAATACCTCGTGGCTCCGGTTGTTGTTGAAGGGGCAACTACTAAAAAAGTGTATTTTCCTGAAGGAGAATGGAAGGATTTCTGGAGTAAGAAGAAAATTCAATCAAAAGGTGAATGGATGGAAGTAGATGCTCCCGTGGATTACATTCCTGTATTTGAAAGATTATTATAGAGAATGGCTCTTCCGGAAAACGTGACTTTACAGGAATTAAATTTTTATTAAACATAAATTTCAAAAAATGAGAATAGTTAATGTACTGATTACCGGGATTTTGATAATGGGCATAATTTCATGCAAAAATCAAAAAACAGATTATCAAAGCATTGAAAACGGTGTAATTGTCAAAACCGATAGTTTATTGACAAGGGTGCTGGTATACAGCCCTGATATTATAAGGGTAACCAGAACAGGCGACAGCACGTTCCCCGATATCCAAAGCCTTATGGTAATAAAGCAACCTGAAAATAATGTGCGGTTTTCGGTAAAAAGGAATAAAGGTTCTCTTTTACTGAGCACAGATAAGCTCAATGTTTTCATCGATAATAAGGGTAATGTTCAATATTATAAAAATAATGATGAAAAACTGCTTGCAGAAAGAAGATTTTTCTTGCATAATGATACCGATACCTTTGGAAACCAGTGCCTCAACATGCAGGTCGAATACGTTCTAAATGATGAAGAAGGCCTGTACGGGTTGGGGCAACACCAGACCGATTATATGAATTATCGCGGGAAGAAGGTCGATCTGGTTCAGCTCAATACGGCTGCAGTAGTACCTTTCCTGTTGTCGACAAATTCATACGGGCTGCTGTGGGACAACTATTCGCACAACATTGTAAATAATGAAGACGACCGCGGTATCCTGAAATGGCACGCTGAAGATGGCGATGCCCTGGATTATTATTTCATCGCGGGTGAGAATCCCGATCAAGTAATTGCCGGATACAGACATCTTACAGGAGATGCCCCTCTCTATGGCAAATGGGCCTATGGTTACTGGCAGAGTAAGGAACGTTATGTCAACAGGGAGGATATCCTTTCAACAGCTTTACAATTCAGGGAATATAAGTTTCCTATAGATAATATTGTACAGGATTGGCGGTATTGGGGCGATTATGGCTGGAGCGCGTTGCTCTTTGATGAAAAGATATTCCCCAATCCGGGCGAAATGATAGATATATTGCATCAAAACAATTTTCACCTGATGATATCCGTGTGGTCGGTTTTTGGCAATAAGTCTCCTGTTTATAAAGAAATGGAAGAGAATGACCTGCTGTTTAATACACAACACTGGTCCGACAGCCGGTTTTATGATCCGTTCAGCCCCCAGGGCAGGCAAATCTACTGGAAGCACCTGAAAAACGGGCTTTTTGATTATGGAATAGACGCCTGGTGGATGGATGGCACTGAACCGGAGTTTAAACCGGTACATACAGCCGGGGAAATGCGCGATGCCATTGTTTCTGCCGGAAACACTGCCTTAGGGCCCTGGACGAAATACTTAAATGCATATTCACTCATGACGGTCAAAGCTGCATATGAGGGACAAAGGAATGTAACAGACGATAAGAGGGTTTTTATTCTTACACGTTCGGCGTATGCTGGCCAGCAACGATACGCGGGCGCTGCCTGGTCAGGCGATATTTCTGCAAGCTTTAAAACGTTGAAAACACAGATTTCGGCAGGTATCAATTATTGCATGTCTGGATTGCCCTATTGGACACATGATATAGGTGCATTTCATGTCAATTCGTTGTACCCGGAGGGATGCAATGACGATGCTTACAAGGAGTTGTACGTGAGGTGGTTTCAGTACGGGGCATTCTGTCCGCTGTTCCGTTCGCATGGTACGCAGACACCCCGCGAGCCCTGGAATTTTGGAGAACCCGGATCATGGGCCTACGATGCGTTGCTTACGTTTACTAATTTGAGATACCGGTTGATGCCATATATCTATTCACTGGCATGGAAGGTTACCAATGAACAGTACACCATAATGAGGGGCTTGCCCATGGCTTTTCCAAACGATAAAAATGTGTATGAAACAGGACATGCTTACATGTTTGGAAACGAGTTTCTGGTTGCACCCGTTACCGAGAATTTTTATTACACCAGCAAAGTTCAGGGAACGATTATACCTTCTGAAAACTTTTTTACTGAAGAGGGTGAACAGGGAGGGTTGACAGCCACCTATTATGACGATGTCAATTTTACAAAAGCCGTAAATGAAACCAGGGACAAGCAGATCGATTTTTCCTGGGCTGGCGCACCTCCCGTGGGATGCCGTGCAAACTTATTCAGTGTGCGTTGGGTTGGGGAGATTTCTTCTGATGAATCCGGCGACCATAAATTTATCGTGTCATACAGGAAAGGTGTGAAGATATGGATTGGCGACAAGCTCGTCATCGATCAATGGAAGCCACCCTATCAGAACCCTGTGGCAGCGTCTGTTCATTTGGATGCCAATAAAAGATACCCGATAAAAATTGAATATTTCGAAGAACAGAGTTGGCCAGGGATAAGTTTGTCCTGGGAAAAACCCTCTGATCGCTTAAAAGCAGAATCGCAACTCAACAGGGAAAAGGAAATAAATGTTTATCTACCTGCCAACGAAGAATGGTTCGATTTCTGGACAGGCCACAGGTTAAAGGGAGGACAGACCATTAAAGCAAATGCCCCCATTGATATTATGCCGCTCTATGTTAAGGCTGGTTCAATTGTTCCTTTTGGGCCTTATGTACAATACGCGAATGAAAAGAACGATGCACCGCTCGAAATCAGGATATATCCCGGAAAGGATGCAGAATTTGTTCTGTATGAAGATGAAAATGACAATTACAATTACGAGCAGGGAAAATACTCGCTGATAAAATTCACTTGGGACAATGACGGTAAAAAACTTATTATAGGAGGGAGGGAAGGAGATTTCCCAGGTATTATTAAAGACCGTATTTTTAATATCGTATTGGTTTCTGAAGGTAAAGGAACAGGAGTAGAGCCTTCTAAAGCATACGAGAGTATAGTGGAGTATAGCGGTGAAGAGGTATCGGTAAGTTTTTAAAAAGG
>CAZBGI010000109.1:0-9294 GCA_964491395.1 uncultured Bacteroidales bacterium | reverse complement strand
CAGAAAGGCAGTTCATCTTCGAAGTTAACATCCTCGTTGAGGGTAGACGTGTCTGTGGTTTTGCTCAGGGGTGTCATAAGCAGGTATTTTTAAAAAAACTATTATTGTCTAACGAGGTCTTCCATCCATTGTTGCAGGATTTCCACGATATCGTGGTTGAAGTTTTGGGCCGTATATTCCCAGTCGCCTCTGATGGCAACAGCATGTTGCTGATCCTCTACCCAGAGGAAGGAGTGGTCCATATTGGGGATTCGGATAAACTCAGCCTTGCCCGGATTGTAGCGGTTGACCACATCGGCTATAAGTTGGTGTTCGTAGGGGTTGAAAGCAATAAATTCTCCCTCGCCCCAGAGTGAAAGCACGTGGGCAGGGGTGTTGGCCCAGGCAGTAAACAAGCGGGTATCCTGCAATTGTTGCCAGAAAGTGAAATGCCTTCCCAGGAAAATATCAGCTCCGTCCCAGCCAAAATGGTGGGTCATGAATTCCTTTACATCGGGGTCAAGTGCCAGCTGTGCAGGAGTTTGCTTGTCAATCATCAGGCGGTAGTAAAATTTTACGGCTGTTTCGTGCATGGCTTCATTCTCAAGATAGTCTATGCCCATGATGAATTTTTGAATGCGGGCATGTTCCACAAAATATTCAAACCAGGGGCGGATGACAGTGCCGTATACGGCAATTCCTTTGGGCGGGAAGTCGGTCTGCATCAGGGGGGCCTGCACACCGCCCATGCTGTGGCCAAATATAAAAATATTGTCAGGATCAATGAAATCGTATTTTTTCAACGCATTATAAGAAGCTGCAAACAGTTCCACCTCTTCAAAGAGATCGTATTGGGAGCAGTCGCGTTCATTTTGTGAGTCGCCTGTTCCGGCTTTTTCTGTTTTAACAACAACATACCCTTTTTCAGTGAGGCCGTTAATCATCTTCGTGTAGGGATGCTCAGCGTGCATCCTGTCCATGGAAACACAAGTATATCCCTGGATAAAAAACAAAGCCGGTAGCTTTCCTTCTGTTGCTGGTTTATGAATTATGGTGCGAATATATCCACCATCAAAGGGAACCTGGTCGTAGATTACTTCTCCATGGGGCGAGGTTTCCTTGGGCAGGGGTTGCAATTCACCACTTCTTTTTATCACTTCCCCCTGACGCATAGTCGTAATTTGCAGTGTTTCGCCTGCTCTGTACAGACCTATCTGCCGGATTACTTCTTCCGGGCTATGGGTTTGGGTGGTGTCAACAGAAAGGATAAGATCATGGGCCTCTATACCCATGGCTTGCGCGGAACTTCCATCAACAACCCTTACCACAAGTACTCCCTGAGGGTGCTCTAACCGATGAATCCGGGCCACCGAATCGTTTACTTCAAGCAGCTGTAATCCCAGAAATGCCCTGCGGGGCAGTTGCGCGCTTACGGAAAAGGTTGCAAGTACAATAATCCATAACAAAATAATATTTCGCTTCATAACCAGAAATTTGGAAGACATTGTTTTATTGAAAATATCATTCATGTTGTATATTCAAAAATGTGCCACCCTTCCTAAAAAGTACAAATACAAAGGGTTATGTGTTTGTGAGCAGCACATAACCCTAAGCAGTTTGTCCGTATGAGAACACGGTTGTTCGATGGTGGACAATTCCCGGATTTCTATCCCTTACAATCCTGTCCCTTTTTCAATGTTTTTTGAAAGCTCATTGATAAACCGGGCCATATCTGACCCATCAATCACATCATGATCAAGCAAGATGGTCATGCTGAGCATTTCTCTGATCACTATCTGATCGTTAACAACCACCGGCTTTTTCTGGATGGTGCTTATGCCAAAGCAGAGCGGGTGAACAGACATTGGGATAAACCAACCTTTTACGTTTCCCATCATTCCTATGGATGTGATGGCTACATTTCCCATTTTGCCATATATCAGCCGGGGCCGTTTTAGCATGAATTTCCATATCCCTCTTCTCAGAAAACCCGGTAGATGATAATATAATCTTTCCATCTTACCGGTGTTTTTCTGCAGCACTATGTCATGTTCTGTCAGAGGAGAAGTCTTTGCATCGTTTATTTGCCGGGTAATGGAGGCTGCGGTGATTTTTTGCGATTTTTCTATGATCATCGGGATGGGTACTTTTTGCCCGTTTACTTCCTTTTCCACAACCATAGATATGTTGATATCGTCAAAAATCATTGCACTCCTTTTCCCCTTCAGAAAGGCAGCAGACATTTGATGTTTCTCTATGGTCAGGCTGATAACCTTCACAAGCCAGGCTGTGAAGGAGATCTTTTCATGCATCGTTCTGGTCTGCCTCACTTTTTTCCGGCTTTCAGTAATATCCAGCTCGATCATGGCAGCAACATGGTGCTTTTTTCTTCCCGCGTGGCATACATCTATGGTAGCTATTCTGGATTGGGGAAATTCATGGGTTCGGTAAGTGCTCATAATTTAATTTGTCTAAATTGTAAATCGTCCGATACTTTTTTCCGGTGGTTTAAATTTCCTGAATGGAAAGGGAAGCCCGCCCGAGAAAGCTTGTAAAACTCTGAATAACCGGACCCTTAGATTTGCGAAGATACATCAAAATGATGCCATTTGTTATACTGAGCAAGAAATCAGCAACGTAGGTTTGTGTTTTTTGTTGTTAATGATTCAAAATGTCTGCTTTTGCTGTGCATGTGTACGGTGTTGAACGCCCTAACCGGGCCAGGGGATGATGGGACAGTCTTCAAAAGGCAAACAATCAGTACGATAGAAAGATTGAATTATTATTTGCTTTTAAGCTGAGATTGGAATATATTTATTATTGAATTTTTTACAACCCGGTTGTGAGAATTTGCGACATAAAAGAACGACTGAAATGAACCCAATCAATCCAGAAACTAAATTTACATTCAGATGCACTTATTAAGAAAATTGCTGGTTTTTGCCGTATTGTTGACTTGCAAAACCTTGTATACGCAGGACTTTGACAAAGCACAGATGGACAGTTTGTTCTCCATCATTGAGAACAATGAGCGCGGAATGGGAAGTATTTCCCTGTTTCTCAACGGCGAAGAGATATACAGCCATAGTTACGGGTATGCCAACATTGAGCGGGAGATACCTGCTGGCGACAGTACCTTGTACCGCATCGGTTCGGTTTCCAAAACCTTTACAGCGACCATTATCATGAGGCTGGTAGAGAAAGGTGAACTCTCTCTTTTTGATTCGCTCAGCCAATTCTTTCCCGATATTCCGAATGCAGAGAATATTGCTATCGATGATTTGCTTCGCCACAGGAGTGGCCTTTTTAACTTTACCAATGCCCCCGAATATTTAAAGTATCACACAAATCCACACACCCGCGAACAGTTGATGGAATTTATCACGGCTTATCCCATGGCTTTTGAGCCCGGAGAAAAAGGGGAGTACTCCAATACCAATTATGTGTTGCTTACTTTTATTGCTGAGGATGTAACCGGCAAAGACTATGCGGAACTGGTTGAAGAACTCATTGCTGAACCCCTTGGCCTGAAAAATACATATGTGGGCGAATCACCGGTATCTAATCCAAATGAAGCCCAATCCTACAGCAGGGCAGGAGGCTGGAAGCAGGAGGCTGTAACAAATATGAGCATTCCGCGGGGGGCAGGTGCCATAGTGTCAACACCCTACGATATGAATGTTTTTCTTTATAACCTCTTTGAAGGAAACCTGGTAAACCGGGCCTCATTACGACAAATGATGTCTACCCGGGATGGTTATGGGTTGGGCCTGTTTCAGGTTCCTTTTTATGACAAAGCCGCCTATGGACATACCGGAGGTATTGATGGGTTCCAGGCCAACGCATTTCATTTCCCCGGCGAAAATCTTTCGCTTGCATTTGCCTCCAATGCGGTTGGGTATCCCATGAATGATATTTTAATCGGGGTATTGAGCATCTACTTCGGGAAAGATTACGAGTTGCCCGAATTTCCTCCCGCAGTCGTTCTTTCACCGGAAGAACTGGAGCCATATCCCGGTGTATATGCATCCCCGCAACTGCCCATGAAGCTGACAATCTTTGTGGAAAATGATGTGCTGATGGCGCAGGGGGCCGGACAACCCTCATTTCCCCTTGAGGCTGCAGGAAATCATATCTTCAGAGCAGATCAGTTCCAGGTAGAAATAGAATTCAAACCCGAAGAAAGTATGCTGATATTAAAACAAGGTGGCGGCGTATTTGAAATGGACAGAGAATAGAGCTGGTTTTGGATATTAACACTAATAATTTAGTGAATAAGGCTATGTATTAATATTAAATGAGATGCAGATCGTCCGTAGACGGAAGACGGAAGACGGAAGAGAATCCACTTCGGTCTTCTGTCTTCGGTCTTCTGTCTCCGGTCTTTTGGCTATATCAATTGAATCAATGCATCTCGTATTTCTTTCCCCTAAAAGTGCAATAGAACCGATATTAATTTCAATTGTAAAAAAATGCAAACCCTCGATGAGTCTATCCTTGCAGTCATGGACTGTGGCGATAAGGATATTTTACCTTTCCTGCCCTGCATTCTGCAGGATTTCTGGTCTATAGGTACAGATCCTGAGGTGGTTATCGGTTTGATTAAAAAACACATCAAAAATACATCCCGGCGAACGGTGCTGGATTTGGGTTGCGGAAAGGGGGCTGTTTCAGTGAAAATAGCAAAGGCACTGCAATACAACTGCCACGGTATAGATGGCATAGCTGATTTTGTTTCGTTTGCTGCAGCAAAAGCTGATGAGTATGGGGTTGCCGGTCTGTGCAAATTCGAGCAGGGGGATATCCGGGAAAAGATAGAAAATACAGGTAAATACGACATTATTGTCCTCGGAGCTATCGGTCAGGTGTTAGGCAACTATTTTCAAACCCTGACGCTCCTTGCCTTGCATCTGACCCGTACCGGAATCATTATCATCGATGATGGTTATGTAGCGGATAATAGCAGTTTTGTCCATCCCCATGTGTTGAAAAGAAGCGAGATGCTTAAGCAAATTGCTCAGGCCGGTATGATGCTGGTTGATGAGGTGCCGGCAGCTGAAACTACCACCGAAGTGTATGAGCAGGAGTACTCCTGGCTGGCAAGGCGCTGCGATGAGCTTGCGGTCAAACATCCTGAGAAGAGAGCCCTTTTTGAGGATTATAAAAAGCAACAGCAAATGGAATACGAAAACCTGAAGTCAGAGATCAGTTGCGCTACCCTGGTAGTAAGGAAGAAAGATCGATTTTAAGGGTTGAAATTGACAAAACCAACACTCTCATTCCGGTCTCCCGGGGAAAGCATCCAAAGATTGTACGAAAAATGCCACAACTGGTTCGGAAACGGACACTTTGTTGTTGTTGCCTGAGTTGAATGTTGCTTTGGGAATGTTTGCAATGATATGAATGTCAATAAGTAAATGTGTTTGGCTTAAGGGTTGCTGGTTATGTAAAAAAAATTAAACAGATATGACCGTAAATTTTCTAAAACTCAGTTTTCGTAATCTTTTCCGCAGAAAGCTTTCTTCAGGGATCAATATTCTGGGGCTGGCCATTGGTTTTATGGGCTTTATTGCCATCGCTCTTTATGTAATAGAGGAGCGTAGTTACGACAGGTATCACCCCGACAGGGAGAATGTCTACCGTATCGTGCACAACACTTTTCATAAAGACAGGCAAATGATGGTCCTGTCTGCCAGGTTTCATGAACACCTGGAAGGAATTCCTGAAATTGAGAGTACCGCAAGGATTGCAAGCTACAACATATCAGGCAATATGCGCGCAGGTGATATCGAATTGATAGAGCGGAAAATGATGATTGCTGATGCCGGGTTTTTTACCGTGCTGGGTTTTGAACTGGAAGAGGGAAGCCTGGAAAGCTTTGCAGACAATCCCAATAGCATTATCCTTACCCGCAGTGCTGCCAGGCGGTATTTTGGCGATGCCAATCCCATAGGTGAGGTGATAAATTTCAGCAATATGCTGGATTTTACCGTTGCCGGCATCTTAAAGGATTTTCACGGAAAGAGCCATATGGACTTTGAACTGGTGGCCAACTTTGAAGGGATGCGCAATGTCAACAGTGGGATGTTTACCGATTGGGGCAATCATTCCACGATATATTATCTCAAGCTCAGGGAAGATGCCGAGCCCAAACTTGCCGAAGAAAAAATCTTTGCTTTGTATGACGAGGTACGCAACTCTCAATTCAGGGAAAAAGGACATTTTATGAGCCTTCAACCCCTTTCAGATATTTACCTCGATTCCACAGGGATAGAAGCCTCTTCTTTTATGCTCTCCGGCAGTGCTGCTTCACTTTATATCTTTTCGGTGTCTGCTGTATTGATCATTCTGCTGGCTTGTGTAAACTATGTCAACCTCACCACCGCACAGGCTACCCGAAGAGCCCGGGAAGTGGGTATGCGCAAGGTGCTGGGAGCCGGACCCCGTCAGCTCATGCATCTTTTTCTCCGCGAATCTTTGCTCCTGTGCCTCCTGGCTTTTGTTATCAGCCTGGGCCTGCTGGAGATATTCCTTCCTTATTTTTCTGATCTCGTTGGAACAGAACTGGTCATGAATTACTCAGGGATGGGATTCTTCTGGCTTTGGCTGCTGGGAATGGTAATTCTTGTGGCCCTGCTTTCCGGCTTTTATCCGGGAATGGTAATGTCGGGTTTTCAACCCCTGGATGTGCTCAAAGGTTCTACAGCCCTTATCAGTCGTAAGGTACAAAGCGGAATGAATTTTAACCTCCGCTACAAGCAATTGCTGATAATTGTACAGGTGGCCATTTCTGTTGGCCTGGTGCTGGCCAGTATCTTTATGGTAAGTCAGAACCGTTTTGCCATGAAGGAACCGGGTTTTGAAAAAGAAAATCTCATCGTTATTAATATTCCGCAAACGCTTGATGTCAATCAGAACTACCATCGCATGAAAAATGCGCTGGAATCCTATCCTTTCATTGTGAGTATTAGCGGAGGGGCCCATGTGCCTACTGAAAGTGTTGGTAACCAGGGAATGCTTCGGCTGACTGATCAGGGATCTGAAGAAGCGCAGCCCATCAGCTTTGCCCCCGTGGATTTTGGCTATTTCGAAACCCTGGGTGCCAACGTGCTGGAAGGAAGAGTTTTCGATATGTCATACCGCACCGATAGTGTAAGCCATGTGGTTTTGAATCAGAGTGCAGCCCGTGCGCTGGGCCTAACCGATCCCGTGGGCAAAGTGTTGAAGGGATTCTGGGATGGAACGGACAAACAGGTTATCGGGCTGGTGGAAGATATGAACTTTCAGAGTGTGCATAGCAAGGTGCAACCGACGGCCTTTTTTATGAATTATGAGTTTCGGGAGTATGGGCCGGCTACATTGAGAATGCTGGTGCGGTTCAATCATGACAACCTCAGTGAAGTGGTGGAAACCATTGAGCAGATTTGGGATGAAAATAATCCCGGACGGGCCCTCAATCACTTCTTCATGGATAAACAATACGAAAATCTGTACCAGAAAGAGTTGCAAACCGCAGCAATGGGAAAAATGTTCAGCTATTTTGCTATTGTACTGGCTGTATTGGGATTGTGGGGCACAACAGCTTTTGTGCTCAATTCCAAACGAAAAGAATTTGGCATTCGCAAAGTGCTGGGGGCATCCTCAGCGAGGCTTACCCGACTGATTTCTTTAGAGTTTAGTTTGCTGGTGCTGATTTCCAATCTTATTGCCTGGCCGGTGGTGTATTATTTTATAGATAACTGGCTCGATAACTTTGCGTACCGTATTCAGATTCATATTCTGCCTTTCCTGCTCGTGGGAATCCTGACCTGGGTATTGTGTATGATTATCGTGAATTCCATTGCCATCAGCGAGGCACGGCGCAACCCCATCGAAACCCTTAAGTATGAATAGTAAAAATGGAAAGTGTTGAATGGAAAGAAGGGGTTTTCTAAATTTTACGCTCTGGCTTAGTCACTAGATAATGGACTTATGAGAAGAACTACCTTTAAAGATTAGACATGAAATTATGTTGTCGTGAAACAGGTTTCATTATTCATAATGATATCTGCAACTATAAATCAGAATTTCGTTGTTTTTATATTGATATACCAGACGGTGCTCACGGTCAATCCGTCTTGTCCAATAACCTGTCAAATCATATTTCAGTGGCTCAGGCTTTCCTTTACCCTCAAAAGGAGTTCTTTGGATATCTTTTATTAACTCGTTGACTTTCCGGAGATTATTTTTGACATGCTTTTGCCAATACAGATAGTCCTCCCACGCATTCTGTGAAAAAACAATCCTCATGACTCCTCAATTAAACCTTTTTCTACTGTTTTTCCCTCTTTCATTTGTTTTATGGATTCATAAAGCCTGTTTGCATTGGGTTTTGAGCTCAACAAGTGCATGGTTTCCATAATAGAGTTGTATTCATCCAACGATAACAAAACCGATCCTTTGCCTGATTTTCTTTTAATAATCAGGGTCTCATTATTGTCCTCAACCTGATCAAGAAATTTTTTTAACCCGGCTCTGAATTCTGAGAAGTTTGCGGCTATCATGATTTTTATTTTTACGTTATTATGTACAAAAATACGTACTTATCAGGCCAATAACAAATGATTCCGTTTTTTTACTTTGAAAAATGAAGGAAAATGTTAGACCATTTCTCCGATGATGGTAATTTTTCTTCCTGTAGATTTATACTCGCCCCATTTGATGAGGGTAGTCAGAAATGACAACCATTTTCCCGGGTTGATGATGGAGCTGCCCAGACGGGCAATCCTGTCATCCCGTTCAATGAGAGTAGTTTTTTTGTCATGGTTGTTGTGATACTCCAGCGCAAATTTCCATGCCCCGTCACGTGCCGCAAAAATGCTGAAGTTGATCAGCAACTCATCCTTTTTTCGGGCCAGACTCATGAGCAGTTTAAATACCGGTGAAACCCGCCCGATATTCTCTTTTACTTCCCCTACCAGCGAGGCCAGGATATGATTGATTTTATCGAAATCATTTTTCAGGGGCAGCATGGATTTTTCCTGCATGGTTTGGGCAGCGGCAATGCCCAGGTCGAGGTTGATGTGGGCATTGATACCCAGCAGCAGGTGCTGCATGACAATATATTTATTCTTGTTCGACGCCTCAAAGGCAATCTCCCAACTGCAGGTTACAGGTTTTTGGTTAAGATAGCTGTCATAGGCATCAAAAAATCGTTGGGCAAACAGAATGTCAAACTTTTCCATTCTTTCGTTGTCTTCAAATTCTTTGTTGTCAATGCCTTGTTTAATGCGCAGGGTGACATGACGGTACAGCACCGCAAAAAAACCGGCACGC
>CAZBGI010000108.1:0-9384 GCA_964491395.1 uncultured Bacteroidales bacterium | reverse complement strand
ACCGCCACCAGATAATAAAATAAACAATGCAGGTATGGTTTTGTTATTTGTTAAAACATTTTCCATGCCCTTAACAGCCCCTGTGGTAATTCGCAAATCCATTCATTTCTTTACCGGGATGCTCATCCTGTGGCTCACATGGATGGTGGATCGGAATGTCCTTCTTTGGCTTATCATAGGGGGAACCCTTTTCTCCTTTGCCACTTTTCGCTATAAACGTTTCTACCTGTTGCACAAAACGTCGGATGCCAGCCTGGGAACCTTGTTTTACCCGCTGGGCATCCTGGGGGCATACCTCTTGTTGTGGAATTACCCGCTTTATTACTTCCAGGTTGCATTGTTGATATTGGTGGTTTCCGATACCGTGGCCAATATCATAGGACAGATAAAAAACGGCAACGGGAATTTCCGTATTTTGCGCGACAGCAAAAGCATGCATGGCATTGCAGGCTATGTGGCAACCTCCCTGGTGGTGTTTTTCCTGTTTCTTCCCTTGCACCTGCTGGCTGATCCCTTTTATCTTTTTTCCCTGCTGACGGTGGCCGTAGCCCTGGAAGTGCTGTCGTGGAGAGGATCGGATAACTTCAGTATTCCTGTAGGCATGGCAATTTTCTTTTACTTATCGGAAGCTTTTGTTCCTTCCTATCTGTGGATGGCCCTGGTGCTTTTGGGAATGACGGCTGGAAGCTTTTTTCTGTATCATCAGAAGATGCTGACGTTGCAGGGCACCCTTGCAGCCTGGCTGCTGGGCAATTACCTGATGCTCACCCTGGGCTTACAGTGGGTTATTCCGGTGTTGCTGTTCTTCTTTTCCTCCGTGTTGTTTACCCGTCTGCGCGCAAGAAGGGTGGGAAAAAAGGGCAGGGGAGACAGTCGCAATGCCTGGCAGGTAACGGCCAATATTCTTTGGGCTGTGATAAGCTCGGCACTTTGGCTGGCCTCAGGAAAAGATATTTTTATATTTCTTTTCATTGCTTATGTAGCGGCTGTAACTGCCGATACCTGGGCCAGTGAGCTGGGTCCCCTGTTCAACCGCAGGAGTTTCTCCTTAGCTGACGGGCGGTGGCATCCGGCGGGTGTTACGGGAGGGATTTCCCTGGCAGGAACGCTGGCCGCTCTTGTGGGATCCTTCGCAATCTCCTCTGTCTCCTGGTGGTTGTTTTTTGGTCAGTGGAATACAGAGATGATCGCCCTGCTCACCCTGGCAGCTTTTCTGGCGTGTTTTGCCGATACGTTGCTGGGGACATTTGTGGAACATCGCTTGTTGTCCATGTCCTGTTTCCGCAACCGCAATTCTCACGAAGCCATCACCCCCAATGACTTGGTAAACCTGGGCGGTTCACTCACAGCGGGGTTGTTTGTTGGGATGGGAATGGGGTTGTTTTTTTGAATTGTCGCATTTCCTGGCTCACCTCCAACTCCTCCCTAAGTGACAGAACCTGTCTCAACGTTAAATGGGATATTGCAAAAATTTCACAGACGACTCTTTTGGTAAGGGAAAAAATGTTTTTATCGTGGAGAATGCCAAAGAATATCCGAAAATCAAAGATGTTTTCAAAGAGAGTTTTGCGGGCTACATACAAAAATTATTGAAAGGCAAAATAAAGAAGGCATGCAATGAGCCTTTGATAGTTATTATTAATGGTAGTAGGGATGAATTCCCCTCGCTTAAAAATTATGAAAGCCAGCATGTAATCGCAAAAATTCAGTTTTAACCCGGGTCAATCATGAACTGACAAGTGTCGAATGAGAATCCGGGGAAGCGGGGATTTTGTTTTATCACCTCACCCCTTCACCACACATATTTTCCGCGCGCAATATCTGAAAAGGTGATAGCCTGAACCCCCTTCGCTTACGGTGCTGAAGAGCATTTCGGGGTCGGTGATGCGGGTGGCGCCGATGATGGTGACTCCGTTGGAAAACAACACTTCGGGAAGGATATTGGCCGATGGGCCCGTTACCACTACCTGTGTGCCCGGGGTGAGTTGGCTCAGCAGCCCATCGATGGTCTGGTTGACCAGCGTAAGGCCGGTGATAATCACCACTTCTGAGTCAGAAATTACTGAGGGGTACTCATGGGCAGGGACATAATACTTTTGCAGATCCTCGCCCATGGAATCAGCATTCATTTCCAGTACCCGGAGCTGGTGTCCTGCGGCAGAAAGATTTCTGATGTAAGACTGGAAAGCACCCACCAGGGTTATTTTTCGTTTTTGGGTGAGATCCAGCAGTTCAATGGGATCTTTGTCTTCTATCACAGTGTAGTCTGAGTCGGAAAGGAGTCCGGATGATATAGCGTTTAGCACGGCAACTTTCATCGTATCGATGATGGGTCCTTGCTTGGTTGTTTCCAGTAGATCCTGCACTTTTCGACCCCGTATCTGGTTGGGAGTAAAATCGCCATAATCCCTTTCTTTTTTTCGGGGAGCATGGTGTACGTTGCCCGCTACAGTGCCTGCCACACCGCAGCTGCCATCAGAAAGTTTTACGGCCGACAGGTGCATTCCAAGGCGCAAATCCGACAGGGTGATGGGTTCTATTCGTTCTTTATGCCTGGATTTGAGTAGTTCAAGGGTTTGTTCGAGAATCATGAGCTGAATTGTTTTTGTTTGGTTTTGTGTTGCAATGTTACATTATTTTTTTCAAAATCCACAAGACTGTATCACCCGGGTACTTGTCACGGATGCAATTTCTCATCACCTTTCAGGAGTTTATGTAAGTTTTACAACAATTACATGGATTTTCCTGTTATAAGTTTTGTGAATCGCAAATCCTAAACCCTCTGATCTATGAAATTACTTCATACCCTGATTTTTACGTTGTTTTTTCTGGTTACTCAAATTGCCATTGCACAACACCTTCACGTTGTAGAACATATTCAGACTGTTTCAAAGCAAGACCTGGAGGCGCAGCTCGATTACCCGGTACTCAATGGAGTGCAGTTTTACAAAATCACCTACCATACTACCGGCTCAGATGGAATGCCTGATATTGCGTCAGGATTGATCGTGTTGCCCGACAATTCCGCACCGGAACACTCCCTGGTGGTGTATCATCACGGCACGAGCAATGCGCCCCAATTTGTTCCTTCCTCGCTGAACCTGGATTATGAGGCATATGCACTGTTTGGCGGGTATGGTTATGCTGTGCTGGCGCCTGATTATCTCGGAATGGGAGAGTCGCGCGGATTTCATCCCTATGTACATCGCGAAACACAGTCATCTGCTTCCATCGATATGATCAGGGCTTTTCGCGAGTGGGCGGATGAAGGGAATACGGCTGTTAATGAAAAGCTGTTTCTAACCGGTTATTCTCAGGGTGGGCATGCTTCCATGAGTACTCACTGGAAAATGGAGGCCGACCTTCAGGAGGAGTTTGAGGTAACTGCCGCCGCTCACATGTCAGGGCCTTACAGTGTTTCGGGTGTCATGCGTGATCTGATGTTCAGTGAAGAGGATTATGATTTTCCCGGGTTTATTCCCTTTGTCATTTTTGGGTATCAGGAGGTATATGGAGATGTTTATGAGGATTTGACAGACATTTTCCGCCAGGACTTCATTCCTGCCATTGAAGGCTTTTACAACGGCGATGTTACCCTTACAGGAATGACCATCCTGTTGGTTCTTACCATGCAACAGGAATTTGGCAACCAACATCCTGTTAATCTTTTCAATCCTGCCCTGGTGGAAGCCTTGCAGGAAGATGAAAACCATCCCATCAACATCAGGCTACGGGAGAATGATACATATGACTGGGCTCCGCAGGCACCCACTCGTATTTTTTATTGCACAGCCGACAACATGGTGCCCTGGCAGAATTCCTTTATTGCCGACAGTGTCATGCAGGCCAATGGGGCTGTTGATTTGCAAACCATTGATGTCAATGCCACTTTCGACCACGAGCAATGTGCCGTTCCCGCTATGCTGGCAACCCTTGACTTTTTTAACAGCTTCCAGGAAACTTCCGTTGCCGACATTTCACGCTTCCCCGACATCCAAATTTCCCCCAACCCGGCCAATGGCATCATACAGATCACCGGTCTTGAAGAATATCAGTCCTGTCAATTTCAAATCCTGGACTTATCAGGGAGGGTTCTTTTAGAAAACCACTCAACTCCATTTGTCAACCTCGAAAAATTGCCGGCAGGAGTTTATTTGCTGCGCATTTCAGGGAGAGACTTTCAACTTACCCGCAAAATTATCAGGCAGTAAAGGCTGTAATGATTCTTTTGACTATGGTGAAAGAGCCATGAGCCCTCTTTATTCAGAAAAAAGCCGGTAGGCTTGGATATAATTTTCATTCAACCTGGCCCGCATTTTCCTGCGGGTATCCCTTCCTACGTGCCGAAGGTGAGTTGCATTGCACCAACATTTTTATGATAAGTTGAGCCCTTTACCCGAACCGGACATAAGGATGGGTTTGGAGTAAATTTCCTTTGCGTTAATCAGAGTAGTTTTCTGGCAAATTTTACTGGGTCAAAAGAATTTTCAGCAATAATATTGTGCCCCATTTGTAACAATTCGCCTTCCGGGTTTACTAAAGGAATAAACAGTTTTCAGCATGATAGAAAAAGAGCTCAGGTTCAAGACGCTTGTCAGAGAGAATGAAGAAAAGATCCGGCGCATTTGTCGGTACTATGCCCCCAAAGAGGAGGAACAAAACGATATGTATCAGGAAATCCTGGTCAATATTTGGAAAAGTCTGGACAGTTTCCGTGGAGACTCGGCCATAGGGACCTGGGTTTACCGGGTGGCAGTAAACACCTCCCTTAACTATTCGGGGCAATACTACAAGAGGATGAAACTCAACGTGGAAGCAGGAAGTGAATGGCTTCAGAATGCCTTTTCACGGGAAGATGATTATATGTTGAAGGAGGAGAGGATAGAGGCTCTTCAGGCCGAATTGAATCAACTTTCTTTTGTTGACAAAGCCATTATGGGGTTGGTTATGGAGGGTCTTTCTACCAAGGACATCAGCGATATTATCGGTATCACTGAATCCAATGTGAGGGTGAAAATCCACCGGATAAAACATGCATTGCGCCAAAAATTAAGCAATTATACTGAAACACACTAAAATAAAACAAGAAGGACATGGAAAATATCAATCAAAAATCAGCAGAAATGGAAAGTTTTGTATCCCGGCTTAAAAAGCAGGATGATTATAACCTGCGGCTGGGTAAAGTGCTGAAGAGGTTTTATATCATTATGGTAGTGTTTTTTGTTTTACTGATGGTAGTGAACCCCTTTTCAGATTTTGACCCCTATCACAGAATCAACGGTGTACTTTTTGCTCTTGCTTTCTCATGGTTTGCTTTTCTCTTTGAAAAATTGCAGAAGGACTTTCGCCATGTTAATTATGGTTTGCCCACCCGGGAAATGATGCAAAAGGTGGTGAAAAGATACCGGATAACTGCCGGAAATTACCTGATGTTATTCCCTCCTCTTGTGCTGGTAGATATCGCCCTGAGCCTGTCTGCCTATCATCATGGCGATGCTGCCAATCCCTGGATGAATGTGTGGATGGTTCAACTGATGTTTGGCCTTGTGATTTCAGTGGCCGTATTTGCCGGGTATCAGGTATGGCGTATAAAACAGAAACCCCTTATTGATTATGCCCGTGAGATGTTGAAAGAATTGGATCAGATGTAAAATATGGAATTTGAACAGACCATATGTTATTGTTTTGGCTGTATGAAGGAAAATGGATGTTTGATTGCGGAAAAACAATGAGGTGAGGTTAGAAAGGTGAAAGCTCAAAGATTCGAGCCCGGCGAAAGCTCCGGGTCTATAAAGAAGGGATTAAATGGAGAGAAAAGTCATCATTATTGTAGCATAGCACTGCTCAGATTTTCCCTCATCATAGAACAAGGCAAATGGTTTTAAGTGACATCTGGTTCAAAAAAGAATTGTTCTGTCTTTCCTTATTTTTGTCGGGTGGTTTATTGCTTAATAATTTCCGATTAGCAACTTGATTTATGCTTTAAAAATTATCACATGCAGTTTATGTTAAATTGTATTATAATTACGAAAAACACGTATTCTTATCAAAGAAAAGAGCTATACCTTTACCCCGATAATTCTTTTTATACACCAATAAAAACAAGATTACGATGAATGAGTCAAAAGCCTTTTATGACAAGGATTCCGGAGCCGCAATCGGCCATTTTGCTGGTTTTTTAAATCCCGAACAGTTCAAAGCAATTGCAGAAGAATTGCATGTCATCAGACGAAATTACAACTCTAAGAAGCAATTGAACAATATTGAGCAGATGAGGGTGCTTACTGCTGATGTTCAGAAGTGGCTCAATGATGTGTGGTTTCCCAAAGCCAAACTGGGTGGGCTGAAATATTTTGCTTTTGTGGTTCCCAGGGATGTATTTGGTAAAATGAGCATGGAGAATGCCAACAAAGATACTTCCGTTACCAGTGGGATTGAAATCCAGTATTTCCAAAGTGAAACCGAGGCGAAAGAATGGTTGAAGTCGAAGTAATACTTTTTGCATAACCCCGGGGTTGTTCGCTGGTACAAACCAGCGGGCAACCTCTGTGTTTTTATCTCCTTTCCTGTCTAAACGAATATACCCAAACCCCATCATGAACCTTTCCCCTGAAACCCAAACACCATCCGGAAGTATGTTGTATCATTATGCACATACAGAAGAAGAAAAGCAGCAAATCGCAAAAATTGTTGAAAAGTATCCCGCCCGTATCAGCCCCTATCTGGAAAAACTGATGCGAAAATCCGAGACCATTCGTTTGCAATACCTGCCTCATCCCTCTGAACTGGCAACCCATGGCACTGCTACCCCTTTTGAAGAAGGAAAGAAAGCATCCAAAACCTATGGCCTCGAACGATTGTATCGCGACAGGGTATTGATTACGCCCCACTTCGACTGTCCGGCCTATTGCAGGTTTTGCTATAAAAAAAGCAGGGTGATGCGCAACAAACCCAACATGTCGCATGCCGAAATCGACCAGGTAGCCCTGGAGGTAGGAGGCATGAAAGAAGTCAGAGGAGCATTGATTACCGGTGGCGATCCCATGATGGATCCCAAAAAACTTTTTTATTTGCTCGATAAACTTACTGCTCTGGATAATATTCATGAAATCCGCATTGGTTCGCGCGGTTTGCTCACCATGCCCCATGTATTTACCGATGAGGTATGCGAAAAACTGGCATCTTACAATATCAAAGATTTCAACAATCCTGAAAACAGCCAGGACCTGGCATTCAATGTACATTTTAATCACCCCGATGAGCTGGCTCCTGAAGTTCTGGAAGCTTGTCACAAGTTGTTGTCAAGAGGGATTAAACTGCGCAACCAGGCCGTATTGCTCAAGGGTATTAACGATAACATTGAAACCATGGGTACACTCTTCAAACTGCTCCTGCGCAATGGGATCATCCCCTATTACATGAATCATTGCATGCCCGTGGAAGGTAGCGACTACCTACGTACTTCTGTGCAAAAAGGATTGGATATTTACCGGCATTTCTGCACTGAATCGGCTACGGCCATCCCTCATTATGTGTTTGCTCCTTCCGGTGGGAAAATGCATGTGGGCCCCAATGCTGTATTTGAATACGAGGACAGGGACAATCTCAGGCTCATCAAAGTGAAAATGGAATACAAAGCGGAAGAGTTCCGGAAAATCACACAGAAAGACCTGCCTCCCGGGCACTGGGAAACAGAGGACGGGTATATTGCCGGTTATTATATTGATGGATCAGACAATTAATCGCTCCCGGACCGACTCAATGGGGAAACACGATAAAAATAAAAGCATGATGACCCTGGAAAGTCTTCATGCTTTTGTTTATTTTTGCTACTTATGGAAAAACTAAAGATATTTATCGGTTTACAGGGAGACAAGTCCCCCCGGGAGTATATACAAATAGCGCAAGCTGCGGAAGAATACGACTTCGATCGCATATACGTGTACGACGACCTTTTATACTATCCCTCCTATCCCATTTTGGTAACCATGGCACAGCATACCCATCGTATTGGACTGGGGGCTTGTCTTACCAATGGTTTTTTACGCCATCCGGCCGTACTGGCGTCCAATTATGCTTATCTGGATCGGATGATTGGATCACGGGCCTTTATGGGTTTGGGACGGGGTGCATTTTTTGATCTTTTGGGAATGGAAGTGGCAGAAACCCATACCCGCAAAGGTTTCGAAGAAACCATCGGGATGGTGCATCATTTGCTGTTTGGCAACAAGGAACCCTATACCGGAGAGTTTTTCAAATCCACTGAAAAAGCTTTTCTGAAAGTTCCCCTGCCGGGTTCCCCCAACATTATAACTGCTACCTGGAATGTTGACATGGCCAGACTGGCAGGTAACTATGGCACCGGCCTTCAGATTGCCGAAGTATGGAATGAAAAATACATGATGCAGCTCTATAACGCTTATATTGACGGCATGAAGGAAACCCAGATTACCGGCCAACCCCATTTTTCCATTGGAGGTATGGTGTGTGTGGGCAAAACCGAAAAAGAAGCCATCGAAAAGGCAAAAAAAACTGTAGCAGTTTATCTTCCTTACCTGCAAACCATTCTGCGCAACCATGATATTGACCCTGATTCTGATCGCCTACGCCGCATTTCCTGCTTATCCAAAGAAGGAAAAATACAGGAAGCAGCCCGTCTGATGACCGACAAAATCGTTACCGCCCTCTCCCTGGCCGGAACACCCGAATTACTTGCTGAACGTATAAAAAAATTACGCCAAAAAGTGCCCATGTCCGGATTATTGTTCTCTCCCCCCTATGGCACCTTCGACAGTGTGGAAAAGAATATCCGGTTTCTGAAAGAAGAGCTTGTTGGTTTGCTGTAAGAAGCTTGTATTGCACGTAGAAAAGCTGAACCCCGAATGAAAGTTTTTAATTGACGCAATAGATGGGCCAGAGAGGATGTGTCAGCAGGTTCTGAAAAAAGGAAAGAAAAAAGAAATTTAGCTTCGCTGCTACTTCGTGGTCTCCCTTGCTGTGGCTCTGTTGAAATGATAATGCACTCAAGGGATAAAAAGAGAGAAGAATTTTCTCTGAATTTCTTGCTTTTAAAACCACAGTAATATTTATTTTTTGATCCCTGCTCCCCTGCTCCCCAATCCCCTGACTGGATACCCTTACAGAGCTACGTGTTTTAAATTATTGGAAATTCGTTATGTTAAAATTTATCTTTTTTTGCAATTACCCCCTTCATATATGATTTTATGTTACATTTGCACCGTGCAACATAAGTTAATTATGATAAATTATCGTATAAATAATAAATAACCGGAAGAAAAGGGTTTATTAGTTGTTGTATGTTCTTATAGTCTATTTATTGTAATTTTTAATTTGTTAAAATGAAAAAGTTCCTCTTTCTCTTAT
>CAZBGI010000107.1:0-9451 GCA_964491395.1 uncultured Bacteroidales bacterium | reverse complement strand
TTTGGCTGCTAACCTCTGCCGTCTTTCTAATATGCTCATGAAGGCAATAAATAAAAGACCGCAAAAAAGTGGCTGATGCTTCCTCCCATAACAAATAAATGCCAGATAGCATGTCCGTAAGGAAGGCTTTTCCAGGCGTAAAATATTGTCCCCAGGGTGTAAAACAATCCTCCGGCTATCAGGTATATCAGGCTGATGCGCTCAACACTATCAATTAAAGGCCTGACAGCAATCACAATCAACCAGCCCATGGCAATGTATAAAATCAATGATACGTATTTCAGCTTGTTTATAAATAATATTTTCAATAAAATTCCCAGCAAAGCGATTCCCCAGACAATTCCAAAAATAGTCCAACCCCAGGGACCTCTCATGGCGGTAAGTGTTACCGGTGTGTACGTGCCGGCAATGAGCAGAAAGATGGATGCATGATCAACCACTCTTAACGTTTTCTTCCATTTGCCTTCCGGGAAACTATGGTATATCGTAGAAGAAAGATAAAGGATGATGAGGGTTGTGCCAAAAACTGTCATTCCGATCAGGTGCCAGATATCGCCTTTACTGTTGGCAAAAATTATCAATATCACCAGGGCTGCAACGGCCAGCAATAGTCCTGTGCCATGGGTAATGGCATTGGCTAATTCTTCTGTGGGGGTCTGTTGTCGCTGTTTTCTCATCCCGGTAATTTGGGGTTTGGGATTTTCAAAGTTATTCAAAATGTGTCATAGTAATAGAAATGTAAAATAATACGATAGATTGTTTTGCTATCTCACTAAACAATTGTAAATTTAATTCGTCGAATACAGGCCTGTTTCAATGGGCAATTGTAGTATGTTAATGTAAAAAGATATATAGGTAATCCTACGCAAAAAAATGCTTTCGGCGAGTCAAAAAATCTCAATAGGTCTGTCAATATGAATGGGAAAAATGAAGCTATGCTTGTAAAAACCTATGGAAGTGCTGTACATGGAATTTCGTCCACCACGATTACCATTGAAGTGGCAGTAGGGAAAGGAGTAAATTTTTTCATGGTGGGTTTGCCTGATAGTGCTGTTAAGGAAAGTCATCAAAGGATAGAAACAGCTTTAAAACAGCATGGTTTTAAGATTCCGGGAAAAAAGATTGTTGTGAACATGGCTCCGGCTGATATCCGAAAGGAAGGGTCGGCTTATGATTTGCCCATTGCTGTGGGTATCCTGGCAGCCAGTGAACAGATTAAATCTGAAACAGTTCATGAGTACATCATCATGGGCGAACTATCGCTTGATGGTGGACTTCAACCCATAAAAGGAGCCTTGCCTATTGCTATACAGGCAAGACAAGAGGGATTTAAAGGTTTTATCCTTCCCGTTGAAAACGCTCGCGAGGCTGCCGTGGTAAATAAGCTGGATGTACACGGAGTAAGCAATATCAAGGAAGTTATTGATTTTTTTAACGGGGAAATCCAACTGGAAAAAACGATCATCAATACCCGGGATGAATTTTTTTCCCGGCTCAATGAATATGAGTTTGATTTCTCTGATGTAAAAGGGCAGGAAAATATCAAACGTGCTTTTGAAGTAGCTGCCGCCGGGGGTCACAATTTAATTATGATTGGTCCTCCAGGTTCCGGAAAGACAATGCTGGCCAAAAGATTACCGGGTATATTGCCACCTCCCAGCCTATATGAAGCCTTGGAAACCACCAAAATTCACAGTGTGGCAGGTAAACTGGATAAGAATGCATCGTTACTGCCGGTAAGGCCTTTTCGCAGTCCTCATCACACCATCAGCGATGTAGCTTTGGTGGGTGGCGGCTCATGGCCTCAGCCGGGAGAGATTTCACTGGCGCATAACGGCGTGTTGTTTCTGGACGAATTGCCTGAATTTAAGCGTACTGTGCTGGAAGTATTGCGTCAGCCCCTCGAAGACAGGGTGATGACCGTAAGCCGTGCCAAATTCTCGGTGGACTATCCTGCCAGTTTTATGCTGGTGGCCTCTATGAACCCCTGTCCATGTGGCTACTATAATCATCCCGACAAGGAGTGTGTTTGCCCGCCGGGGATGGTTCAAAAATATCTCAATAGAATTTCAGGGCCTTTGCTCGACAGAATTGATATTCATATTGAAGTAACGCCGGTTCCCTTCAGAGAATTATCAGAAGCACGCGAGGCAGAGAAAAGTAAGCCTATCAGGGAAAGAGTTATCAAAGCCAGAGAAATCCAGGAAGAGCGATACAAGGACCACAATGGGATCTATTGCAATGCCCAGATGACCTCAAAGTTGCTAAGACAAGTCTGCGAGATTGACAATGCAGGAAGCCTTTTACTGAAAACCGCCATGGAAAGGCTTGATCTTTCCGCCCGGGCCTATGACCGCATATTGAAAGTATCTAGAACCATTGCTGATTTGGAGGGCAGCCAGAATATATTGCCTGAACATCTGGCAGAGGCCATTCACTATCGCAGCCTGGACCGGGAAAGCTGGGCAGGAAGTTAATTTGCTGCTTATGGATTGTGTTTCTGAATATCCCGCTCCTTCACATTTTGTCTCTTCGCTCCTGTCAGGTATAATCAGGATTGATTATCTTAGCAGTCCATTTAAAGAATGTGCATCATGACCTCTCCCGGTAATACTACATCTCCCCTGTTCAAAAGACTTCTTTTGTTGGTGTTTCCTGCTTTTGCAGGATTGCTGATTTTTACTCACTGTAATACTTCTTCCGATACCGGGGAAGCAAAATCTGAAGCACTCACCGAATTGCAGAAAAGGGCTCTCTCCTTTTTGTCCCCTTTGCCTGACAATGCTTTTACAGAAGACATGAATCAGTCAGAAGAGATCATTGAATTGGGAAAAATGTTGTTTTACGAGCCCCGGATTTCGAAAAGCGGATTCTTCAGTTGTCATACCTGCCATAATATGGCACTTTTTGGTGTAGATCAATTTCCCGTTTCAGTAGGGCATGGATGGCAAAAAGGGGTGGTCAACGCCCCTACGGTATTGAATGCAGCCTTTCACAAGGCACAATTCTGGGATGGCAGAGCCGCTGATGTGGAAGAGCAGGCCGGTATGCCCATTCTTGAAAAAGTAGAGATGTCATCTGCCGAAGAGCACGTGATAGAACTGTTGTCTTCGATACCGGAATATGTTGAAAGATTTCAGGCAGCTTTCCCGGATGAGCCGAATGCGTTGATTTATGAAAACGTGGGAAATGCCATTGGAGCTTTTGAGCGCACCCTGGTTACAGTTTCTCCCTTCGATAAATATTTAAAAGGAGATGCAGATGCACTTTCAGAAAGAGAAAAAGAAGGACTGGAGTTCTTTCTCGATACCGGGTGCCAAACATGTCACAGAGGAGTGGTGGCAGGAGGGGATATGTTCGCTTTTTTCAAGACACCCAAAGAAAAAAAGACCGGGATTGCTCATTTGGGAAGATTTGATTTTACGGGGCGAGAGGCTGATAAACATTTTTTCAAAGTCCCTTCGTTGCTCAATGTTACCCAAACCTATCCGTATCTTCATGATGGCAGCATCTGGAACCTGGAAGAAGCCATCGCGGTGGTGGCGCGGGAGATGCTAAACAAAGATCTGACCGGAGAAGAAACAGCGTTGTTAGCTGATTTCCTGGAAACCATGACAGGTGAAATTCCTCAATATGCACTGGAAATTCCCGTACTTCCGTCTTCAGAAGCCAATACCCCCAAACCACGGTTTGATATCTGATTTATCCCAGGCAGGCCCCGGAGAATCAGTTAAGGTTCAGTGGTAGCAGCCACATAGACCCATGCAATGGTTTCTCCTCCAGAATCTATTGATACGGTTACCTTTATTCTTTGATATTCATGGGGAACTTCCTCCCACTGGTCAGCGGCAGCCAGTTCTATTTCTGACAATTCGAGGATGCTTCCCTGTGTGTATGCCCTTTCATCCGGAACCAGGCAGGGAAATTCCTTGTCCGTTTTTTTCTTCCACCCCTGTAGCAAACCATGTGCAATAGGAAAGATTTCCCTGCTGAACAATCGCACCTGAATAACCGGATCGAGCAAGGTCCCGTAAACAAAAACTTTTTCCATGAGTTGCTTTTTTATCCTACGGGTCCGCCATAGTAATCCTGCGAACCTCTTCTTTGCTTTATTTTTTCCAGTACTTCGGCTTTCTGTTTTTCTGTATAGCTTTTCCAGCCCGCCATCTCTTCAAGGGTGCGGTAACAGCCTATGCATACTCCATTACGGCTGATACATACATCAATACAGGGTGATTTTATTTCTTTACCTTTGAGCATTATTTCGTTTTAGAGGTTTGTGTATCTACGCTTAGTTTTTGCTTAAAAATGGTAAGACCAATCGCAGGGATTGTCTTTTTCTAACTACTTTTCTAACAGCTGTTGCCGGAGGGATGTTTGCTTTTATGGGAAATTTATGTTTTCGGGTGGGCAACTCCATTACAAGACCCTGTTTTTTCCGCCAAAAGCTTCACGGAATTTTCTATTTTTGCAATAGATAAGTAAAATTTATACGTGTAAAAAATATATTCATTATGAGTAAGGTATTGATTATTGGAGCAGGTGGAGTCGGCAATGTTGTCACCCGCAAATGTGCAGCAGTACCGGAAGTGTTTTCCGATATATTGCTGGCCAGCCGAACGATTGAGAAATGTGATGCTATCGCCCACGAAATCGGTGGAGATAGGGTAAGGACCGCACAGGTAGATGCGGACAATGTTCCCGAACTGGTGGAACTGATAGAAGACTTTAAACCCGATCTGGTTATCAATGTCGCCCTGCCCTACCAGGATCTTACCATTATGGAAGCCTGCCTGCAAACCAAAACGCACTACCTCGACACGGCCAACTACGAGCCAAAGGATGTGGCCAAGTTTGAATACAAATGGCAGTGGGCTTTCCACGAGAAATTTAAAGAGGCAGGAATACTGGCAGTGCTGGGTTGTGGGTTTGATCCGGGCGTTACCGGCGTTTTTACAGCCTATGCTTCCAAACACCATTTCGATGAAATGCACCAGCTTGACATTGTAGATTGCAATGCCGGCGATCATGGCAAATCTTTTGCCACCAATTTTAATCCTGAAATCAATATTCGCGAAATTACCCAAAAAGGCCGTTATTGGGAAAATGGGCAGTGGGTTGAAACCCAACCCCTGGAAATTCATAAATCTATTGAATATCCTGAAATTGGCCCACGGCCCTCTTACCTGTTGTATCATGAAGAGTTGGAATCGCTGGTGAAAAACTTCCCTACCCTCCAAAGAGCCCGCTTCTGGATGACTTTCGGAGAGAAGTATATCAATTTTCTAAATGTACTGCAGGAAGTAGGAATGACCAGCATCAAACCCGTTAAATTCAAAGGAATGGATATTGTACCCCTGGAATTTCTGAAAGCGGTCCTGCCTGAACCTTCTTCCCTTGGAGAGGGATATAAAGGACAAACCTCCATTGGTTGTCAGATAAGAGGGGTAAAAGATGGCAAAGAACGCACCTATTATGTATGGAATAACTGCTCACATGCGGAGGCCTATAAAGATGTGAAAGCCCAGGCCATTTCCTTTACTACCGGTGTGCCTGCGATGATTGGCGCCATGATGATGCTTACCGGCAAATGGTCCGGAAAAGGTGTTTTCAATGTGGAAGAGTTCAACCCTGATCCGTTCATGGAGAAATTGCCTGTTTACGGGCTGCCGTGGCATGAAGCAATCGATCAACCGCTACCCGTAGATAGAGAGTAGAGAGTAGAGAGTAGAGAATAGAAAATAGATTTTGGATTGTGCGCGCGAATTTACATATTATCAACTTAAATTGATAACTAATGTATAAGGGAAAGGCGAATGGAAAAAGTCTCAATTTTGCAATTCAGATAGTAAATCTCTGCAAGCAGCTCAATAGCAAAAATGAATATGTTATCTCAAGGTAGATAATGCGTTCGGGCACAGCGATTGGGGCGCTAATAAGAGAGGCAGAGTATGCTGAAAGTGGATTGGATTTTATTCACAAACTCTCAATAGCACGAAAAGAGTGTAATGAAACAATGTATTGGTTGGAACTTCTTCGCAAAACAGAATTGATTGATTTTTCCATGTTCGAAATCCTGAATAATAATGCAATTGAACTGATGAAGCTTTTGACTGCTGGTATTATAACCAAAAAAGCCAATTTAAAGAAATAACCGACTCTTATCACCTATCTCTTAATCTCTGGTCTCTCGTCACTTGTCTCTCGTCTCTATTAACTAATAAACAAATTACCCTATGGACTTCAACCAAATCCCCTCACCCTGCTACGTGCTGGATGAAGGACTTTTAAGAATCAATCTTGAAATACTGAACCTTGTGCAGCAGGAAGCCGATGTGGAAATTATTTGTGCATTGAAAGGCTATGCCATGTGGTCTACTTTTCCCCTGATCAAACAATACCTCAGCGGGGCCACTGCCAGTTCTCTGCATGAAGCCCGCCTGATTTATGAGGAAATGGGAACAGAAGCCCATACCTATTGCCCGGTATTTTTTGAAGAAGAGATGGAGCAAATCATGCATTACAGCAGCCATCTCTCCTTCAATTCCATGAGTCAGTTTGAAAAGTTCAGGGATAGGGTTCAAGCCTTTCACAAACCCATCAGCATAGGATTGCGCATCAACCCTGAATATTCGGAGGTAGAGACTGATTTGTACAATCCTGCAATACCCGGATCCAGACTGGGGATTACCCGTGATCAGATGCCCCACATATTACCCGAAGGAGTAGAGGGATTGCATTTTCACGTGCTTTGCGAAAACGATTCTTATGTGCTGGAAAGAACCCTGGCCAAGGTGGAAGAGAAGTTTTCTCCCCTCATCAAACAGGCTCGTTGGTTCAATATGGGAGGAGGGCACCACATTACGCGCAAAGATTATGATGTGCAGCATTTGGTGCAGTTGCTGAAAGATTTCAGGAAACGCTACCCCAATTTGGAAAAGGTAATTCTTGAACCGGGTGAAGCCGTTGGCTGGCAAACAGGATACCTGGTATCTACCGTACAGGATATCATTGAAAGCAGGGGCATAAATGTGGCCATGCTTGATGTGAGTTTTTCAGCCCACATGCCTGACTGCCTGGAGATGCCTTACAAGCCTAGCATTTTAGGTGCTACTGATGCACAGGCGGGGAAACCTGTATACCGCATGGGCGGGCTGACCTGTCTGGCCGGTGATTATATGGGCATGGGAGATTACGCTTTTATGAAAGAACTGAAAGTGGGAGATAAGGTAGTTTTCGAGGACATGATTCACTACACCATGGTCAAGACTACTTATTTTAATGGAGTAAAACATCCTTCTATCGGCATCTGGAAAGAAGACGGGACTTTTGCACCCTGTCGCTTTTTCGGCTATGAAGACTACAAGGGAAAACTCTCCTGATAACCTAAGCTTAAACCTCAATTCCACACCCCTCAGGTAGTAGAACTGAGCCAGGGCATTGCCTGATTCTTAACTGCAAATGTAAACTCAGCTGACCATGACATCATCCATCGAAATTATGTCTCCTGTGGGTTCTTATGAATCTTTGATGGCCGCCATCCAGGGAGGCGCCCATTCGGTTTATTTCGGAGTAGGGAAACTGAATATGCGCTCCCGTTCATCCCAGAATTTTACCCTGGATGATTTGGACAAAATTGTGGAGATAGCCAGGGAGCATCAGGTAAAGACTTACCTTACCCTCAATACCATCATCTATGATGAGGAAATGGAGGAAATGCAAACCACTTTGCAAAGGGCTAAAGCTGCAGGTATTTCAGCGGTGATTGCTTCCGATTTGAGCGTGATTGATGCTGCTCATAGCCTGGGGATTGAAGTACATATTTCTACCCAGTGCAACATTACCAATTTGCAGGCGGTGAAGTTTTTCAGCCGCTATGCCGATGTAATGGTTACAGCCCGGGAGCTTAGCCTCAGGCAGGTTGCTGATATTGTGCACGGAATTGAACGGGAACAGATCAAGGGTCCATCGGGCAGACTTGTTGAAATTGAAGTGTTCGTTCATGGTGCATTATGCATGGCGGTGAGCGGCAAATGCTACCTGAGTCTTGATAACATGAATCATTCTGCCAACAGGGGTGCCTGCCTGCAATTGTGTCGAAGGGGGTATACGGTGAAAGACAAGGAAGGAGAGTTTGAACTGGACATCGAGAACGAATACATCATGTCTCCCAAAGACTTGTGCACCCTGGAGTTTGTGGACAAGATAGTAAAAGCCGGGGTAAAGGTTTTTAAGATAGAGGGGCGCGGACGCGGACCGGAGTACGTGAAAACAGTCACCCGCGTTTACCGCGAAGCTGCTGATGCATGCATTAGCGGAACATTTTCCCGCGACAAAGTGGATGCCTGGCTCGATGATTTGAAGAAGGTATATAACCGTGGTTTCTGGGATGGTTATTACCTGGGACGGAAAATGGGAGAATGGACTGAAAGATATGGTTCTCAGGCTACTCAAAAGAAAGTTTACGTGGGAAAAATCACCAACTACTTCACCAAACTGGGGGTGGCCGAAGTAAAAATGGAAACCGGTGAACTGTCTGCTGAAGACAAGATATACATAACAGGACCTACTACCGGTGTACTGGAGATGAAACCAGGTGAAATACGGGTGGATTTGAAACCTGTTGCCCGCACCATAAAAGGAGAAATGTGCTCCTTCCGCGTACCCGAACTGGTAAGAAGAGGAGATAAGATTTATAAGATTGTGGAGGTGGAAGGAGAATTTTGAGCTTCCGGATTATTCTGACCCAGCTGCCATAATACCGTCGCTCACGCGCCTTTTGCCTGATTTCCATCTTAGAACCTAACGCTGAGCGGAATTTGCAATTCCGCTTTCAAATATCTCCTGACTTTTCCTACTTCCAGCCTCGCATCCTTTCAATCGCGGGATTTAGCTTTGCTGAGGGCGCCTTTGGCTCGGTTCGGGCTCTTTCCCGTTTTCCAGCTTCCGACTTCTACCTTCAGTTCCTCAATTTCTCAACAATTCAAGATTTCCCCTCCGCTCATTCACTAAGGCTGAACCGCGTAACTTCCCGTCCCTGATCGGAGTGTAACACAAGGATATACAATCCGGGAGCTTCGCCCGACATATCAAGTTGCAGGATTTCTCCGGATTGCAGTTGAGCCCGGGTGATTCTTTGAACCAGTATCCCGGCAGTATTATAAATCTCCACCAGGAGGTTTTGATGGTGCTGCGATGTTTTTACCGAAAGACTCCCTTGTGTAGGATTGGGGTAAAGGGTAATTCCATCTTGCTCATCGGCTTCGTCAACCGACATTACATTATCTTCGGTAAAATTTGCAACCAGCAAGTAGTCCTGTTCTGGCATAACAAAACTGTACTGGTATCTCCAGCTTATTATTTCATCTT
Source organism: uncultured Bacteroidales bacterium (assembly GCA_964491395.1). Taxonomy (GTDB): domain Bacteria; phylum Bacteroidota; class Bacteroidia; order Bacteroidales; family UBA7960; genus SKVR01. The sequence continues at coordinate 82 of CAZBGI010000107.1, read as the reverse complement.
CTGCGGTCCATGACTGGAAGAACCAGGGTGTGTTGGCATAGGCAGAAACGGTTACTTTTTCACCTGCCAGGTAGGTGCCCGC
>CAZBGI010000106.1:7432-9517 GCA_964491395.1 uncultured Bacteroidales bacterium | reverse complement strand
AAAAACTCACCCAACAATACCTTCTGAAAATAACATATTTTTTCATATATTGCACCCCCATTCCCAATGGAAACCCAAACCAAAACACAACCTTTTATGGATACAAAAGCCTTGGTAGATAAAATTAACGAGCTGTCAGAAAAATACAGGGATTATACTGCTCACAACCTTTCACGGCTGGTTCAGATAAAATCACTGAGCAGCCAGGAGAAAGATGTACAGGAAGAAGTGAAACTGCAGATGCAAACAGCCGGTTTTGAAGAGGTCGTAATGGATCCCCTGGGCAATGTGCTGGGACGCATCGGCACAGGACCCACCATACTGGCCATCGACGGACATATCGATACCGTGGATGTAGGCAATTCCGACAACTGGAGTTTTGACCCTTTCTCAGGGCATATTGCCGACGGCCATGTGCATGGCAGGGGTACTGTGGACCAGAAAGGGGGTATTGCGGCTACTATCACCGCCGGGCGAATCCTTAAAGAGATCGGCGTTCCGGATGATATTACCTTTTATTGCGTGGCCAGTGTAATGGAAGAAGATTGCGACGGCTTGTGCTGGAAATACATTATTGAAGAAAGCGGCATCAGACCCCATTTTGTCATCAGCACCGAGCCTACCAACCTCAATGTTTATCGCGGACACCGCGGACGCATGGAGATGCAGGTCTCTTTCAGGGGTGTTTCCTCCCATGGTTCAGCCCCCGAACGGGGAAAGAATGCCATCTACATGGCTTCACGCGGAGCACTGGAAATAGAACAGTTGCATGAGCGGCTTCATAACGACCCATTCCTGGGCAAGGGGAGCATCACCATTTCTGAATTTGTGTCCGGAAGTCCTTCCTTATGTGCAGTGGCCGATTCAGCCCGCTTGCACCTCGACCGCCGGCTCACCTGGGGAGAGACCAAAGAGAGTGCGGTAGAAGAAGTGATAAAAGCCATCAACCAACCCGAGGCAAAAGTAGAGGTATTGCATTATGAAGGCAAAGCTTTTACCGGTCTGGAATATGGCATGGAGAAATACTATCCCACCTGGAAAATTGAAGAGAACGCCCCCATAGTGCAAACCGGAGCTGCAACTTTCAGGGAGCTTTTCGGAAAAGAACCTCTTGTTGATAAATGGACCTTCTCCACCAATGGAGTAACCATCAATGGGATACATAAAATTCCCGTCATTGGTTTTGGCCCCGGCAATGAAGTGCTGGCCCATGCTCCCGACGAGAAAGTGCCCGTGGACCACCTGGTGGCAGCGTCTGCCTTTTATACGCTGTTTGCCCACAAAATTGTGCAATAAACTACCCAACTGACTTATCTGCCGGGGTTGAATGGCTGTCCTTCATACCAAGCCGGTAAGTGTTAGCCTATCCAACATTTTTTCAGGATCGATCACTATTCAACACCATCAAAACCGGCATTTATACTTAAAAAATATGGAAAACATCAACGCAATCATCGATAAAATCCGCAGCACCGGAGTGAGCCTCATGGGGAAAGATTTTCTGCTCACCTGGGAGAAAAATCGCAATGAGCTCGACCTGGTATTGCTGGTGGCAGAAGCCCTGAAGCAAATGCGCGCCAAAAACATCTCCACCCGGGTTTTTGATTCCGGACTTGCCGTATCTCAGTTCAGAGACAATTCCACCCGTACCCGCTTCTCTTTTGCTTCGGCAGCCAACATGCTGGGACTTACGGTTCAGGATTTGGATGAAGCAAAGTCGCAGATTTCCCATGGTGAAACCGTAAGAGAAACATCCAACATGATCTCATTTCTTACTGAAATTATCGGTATCCGCGATGATATGTACCTGGGAGCCGGACACACCTACATGAAAGAGGTGGCAGATGCCCTGAAAGATGGCCATCACCGACAAGTCCTCCCTTCCCGTCCCGGTATTATCAACCTGCAGTGCGATGTAGACCATCCCACCCAATCCATGGCCGACCTAATGCACCTGATTCATCATTATGGATCGGCAGAAGCATTGAAAGGGAAGAAAATTGCCATGACCTGGGCCTATTCGCCCAGCTACGGGAAGCCCCTCTCCGTGCCCCAGGGAATTATTGGATTGATGACCCGCTTTGG
>CAZBGI010000106.1:0-7332 GCA_964491395.1 uncultured Bacteroidales bacterium | reverse complement strand
AAAGAACTGGAAAAAGAGTGCCTGGCCAATAATGCACGCCATACCGATTGGGAATGCAACCGGGAAAAGATGAATCTCACACGCGATAAAAAAGCATTGTATATGCACTGCCTGCCCGCCGATATCAGTGGTGTTTCCTGCGAAAAGGGAGAGGTTTCGGAGGAAGTGTTTGAGCAATACCGCATCTCCACCTACCTGGAAGCAGGCTTTAAGCCATATATTATTGCAGCCATGATGTTTACCAACCGGTTCAGAAATCCGGCCGAAGTGCTGGAAAAACTCCTGGTAAGGAGCAAGGAGCGGATTTTTGAATAAAAATTGTAAGGGAAAACCATTAAAGGCGTGTAGCGCTGAACCGAGCCATGAAAATAGCTATTGAGACAAAGACGCATAATGATACACAACAAGGTGAAATTTGCAATACGGATATTGTTGACGAGCTCCATCTGCCGATTTAACCAATTTATAAACAGATGACAATAGGATAACAATCCGATACACAAGCAAAAGAAAAAGGGGGCGTATCGCTGAAATCAGGGTAGAAATCCAATACATCCAATAAAATACAGAGGCGCATATAGCACCGAAATTATGTTAGTAATCCAATATATCCGAAAAGAAAAAGGCGCGTAGCGCTGAAATTATGGTAAAATTATGCAAACCCGAGATCCGAGGCGCGTAGCGCTGATAGTATTGGTATTTCAATAAATGCATAGATGCCATAATAATAGAAAGTTAAAATTATAGTCAGATGAACATCTACCAACAAATACCGGAATTCCTCCAAAAACACAAGTCGGCGGCATTGTGCATCGTAACCGGCACGGAAGGCTCCACGCCCCGCAAAATGGGTTCGAAAATGCTGGTGGCTTCCGATGGCTCTATCCTGGGTACGGTGGGAGGGGGTGCCATTGAACAACAGGTAATTGATGAGGCCAAAGTAGTTATCCGAACCGGCAAAGCCCAAAAGAAATATTACCTGCTGGAAGAAGATTTGCGTATGCAGTGTGGTGGCAACGTGGAAGTATATATCGAAGCACTGGGTGTAAAAACGCGCCTGTACATTTTTGGGGCCGGTCATGTGGGCAAAGCATTGGCAGCCATGGCTCATCCCTTTGATTTTGAAATTACGCTGCTCGATTTCAGACCCATTGCATTATCGGAGGAAGAGCAAGAGTACGGGAGGTTTATTCAGGGCGACTATTTTCAACACCTGGAAACCCTGGAATATGATGAGAACAGTTTCATCACCATCATGACCCCCAGCCATGAGCATGATTTTGAACTGCTCAAAATCTTGGGAAAGAAGCCTTTTGGTTATCTGGGAATGATTGGAAGCCGTCGCAAAGTAGCCAGGGCCCGGGAAGAACTCACCGGAAACGGGCATTTTACACCTGAAGAGTTTGATGCCTTTGATACACCCATGGGCGTGCCCATTGCGGCCGAAACGCCCGAAGAAATAGCAGTCAGCATTCTGGCACGAATCATTGATGTGAGAAACAAAAAGCTAAACCCATGAGCCCATCCGACACCGTAACTTTCATTCTTGACGGACAATTGCACTCCGTGAGGTTTGATGGCACCGCTGCTTTCAAACCCAGCACCACGGTGCTCAATTATCTGCGTTCGCTCAGCAATCACAAAGGGGTGAAGGAAGGATGCGCTGAAGGAGACTGCGGAGCATGCACGGTGGTGGTAGCTTCCATAGGTGAAAATGGCAGGTTGAATTATGAAGCACTGGATTCCTGCCTGGTGTTTCTACCCATGATACAGGGCAAACAACTCATAACTGTGGAGAATCTGAAGCATCCTTCTTATGGCCCGTCGGGGTTGCATCCCGTGCAGGAGCTGATGGTAACAGAAAACGGCAGCCAGTGCGGTTATTGCACTCCGGGTTTTATCATGTCCATGTTCGCACTTTACAAAAACCATCACAACCCATCCCGTGAAATCATCCTGGATGCCCTCACCGGCAACTTATGCCGATGCACCGGGTATCAGTCCATTGTAAACGCAGCACAAAAGGCTTGTCAAAAGCATGGCACAGATCATTTCACGACCACCCGGGAGCAAGTGACAGAGATGCTGGCTGTCATGGAAATGAACGCTGTTGACCTTGAGCTTTCGGGGGCCGGACAACAATATTTCAGACCGGTTTCTCTGCAATCAGCGCTGCAGTTGCGCAGTCAATACCCCGATGCCGTTTTGGTAAGTGGTGCTACCGATGTGGCCTTGCGGCAAACCAAGAAAAATGAATTCTTTAAACAGATCCTGGATTTGTCGGGTGTTAAAGAACTCAACAGCCATGAAGTTGAAGAAGATTCCCTGTCTTTTGGTGCGTCTGTTACACTGGAAAAACTTAAAAATATTGTTCGGGAAACGATGCCCTCCCTTTACGATATGCTGGTGGTTTTTGGTTCGTTGCAAATCAGGAATATCGCTACCCTGGGAGGGAATGTAGGCTCTGCATCGCCCATCGGAGATACGCTCCCTTTGTTGTTTGCCTATAAAGCCAAAGTGCGATTGCAGCATGATATCGCCGGAGAGCGTGTGCTTCCCATCGATAAGTTTATTACCGGGTACCGCCAGACAGCCCTTATGCCCGGTGAGTTGATTACGGAAATTATCATTCCCCTACCCGATAAAGCAACCCTTTACAAATCCTACAAAGTGTCCCGGCGTAAGGATCTGGATATTTCCACGGTGAGTGCCGCTTTTGCCCTGAAACTGGATGAGAAGGGCTGGGTGGACGATATTGTGCTGGCCTACGGAGGCATGGCTGCCTCCACCCAACGTGCCATACGTACCGAAAATATTTTGCTTTGGGAGCCCTGGAATGAAAGAAATGTCCACAAGGCGATGAAAGAGCTGGAACAGGAATTTACACCCCTTTCCGACGCCCGTTCTCATGCCCGGGCACGCAAAACAGCGGCCTCTAATCTGTTGTTGAAATTCTACTTTGATACCATCGATAGCCTGCCACCGGAGGACTGAACTGCTTCAATGAGCAATGGAAGTTATTGGAGTGAATAACAATCCGGTGCAGGTAAAAACTGCAAGACCATGAAAAACAAATCCTTATACCACGACAGCGCACACAAGCATGTTTCCGGTGAATCGGTTTATGTCAATGATATGGATGGCGGCACGCAGATGCTGCACGGTCATGTTGTGTACAGCCAGAAAGCTCACGCCCGGATCCTTTCCTGCGATGTGAAAGCTGCCAGGGAGGTTAAAGGGGTCGTGGCAGTGCTTACGTATAAAGATATTCCCGGCAAAAATCAGATGGGACCTGTGGTGCACGACGAATTATGCCTGGCAGAGGAGGAGGTGTTTTTTATCGGACAGGCAGTAGTGCTGATTGCGGCCAGATCATCTGATGCGGCCAAAGAGGCTGCCGCAAAAGTAAAAATAGAATACGAGGAGCTTCCTGCTGTCCTCACCATTGAAGAGGCCATGGCAGCGGGAGGATCCATGGGCACTCCCCGGGTTATCAGCCGGGGCAACGCGGAGGAAGGTTTGAAAAAGGCACCTCATCGTTTATCAGGAAAGCTCACTACCGGTGCTCAGGAGCACTGGTACCTGGAAACCCAGAGCTGCCTTTGTGTGCCGGGTGAGGACAAGGAGATGAACGTGTTCAGTTCCACCCAGCACCCTTCCGAAACCCAGGCCATTGTGGCGGAAGTGCTGGGGATAAACCGCAACGATGTTGTAGTGGAGGCAAGGCGTATGGGAGGTGCTTTTGGAGGCAAGGAAACCCAGGCCAATCATATCGCTGCCTGGGCTGCCCTGCTTTCCAGCGCCACACGAAAACCCGTGAAGATTCACCTGTTTCGTGATGACGACCAGATCATGACCGGCAAACGTCATCCTTTTATGGCCTGTTACGAGATAGGTTTTGATGATGAGGGTAGAATTCTTGCCTACAAGGTAATACTCAATTCCAATGCCGGTTCATCTACCGATTTGAGCATGGCCATATTGGAAAGAGCCGTGTTTCATGCAGATAATGCCTATTACATACCTCATATTCATGTGGAGGGAAAGGCCTGGAAAACGAACCTGCCCTCCAATACTGCTTTCCGTGGGTTTGGCGGACCCCAGGGCATGGCCGTCATTGAAAACGCCATCGACCGGATGGCACGTTACCTGAAAAAGGATGCAGCTCAATTGCGCTACCTGAATTTTTATGGCATCCACCAACGCAATACTACCCATTATGAGCAACTGGTGGAAGACAACCGCTTATACACCCTTTGGGATCAAATAATAGCATCCTCTGATTACCCTAAACGAAGGGATAAGATCAACGGCTTTAACCAAAAGAGCCGCTATGTAAAAAGGGGACTCGCCCTGACTCCTGTTAAATTTGGCATCTCTTTCACCACCAGTTTTCTTAACCAGGCAGGCGCTTTGATAAACATCTATCAGGATGGTACTGTATTGGTCAATCATGGAGGTACGGAAATGGGACAGGGGCTGCATGTGAAGATGCTACAGGTGGCGGCAACAGAACTGGGTGTTTCACCAGGCAATATTAAGGTAAATGCTACCAATACCTCCAAAGTACCCAATACCTCGGCTACGGCAGCTTCATCAGGAAGCGATCTCAACGGGATGGCCATCAAAAATGCCGCTGAAAAACTCAAAAGCCGGCTCGCTCCCCTGGCTGCTTCCGAACTTCTCAAGCGCAAAGATGGAAAAATGGTGGCAGATAGCAGCACGGTGTTCTTTGAGAATGACTTTGTCTTTTTCAGGGATAATCCTGAACACAGGATAACGTTTAAAGAACTTATTTCCCTGGCTTATCTTGCCCAGGTCAGTCTGAGTGCCACAGGTTTTTACAAAACACCCGATATTCATTTCGATAAAGGCTTGGGAAGAGGCAAACCCTTTCATTATTATGCCTTTGGCATGGCAGTGGCCGAGGTGGAGGTGGATATGCTCACGGGACACCACAAAATTTTGCGCACCGATATTTTGCACGATGCAGGAAAATCCATCAATCCCAACGTGGACATGGGACAGGTTGAAGGTGCTTTTATCCAGGGTGTGGGTTGGTGCACCACCGAAGTAATCAAATGGAATGAGCAGGGAGTGATGTTGAATCACAGCCCCGATACTTACAAAATACCTTCGGTTCAGGACATCCCGGAAGATTTCAGGGTGAAGTTGCTGGAGGGTGTGCCCAACCCCAACACCATCAAGCAAAGCAAAGCGGTGGGAGAGCCTCCTTTTATGCTTTGTTTCTCAGTATGGCTGGCAATCAAGGATGCCATTTCAGCCCTGGCCAACCATGAGGTAGAACCCGATTTTGCGCTGCCGGCTTCGAACGAGGTAATTTTATTGTCGGCAAGGAAGCTGCAGGAGCGTGTAAGGGTGTGATTTCGTGACAATTCAGACTACAGTTCATGCCTTCCTTAAGAGAGGACGAGTAACAGAATGGTAAACGCCTGACTTTGCAACATCCCCTGACAGAATGAACAATTGAAGGTAGGATTTACGTTCAGCCTTCACTAAACCCATTTAAAACATTTTTTATGGAAAATACCCGTACAATCTCCGGAGTCATCGTTGACATAGAAAACCGAACCCGATATGGTGCGGTGATTACCATTGAAAAGGGGCGTATCGCCCACATAGAGCCAGATCCTCAAGTGCGGCACCCTTATATAGTACCAGGTTTTGTAGATGCTCATGTTCACATAGAGAGCAGTATGCTGATCCCTTCGCGGTTTGCGGAATTGGCAGTGCAACAAGGAACAGTTGGAGTGGTAACAGACCCCCATGAAGTGGGAAATGTGGCAGGCATTCCGGGTATTGAGTTTATGATTGCTGATGGAGCCACCGTTCCCCTGCAGTTTTTTTTCGGGGCTCCTTCCTGTGTGCCGGCATCACCCTTAGAGAAAAGCGGGGCTGTCATTACTGCCAGTGATGTGGAGGAGATGTTGCGCAGGCCCGAATTTTTCTTTCTCTCGGAAATGATGAACTTTCCTGGTGTGGTGAACGATGATAAGGAAGTGCATCAAAAACTCCGAAGTGCCCAAAGCATGAACAAACCCATCGACGGGCATGCTCCCGGTCTTTCGGGGGAGGGGCTAAAAAAATATGCCGAAGCAGGGATTCTAACAGATCATGAATGCAGCACCCTGGAAGAGGCCCTTGAAAAGCTTGAGTTGGGAATGAAAATCCTCATCAGGGAAGGAAGTGCAGCCAAAAATTTCGACAATCTCATTCCGTTAATGAAGCAACACAGTGAAAAGCTGATGCTTTGCACCGATGATTGTCACCCCGACTACCTGAAACAAGGGCACATCAACAAACTGGTGAGCAGGGCTGTCAAAGCCGGCTTCGACTTGTATGATGTATTGGCTGTGGCCTGCATCAACCCTGTAAAACATTACCATTTACCGGTAGGGTTGCTGAAGATCGGTGAACGTGCCGACTTTGCGGTAGTAGACAATCTGGAAGAATTTAATGTGTTGTCAACTTTTGTGGAAGGAGTGCCGGTATTTGAAAAGGGGAAAGTGCAGTTTTCCCTCTCTGCTGCTTCCCCGCCGGTTTTTCCTTTTCGGGAGAACCATCAGCCGGGAAGGTTGCCTGTATTAGCCAGAGGAAATCATGTCAATACCATTAAGGCGATAGAGGGAGAACTGATAACCGGCTGGGAGAAGTTTCCCTGCACACCAGGTGAGGAAGTGAGGATTGGACCTGAATCCGACTTTTTGAAGATGGCCCTACTCGATCGTTACGAGGATACTCCTCCTGTGGTGGCTTTTATCACTGGTTTTGGGATGAAGCATGGAGCGCTGGCTTGCAGTGTGGCACACGACAGCCATCATATTGTGGCGGTAGGATGTGATGATGCATCCCTTGACAAGGCTTTGCAATGGATTGTGCAAAACAAAGGAGGGATGTGCGTGGTAAAGGACGGAGAGATCAGTGGGATTCCCCTGCCGTATTTTGGATTGATGACCGATAAGAGCGGCCCGGAAACGGCGCTGGACTATGAGCAACTCAATCAAAGAGCCCTGTCCTGTGGCAGCTACCTGTCATCTCCTTTTATGACCCTCTCTTTCATGGCCCTCACGGTGATTCCCCACCTGAAAATCAACCATACCGGCCTTTTCGACGGGCAGACTTTTCAAAGTGTTTCTTTGTTTTCTGATTAATTATCCACAACTTTTCAAATATTGTTTTTGTTCAGGCATATCGAGACTAAATGGGGCTGAAGCCCCCTGTTCTTTCAAGCTCCCAAATCCGTCAGTTAAAACTGACGGCAATAGATAAGGGTAGTGCTGAAAAAAAGAATGGAATAAGTTTAAAGCTCTG
>CAZBGI010000105.1:0-9765 GCA_964491395.1 uncultured Bacteroidales bacterium | reverse complement strand
GATGGGCATTTTAAAAAACGTCTGTTTTTTTAACCGGACAGTAGTGATATTTTATATAAATCTGGTAAAAAAAAACATCCTTATGAAATACTTTCCATAAGGATGCTTCTTTAAGGATCATACTATGATTTAGCAGTATGTGCGTAGGATTCTTTATCCAAAGCAATCCATATTACATCTTATTTATTTCGTCAATGAGTTCCTGCCGGGATTTTCCGGTTTTCTCCTGCAATCTGCCCAGAAGTTGATCTTCTTCACCTTCTATATAGGTTAAATCATCATCGGTGAGATTACCATATTTTTTCTTCAGTGAACCCTTAATTTGGTTCCATTTTCCTTTTATCTCTAATTTATCCATAACTTTAATTTTTAAGGTTTATAATTTTTGTTGTTTTCAACAGTAAGCCAAATATTATACCATAAAACCTGCATATATCCCACTGAGTAGTAGCTAAATCATTCAAATGATTTGAAAATAGTTGTTTTTGAAGGAGTTTGCTATTGTTTAATGCCAGAAATTATGGAGAATAAACCATCATGTAAAACTAATTTTAACTTGCCGGATTGGGATATTATTCGACGCAGTGAGGAATGAATTCTACATTATTAAAGAAATACAATTGGGTATGGTAAGAATTCTGTAATTTTGAATAAGTTGCCATCGCAAACCTGCTCAGTAGTGGTGAGAAAAAACAGGGTCATTCATATGGATGAAGTTTTAATTGATAATTTTGATGATTTTTCAGGATTAATACATTCCAGTGATGAAGTTCCTGGTTATTGCAGGAGAAGGCATGGCCGGGGATTTTTGATTTTTGATGAAGAGGGGAATAAAATCTCTGATAAAGCAGAAAAGTCCCGAATCAAGAAAATCGGTATACCCCCTGTATGGGAAAATGTATGGATTTGTTCTGACCCCAAGGGACATCTTCAGGCCACAGGATTGGATCCGAGGGGTCGGAAACAATATCTGTATCATAAAAACTGGATAAAGTTCCAGCAGCAATCTAAATTTCAAAAACTGAAAGAATTTGGTTATGCCTTACCCGGCATCCGGGAGAAGATTTCAAAAGATCTGGAGCAGGAGGGATGGTCCCGTGAGCGGGTTTTAGCCCTGGTAGTGGGAATCCTTGATGAGACGTATATCCGCATTGGAAACAAACAATATCTGAATGCGAATAAAACATACGGACTTACTACATTGCGCCGGAAACATCTTAATACAACCCCCCGGGAGGCGATTATCAGGTATAAGGGAAAACATAATAAAGAACATGTGGTCAGAATTAACAACAAAAGGTTTTTTCATCTGGTTAAAGAATGTTCTGAATTACCCGGCTACGAGATATTTCGATATAAAGACAAAAACGGGAAAATGCGAACGGTAAACTCTCAGGATGTAAATGATTATTTACAGGCTATAACCGGTGATGATTTTACCAGCAAGGATTTCCGGACCTGGGGAGGTACCGTTACTGCTATAAAAAGATATCCACAAGCAAAAGCAAAAGTAAAGGATAACCCTCGATTGAAAATCCGAAGGGCCATTGTAAAGGAAGTAGCCCGGGTTTTAAACAATACAATTGCCATTAGCGAACAATACTACATCCATCCAAAAGTGCTGGATGCACTGGATAGCATGTATTTCTCTCCGGCCCGATACACAATCAAGGACAAGCCAGAAACTCTCGAAACGGAAGAGAAGGTAGCTCTTGCTATTATTGGTTAGCGGGTTATCAACCGAATTTATCGACATTCCTGCCTTATGACGGCCCACTGAATGTGCCTTTCCAACCACATGATATGAAATTTTTAGGGAAGTTGATGCCTGTCTTAATCATTTCTTATAGATATATGTTTTTTATAGAAAAAAATCACATACTGTGGATAATGTGTTTCATAATTTCCACACCCGATTGTTTTCTACAAGTGCAGCTGTTTTATTCTTTTATGAATCATGATGTTGAATATCAGTAAAGTAAGCATATAATTTCATTTGAGAGCAAGACATATGGGCATTAGACGGTTTTCAGGGAATGATTATTGAACAAAATGTTGTAATTAAACTAAACGTTCATTAAATATATTTGTCATGATTGGATGGATAATCGCAGCATTAATTGCAGCATTAGTTTTTGGCTTACTGGGTTTTACCGGTATAGCCAGGGGATTTGCAGCCATTGCAAAAGTACTTTTCTACATTTTCCTGATTGTATTGGCTATTGTACTGATAATGAATGTTGTAAACTGATTGTTAGGATAATGAGAAATGAGCCTGTGGCTGAAACACTCCCGCAGTAAGCACATAGCCCCACAATCGCTATCAGAGGATTTGTATTTACTGCTGGTGGATTGTTGGGGCTCTGTGCCTTTTACATAGTGAAGTGGATTATTGTAGTCCTGATTTATGAATGAAAAAACCTTTATTAGCCATGAGTAAATACGAAGAAAAATCAGAAAATATAAAAGGTCAATCTCAGGAAATGCCCGGGAGCGAAAAAGCGATGGACCCTCAGCCGGTGATAATTCGGGATAATTATAAAGGATCAGATAAATTGACGGATAAAGTTGCCCTGATTACAGGAGGAGACTCTGGCATTGGCAGATCTGTGGCCGTGCATTTTGCCCGGGAAGGTGCCGATATTGCTATCGTATATCTGGAAGAAGATCAGGATGCGGAGGATACGAAAAAGATGGTTGAGAAGGAGGGGCGGAAATGTATGGTATTCCGGGGAGATATTCGTTATCGCGATTTTTGTGAAGAGACAGTCAGGAAAGTTGTCGAGTCTTTAGGAAAACTAAATATCCTTGTAAATCATGCAGGAGAGCAACATCCCACTTTCGAACCCCAGGAGCTTGATTTTGATTTGATGCAAAGAACTTTTGAAACCAACGTTTTCGCTATGTATTACTTCATCAGACCCGCTTTGAATTACATGAAAGAAGGCGATTGTATTATTAACACCACGAGTGTTACGGGTTACAAGGGTAGTTCCCGTTTTCTGGATTATTCAGCTTCCAATGGTGCTGTAAATGCTTTAACCCGGGCATTGGCCCTTAATCTTGGGGAAAGAAAAGTCAGGGTAAACGGGGTGGCTCCGGGACCAATCTGGACTCCCTTGATCCCGGCAAGTATGAGCGAGGAACAGGTAGCAGATTTTGGTCAGAGGAATGTTCTTGGCAGGCCCGGTCAACCTTGTGAGGTTGCTCCGAGCTATGTGTTTCTTGCTTCGGAGGATGCGTCCTATATGACCGGGCAGGTAATGCATCCCAATGGCGGCAAAACAATGCAAAGTTGAAATGTGAAGAAAGAAACAGAATCTGAAAATTAAAACCCTTATACTATGCCACGAGCAATATGGAAAGGTGGAATCAGCTTTGGCCTGGTGTACATTCCCGTTAGGTTGTATAGTGGTGCCCAAAGTCACGATGTTAATCTGGACATGTTGCGCGAAGGAGATAAATGCCCGATAAAGTACCTGAGAGTATGCAAAAAGGACGGGAATGAAGTTCCCTGGAAAAATATTGTGAAGGGACATAAAGATGACGATTATTATATAACCCTCACCGATGAGGATTTTCAGAAAGCAAAAAAAGGGAAAAGTGATAGTATCGAGATTGAAGACTTCGTGAATACAGAGGAAATTAATCCGAGGTATTTTGAAAAACCTTATCTCCTTGAACCCGAAAAAGGCGCTGGAAAAACCTATAATCTATTGAGAAAAGCCATATATGATTCCGGAAAATCCGGAATATGCCGGTTTGTTCTTCGCAGTCGTGAGCACCTGGCACTTTTGATGGCCGACGAGAAAGTCATGTATCTTACCCAAATGAGATTTTATGATGAATTACGCAAACCTGATGATTTAAAAATTCCCTCCACCAGGCCCTCGAAAAAAGAAGTTGATATGGCCATGGAGCTGATTGAAAAAATGAGCGGGAAATTTGAGCCCAAAAAATACAAAGACACCTATCAGAGAAAACTTAAAAAAATAATTAAGGCTAAAAAAGAGAATAAAGATATCAAAGAGCCGCAACCCGCACCTGAATCTACCGCAGTTGATGATTTGATGAGCCAGTTGAAAAAAAGCCTGGAATCCTCCAGCTGATGTCTTCACTGTCTTTCTGGTATTTTGCCTGTAGGGTAGCAACAGGTGGTGAAACACAAACCATTCTTGTGTGATTTATGCCTGAACTCGAAGCCTATAAAGACAAACGGGACTTCTCAAAAACGCCTGAACCGGTTGCCAATTCTCCATCCACAGGCGAAGGTAATCGTTTTGTGGTGCAGAAACATTGGGCCAGAAGAGAACATTATGATTTCCGGATTGAAGTCGGGAATGTTCTGGTAAGTTGGGCCATCCCCAAGAAGCCTGTAGAAGATCCTGAAATCAAACGTCTTGCTGTAAAAACCGAGGATCATCCCCTGAACTATATCCATTTTGAAGGTACTATACCTAAAGGCAATTATGGAGCAGGAACAGTTATGGTTTGGGATTACGGGTACTATTATTCCGACAAGAATCGCTCTGTGATGTCTGCCGAAGAAGTTAAGAATATGTTGCAGGAAGGGACAGTAAAAATTCATTTACAAGGCCGCAAATTAAACGGAGTTTATATTCTGGTTAAAATAAATAAAAGTAAAAAAGATGAATGGCTCTTCATGAAAGCCAAAGATCAAAAACCGGATGATGATGCTGATAGAAGTGCCCTGACAGGAAAGACAATGGAAGAAATTGCAACCGGAACCGTCGGTCAAAATCCGGATACGAACAAAGATGATACGAACAAAGATGATAAGAATAAAAATGAAAAGAATCAGGATTCAGCCAGGAAACTGGATTTTCCGGGCTTCATTTCTCCCATGCTTGCCTCTCCCATTGAAAAGGCGTTCTCGGATCAGAACTGGATTTACGAATTAAAAATTGATGGATACAGGATAGTATCAACCAAGAACAACAGGAACATTAACCTTTTTTCCCGCAATGGGAATGATTTCAATCAAAAGTATTCCAATATCAGGGAAGAGCTTCAACAGCTGAAAGCAAATTTTATTATAGATGGTGAGGTAAGTTATTGGGTAGATGGCAAGGCAGATTTTCAGAAACTTCAAGACAATTATTCCCGTCAGGAAAACCTGCATTATTTTGCTTTCGATATATTGTGGTTAAATGGTCATGATTTGAGCTCCCTGCCTCTCATCAAAAGAAAAGAATTGCTGAAAACACTACTGACAGATGCCGGCACGCATATTCATTACCTTGAACACATTGAAAAGGAGGGTGAGAAATTTTTTCATGAGATTGAAGACCAGGAGTTGGAGGGAATAATAGCCAAAAGAAAAGACAGTCATTATCACCCTGGCTGGCGTTCTGGTGAATGGCTGAAAATAAAAACGACACAGCGACAAGAGATGGTCATTTGCGGCTATGTGAAATCCGGGAAAAGCGACAGAGAATTTCGTTCCCTTCTATGTGCCGTATCATCCCATGGGAAGTTTGTTTATACCGGTAAGGTAGGAACCGGATTTTCCCAGGCGAAGCAGAAACAGATAATGAAATTGCTCTCAGCATACATTACAGAAGAGGCTGTTGTTGAAAATCCGCCAACAGATAAAGATATTACCTGGCTGAAGCCTGAGGTAGTCTGTGAAGTGAAATTTACAGAATGGACAGCGGATGGGGTCATGAGACATCCGGTCTTTATTGCGTTGCGAGAGGATAAAACTCCCGAACAAATCAAGATTATAAAACCACGAAAAGGTCATTCCCCAAAAAAGAAGATATCATTGTCTAATCCGGATAAACTCTTCTGGCCTGAAGAAAAAATCCTTAAGAAAGATGTCTTTTCCTATTATGAAAGCATCGCCGATGTAATCTTGCCTTACCTTAAAGACCGGCCACAATCCTTATATCGAACTCCTGACGGAATTCAAAACAAAGGTTTTTTTCAAAAAAACATGCGTGATGCACCGGAATGGGTCAAAACCATTTCAGTAGAGAGCGGATCAGGCAAGGATATCGAATACCTTTTGTGTCAGGATATTGATACCCTGCTCTATATGGTGAACCTGGGTTGTATTGAAATCAATCCCTGGAATGCTCTTTTCCCCAGGCTTGCTTATCCTGATTTGATGGTTTTTGACCTGGATCCGCTCGATATTGAATTTGCTGTAGTAATAGATGTTGCCGTTGAATTCAGGGAGTTATTCGAAAAACTTGAAATGCCTTCATTCATAAAAACATCGGGTGGGAGGGGCTTACATATTTACGTGCCGGTTAAGCCATATTATACTCATAAACAGGTTCAGAATTTTGCCCGTACACTGGAAATGCATGTCCATAAGAAGATGAAGAAATATACCAGCCTGGAAAGATCTCCTTCCAGAAGAAAAGGGAAGATTTACCTGGATTATCTGCAAAATGGCAGAGGGAAAACCATGGCCTCTGTTTACAGTCTAAGACCACGGCCGGGTGCTCCGGTATCAATGCCTTTACATTGGGATGATCTCGACAGGAATCTCGATCCTGTTGATTTCAATATTCATTCAGCACCCGGAATGCTTGCGCAGCAGGAAGACCCCTGGGAGGGAATGCTGCACTCCGGAGTTGATCTGCAGGAGATTATCAGAGAGATGGAATAGGGTGGAACCCATCCTGCTTCCTTACTGCTATGAATTAATAGGGAGAGGAACAAAAGTCTACAATTGAGATTTTTTTTGTTAAAATAGTAAAATTATAAAATGAATTATGTATATTTGGGCCACATAGTTCATCTTGAGTAATTGTTTGAAATTATGGGTAAAACATACAAATCGTAGGTAGGGATTCCGGGGAGGTATGCTGAAGCTTTCACTGTTTCTGTTTTTGATCTTACGGGAGGTGAGATTTTTTCACAGGATTACAAATCATCCCTCAGTGCAGTTGTAGATACCTCCTTATTGCCCACCAGCATATACATTGTCAGGATTTCTACCGGTGGAAAAACCATTGCCCGGAAATTTGTAAAACACTAACCTTGAATGGAATTTTATTTTTGTCAACAAAACCAAAAAGTATGAGAAAGATCGTATTTATTTTGACATGGGTTGCCATTAATTGTGCTGTTGTTTATGGACAAACCCCACAGGATTCGATTTCTGTATTTGAAGTGAACCGGAATTATCAGTATTTTAAAGGAGACAAACAGTTAACTATAGATGAACTGGCTTTTGCCGTGCGTTCCAATGATGAAGCTTATCAAATGGTGAGATCGGCCCAGTCCAATCAATCATTTGCCATGGTACTTGGGTATGTAGGCGGCTTTATGATTGGCTGGCCCATTGGTACAGCCATTGGTGGAGGAGAGCCCAACTGGTTGGTGGCGGGTTTTGGAGTTGTTGTTACAACGCTGGGATTTACCGCTGCTTCCGGGGCCGAAAAAAAAGTGAAACAAGCGGTGGATTTGTACAATGAAGGTCTGGGCACAATCTCTTTAAACGATCCCCGCAGAAGCCCAACCGAGCTCAGGTTCTCCCTTTCGGAATATGGGGTGGGATTAACCTTGAAATTTTAGTGCAATAAAAAGAACCTATGTAAAATGGTTGTGATAATCTGCAATCATGGTAAGAACCCTACTTAGCTTAACAGTGACTTTATGTTGTCACTGTTTAATGACCTGTTTTTATTAATGTCCCGGCAAAAAATCCCGAAACACTGAATTTGAATTATTTAACCGTCGGTTTATGATTGCTGGGGATGACAATTTTCTCCGATTTTTGTATCTTTAGCAATCAAAGCTAATGCAGCGTAAATACCTTCGTTTAGTTATGTCTACATGACTATTCAGTGTTTACGCTTTGATGTTTTTTTATTCCTTTTTTTTAATCCTTCCTGTAAACCCTTTATATGGACGATTTTCTATACAAACAAATATCCGGATGGATACTGATTTCTATTCATTAATAATCTTTGTTTTATGTACAAAATTTTTATTTTTCAGCTCTTATTGCTATCAATTTTTGCCGGTTTTTCTCAAACATTACAGGACGATTTTGAGGGCAATTCAACCATCGATACCTGGTATGCAGATGATTGTTTAATGGACATCTCTTTCGCCAACCCTTTTGCCAATTCTTTTAACCCGTCTGCAAATGTTCTGCGTTATGAAGATACAGGCGGAGCCTATGCCAATATCGGATTCGATTCTCCCGCAACGATACATATTTCTGATGATACACCCTTCCGTTTAAAGATTTATGTACCCTCGGACGGGATTACCGGAGATCAACCCAATCAGGTTTCTTTGAAGCTTCAAAATGCCAATCTGGGCGAGCCCTGGTCCACCCAAAGCGAAATTATCAAACCCATTGAGGTGGATCAATGGCAGGAGGTTACTTTTGATTTTGTTACGGATCCGTATATTAACCTTGACCCCAACTCGCCTCCACCCAGTCAGAGAAATGATTTTAACAGGGTTGTGCTACAGGTAAATGGAGAAAATAATTCTGATCAGGTAATTGCCTATATCGATGATTTCTATTTTGAAGGAGAAGAATCGGAGGAAACGGATGATCCTGTTTATGATGAATTGGTTTGGTATGATGAGTTTGAAACTGATGGCGCCCTGGATGCTGCAAAATGGTTCCACCAAACCTTATTGCCCAATGGCAATAGCTGGTTTAATGGAGAAATCCAGCATTATACTGACAGAATTGAAAATACTTTTGTTGAGGATGGTATCATGTACCTGGTGGCCCGAAAAGAAACCTTTACTGACCAGGGCGTAACCAAGGAATATACCTCCGCCCGGTTGAATTCAAAGTTTGCATTTACTTATGGCAGGGTAGAGGTAAAGGCAAAACTACCCATGGGAACAGGTACCTGGCCAGCCATATGGATGCTGGGGAAGAACATAAACGAATATGGAGCTCATTGGGACCTTGAAGGTTATGGTACGACTGACTGGCCCGCTTGCGGGGAGATTGACATCATGGAGCATTGGGGCACCAACCAGAATTTTGTGCAAAGTGCCATACACTCTCCATCCAGTTATGGCGCAACAGTGAATCACGGCGGACAAGTCATTCCTACGGCTTCCACCGATTTTCATCTATATTCCCTGGATTGGTATCCCGACAGAATGGTTTTCAGTGTGGATGGTGTGGAGCATTATACCTACAATCCCGATGTTCAAAATGCCGAAACCTGGCCGTTTGATGAAGACCAGTACCTATTGTTGAACATTGCCATTGAGCCCGGAATTGACCCCAACTTCACCGAAAGTGCCATGGAAATACAATATGTAAGAATCTACCAGGAAAGTACAGTCAGTGCTGCTGAAACTGCCTTTGTAAGCCAACTGATAGTTTCTCCCAACCCCGTGAATAACGTAGCGATTATCAGGAGTCCGGCAGAAGCAACAGGCAGTAGTGTTTCTATTTATGATTTGCAGGGCAGGTTATTAAAAAGCATGACTATCCAGTCTGCAGAAACACCTGTAGATATGTCGGGCTGGGCGCCGGGAATTTATTTGTTCGAGCACAGAGGAAACAACAGTAACCAAACACATAAAGTCATAAGAAAATAACAGGTTTATCCGAAAATTTTCCCATGATTAGTTCTCAACCCAAAGGCAGAATAAGCCTTTGTTGCTCCCGTTGTATAAATTTAATGCAAAATTAATATTAACAAAAATTTACAATTCATTGAGAAGTTGTAGTTTTACGCAAATTTTAAAACAATCTACTATGAAAAAATTTATGCTTCTTGTGAAATCCGGTTTTCT
>CAZBGI010000104.1:0-9848 GCA_964491395.1 uncultured Bacteroidales bacterium | reverse complement strand
AACCCTCAAAAATAGTCTTTTTTTTCTTCCATGATGTGGGTACCAGGAGGAAACCTTTGGGAATGAGATAACCCCCGGAGCCATCATCCATTAATGAAAAAAATAGATTACAAACAAAAACAGAAGGTCAATATTCTATGAACCTTCTGTTATGCTGGACCTGCTGAAAAACCTGAACATTTAACCGATCAGTTTTCCTGACTTTCTACAGTAATTTTAATTTTCTGTCCGGGGCTTAGGCTGGCATCCGCGGTCAAATTATTGATTTCTTTGAGTTCTTCTATGCTGATGTGTTCATATTTTTCAGCAATATCATACAAGGTATCACCCTGCTGAACTGTATAAAAGAAGTATCCTGCTTCCTGTTCCGAATCATTATCCTGCGAATTGGATTCAGCAACCTCGGCGCGTTCCATTCCTTCCGGCTGTCGTACCACGAGGTTTTGACCGGGGTGAATAGTGGTTCCCGAAAGGTTGTTCCAATGCTTAATATCCGAAATGGTAATGCGATAGCGGGAAGCAATCACGCCCAGCGTTTCTCCTCTTTTCACCACGTGGGTATTGGTGTTGGCCGCCAGTTGCGTGGCAGGCCGTGCAGGGGCACGTACAATAAGGCGCTGACCGGGTTTGATGAGGGTTCCCCGAATATTGTTCAGTCGCTGAATTTCTCTTACCGATGTACCATACCTGCGGGCAATAGAACCCAGCACTTCACCGGAACGCACCACGTGCGTGGTTGTTTCAGCCATTTGCGCTGCCAGCTCTTCCTGGCGAATTTGCTCAGGTGTGCGGTGGTTATAAATGGTATCTTCATTGGCAATGAAAAGTCCTGTATAATCACGGGGCAGTCTCAGGTAGTAAGGATTACGTTCGTTATAAGGGATGATATTTTGGCGGAAAGTAGGATTAAGGTACCTGAGATGATCCAGGGGAATCTCAAGAAACTCGCTCACTGTGCGCAGGCTAAGTTGCTGAGAAACCTGAAGTGTATCCACATCTAAATGAGAATAAATGGGGGGATTGGGGTAAAGGTTATGTTCATGGGCATATTCCATCACATAGGTAACGGCCATAAAAGCAGGCACATAATTTCGGGTTTCCAGGGGCAAATAATGCCTGATAGCCCAGAAATCTTTCACTCCCCCGGCACGGCGAATGGCTCGGTTCACATTTCCTGGACCTGCATTGTAGGCTGAAAGCACGAGGTTCCAGTCTTTATAGATATTGTACAAATCCACAAAATGTTCGCAGGCCGCAATGGTTGATTTGTAAATATCGCTGCGGTCATCAATCATACTATTGACCTCTAGTCCATACATTTTGCCGGTCCCGTACATAAACTGCCACAGACCTGTTGCTCCCACTCTTGAGCGGGCTACCGGATTCAACGCTGATTCAATAACCGCCAGGTATTTGAGTTCGAGCGGAAGGTTGTATTTGTCTAGCTGCTCTTCAAAGAGCGGATAATACAACTGTCCCAGCCCCATCACCCTCTCGGTGAGTTCGCGCCGGCGATTTGCGTATAAATTGATAAAGGTTTTCACATAAGGATTGTAAACAAACTCAATGGTAGAATAAGCATTCAGCTCTTTAAATCTTTCGTTGTACACTGAGTCACTGTATTCGGGGACAAATCCTACAGGGAAAGTACTCTGATTGTCAATATCCTCTTTCCTTTTTTCTAAATTGCGGAAAACTGTCAGTAACGCAAGACTGTCGAGCATGGACACAATAGGATCATCCTGTGCAATGCTGTATACTTGCATGGTATCCGTTTTTTCAACGGAAGCACTGTCAGCAGGTTTTTCCGTCAAAGCCCACAGGGTGGCACAATGCAGAAGAGAGAAAATTAAAGTCAGAATGAAAATTCTTTTGTACATAACTGAAAGGATGTGGAGTTGATAAAATATTTTTAAGCCTTATGGATTCTACGCAAATTGAAGGAACCAGGTTTTGCAAACAACAAATTTTAACGCTTGTTTTCCATGGCCATCAGCCATAGAACGAAAAAGTTCCAGGCTTGTTGCCCTTGTTATTCGTACTCATCATATTTCCTGAGAGACAAACCTGCATCATGACAAAACAACGAATTATCATCAAATGAAACAATACGTATTACGCTGAATTTTCTGAGGAAAGCTACGCCGTGAAAAGGTCGGTAGAGAAAAAAATAACCAAGTGAAATCTCTTCCATAGCCACGCAAAAACTATCCAGGCTGGAAGGTATAAGGCAAAAATAATTCAGGAAGGGTATCCAAAGAATACGGGACAGGATTTATCTTCTCAAATTCTACTATTTCTCCTGGTTGGATTCTGCTTTGTTATCGCTGTCATTCTTTTGGGCATCTTTAAATTCTTTCATCCCTTTTCCTAATCCGCGCATGAGCTCAGGGATTTTTCTTCCCCCAAAAAGTAACAATACAATGATAGCAATAATGATAATTTCGGTGGGCCCAATCATGGCCAATATAAAAGCGGTGTTCATGATTTTCTTGTTTAAGTATGTAACGGCAAAATTATGAAAATAATAGCAGAAAATACACGGTGACAATATTTTTACCGGTTACTTGTAATCCACTGCGCAGGATTGAGTTTATCGTTGCCATGCCACACCTGCAGATTAACATATGTTTTGGCTTCTCTGGCATCGGTGGCCACCATACCTATTTCCTGACGTACTTCTACCTTCTCCCCGTTGGTGACAAAAACTTCAGACAAATGAGAGTACACGGTAAGGTATTCTCCGTGTCTGATAATAACAGCATAGCCGCCTGCTATCGAAAATACACGGGCCACCGTACCTTCAAAGATGGCCCTGGCATGGCTTCCGCGTGTAGTGGAAATATCTATCCCATTGTTCACAATTTTTATTCCCGGCAAAACCGGATGGGGTTGCTCGCCAAAAGAACCTGTAATGATACCTCTTTCCAGTGGCCAGGGTAATTTGCCCTTGTTGCCGGCAAAGTTGCTGGAGATAAGCTGTTCTTCGGGCGTAAGACTGAATGCCTCTGTTGCAGGTTTTCCGGCTGCCCTGGCAGCTTCTTCGGCCTTTCGCCTTTCCTCGGCAATCACCCTTTCTATGGCTTGCTGTAACTGACGTGCAGCTTGCTCTTGTTCGCGCAGTTGCTGGAGCAACTCTTTTTCTTTTTGTTTCAGTTGCTCTACATTCTTTGATTGTGTTGCTCTTTCCTGTGTCAGCTGATTTACCTCTTCCTTTTGCTCGTCAAGCAGCACTTGCTGCTCAGCTCGCCGGGCTTCCAGCTCAATGATGTTTTCCTCCAACCGGGCCGCTGTTTCCACAATCTTTTCTGCCTGCACCTGCCGGTGTCGGGTAAGTTGCTGAAGATACCTTAACCGGAGATATGCCTGATTAAAATCCCTGCTGGAAAAAAGAAACATCATTCGCTGGTAAGAATTGCGATTGCGTTGGGCATAATAAATCATACGGGCATAAGACTCCTTTAACTCCTCCAATTCCTTTTCCAGTTGCTCTTTTTCGCTGATGGTTTCAGCTATTCGCCGACTGATAAAGTCAATTTCATTGTTGATATTGGAAATAAGATTTTGCCGGGTTTCAATGCGGTTATTGAGAATAACCAGCTGGCTCAGGCTCGTTTCAGCAGTAGATTGGGTTTCTTTCAATAGCTGGTTGAGAAGTGTAATTTCCTGTTCTATCTGTCTCTTGTTTCTTTCCAGTTCTGCACGATCCTGGGCCGTAAGATGGGAGGAACAGATCAACAAAAAAACAGCCAGTATTTCTGCGACATGTTGACGCAGAAAAGAATAAAAAGATGCTGAAACAAGTTTTCTGCTCATAACATTCACGGGATTAGTCAGTCAGGCGTATAGGAGTGTAACGCGAGGGAACAGAAAATTTCATGGGCTGGGGATCATCCAGGGTGGTGCGGTTAAAGAACAATTCCAGGTTCGACCTGTTGTCAGCGTCAGCAAATAAAAGCTGCAACTCAACAGGGAACAATTTGCCATTGATGGTCTCATATTTTTTATAATCTGCGCGCAATGCCTGATCGGTTTGCGTATGTTCCATGATATTGGTACGTATGCGCATGGTACCGGGGTCGAGCGTTAATACCTGCTGGATGGGATATCCCTGTCCCGATTCGCGGCTTCTGCTATCAGCATATAGCCTGAGCCACTTTGGGTCTTCCTGCATGACAAACTGATCGGAGCGAAAATGGGGAAAATCATTGCCTGTCAGCAATGCCTGCAGCATGTAATAATCTACATCGGCATTAAACATGGAATTCAGAATCTTCAAATCACCCACATAGTAGGTAGACTCCAGGCGATTGAGAAGTTTTACGCTATCTGGTGTTATCAATGCCCGGGCAACTTCAATACCCAGCAGGGGGGCCAGGGAAATGTAAATGGCCGAATCTTTTCGTATCCGCATGCTACCAGCAATGGAATGAGATTGATCCTTCCATACCACACTTCCCGAAAAACGGGTGCTCAACCAGCTATAATCCGCCTGGTTGTTATGCAATTCCATCAGGGCCATATCGGCACTGCTCAGGGGCTTCACTTCGGGAACTACCTCACGGGTACCCCGGCATCCTGTTACCCCAATCATTATTAAAATACTTATTAACAGAATGTTGAATATGTTTTTTGTGCGCATAATTCAGGGTTATTCTTGTTAGGTTTTCAAATTATTTGGAAGGAACACTGTGTTTCAGGAGAATCACTCTTGTGGCAGCGTACCTTCTTTTATTTTTTGCTCCAGAAATTCCGACACACCATCTTCCCCGCCATCCGCATCAGCGGCCTTGTCCCGTTCAAGCGCCTTTTTCCAGTAATTCAGTGCTTCTTCCTTCTCTCCCAGCCTGTACAACACATCCCCATAATGCTCTAACACCACCGCATTGGGATTTTCAGAATTTTCCACGGCCTTACCGATCCAGATGCGAGCCTCTTCATAATCACCCATTTTATAATTAATCCAACCATAAGTATCCTGGAAAGAGGCGTTATCAGGATCCAAATCCAGCGATCGTGCCGACATTTCAAGCGCTTTGGGAAGGTTTTCATTTCGCGTAGACATGTAGTAGCTGTAATTGTTTAAAGCATAGGCGTCCTCAGGATCCAGTTCAAGGGCTTTTTCATACTGTTGGTAGGATTTCTGAAATTCTTCCATCTTAAAATAGGCGTCGCCCATCAATGTGTAAAATTGTCCCAGCAACTCAGGCTCTGAAGAAGACAAATCTTTTCCATAATTAAAGGCGGAGATAGCCTGATCATAATTTTTCAACTGATAGTGCGCCAGCCCGTTAAAGAAATATAAAACCGGTTGTTCGAAAAAATACTCCAATGCTTTGTTGGAAGTTTTGAGCATACTTTCGTAATCATGCATACTGGCCTCCGCAGAGAGAATCTGTTGCCAGTAACCTAGTTCAGAAGGATCGATCAGCGCCGCGGTGTGGTATCTGTCCCATGCCTCTTCGAGTCTTTCGTCTCTGAACAGAAAATCACCATATATGGCATGAGCCCGGGGGTCCTCAGGATGCACTTCAATCAACAGTTCACATAACCGGTAAGATTGCTCCAGGACAAGGCTGTCATCTTCACTCTGGTAATACCAGGAAGCAAGGATTCTGATTTTTCCCTCCGCCTCCAGTTCCGTGCTTTTGAAGGCAAGCAGCAATTCTTCAAAAGCTTTCTGTTCTTCACCCTGGTTGGCATAATAATCGGCGAGCAACAGCCGGGCCATAGGGTAATCGGGCTGTGCTTCGAGCATCTGATGGTAAACGCGGTAAGCTTCTTCGGGTTGATTGTTTTCGGTATACAATTCGGCCAGTAATTCCAGGTAAACCAGCTCGTCCGGAAAATAAGACACCAGACGTTGTGCCTCTTCAATGGCCAGATCGGGCCTGTCCATCTCCATCAATACTTTTTGTTTCTCCAGGGAAAGTTCATTGTTGAAGCCACTCAACTCCTCAATATATTCAAAAACAGCAATGGCTTCCTGGTATTTTTCCATATACAGCAGTGAACTTAATTTGCTGATTTGAATGTTTAAATCACCCGGAAACTTGCGGGCGAGTTCTGTTTGCACTTCGAGTCCTTTCTCATTTTTTTCCTGCAAAAAGTAAATATCTGCCAGCACGCGGTTGAAAAATTTATTCTCCGGATCCAGGCTGACAGCTTTTAAAGCGTATCTCTCAGCATCATCCAGGTACCCTTCCCGGGCATGCAAGCGGGCAAGTTCGTAATAAGCCGCCGAATTGCGCGGGTCTGCCTTCACTGCTTCAGCATATAAAAGAATTGCCTCTGCGTCGTTTCCCAACATTCTCTGTTTTCCTGCTTCAATGAGTTGTGCCGTACTTTCCAGCTGCTGCATCTGCCCTACCTCTTCCAGTGAGTCGGGATCGAAAGTATCCTGTACCATTTCCTTCTTACTGCTGCATGCTGCCAAAACCAGTAACAAAACAAGGCAGGGCAGGAATTTTTTATTCTTCATTCATTGTGTTTTTAAAAAATAATCCGGTCGCATCTTGGAAAAGAATTAACCAGGGCCTCATGAAATATGTTTTTCCCGGAATAAAGTTCCGGATTCCTTAGCTTTCAATCCGGGAATAGTCGCCAAGGCTAAGCTCTGAAGGTTTTTCTTCCCAACTGGCATGATTTCCCACCATGGTGTTGGTGAGAACAGCAGACCGGATTTTGACATTGCTGCCAATGATGCTGTTTTCTATCACTGAATTCTCAATATGACTGTCTTTGCCCAATGAAACATAGGGGCCAATCACCGTGTTTTTCAAAACAACGTTCTCGCCAATGAAACAGGGCTGAATAATAACTGCATTTTCCTGTACGATAGTATGGGGCACTTTCAGATCCTTTTCATCAATCAGCACACGCTGATTGGTGTGAACCGTTGCATTTTTATTCCCGCAATCCAGCCATTCAACTACATCTTCGGTAACAAAACGGGTTCCTTTTCTGCGCATATTCTCCAGTGCATCCGTAAGCTGATACTCCCCTTTTTTAGAAACATTGTGATCTACAAGGTATTGAAGTTCCTCTTTGAGTGCTGCTCCATCCCTGAAATAATAAATCCCGATGATGGCCTGATCCGAAATAAAGCTTTGTGGTTTTTCCACAAAGCCGGTAATCACCCCTGAAGAATCGGTTTTCACTACACCAAAAGCGCTGGGGTCTTTCACCCTGTGGGTCCAGATGATTCCATCGCGATTTTCATCCATCCCAAAATCAGCTTTGAACAACGTGTCTGCAAAAGCGACGATCGTTTTACCATCCAGCGAATCAGCCGCGCTCAATATGGCATGCCCTGTACCCAAGGCCTCTTTCTGATAATATATCTTTCCTTTGGCACCGGTTTTTCGGGCAATGCTCAGCAACTGCTCTTCAACCACTTTTCCGAAATCTCCGATAATAAAGGAGATCTCTTCGGGTTTTTCATGACATACCTCCATGATGTCTTCGCAAAGTCGTTGGACAATGGGTTTTCCAGCCACAGAAAGCAAAGGTTTGGGCACTGTAAGTGTATGGGGGCGCATGCGGGTGCCCATACCGGCCATGGGGATGATTAGCTTCATATTGTTATAGGTTTATTTTCTAATTGTTCAGTTGTTGTTGAGGTTGAGCCTGAGCCTGAAGTTAAGGCTGAATGGTTCATAACTGCATTTTTAGCCCTGGTAAGATTGAGGCTTATTTTACACCTGTATGACCAAACCCGCCAGCACCCCGCTGTGTTTCGCCCAATACTTCTGCTTCCACCGGATGAATTCTTTCATGCCGCGCAATGACCATCTGGGCTATGCGATCTCCCGACTGTATTTCAAAGGTTTCAGTGGAAAGGTTTACCAGGATCACTTTTATTTCCCCCCGATAATCAGCATCAATGGTTCCGGGAGAATTGAGTACAGTCACTCCTTTTTTGGCTGCCAGCCCGCTGCGTGGCCTTACCTGGGCTTCAAAACCCTCCGGCAACTCTATAAACAACCCGGTGGGAACCATGGCGCGCTCAAGGGGTTTCAGCTCAATGGGGTCGGGACAAAATGCACGCAGATCCATTCCTGCGGAATGCTCCGTTTCATAATTGGGTAGTGGATTGGTTGATTTATTTACAATCTTTACATCCATATTCAGCATTGTATTTTAGGTGTAGCATGAAAAAGGAGCAAATTTACGTAAAATAATTGACCCTCAGAATTATGAAATTCATACCACAGAAAAGAGTTTCAGGGTTCCTGACCCACCCCCGTTTCTAAACTATCTTCATCTGCGGGCAAACCAACCTCTTTCATGTGGGTCGACATCCATATCTCCTTTTCATCATAATAAAGAATATCCTGAATTCCTTCAATAACCGGCAATAACCCCTGGTTGTTGTTGCTCAGCACAATAACAAGCGAATGGTCATCAACAAATCGTTTAAAGCTGGTACGGAAGCCATGCCAACGCCCGGGATGATGCACAATGGGTTTATCAATAAAACGCTGCAGCCGCCACCCAAGTCCATAATTTATCAGTGAATCGTTATTGAGTTTTCCGGGACTGAAAGCTTCCTGCCATACATGCAAAGGCAACAATTCGCTGCGATGCAGTGCCTGATCCCACTTGTATAAATCATAAGCCGTAGAAAAAACTCCTTTGTCGCCCAAAGGTCCATCAAGCTTATCGTCAGGAATCCGGATGTGCCTGCCCCGCGATTGCCGGTAACCATAAGCACGGTTTTCAATCTCTACCGGATGATGTAGGTCGTTGACAAACGAACGGGTCATTTCCAGGGGTTCAAATATCTGTTCGTGGATAAACGATGCAAAACGCTGTCCTGATACTCTCTCAACAAGCAAAGCCAGAAAGACAAAGCCGGTATTGGAATAATCAAATTGTTGGCCGGGCGAGAAATTCAGATGTCTGGGATAACGCAGAAACAACTGAAGGACATCTTCATTATCGGGAAACTCTTTCCGGTTCCAGTAACGCTCTACCATCCACATATAATTTTGTAAACCGGAAGTGTGCGTGAGAAGATGCCTGATGGTAATGTCTTCGTAAGGAAACCCGGGAATATACTTTTTTACCAGGCTGTCGATATCCAGCAACCCTTGCTCCTGCAAAATCAGTACTGCAGCAGCCGTAAAGGTTTTGGAGATGCTTGCCAGCTGAAAAGCCGTTTCCATGTTCATGGGGTCTGCATGGCGGAATGAACTGAAGCCAACAGACTTTTCATAAATTACCATCCCATAGCGGGCAACAAGCACATTCCCATTAAACCCTTCCTCCAAAAGAAGCCGGGTGAGTTTATGTTCAATAAATTCGAGCTCTTCCTCTGAATAAAATGCTGAGTTAAATGAACCTGCCTTGGCACTCTGCCCTTTAAAGGGTGAAGTTACCCGCCCTTCCTCAAACACCGGAACACTCCATAAAAACAATACCATCAACAACAAACCATACCTGCCATTTTCCGGCAGGCATGATAGCCGGTCTGAAATGCGATGAAAGACCATCTTAAATAAAAAAACAAACCTTTTTGGAAGAAAATTCAGCATGCAGCAAAAAAAAATTGATGGTTTACCCAATCCCACAATCAACAGCAAAACCAATTGATTATCTAACGATTATTCACCGTTATGCTTTTGCAAAATTAGTCCTTCCTCCCGATTCTGATGTTAATTAGAAAAAAAAGAGGAAAAAATTTTTGTGGAAACGAATTTTTACTAATTTTGCATCGTCAAAAACAGGAACATTCCCTTTTTGATTCGCTATTTACAACATTCCTCCTTAGCTCAGTTGGTTAGAGCATCTGACTGTTAATCAGAGGGTCCTAGGTTCAAGTCCTAGAGGAGGAGCCAGCAGCC
>CAZBGI010000103.1:0-10198 GCA_964491395.1 uncultured Bacteroidales bacterium | reverse complement strand
AAAAATGATTAGAAAGGATGATACTGTAAAAGATGAAATAACGAAAAATCAACATGAAACTATATAGTATTAATAAATTACATTATAACCAGGATAGATTTTTTATAGCTAAATATCTTGCCCTAAGTGGCCGTATTTAAGCAAAGTAAGATAATTTATTTTTACATTTATTGATTTGAATACCACATGAAAGCAATCATAGAAACGAAAAGACTTTTAATCAGAGAAATATCCTCTGATGATATAGATTGTTTGCTTGATATTTATCAAGATTCCCAAAATATGAGATTCATCCCAAATTCAAATTTTAATTGGACAAGAGAAAAACTAAAAGATAAATACGATAAAATAAATCAAGACTACAAAAACGGATTTGGAATTTTTGCAGCTCAGATTAGAGATAATGTTACTATCATTGGGGAAGTGGGATTATTTAATTCATATCAGGATTTCAACCATTTAGAGTTGGGATATATCCTCGATAATAATTTCTGGAGAAAAGGATATGGTACTGAGATTTGCACCTCATTGATAGATTACGGATTTAATACACTAAATTTAGATAAAATAACCGCAAGGATGTTCAAGCAAAATGTTGCATCCATTAGACTTTCAGAAAAATGCGGTATGAAATTAATTCAACAAGAGTGGGCTGATAACGGAATTGATATTTGTGAATACGAGATTCATTGCAAAGTTTGATAGCGTTGAAAATAAAAAGAAGCCACACAAATAGGATTACATATGAAGTCCTCTAAAACAAACAGTTAATTATCACATTACCCGGCTTATTTAAATCAAAAAAAGGGATAAAGATTACTAATGAAGATGTTGATGAAAGCTCCTGCCTGCTGGCTCGAATCAAACTCTTAAACCCCCTAGAAAAACAATAAATTTCGACACCCGTTTGAGACTGTCAGGTCTTTTAACGGGTGTTTTGCAACGCTTAACAATGTATGTTTGCGGATAACTAACTTGGATAAACCGGACCAACATGTGCCACCTATACCGGAGCAACATGTGCCACTCATACCGGAGTTAACTGTGCCACTTTTTTACCTACCCGCTATAATTTCTACCGTATACTCTTTGAAACTAAACCCTCAAAGACTTATATCACCGAATCCATTTAAAAGTGTACAAAAAAATGCACATAAAAAAAGAGCTACAAAATTAATTGTAACTCTTTAATTCTCAGGTCGGGGTGGCAGGATTATTCGTCCCTTCAGGCCTCATGAGCTCGTCGCTAAAGCTCCTCGGTTCAAACCTGCGACCTCCATAAATGAAAAAAGAGCTACAAAATTAATTGTAACTCTTTAATTCTCAGGTCGGGGTGGCAGGATTCGAACCTGCGACCTCCTGCTCCCAAAGCAGGCGCGCTAACCGGGCTACGCTACACCCCGAAAAATTTTTTTTTACTTAAAAGACTCTGCGACCTTCCCGATTTCTAATGGGGACGCGCTAAGGGTGTTACGCAACACTTCAAAATGGCGGAGAGAGGGGGATTCGAACCCCCGGTACCCTTACGAGTACGTCAGTTTAGCAAACTGGTGGTTTCAGCCACTCACCCACCTCTCCGTAGGTTAT
The DNA here is from genome assembly GCA_964491395.1 of uncultured Bacteroidales bacterium. Lineage (GTDB taxonomy): Bacteria > Bacteroidota > Bacteroidia > Bacteroidales > UBA7960 > SKVR01. The sequence goes on along the minus strand of CAZBGI010000103.1, from coordinate 8,611 downwards.
ATGTCAAAAGAACTTTTTTGTCAACTCCATCTGTTGACTTCTCAAAATCCAGTCTCTGTAAGAACAATAACGGTGCTCCCGTTTTGAGTGTGCAAAAATACATAAATCTGCTGTTCTGACAAATTTATTTTTCTTTTTCTTTTTCTTTTTCTCCCTGCCGGTTTTTAAACCCCCTCCAAAAACGATTGTTCCTGATTTTTTCTTACTTTTAGCCGCGAAAAAAACTCAAAACAAAAACCTCATGACAAATTATACCTTTTTTAAGAGAGGGGTGGCTCTCATTGCTATCCTGTTATTTTTGGTGCCCGGCTTAATGGCACAACTGGTTACTCCCGAAGAACATTTTGGTTTTACTCCCGGCGATGATCGCCAGCTGTTTCTCTACGAAGACCTGATGGAGTACATGCAGCAACTTGCCGATGCTTCCCCCATGGTCCATGTGGAGCAAACAGGTGAGACCTCATTGGGACGACCCATGTACATTGTGTTTGTGTCTTCGGCGGAAAATATTGCCAACCTGGAGCGGCTGAAAGAAATTAACCGGCAACTTGCCCTGGATGATATTCCCGCAGGAACTGACCGTCAGGCACTGCTGGAGGAGGGGAAAGTGTTTTTTCTCTCTACCCTGAGTATGCATGCCAATGAAGTGGGGCCGGTGCAGGCCTTGCCCCTGGTAGTGTATGAGTTGATTGCCGGGGAAGATCCCCGCAGGGAAATCATTTTGGAAAATAGTGTGGCCATGTTTATTCCTCACAATCCGGATGGGATGAACATGATTGTAGAGCATTACAACAAACACAAAGGCACATCGATGGAAACCAGCAATATGCCCGGAGTGTATCACAAATATGTAGGCCACAACATCAACCGTGATTTTGTTACCCTTACCCAGCGTGAGAACCAGATGGTGGCCGATGTATATTCCACCGAATGGTTTCCCCAGGCCATGGTTGAGCGCCACCAGATGGGCTCTACAGGGCCACGCTTTTACATCTCTCCTCCTCACGATCCCATTGCAGAAAATGTAGATGCCGGCATCTGGAACTGGATGCGGGTATATGGCTCCAGATCGCTTGCCCAAATGACCCATGCCGGCCTGGAGAGTGTGTCTGTCAATTATCTTTTTGATGATTACTGGCCGGGTGCTACTACTACTTCCATCTGGAAGGGGGTTATCGGTATGCTGTCGGAAGCTGCCAGCGTCAATATTGCGTCACCCATTTACATCGAGCCCAATGAGCTGCGCACCATCGGGAAAGGGATGGGTGAATATGCCATGAGCATCAACATGCCCAAACCCTGGGGAGGAGGTTGGTGGAGACTTTCGGATATCCTCAGATACGAGTTGGAAAACACCTTGTCGTATCTACATACATCTTCCCTTCATAAACAGGAAATTTTACAGTTTCGAAACGATATCAGCCGGCGTGAAACCGAACGGGGCATGCAGAAAGCACCCTTCTATTTTATTTTGCCGCAGGAGCAGCATGATGCAAGTGAAATGGCGGGCATTGTTAATTTGCTGAAAAGGCATGGCGTGAACTGCTGGCAGCTGGCTGCTGAGATAGAATGGAACAATCGACTTTTCCGCAAGGGAGATGTGGTGATACCACTGGCACAACCCTACCGCTCTTTCATCAAAGAGGTGCTCGAAACGCAAAAGTTTCCTGCTCGGTTTTATACCCCTGGTGGTGAGCTTATCAGACCCTATGATATCACTTCCTGGTCATTGGCTTTGCACCGGGGAGTAGAAGTTGTGGAAATCAATACGCCGGTACCAGAGTTGAAAAACCATCTTGAGGAGATCGTATATCCCTTTACCCTGAAAACCGAACAGGAAGGTGAGGCATCATGGGCCTTGTTCCCGGCTGTATCCAATGAAAGTTATAAAGCAGCTTTTATGGCATTGGAGCAAGGGGTTAAAGTAGAACGGACCCATGCCTCTTTTTCCGATGGAGGAAAGACTTATCCTGCAGGAAGTTTTTTGGTTCCGTTAAATAAGAAGATTGAGAATATAACTGCCGAACTCACGGTTAGTCCGCATTACCTGGATCAGAAACCCTCGGTGGAAAACCAGACAGTGAGCCTTCCCCGGGTGGGTATTGTTGAGACCTGGTTTCATGATATGGATGGGGGATGGATGCGTTTCATGTTTGATCAGTACCATATACCTTATGTCGTGCTCAGGCCTCATGAGCTGAAAACGGCTGATTTACAGGGAGATTTTGATGTCCTTTTCTTTACTGACAGAGACAAATCGGTTTTTATGAACGGACGATTTGAATCGGATGGCAAGCCTGTGCCATCACGTTATCCCTCCGAATATTCCCGGGGGATGGAAAAAGAAGGTCTGGAAAATCTGTTACAGTTTATCAATAATGGCGGTAAGGTGATGGCCTGGGGGCCTGCGGTTGAGCTTTTCATGGGAGCCTTGGCGATGGGAGAAAACGATAACAAGGAGGAGTTTCAACTTCCGGTAAGCAATGTTGGCAAAGACCTTTCCTCCAAGGGGTTATATGTACCGGGGGCGTTGTTAAGGGTTAAGCTCCGCAGCAATCATCCTCTTACCCTGGGCATGCCCGAAGAAATGGGCGTTTTTCATCGTGGGAGGCCGGTATTTCAAACATCTGTTCCCTATTTTGATATGGATCGCAGGGTGATTGCTTCCTTTGCCGAGGATAACATATTGATGAGTGGTTATGCTGAAAAAGAGGAGTTGCTGAAGAAGCAGGCAGCCCTGGTATGGTTGAAAAAAGGGAAGGGGCAGATTATCCTTTCTTCCTTTAATCCCCAGTTCAGATCATCCACTGCAGCAACGTACAAATTTCTTTTCAATGCCCTGTTGATGGAATGATTCATGAGGGTTTTGAAAAATAGGTTTTGAGAATTCCGGCCCGGGCAGCACCCACCTGGGCTGTGAGTTCCTCCAGGGATGCTTCTTTAATGCCCTGCACCGATTTGAATTTTTTCAACAGGGCAGTGGCCGTTTTTTCACCGATTCCTTTGATGTCGGAGAGTTCTGATTTAAGGCTCCCTTTTTGTCTTTTCTGCCGGTGATGGGTAATCCCAAAACGGTGTGCTTCATCGCGCAGGTGCTGGATAATTTTAAGGGTTTCCGATTTTTTGTCAATGTACACCGGTATGCTATCACCTGGAAAATAGATTTCTTCCAGGCGTTTGGCAATGCCAATGATGGGCAGTTTGCCACGGATTCCGAGTTTCTCCAGTGCTTTCACGGCCGAGCTGAGTTGTCCTTTGCCTCCGTCTACCACTACCAGTTGGGGTAAAGGTTGGTTTTCATCTATCAACCTTTTATAGCGCCGGAACACCACCTCTTCCATAGAGGCAAAATCGTCGGGTCCTTCTACAGTTCTGATATTATAGTGCCGGTATTCTTTTTTAAAGGGGCGTGCGTCTCTGAAAACCACCATGGCTGCTACCGGGTAGCTTCCCTGGGTATTGCTGTTGTCGAAGCATTCTATGTGCTCAGGTAATTTGGGGAGGCCCAGGTCTTTCTGCATTTTCTCAAGAATGCGTAAGGTGTGTCGGCGGGGATCCACCAGTTCTTTCTGTTTAATTTTCTCCAGCCGGTAATATTTGGCATTGCGCTCTGATAGCTCCAGCAATTTTTTTTTGTCACCCCGTTGGGGGATGGTGTATTTTAAATCGGGAAGAGTCGTAGCGGGCTTTATGGGGACAATGATCTCACGGGCATTGCTCTCAAATCTTTCGCGGATGTTGGTGATGGCCATTTCCAGCAGGCTGTCGTCTTGTTCCTCCAGCCGCTTTTTTATTTCTACGGTATGCGATTGGACAATGGCCCCGTTAACAACTTTCAGAAAGTTAACATAACCATTTTCATCGTCAGTGAGAATGGAGAATACATCCACATTGTTCAGCGAGGGATTTACCACGGTGGATTTGGCCTGATACTTTTCCAGCAAGTCGTACTTCTCTTTTACCATTTGCGCTTTCTCGAAGGCAAATTCCGAAGCATATTGCTGCATCAGCAATTTGAGCTGCTGCATAACCGTGTTAAGATTTCCCTTCAGTATTTCTGTGATTTGCTCAATGGTTTGCTGATAATCCTCCCGGCTTTGCTTTCCTTCGCAAGGTCCCAGACAGTTCCCCAGATGGTATTCCAGGCATACCTTGAATTTTCCTGCTTTGATGTTTTGATCGGTGAGGTTAAGGCGGCAGGTACGGTACTGAAACAACTGGCGCACGAGTTGCAGCAGCGTATGCATCATCTTTCCCGAAGCATAAGGGCCAAAATATCGGCTGCCATCTTTAATGACATTGCGGGTGGGGAAAATGCGGGGAAAAGGTTCATTTTTGATGCATATCCAGGGGAAAGTTTTATCGTCCTTGAGCAAAACGTTGTAACGGGGCTGGTATTTCTTGATGAGGTTGTTCTCCAGCAGCAATGCGTCAATCTCTGTTTCCACCACAATATGCCGTATCTGCTCAATTCGTTTCACCATTACCATCACTTTCCCGCTTTGTGCATTGTCGCGGTTAAAATAGGAAGATACCCGTTTTTTCAGGCTAATGGCCTTACCTATATAAATAATGATATCATCAGCATCAAAAAACTGATACACACCGGGCTTATCGGGCAAACTTTTCAGGGTTAGCTGAAGTTGTTCTGGGTTTTTTATCAGCGCCATAGGGTAGAGGAAGATAAGAAGGTCGGAGGTTTACCGGGGAGATATTGTAAATTCTTCGGGGGTGTATTCTATGACCAGGGTGCCAATTCTGCGGTCAAATCCAAGGATGGGAGAGAATGAAGCCAGGGTGGTGCCATCATCGCCCTGCACAATAGTGGTCGTATCCATGGCAAGCATCTCAGCCTCCAGGTAATCTTCAGCCATTTGCCCTTCCTGTCTTTTGTTGGTGGAACTAAGGATTTCTCCTTCAGCATCAACGACCATGATATGCCGGAAATTATCCTCTTTTACGATGTCTGAAATCAACAAGTCCACCTGTTCTTTATTACCCCGGAGCATCTCTGCGCGGATGCTCCATACCAGGGGACGCGTAAAGAGTTTAAGCATATCCTGGGTGTTTTGCTCCACTTGCAGGGCTGCTTCTCTTTTTACTTGTTGATATTGGCTGTGAGCCCGTAAATCCATCCAGAAGTATCCTGCTGTCATCAGGACAAGGGCTATGACCATGGTGGTAAAGACAGGTTGCTTTTTTACAAAACGAAGCAATGCAGAACTATTATTGCCTGCATTGCTTCGTTTTTCTGTATTACCCGTGCCCTCTGACGGGGGTAAGGAAGTATCTTCTTTGTACATGGTACAAACAAAAGAAGAATTATTGTTCTAAATCATCAAAATGCTTATCAACTTTTTCCTTGATTTCAGGGCTCATTTCGTATGCCTGCATGATTTCCTGATACTGGTCAACCTGCAAATTTTCAGCTGTGATAGCTTCCATCATTTCCTCCTGCATCTCAACCTGAAAAGTTTGCACTTCATTCATGGCATTGGTAAATGCTGCGAGTTCTTCTTCAGAAGCATCTATATTTTCCTGCCCTTCCTGCTGGCCCTGCATGAGCATTTCATTGAAACGATCTACGGTAATATCATTTTTTTCAATTACTGCCATCATTTTTGTTTGTCCTTCTTCCTGGATGGTCATCACTTTGGTTACAGCCATAGCAAAACTTTTTAATTCTTGATCTGAATAATCAGTTTTTACTTCCTGCTGGGGTTGCTGTGGTGGCATCTGAGCCATTAATCCTAACCCTGCAAAAAGGAAAAAGGAAAGAATAAAAGTTGTTTTAAAAGAAGCTTTTTTCGTAAACATAATTTTGTTTTTTATTTTAAAAATTTATTGACATACAAATGTATGGGAATTAGGGGAGAGCACCAAAATCATTTTCATAAAAAGAAAAAAAATGAGTAGGTTTGCCAATTAAAAAAATTTAGAAAATTGACAAAAACATCTGTAAAGAAAGCCGTTGAAACTCCTTTGATGAAGCAATACTACTCCATCAAAGGGAAATATCCTGAAGCCCTTCTTTTGTTTCGGGTGGGCGATTTTTATGAAACCTTTGGTGAAGATGCCATAAAGACCTCTCAAATCCTGGGTATTGTTCTTACCCGACGGGCCAATGGCGCTGCATCATTTGTGGAGCTGGCCGGCTTTCCGCATCATGCCCTGGATACCTACCTTCCCAAGCTGGTAAGGGCAGGGCAGAAAGTCGCCATTTGCGACCAACTGGAAGATCCCAAACTGACCAAAAAAATAGTCAAAAGAGGGGTTACAGAATTGGTTACCCCAGGGGTAGCTTTCAGCGATAAGGTTCTTGATCACAAAGAAAACAATTTTCTGGCCGGCATTCACATCCAGGGAAACAATTGTGGGGTTGCTTTTCTGGATGTATCTACCGGAGAATTTTACGTGGACCAGGGCAGCAAAGAATATGTTGATAAACTCATTCAGAGTTTTCGGCCCAGTGAGGTGGTGGTGCAGAAAAACCGCCTGCGTGAATTGCATGAGTCCTTTCCCGGGAAATACTATACCTCAGGGTTGGAAGATTGGGTTTTTACCCGTGATTTTGCTGATGACAGGTTGCTCAAGCACTTCGGCACACTTTCCTATAAAGGGTTTGGCATAGAAGAAATTGAAAATGGAATTATTGCTGCAGGAGCTGCCATGCATTATCTTTCGGAGACGCGGCACGACAAGATACAACATATTAATAAAATTTCCCGTATCGACGAAAGCCGTTACGTGTGGCTTGATAAGTTTACCATCCGAAACCTGGAATTGCTGGGCTCGCTGAATGACAATGCCACCAGCCTGATTCAGGTGTTGGATCATACGCTCTCGCCCATGGGCAGCCGCATGCTCAAACGCTGGCTCATCCTGCCTTTGAAAGACAGAGCCATGATACAGGAGCGCCACAGTGTGGTGGAGTATTTTTTTTGCCAGGCGGAAGAATCGGAGCAGGTTGAAAAGCATGTACGTCAGATTGGCGACCTGGAACGACTGATATCCAGGGTAGCTGTTGGAAAAATCAATCCCCGTGAAGTTCTGCAGATACAAAAAGCCCTCCAGGCCATTGAACCTGTCAGGGAAATTTGCATGACTTCCTCCAGTGAACCCCTCAAAGCCATTGGCGACCAGCTCAATCTGTGCACCCAGATCCGGGACCGGATTGCAAGAGAAATCATGCCTGAACCTTCATCCATTATTACCAAGGGAAATGTAATTGCAGAGGGTGTGAGCCAGGATCTGGATAATCTGAGAGCCATATCTACATCGGGAAAAGACTATCTTGCGCAGATGCGTCAGCGCGAAATAGAGAGAACGGGCATCCCCAGTATTAAAATTTCCTACAACAATGTTTTTGGTTATTACATTGAAGTCACCAATACCCATAAAAACAAAGTTCCTGAAGACTGGATTCGCAAGCAGACCCTGGTGAATTCTGAACGATACATTACCCCTGAACTGAAAGAGTATGAAGAGAAGATCCTGGGGGCAGAGGAAAAGATTCTCAGGGAGGAAGAGCGGATTTATCTGGAGCTGGTATCTGCCATTTCAGAATATATTGAACCCATTCAAACCAATGCCCATATCATTGCCCGGCTCGATTGCCTGTTGTGTTTTGCCACCGTGGCCAGGCAGTACAATTACGTGAAACCTGAGATCAATGATTCATTCACCATTGACATACAAGATGGTCGTCATCCGGTGATTGAGCAGCAGCTCCCCCCGGGAGAAGAATACGTGAGCAACGATATTGTGCTGGACAATGAAAACCAGCAAATCATCATGATTACCGGTCCCAACATGTCGGGTAAGTCGGCATTGTTAAGACAAACCGCGCTGATAGTCCTGATGGCACAAATGGGAAGTTTTGTCCCTGCCACCAAAGCCAACATTGGATGGGTAGATAAAATATTTACCCGGGTAGGAGCCTCGGACAATATCTCGCTGGGCGAATCTACCTTTATGGTAGAGATGAACGAAACAGCCAGCATTCTTAACAATATCAGCAACCGAAGCCTGATTTTGCTCGATGAGATAGGGAGAGGAACCAGCACCTACGATGGTATCAGCATTGCCTGGGCCATCGCCGAGTTTCTGCATGAGCATCCCCTGTTTCGGGCCAAAACTCTTTTCGCCACCCACTATCATGAACTCAATGAAATGTCCGGTTCTTTTTCCCGGATTAAAAATTTTAATGTTTCGGTGAAAGAAGCCCATAACACGGTGATTTTCCTGCGCAAGCTTGTGCAGGGAGGAAGTGAGCACAGTTTCGGAATCCATGTGGCACAGATGGCGGGGATGCCCAAAACCGTCATCAGTCGGGCCAATGATATTCTCGCTCAGCTTGAGAAAAGCCACAGTCATGAAGAACTGGCCGGTAAACCTTCATCAGGCAGGAAGAAAGCCGGCAAAGGAGATGATAAGTTCCAGCTGAGTTTTATTCAACTCGACGATCCGCTGCTGCAACAAATAAAAGAAGATATTCTCAATACAGACATTAATACGCTAACTCCCGTGGAAGCCTTGATGAAGCTTAATGAAATCAAGCGGTTGTTGGGTAAATAAGTACTTATGCCTGTGTAGAAGGTATAAAAAAGGC
>CAZBGI010000102.1:3174-10215 GCA_964491395.1 uncultured Bacteroidales bacterium | reverse complement strand
CCGCTCATATAGCTAAGCTGGGTTAGGCTATGTGATGGATTGACCGATTGCAGATGCAACGCATGCTGGAAACGCACCACACGCAGAAACTGCCCCGGACTGATGCCCACCTTTGCTGAAAATACCCGCTCAAACTGCTTCCGACTGTAACAGGCTTCTGCAGCCAGCTGATCAACGGCAATGTGACCTGTTGTTTTGTTCACTTTTTCAATGCTTGCAGCAATTCTTTCCCCGGGGTAATCGTTGGTGTTTTCTCTGAGAAGGCCAATCAGGAAGGCTTCCACGATTCTTACCTGTTCTTCGAATGAGGATGCTTCATAGAGCAGATCTTCTGTTTTTCTTACCCTATCGGCAGCCAGAAGATGTTGCAGGGGAACATGCAGGGAAAACAATTCCTTTGCCGGCAACGGGAAAAAAGCTGCCAGGCCTGAGGGTTGGAAGGTAACGGAAAACAAGGTCGTTTGTCCGGAAAGCGCCAGGTTGTAAAAGGCTTTTTGCTGACCGGTGAGGGTGGAGGCGGTTTCGAAGGATTTTCCGGTTTCGGTAATGCGGGGCCGGTTGTGCAGGTAGAAGGATAAATCGGGCAGGCCCGTGGGGATGATGCGGTGATGGTAAACCTTTCCTGCGGGCATACAATTCTCCAGGGCCCAGTAATTTTTGATATACCGGGCCAGCAGGGGTGAGGGTTGTGCGGAGAAGAATTGCATGATGCAAAGTTAGTGTGTTTTGATAATTATTGGTGTCTGAGCCTGTCGAAGACACTTTCAGGAAGTGTCACTTCGACAGGCTCAGCGACCGTGGAATGCCGGTGCCTGAGCCCGTCGAAGACAGCGGCAGGATAAGTTCCATACCGTCACTTCGACAGGCTCAGTGACCGGAGTTTGCTGGTGCCTGAGCTTGTCGAAGGCACACACGGAAGAACCATGTTCGCTTCGACAGGCTCAGCGACCAACTCAGTGACCAGCCTTTAGTTATCCGAATACAGTCCCACCTTATTTCCCTCGCTGTCGAGGAAAGTGCAGAAGTATCCCCGGCCTTCGGCCTCGATTTTGGTTTTGGGTTGCAAAATTACACCTCCGGTTGACTCGATGCGGCGCATGGTCTCTTCCATGGTATCGCTCACGTTGAAACTCACCAGTACCCCGTTTTCAGAAGGTTTGAAGCCAGGAGCCAGCGAAATGGCCCCTTCCCCGTCAGGAAAGCATGCCATCTTTTCATCACCACAGTCCATGGGCTCCAGGTTAAGGTTCAGTACCTTGTTGTAAAAGTTCACGGCTCTTGTGAAATCTAGTGCGGGAATCTCTACCCAGGAAATCAATTTTGTCATTGCGAATTATTTTTTATGGTTAGAATTACAGCGCAAAATTACCCCGGGGCCATGAGTTGAAATTGGAAATTTGCGACATTGTGCAAGGGATTCTGCTCAAGTGTCAGTTTCCTGCCTGACACTCTGATGCATGGTTTTACTTGCCTGGCTTGGTTTTCCATAAGACTATTTCACTTTTTTACATTTGATGAATTATTAAAAACCAAGATAATTCCTCTTACAGGGGTTGCCGGGTCAGTAATTTCTTCATTCTATTCTTAATTGTTTGTCATCCTGAGTATCCTCCTGGAGTTTCACAAAACTTGCCATTGTATTATTGCTTTCATGAAGAAGGTGAAGGGTATCTCCGGTTATTTTGTAGCGTTGTGTTTTACGAAGCACCTCCAGAAGGTTTTTTTCCACTTCCATTTCCGGGCAGAGCATTTTGGTGGTGGCAATGTTTTGAAAAGTGATTTTATCGGGTGGGTTTAATTTGATGGTTCCGTTAATTGTGTTACAGCCCCCATTCCCGCTAAATACACCATTATATCCATTGATATTTAAGGAGGGTGTTTTGTTAAGCTTTCTGTCGCCGGGTACAGACTGCCCTTTTAACTCTGTAAGAACCCATTGGTTTTCTGAAAGTTCCTGCGGGGTTTTCACCAGCATATATTCTCCTTGGATGGTTCCCTCTACATCCTTTTTTTTCCATTCCCGGGGCCGGAGAAAATTTTCTTCAACAGTATATTTCTCTGGCAGGGAAGCCGGGTTTTCTTTCATCTGCAGTTCTATGATGCTACCTTTATTGTTCCATGAGAAAGAGCCCTTTTGTTGAAAGTATTCATCATTTCTGCCCTCATAGCGAAATTGGTAAACATAGGTAGAATCTTCTTTTAAGATCAAGGTAACATTCATTCCATCACCACCGGAAGATGGTAGTTGGCCATGATAAAAACCTTCCCATTCCAGCGAGCTGCCGTCAACCGAATCCGTGGTCGAATGAATGGATTTATGGTTTTTGCAACCGTTTGTTAATACTGAGAAAAGTACTCCAATCGCTATAATGTAAATATTTGTATATCGCATGGCATGTTTTTTTTTGTTTATGCGAAGGTAAAAGAAAGGTGTTTTAAAAAAAAGGTTCTACTGCACTATTCGTGGAAAGAAATACGAGTTACATTGACTCAATTGACATAGACAGAAGACCGGACACAGAAGACCGAAGTGGATTCTCTTCTGTCTTCCGTCTTCCGTCTTCGGACAAACTGTATTTAATTTATTATCAAAACAAAGGCTTATCCACTTAATTAGCAGTAGTGCCAAAAAAACTCAGGGCTGATAAAAGGGCAGGCATATCTGTTTTTGTTGTTTTATAATTTTCCTGTATTTGGTAAAATTTATCAGGCACAAATGATTGATATCTCTGCCCAGGGAGCATTAAAAGTTTGATGGGCTTGCGCAGGCTCAGGATTTCTTTACTGCCTCATCGGTTTTATTCTCCCTTCAGAGCATCCGTAGGGTTGCGGTTGGCCGCAACAAAGGTTTGGCCTGAAATGGTCATCAAAACTATAGCAAATGTAACCGCCGCTGCCAGGATAAAGAACCAGGGAGATAAACTGATTCGGTAGGGAAAGCCCTGGAGCCATTTACTCATCACCAGCCAGGCTAAAGGTACGGCAATAAGATTAGCTGCCAAAACCCATTGGCTGATGTCTTTTATCAGTACGATGATAATGTCTCGCCTGGAAGCCCCCAGCACCTTTCGGATGCCTATTTCTTTGGTGCGCGCCACAATAATATAAGAGCTCAATCCTAATACGCCCAGCATGGCGATGATGATGGCCAGCAGGGATGCATAATTTAAAATCGTGTTATTGTTCTCTTCCTGCTGGTAAAGGCTTTGAAAGTAATTGGCAAGATACCATTCCTCAAAAGCATAATTGGGGTCAAAATTATGAAAGGTTTGTTTTATATGATGGCTTGCTTCACTATGGCGGGAAGCATCTGTTTTGACAGCAATATGATAGAAAGCAGGGTTGTAGGCAGAGAGCACCAAAGGGGTAATTTCATTTTTCAGTGATGTGAAATGAAAATCTTCTGCTACCCCAATGATTTTCCCTTTTCTTTTCCACATGATGACTTCTTCTCCCACGGGGTTGCTTAAGCCAATGGCTTTGGCTGCTGTTTCGTTGATGATAAAATTTTCCAAATCGGTTTGCATGTCGAAGTCAAACCAGCGCCCTTCTTTTAGTTGTATCCCAAAGGCTTCGCGAAAATCTCTTCCAATACGATACTCCTGTGCTGAAACGGCCATTGATTCGGGTTGTTGGGAGGTGCGTAAAGACATACCACTGCCGCCAGATCCCGGATATGCCTGGGAAGAAGTCACATGGGTTATGCCGGGGTGCATCAGTAGCTCTGCTTTGAGGGCATCATAAGACTGCACAAGACGAGGGCTCAACCCGTGAAACACCATTACATTTTCAGCATCAAACCCTAGATCTGCTTTTTTCATGTACTCAATCTGTTTGTTGAAAACCAGGACTGCTACAATGAGCACAAAAGAGATGGTGAACTGAGTGATTACCAATACGATGCGCAGCAATGGGTTTTTGGTTCCCCCACGAACTGACCCTCTCAGTATTTGCATGGGTTGATGACCCGAAAATACCAGAGCGGGATAGATGCCCGCCAGAAGGCCAATGACCGGAACAAACAGGAAGAACAGGACCAACTGCCAGATAGAAATGGAATGCAGCAGACTTAGCTTCCGGTTTAGCAGGTCGGAAAACGGAGGCGTGAAAATCTCCGCCACCACAAGGGCCAGTATCAAGGAGAAAAGACAGACCAGGATAGCTTCTCCTACAAATTGTGCGATGATTTGCCAGCGACTTGCCCCGGATACTTTTCGTATGGCAGCTTCTATACTTCTTTTCTCTGAACGGGCCGTTACAAGGTTGATAAAATTGATGACAGCAATAAAAAGAATAAAAAAGGCCAGGGCACTAAAAACCATAATCAACTGAAGATTGCCTCTTTTACCCATGTCATAGCCCAGCCGGGGACCAAAATGGATGTCGTACAGAGATTGCAATTCATGGTTCAGGATGTCTCTGTATTCTTCTCCGTAATTACTGATGGCATATTCCCTGACCAGGGACGCGATTTCATCTTCTTTTTCCTGAGTCAGCACTTCCCCCGTGTTGAAATAGACAAACACATCATTGCTGAAAGTTCTGCTATAGGCAGGGTCAAAAGCATCATAGGGTTGAAGAGCAGCAAACTGCAAATGGCTGTTTTTGGGTGGATCTTCCAGCAGGGCGCTGATTTTTACGGGCATAAAACGAACATCCAGTCGCCTTCTTTCCATGTCGTAGGTTTTTTGCTCTATATCCATGATTTGATTGATGGGGCTTTTGTCTCCAAACAACTTCTCTGACAATGATTGAGTAATGGCAACAGAGGAGGGATCTTGCAGCGTGGTTTGCAGATTTCCCTCCAGCACTTTGATTGTAAAAAGATCGCAAAAGGAAGAATCGGTATGTAATATCAGGTTTCCTTTATATTCCTCGTCGTTAAGCTTTATATTATAGTACTCAGGTTTTATCCTGGCAATATGTTTTACCTCAGGAGATTGAGTGGCAAGCATTTCAGCCACTCCGGGCAGTGTTCTGGGTAAAATGCTGTTGGTTTCCCCTCCAAAAGCAGATATCACCCGGTAGGTTTTTTCTCCTTCAGGATGATACCTGTCAAAGCTGGTTTCGTGTTGGATGTATATCAACAGCAATATGAATGCTGACATCCCGGTTGTTAGTCCAAAGATATTGATCAAACTAAGCCATTTTTGTCGGACAATGTTTCGCCAGGCGATTTTTAAATAGGTAATGATCATAATGGTATGGATTTCAGAGGTATTAAGAAAATGGTTCGGTTTTTTTATCATGAATTTTTCAACCCTGCCCATATATTGGATTTGCAAAAGAGTTGAATGGTGTAAAATCACTTCCAACATGTTTCTCATATCAAAAATCAGGCATTACGGGGTAAAGTATATAAAATCAGGCTGATAGCAAATGTGTGCATTTTAGAAATACCCATGCAATGTACGATATGCTCCAGTGTATGTGCGAATATGAACAGCCCTTTAACGATGATATGGAGACATGTAATCAAAGCGCGGATTTGTGGTCATGAGGGAGTACTGCCAGGGGAGGATTAGATAGCTTAAAACCAAATTTGTGAAATTTAAATCGAAAAATAATTACCCTTTTACAACCTTTTTACCCGTATTTTCGTCTATAAATAGGAAGCCCTTGTAAAACCCATTTTTGAGGAGAAACATGAAAAAACATTACAGACCTTATTCCGGCATATTCTTACCCGTGGTAGTGCTGGTACTTCTGGGTTTGATATCCTGCGAAGCAGACGATTTATCCCAACCGGTCAGGGTGCATTTCGAATTGAGTTATGTACAGGATACTGCTCCCCTTGAGTATCTTACTTTCCGGCAAATTGCGGTGGATGTGGAGCAAATCAGTTTTCTGGGCATCCGCCAGGAAGGAAATGATGTGCTTTTCAATACCCGTCCGGGTGAGACTTTCGGGATGCATATCCTTTCTCCTGAGCAAAACTCATCTTACATTACGTATTTCGATCTTCCCCAGGGGGTTTATCAGCAAATGCGCTGGGATGTGGAACTGGCAGAAATGGATGAGGATGTTTTTCCCGACGATTATATCGACAGCGATGATTTTGGGTTTATCATTGAGGGTACTTACACACGACAGGATGGCACCTCTATGCTGCTTTTCATCGCCCTTGAAGAAGAAGAGCTTATCAGGGTAGAATCCATTAATCAGCAGGGAGAAGTGCCCATTCCCATTCTTGCAGAAAATACTTACAGCGTGTTTCTGGAAATCAATCCCCATGCCCTTATGAGCGGCATTCCCAGGAGCATGCTGGAACAGGCTGAAGAAGACGAAGAAGATGATATTGAGTTTATAGAGATATCGGAAGACGAGAATGAAGAATTGTACAACCTGGTTTTGTTTCAGTTGTCCAAAACGCTGAGAGCCGTTGTCAGGTAAAGATTGTTGAATGACGCAGTATATTAACTTACAGGAAGAAACACTCATAAGCGGCTGTTTGAAAAACGACCGCAAGGCACAGGAACAGCTCTACCGGATGTATGCCGACGAGATGTACAATGTTTGCCTGGCTTATGAGAAAGACCGTGATGAAGTGAAAGATATCATGCAGGAATCCTTTATCAAAGTATTTAAAAGCATTGAAAAATATGACAGAAAAGGGCCTTTGAAAGCCTGGGTACGAAGGATTGTGGTGAATACGGCCATCGACCATTTCAGAAGGAAAAAAGAAACGGATGATTTTGTAGATGTGGAAACCATCGCAGAATTTACTCCTGAACAGGGAGACCGGCAGAGCGGACAAGGGTTTAAAGATATTCTCAAAATGGTAATGCGTTTGCCCGAGGGAGCCCGGATGGTTTTCAATCTTTTTGCCCTGGAAGGATACTCACACAAAGAAATAGCAGAAAAATTAAGCATCACAGAAGGTACTTCCAAATCGCAATACAGCAGGGCAAGACAACTGCTGCAACAATGGGTTGAAATATAATATCAACGGCAATGAAAGAAAAGAAACTCATAGACCTCTACAAAAAACAGCTGGCCCAATCTTCGGAGAAGGCCCCTGAAGGGCTATGGGATGATATT
>CAZBGI010000102.1:0-3074 GCA_964491395.1 uncultured Bacteroidales bacterium | reverse complement strand
CCCGCAAAATGGATTTGGACGAAGTGTGGGAAGGGGTTGCCACCGGGCTGGATGAAGATAATAAGAAGAGAAAGGGCGGTTTTGGGTGGTTTAATCGTGGCGTAGCGGCAGCCATAGCCTTTCTGCTTGTGAGTACATTATCGGTATGGTTCTTTAACAATCTCTCTTCCCCCGAAGCAGATCTTGTCGTTACTGAAGGGATGGAAACTGAACGTACCATGCCTGCCAATGAAGGTCAGGCTGAAGAATCCAAAGAGGTAACCCTGCCGGTAAAGCAGCCTGAATTTTCTATCACCATAGCCGGCAGAAGCACCCGGGATGAAGCTATGCAAGAAACAGAGAAAACTGCCATAGCTGCCCTGCAGCAACAAGATGATGTCTATGAGGACGAAAACATTTTACAATCCCTTTTACAGGAAAGTGTTACCGCTCAGGGTATAGCTACCTTTGACCCACTGGTGTCCTCCACAGCTTCCCTGTCAACAACGGGACAGCCTTCCCTGCAGGAGATGTCTTCTTATGTTTCGACAAAGGAGGAAAGCGAATATACTCTCAACCTGCCACCAGCCGGAGCAGACAACAGTGTGCTGGGCCTGGGCTTCACCACCGCCATGAAAAATACCTGGCTGTTTAATCATGAAACCTTCCGGGGATTCGATCCTGCATCGGGGAGCAAAACCAATGTGCAAATTTACCCCGATGTTGCCGTAAGCCTCAGCTACCTGTTGTCCGAACGATGGAAGCTGGAGAGCAGTTTTTCCTTCTCCTCCGGTGCCGGACAAAGTTATGAGCAATACATCTACGGGCGATACAGCCAACGGGAGATTGCACTCAATTATTTTCATGCCGAATTACGGACAGGCTACCATCATCGCAAACGGTGGGTGGTTCGTTCCAATGCCATTTCTCACAGCACCTCCGTGGGATTGTATTACGGGTTGTTAAATGCTGCCAATGAAAGCATTGCAGGCAAAAAGGAAGATATTTCCTCTTTGTACCGTAAAAATGATTTTGGCTTCGTTACCGGGCACAACCTTAATTTTCCCCTTACCAGCAACCTGGTGTTTTCTCCCGGGATGTATATTACCTGGGGGTTGCCCAATATTTACCAGGGTGAATACACCTTGCCTTCTCTCAAAAAGACCCACAACCGAAGTGTAGAACTGCGGTTTTCTCTTTATTACAATTTTTCGCGGTAGTATCATAATCTTTCCACGAAACTATACCTCTTTGAATCTGCATGTTAGTGGATTATTTGAAGAAATATTCTTTCCCCTTCCAACCCCGGGACATTTTATCACGTCATTAAATAAAGCGGATGTCACATTCCCTTTTAAAAAGAAGAATACACCACTGATTCAAATATTTTATAACACTTTAAAACCAACCATTATGAGAAAATCAGCAACAATTACCCGCATTGCCATCCTGAGCATGGTATTCGCTTTTATCTTTATCTCCTGTGATAAGGATGAAACGGAGGGAGGACTATCTTTGAAGTTCAAAGCCACTGAAAACACCATCAAAAGTTCACCGGCTGACAATATCGTACTTGAAAGCTTTGTCATTAACATCGGTGAAATTGAACTGGAATTCGATGACAATGATCCCATGTTTGAGACAGACAGCATTGCTTCTGACATTGAACTCGAAGGTCCGTTTGAAGTAGATTTGATGAAAAACGGAGACCCCTTGTCAACTGCTATTGTACAGAATGTAGAACTCCCCCAGGCCGCTTACGATGAAATAGAGTTTGAATTTAGTGAAAGTGAAGACCCCACATCCGATTTGCTGGGGAAATCCATCCTTGTAAAAGGAACCATTAACGGAACCTCTTTTGTTTTCTGGACGGACGAGGAGGTAGAAATGGAGATAGAGTTTGAAAATGATGTTTATCTGGAGGAAGCGCAGATGGCCGTTATTACGGTTGCGATTGATGTACTGGCCCTGTTTGATCCCTTACAGGGAGGAATGAACATCTCGGAAGCAACTGATGGGAACGATAATGGTGTTATCGAAATCTTCCCTGAAGATCCTGATGGAAACGAAGATCTGGCAGATCAGCTCCTGGACAAACTGGAAGACATTATTGAAGCCTTTGAAGATCAGTTCGACAATTAAAATACCTCTCCTTTGCTCATTAAACAGAAAAGAGGGTTGCAAATGCAGCCCTTTTTTTAGGTGTTTTCCCTTGTGTTTATTTTATGCTTTTTCAAAAAAAAATCACACCTCCTTCCAACCCTGGGCCATTTATCTGCGTCAATATAACAGATGCCTGCCGGAGAGCGGGCAAAATCCAATTATTTGTGTAATTTAAAATTGTTACGGTTATGAAAACATTGAAAAAAATCTTCCCCTTATTGTTCCTGTTCTCCCTGGCATTTGTATGGACATCCTGCGAAAAGGAGGATGATGTGTTGGATGGCAACGCAGCCTTGCGGTTTAAAGGTGTTTATGATGCGGGCTCCCTGACCAAAAGTTTAGCAGCTGACGGAGTGGTCATCGAAACCTTCACCATCAATATCGAAGCCATTGAGTTTGAATTTGATGACGACAATGATAACAACGGGCTGACGTATTCTGACATTGAACTCAGCGGACCTTTCGAAATTGACCTTGTGGAAGATGGACAGGGACAAGTTGTTACCCTGATCAATGACCTGGATCTTCCTGAAACCGGTTATGACGAAGTAGAATTTGAGTTTGACAAAAGCGAGAACACTTCTTCTGAAATGTACAACCAATCTGTAAGAGTGGAGGGCACCGTCCATGGAACACCCTTTGTCTTCCATACAGATGAAGAATTTGAGATGGAGATTGAATTTGAAGATCCTGTTGACCTCACAGAGGTAGAAAATGCCATCATCATGGTTTCCTTTGATGTGGAAGCCCTTTTCGACCCCGCGCAGGGAGGTGTTGACCTTACCAATGCACAGGATAGAAACGAAGATGGTATCATTGAGATATTCGAAGATGATCCCGATGGCAACGAGAATCTGGCTGATGCAATCGAAGATCTCCTGGACGATATCATTGACGCATTTGATGATATGTGGGATGACTGACAAATGGGA
>CAZBGI010000101.1:8228-10225 GCA_964491395.1 uncultured Bacteroidales bacterium | reverse complement strand
ATTCCCACAATTGTGCTAATACTTTTTTATTGGGTATTGCGCTAATTTCTATTTTATCCGGGAGAGGACTGACCAAAGACCATGTGTTTTCCCTGTTACTTTCTAAAAAACCATTCATCTTACCCCGTTCATCTTGCTGTTTTCCTCAGCCCCCTTTTTTAAGCATCAAATATAAATATTTTTCAAAACACCCTTTGCTTTTTTTTAGACAAAATTTGTATTTTTTTTAAACCAGCGCATAGAAGGTTATTCCTCACGGGTGTGAGGTTGCAAAAAATGCGGAAAAACCTGTCCTGTTGGGGCAGGATAAACCAGGTTCAAAATGAAGAGGTCAATATGCTTCGGAATAAAACTTCCTGTTTTCTAAAAAGGGGGGGCAGTATCCGCCGGAATGGCAGATGTATTTTGTAATTTTTCTCGGTTTTGGAGGGGTCTGTAAGGGCCGGAATATCCACCCTACTCTCCCCCCTAACAAAAGCTACTACCATCCGGGCTTCACTGAACACCCAACAGACCTGAAAAAAAACTTCCAACGGCCACTGCTGAAGGAAGGTTTTTTTACGAGGATTTTTGGGCTAAGGCCTAAATGTTGGGTACTGGCACGCTGAAATTTCTCCATTTTTTTCTTCAACAAAGTCAATTTAAAGGAGCAAGTGGTCCCCTGCTTTATCCCGGAAAGATGGAAATCACCCCTCCCCTACGGCCGCTCCACCTTCCCCTCCTTATACCGCGCAAACCGTCCTTCGGTACGGGGATGAACGTTGTCGTAGCGGTCCCATGGCCAGCCGCCAAACTGTGTGTTGCGGTAATCTACAAAGGCCTGGTGAATCTCCTCACGGGTGTTCATCACGAAGGGTCCGTGCTGTACCACCGGTTCATTGATGGGCATGGCTTCCAGCAGCAACATGTATGCGTCTTCCTTCACACTTTCAATGATTACTTCCTGGCCGGCGAGCAGCTCAATGGCTTTGTAGGAGGGTACTTCCATCCCTCCCACGCGGATTTCGTGCCCCTGGTAAAAATAGAGCATCCGGTGCTTCTCTTCGTGGGTGGCGGGTAAGGTCCACCGGGCACCGGCGTCCATTTTGAGGGTCCAGATGTTGACACCGTTTTCCGGGTTGGCGGCCCAGGAGTCGGGTGCAGGAGCCGGTGCTTTGGCATCGCCCAGTGCACCGGCAAAAATCTTCACATGGGTTTCTTTGCCCTGGTCGTCGGTGTGCTTTACGACAGGGATGGTTTCTGCCCACAACATCTTGAAATGGGGTTCGCAGAACTTGTCCTTTTTGGGCAGGTTGAGCCAGATCTGGAACAGCTCCAAGGGATTTTGGGCATCTTTGCGGGTAAGGGGAAACATTTCACAATGCTGCAGTCCGGAGCCGGCAGTCATCCATTGCACATCGCCCATGCCATAGCGGCCTGCGGCACCATGGCTGTCGCTGTGATCCACGAAACCTTCCAGCACGATGGTTATCGTTTCGAAACCCCGGTGAGGATGGGCAGGAAAGCCTGGAATCCGCTCGCCGTGGTACATGCGCCAGCCATCTTTGATGGTGAAGTCCTGTCCCAGCGAACGCCCTGCGAGCGATGCGTCTGGTCCCATCTCATCATTGCCCTTTGGGTACTTGTCAAGATGATGCACACAGAAAATAAACGGATTGCCCGTTGGCCACATAAAATCCAGTGGCTGGATGTTTTGAATGAGTTTGTTATACATGATGCTGTGCTTTTGGGATTTTGGTGCTAATGTAGTAATTTTTCGGAGAAGAGAGGTCAATGGGGAAGAGGCTTGAAGCAGAAAGGAAGACGAAAGTACGAAGATGGCTGACGAAAGACGGGACAAGAGCTCTCTGAGAGTCGCCAACGGATCCTTATAGAGACGATGGGTTTTCTTACAACCCGGGGGGAACCCCATTCTCCCGTACAGGCTGCTGCGAGCAGAATTCCACAAATCATTCAACTTTAATTCCCGAATTTGCCCCAGGAGTATTACTTTTGCA
>CAZBGI010000101.1:0-8128 GCA_964491395.1 uncultured Bacteroidales bacterium | reverse complement strand
CCACAAATCATTCAACTTTAATTCCCGAATTTGCCCCAGGAGTATTACTTTTGCATGTTAGCAAACTTTTGAAACTTTATTTATGCACAATCATATTCAGCAGCAGGAACTTATTTCAGATTTATTCACCCGCTGGAGCGGGGAAACCCCCATTGAAATCACCAGCTTGCCTCCTTCGGGTTCTGACCGCAAATATTTCCGCATTCAATACTCCAAAGGAACGGTTATCGGGGCTTACAACCCCATCGAACAGGAAAACCACGCTTTCCTGACTTTCACGGAGCATTTCCGCAAAAAAGGACTGCCCGTGCCGAAAATATATGCCCAAGATACCGACAACTATGTCTACCTGCAGGAAGACCTGGGCGACACCACTCTTTTTTCGCTATTGCCCCACAGCCGCGACCAGGTTCTGTTCGGTGATTCGCAGATGGATCTCTACCGCAGCATCCTGGATGTGTTGCCCCGCTTTCAGATTCAGGGTGCCGACGGGCTGGACTTCACTGCCTGTTTCCCCCGCCATGCCTTCGACCGCAATTCTATGCTGTGGGATTTGAACTATTTCAAATACTACTTCCTCAAACTGGCGGGAATCCTTTACGATGAGCAAAAGCTGGAAGATGATTTCCAGGCCTTCTGCGATTACCTGCTGGAAGCCGACAGCCAGTACTTTCTTTACCGCGATTTCCAGTCGAGAAACATCATGATTCGCAACTGCGAACCGTGGTTTATCGATTACCAGGGAGGTCGCAGGGGTGCTTTGCAATACGATATTGCCTCACTGCTTTACGATGCCAAGGCGAACATCCACCCGCAGCAGCGCGAGGAATTGCTGGACTATTACATCGAATCGGTAAAAAAACATATCCCGGTGGATGAACAGAATTTCCGCGACCATTTTTACGGGTTTGTCATCATCCGCATCATGCAGGCCATGGGAGCTTATGGTTTCAGAGGTTTTTATGAAAAGAAGGCGCTGTTTCTGCAAAGTATTTTTTATGCCAAGCGCAACCTGCACTGGCTGCTGGAAAACAACAAAGTCCCCGAAAGCGTGCCTTATCTGCGTCATATCCTCTATGAGATTATTGCCTCTCCAGCCCTGAAAAAGTACGATAAGCCTTCCTCGGGGCTTAAAGTGAGCATCCGAAGTTTTTCTTACAAAAAAGGCCTCCCGGTAGATGAGTCGGGCAACGGGGGCGGATTTGTTTTTGACTGCCGCAGCCTGCCCAATCCCGGCAGAGAACTGGCTTACAAAAAAATTACCGGCAAGGACATATCGGTGATTGAATACCTGGAAAAAGAACCTGCCGTGCATGATTTTATTGAGACCACCTCACAACTGGTGGAGAAATCGGTAAACACTTATCTTGCCAGGGGTTTTACCCATTTGATGGTTTGCTATGGCTGCACAGGCGGTCAGCACCGCTCGGTATACAGCGCCGAGAAACTGGCCGAAAGACTGGGAAACAAATATGATGTCACCATCGATCTGCAACACAACGAGCAACTCTCCTGGCCCTGATGAGCGGCAGGGTATCAATGCGCAGCGACACAATATTTTTTATTCATGAGCTTCCATTCAGTAAAAACTTGTAATAATGTCAAAGAAAGCCTGCAAAACAGGAAAAGAGGAGAAATCCAGGAAAGCAAAATATACGTGTAAGAAGTGTGGTCTTTCGGCAATAAAGGAAAAGAATCTTTGCAAACCTAAAGAAATCTGAACCTGTATGCACAAAGCGATGATTTTTGCTGCCGGACTGGGCACACGCCTGCGGCCGCTTACCAGCGAAAAGCCCAAAGCGCTGGTTGATCTTGCGGGCAAAAGCCTGTTACAAAGAGCCGTTGACAAACTCACCCACGCCGGTATAACCTACATTGTCATCAACATTCACCATTTCCCCGTCCTCATGCGTGAGGCCATTGAAAATTTAGATAACCACGGTGCTGAGCTGATCATTTCTGATGAAAGTTCCTGCCTGCTGGATACGGGAGGAGGATTGCTCAAAGCGGCAGAACTGCTTCAGGGAGAAGAACCGTTCGTGGTGCACAACGTGGATGTGATTTCAGATATCAACCTTGCAGATATGCTCCAACGGCATGAGCAGTCCAATGCATTGGCCACTTTGGCTGTGAGCCAGAGAGAAACCAGCCGCTATTTCCTTTTCCATAACAACCGCCTGTGTGGATGGGAAAACATTCAGACCAATGCCAGAATTATTTGCTACCAGACGGATCACACACCCGAAAGAAGGGCATTCAGCGGCATACACATTATTAGTCCACGTATTTTTGAGCACATAAACAAAACGGGAGTTTTTTCCATCAATAAAATATATCTGGGGTTGGCCGAAGAACATCCCATCATGGCTTTTCAACACAACCCCGCTTTTTGGGCCGATGTGGGAAACCTGGAAAAACTGCAAAAAGCAGAAACTCTGGTAAAGTTGCATCCCACAAAATTTGACCTCATTTAACATGCAAACCTTCCTTGATCAAGTAGCAGAAAAGGTGCTGGAACAGACCGACCATTCCATGGAAAGCATTTGCCTGGTAACCCCTAACCGCCGGGCGGGCCTGTTTCTGAAGAAAGCATTTTCGGTAAAGATCACAAAGCCCGTCTGGGCACCCGATGTGCTGAGCATGGAAGATTTTATCCAACGCATTACCGGCATCACGTTGCAGGAACCGGTAGCGTTGCTGCTGGATTTTTACCGCATCTATTGCCGGGAGGAACAAGAAAAGGCAGAACCCCTGGAGGAATTCCTCAAATGGGCCCCCATGCTTATCAGGGATTTCAATGATATAGATGCTCACATGCCCGATCCCAAGTCTCTTTTTGATTCTGTTACCGATGTGAAACGCGTTGAAACCTGGAATCCTGATGGAGATCCTTTGTCGGAATTTCAACAAAAATACCTGCGTTTTTTTGAAAAGTTCAAAAGATGGCATGCCGCCCTGGCTGCAGAGCTTACCAAAGGAAAAATCGCTTACCAGGGACTGGCCTACCGCCATGCTGCCACTGCCCTGTCGGCCGAAGAAAGCCCCAACCTACCCTGGAGTTACATCTACTTTATCGGGTTCAACGCCCTCAACCAGGCCGAAGAAACCATCATCCGTAGTCTTACCCGGAAAAAAAAGGCCGAAATCATCTGGGATGCAGACAATTATTACGTCAACAATCCCAACCATGAAGCAGGTATGTTCTTACGCAAATACCGCAAAGCATGGAACCTGGAGAAACTCTCATTCATGGGTAACCATTTTTCCATGGTGAAGAAAAACATCGAGATTTACGGTGTGGCCAAAAATGTGAACCAGGCCAAGCTGGCTGCCAATATTTTGCAAAATCTCCCCAAAGAGAGCATCCCTTCTCATCAAACCGCCATCGTGCTGGCCAATGAAGATTTGCTGCTGCCTGTCCTCAACTCTATTCCGGAAGACATGGGCAAAGTAAACATCACCATGGGATTCCCCATCAGAAAGACCAGTATCTATGCTTTGTTTGAATCCCTGTTTCAGATGCACGTCACCACCCAGCGGATGAAATCGGCCGCGACAGGGTTGAAATCGGCCTTCTACTTCAAAGATGTGGTGCGGTTTTTCAGGCATCCTGTTATTTCTGTCCTGGCAGCAAAGGAAGGAGAAACCCTTTCCACCGAAGCATTTGTCAGGGAGATTTATGCTTCCAAAAAAACTTTTATCTCCTTTGAAAGGCTGGCCGGTTTCTGGGGAGATGCCGGTGAGTTCAACTCTTTGTTTTCTCCTTTCCTGGAAGGATTTGCCAAACAACCCCATAAAATCATACCTGCACTGCTGGAGCTAAATTCCAAACTGGATGAAGCTTTCCGCAAAAAATCGAAACAGGAAGAAATACCTGTAGAGAATGCGCCCTGGTTTACCGACTTTGAAACGCTCTACCCCATCAGCGTGGTATTGCGCAAACTGGATACCTTCGCCCGGCAGCAGGCAGAAGTCAATGACCTGCGCACCCTGTTTATGCTCTTCCAGGCCATGACACGTGAGAGCAAGCTGGTTTTATCGGGTGAACCCCTGGCAGGCTTGCAAATCATGGGCATGCTTGAGACCCGGAATCTGGACTTCAGGAACCTGATCATCCTTTCAGCCAACGAAGATATTCTTCCCGCCGCCAAAAGCACCCACTCGCTTATTCCCTTCGATGTGAAGGTACATTACAACATTCCGGTTTACAAGGAGAAGGATGCCATTTTTGCCTATCACTTTTACCGGCTTTTGCAACGGGCTGAGAATGTACATATCATTTACAACACGCAAAGTCAGGACATGGGAAGCAGCGAAAAAAGCCGTTTTATCACCCAGCTGCAAATGGAAATGCCCCGGTGGAACCCGCAGATTGTCGTTCGGGAACGCATCATTCCCCTGCCCTCCGCAGCAACGCAAACGGACCACGACATCGTGATTCCCAAAGGTGAAAACATCATGGAGATTTTGCAATCCATCAACAAAAAGGGATTCTCTCCCACCACCCTAAACCATTACATTCGTTGTTCGCTGTTTTTCTATTTCAGGCATATTGCCGGCATCAAAGAAACTGTAACTCCCGAAGAAACCATCCAGGCCAATACCCTGGGAACCGTGGTGCACGAGGTATTGCAGACTTTATACCACGACGAGAAGCTCATGGGTAAAGAACTGCAACCCCAACATATGGACAAGATGATTCCCCGGATTGAAAAAATTACGTCCCTCAAATTTGAGCAGTTTTATAAGGGGGGAGATATCACTTCAGGGAAAAATTTGCTCCTTGCCAGAGTGGCAGCCAGGTTTGTAAAGAATTTTCTGCTTGCCGAGAAGAAGTTTATTGAAGAATGCCAGGCCAAAGGGAAAATCCTGACATACCTCAGAGCCGAAAAGGAGGATGTGGCCGATGTACCCATGCCCGTGAGTGCCACAGTAAACAGCATTCGATTCAAGGGCACCACTGACCGGGTAGACCGGTTGGACAACACCATCAGGGTGATTGATTACAAAACCGGAAGGGTAGAAAAGGAAGAGCTTAAAATCAGAGACTGGAACGATATCATTACCGACCCTACTCTGGGGAAAAGTTTTCAATTGCTCATGTATGCCATGCTTTACAATCGCAAATACGGAATGCCCGTGGAACTGATGCCCGGCATTATCTCCTTCCGAAATCTGGGAACAGGGCTACTGACCTTAGCCTACCCTGAAGGATATGGTACCATCGGCCCGGCAACCCTGCAACAGTTTAACCGCAAGCTACAGGAACTTATGCAGGAGATTTTTGACCCGACAATCCCTTTCAGACGCACCCAGGATGAACTCAACTGCGTCAACTGCGATTTCCGGGGCACCTGCAACCGGTAATTATTTGCAAAAACACCCAACTCTACAGTAAACTTTTCGGGTTTTATCGGTTTTTTGTGTTCGGTTTTGAACTGCCATTGTACCTGAGTGAACATCGTCAACGTGTTATCTTTTTTGCAAAAACACCACAAACAACTATAAATCAACATCTTGCACATAAAGGCATAGTAATTGAAAAAAGGATGTCAGCAACCTTTTTTTCCAATTTAAATTCAGAATCATGAAAACAAGAATTATTACAGCCTTGATGGTGATGTTCCTGTTTGTGGCCAGTGCCAGCGCAGGAGTAAAAGACATTTCTGATGTTCAGAAACCCTCAGCAGCAGCAAAACTCCTGGAAAAACGAATCAAAATGCCTTATTTGGCCAGAGAGTTAAAAGTTGATGGCTATGTTGCCTTTGAATTGAAAGCTACAGAAAATAATACTGTAGAGTTTTTCCAGATTTCGGCCAACAGCAGCCTGCTCTCAGATAGCGTACAAGAACAAATCAAGGAGTTGGAATCCTCCTTGTGTAAAGTTATTGAACCCGGGAAACCGCAACTTTTCAAGATCAACTTTCAAAACCTTTGAACACCCACCGGTAAGAACGACTGGATGTAACGCCCGCCCATACTCATGTGGCGGGCGTTTTCTGCTGGTCCGTTTTCAGGCTTGCAAAAACAAAGCATTTCTTCCCTCAACTTTTGCTCATTCCACCTGCGATGGATAAATTTGGGATGAAATTTTATCATGTGCTTGTTAAATCTTATTTTTGTAAGCTAAACCTAAAAATAATACACGATGCACTATCAACCCCACGCACAACGATACGAATCCATGATTTACAATCGCTGCGGGCGCAGCGGACTGAAACTGCCTGCCATTTCCCTGGGCCTGTGGCACAATTTCGGAGGAGTGGATGTTTATGAAAACGGACGAAGCATCATTCACAGGGCTTTTGATGCCGGCATTACCCACTTCGACCTGGCCAACAATTACGGACCTCCGGAAGGCAGTGCAGAGGAGAATTTTGGAAGAATTCTCTCTACCGACCTGAAGGACTACCGCGATGAGTTGATTATTTCCACCAAGGCCGGCTATTACATGTGGCCCGGACCTTACGGAGATTTTGGCTCCAGAAAATACCTTATCAGCAGCCTGGACCAAAGCCTTAAGCGGATGAAACTTGATTATGTGGACATCTTCTACTCCCACCGTCCTGATCCGGACACCCCTTTGGAAGAAACCATGATGGCGCTCGACCAAACGGTAAAACAAGGAAAAGCTTTATACGTGGGGATATCCAGCTACTCTCCCGACCAAACCAAGAGGGCAGCAGAGATATTGCGTAGCCTGGGAACGCCCTGCCTGATTCATCAGCCCCGCTATTCCATGCTCGACCGATGGGTAGAGGACGGATTGCTGGATGTGTTGGAGGAAACCGGCATGGGGAGCATTGCTTTCTCCCCCCTGGAGCAAGGTTTGCTCACCGATAAGTATCTGGATGGAATCCCTGAAGATTCACGCGCTGCCAAATCCACCGGATTTCTGAAGGCAGACAGCATTACAGAAGAAAAACTTCAGGTGGTACGCCAGCTCAATGCCATCGCGCAACAACGCGGCCAAAGCCTGGCACAGATGGCCATCGCATGGCTGCTGAAAGACAAACGGGTTACCTCCGTCCTGGTAGGAGCCAGCAGCGTGAAACAACTGGAAAACAACCTGCAAACCCTCGACAACCTTCAGTTCAGTGACGAAGAACTGGGCAGAATCAGGAAAATCATTCAGTAAACAAAGAAAACATTAACTCAAACCCAGCTGAAGGACAGGCCGGAGACTAATCCTCCAGTTTGTCCTTCAGTGATTTAAAACCTTCCCCTAATATCTCGTTGGCCTCAATCACTGTCATAAAAGCTTTGGGATCCACCTGGTGGATAAAATCCTGCAACATGGCTACCTCGCGCCGGTTGACGGAGGTGAAGATAATTTTCTTTGCACTGCCGTTAAACATTCCTTCCCCGGCAATGTAGGTCCCACCCCGGCGCATATCTACGATAAGTTTCTCCCTGATTTGTTCGTGGTGCTCGCTGATAATAAACAGGGTTTTATCATAACTAATCCCTTGCAGCACCACATCAATTACCTTTCCCATGATAAAAATGACCATCCAGGAGTAAAGCGGTATTTCCCACTCACCAAAAACCACCAACCCGAGAATGACGATGATGGAATCTATGAGGATCATCAATTGTCCCAGGGGCATCTTGTTGTATTTGGAAACGATCATGGCAAGCACATCGGTTCCTCCACTGGTAGCCCTGGACTTAAAAATCAACCCAACACCCACCCCCATAAATACGCCACCAAAAACAGCGGCCAGCAGTGCATTGTCGTGCACCAGGGGCTCCATCCCGGAAAAATAACTCAACACATCCACAAATACGGAGGTAAGCACGAAGCCGGTAATGGTTTTGGCCCCAAACCGCGGCCCCAGCAATTTGATTCCTGCAAAAACAAGGGGAATATTAAAAAACAAGGCGGTGAGTCCCACCGGCGTTCCAAAAGTATGGTGCAACACAATGCTGATACCATAGACCCCTCCGGGCACAATTTTGTAAGGAGTAATAAAATAGACATATCCGACGGAAAGGATAAACGTTCCGAGAACAATATAGCCATAGGCTTTTAACCATCTGGCACTGAAAGGTTTTTCTTTGGTTACATAAGCAGCCATGTTGGAAATCCGGATTAAGGGTTAATAAGGGCGTTTCGCGGGCAAAA
>CAZBGI010000100.1:0-10534 GCA_964491395.1 uncultured Bacteroidales bacterium | reverse complement strand
CGCTAAAGACAAGCATCAGGGCCATAAACCATGTTAAGGCCCAAGGTATTGTTTTTTTCATAAAAAATTAAATTTGGTTTGTAAAATGTAATTCTCTTCAAATTTTTGTTAAAACCATTGGGAAAGGTTTTTAGGGTGGGTGTAAAACTCTTCTCATGTGTCCTCCTTCTTTTATTTGGGTTATACAATCTGAAGTTAATATGTCTTAATTTGCCATGGTTGGGGGCCGTGGCAGATAATGATAGTGGTTTTGTGTTTTATCCGACAGGCGTTGAGCTTTGTCGGCTTAGAGTACGAATATAGGAAATATTTTTAAAAAGTGTTCATGTAAATTACCATAATTGTTTTAAGAAATGGTTAAAACCACATCCATAACCACTCCTTGTGTGAAATTGACAGCAGCATATCGTTATATCCCTATATTATGACGACAAAAAGGTGCCATTCAACAATAGCATAAAAAAATTTTATTTATTGTTGTTGCGGGAAGATGCTTACTTTATAATGAGTTACCATCCATAAAAGAACGAGAGCTCTATGCAGGAAATTCTCTCAACGACTCATGTATCCCTTTGTGTATTTCATACCAGAAATCCAGGGCCGCCTGATGGGGGTTTTCATCAAAACGGTCAACCCATTTTTGCAATTCAGGACTTTTGTCGCCTGTGCGAAGTTTTTTCTGAAAAAATGTATGCACGTATTCGATATTTCGTTTGCTTTCCCAGAATACCGATGCATTGCGGCTGTTAATCCGGCTGGCAGTTAATGCAATGGTCCTGAGAAACTTCTCTTTTTGCCCGAAAAGTTTATCAATAATATCGGGCATGATATCTTCGGCCCAGGCACGGTGAAAACGACAAATTCCGGTATTGTCGAGCATAATTTCTTTGATCATGCGTTGTGCATTTTTATTTCCTAATTGGCGGGGTGACAGGAATTCTTTTCCATAATCGTTGTAGTATTTGCCCATGATTCCCATAGGACTCAGCACTCCCGGTGTCCAATACTGGTTGGGCACCATCCATCCATGACGGGCAAAAGCGTTATAGATAAAACGATTGAGTACCTCTATTCCTTTCTTGCGTGCCAGGTTGCGGGCATATTTGCGGGCCCCTTCCATGAGGTTGATGCGACTACCGGGGCGGGCTATTTCATCGAGCAAGGACATGGCAATGTTGGCATTGTGCATAGAATCTTCCTCGAGTTCAAAACCTTCCATTTCAAAGCGGGGCTTATCTTTTAAACCCAGTTCTTCAGGCATTATCAAACCTTCTGCCACGCATTCCATCAGCCATGCCAGCACACCTCCCACTGATATAGCATCAAATCCGAGCGAATCGGCTTTCTGGTTGGTCAATTCGGCTGCACGTTGATCGAAAATGCCACACAGGGGCCCCATGGTTTGGTACGGTTCGTAATCTTTTTTAAAATGATTGTTGAGCTTTTTGCAAACTGCTGCGCAAGGCTCTCCGCAAGTCTTTTGCTGTTTGGGAACAATGGTTTCCTCATTAAACTGCTTCAGGTAATGGTTCAGAATAAAGTCCTGGTGCAGCTTCAGGCGTTGTTCATCGGTCCAATGGATGGTTTTGTAATTGAAAGCGATGATATAATCCTGGAGGGTAGTGAAATTAACTCCAAAGGTTCCTCCGGTATTAAAAGCGGGGTCGTAGCGGTATTTGGTGGTGGTTTCCAGGTCTTTCGCGGATAGTTTTTTCTGGTACTTGTCCTGGAACCAGGAGTCAGCCACCTTGCGATCACGAAAATCTTCGTCCACGTATGTGCCGCCAAATATAATGGCTGCTATGCCATGCTGCTGCAGGAGTTTGGTGCCAAAGCCTCCGCGTCCTGCCCAGCAGTCAACATAGGTTACTTCGCCTTTGCGAATGGGGGCAGAAGCTATGGCTCCAAAGTCTGTATATCTCGATGCCGGCCCGGTAGACAGCACACGGGGGTCATTTTCATATTTGTCTTTAAACAGATCAAGTGTATGTTGCATCAATGAATAAACCCCTTTTCGGCCTTCTTCCCATACCTGGCTCAAACGAACCGGTACAATCTCCACTTCAATTTCTTCTCCGTGGATTCTGTTGAGATAAATCACCGAAGGTGTGGAGGCCTTGCCGATAATGGAAACCATATTCAGGCCCAGGTTGTCGAAAACCAGCCCTGCGCCTCCCATGGAGGAAATGTAAAACCCATGCCAGCTGGGGCTGAAACCATTAAAAATAAGCCTGTTCGATCCCGGAAAAATAGATCCGGCCAGCAGTCCCGTGCCGATGTTGAGGCTGTCATATTTTTTGGCCAGATGGATTCCCAAATCCACCGGGCCCCAAAAATCACCAATGGGGTATCTTAAGATTTTGTAGAAACCGTTGGATGAGTCAATCATGAGGGTTTTCAGGTGGGATTGTTCCATATGAGAAGTATATTGAAATGATAAAAAAGAGAATAAACATGTAAATTCGGGTGACCCATCATTTTTTAAATGCTTTTCAAAGATAAAAAAAACCCATTTCCGGGAGAAATGGGTTTAGAAATTTTGAAAAAACAACAGTTAGTAGAACATGTGCCTGTTGTCTGTTATTTCAACAGTTTCTCGCAGGGCTCTTACCGATTCACCGGGAACCTTGCTGCGAAAGGTTGTTTGCAGTTGTTGCTGATGAGCCTGCAGGTTTTCAGGTTCAATATTTTCATCTTTTCTGATAACTTCAACCATGAAAACACCTGTATTGCCGGTAATGGGTTTAGAGAGGGTGTTGGGTTCCAGGGCGAAAACACTACCTATGACCGCAGGTTCAGCACCAAAACCCTCAAGGGAATTCATGTTGAAACGTATGTTTTCAATGTTTCGCACATCAAGACCCATGCTGGTGGCTTTTTCCTCAATTCCTTGTCCTTGTGCCTGATTGAACTCTTCAGCAATCATTTCTGCTTTTTTCTCCCGAATGGCAATGGTGCGGATTTCATCACGGATATCCTCCAGTTCAGGAATGCCTTCTTCTCTTACTTTGGCAATTCTGGCCACGACAAATCGACCCTCCAGATCAAAAATCTGCGAGATACTTCCTTCTTCTGTTCTTTCTGCAAAGGCCCATTGAATAATACTCCTGGGGTTGTCAATGCCAGGGATGGAGTTGTCCATGGGCCTGATATTATCTGCCACACGCTTGCTTAAGCCTTGCTCTTCAGCTACTTCATCAAAATCTTCATTTTCGCGCAAGGTAGAGGAGAATTCACTTGCTTCATTGTAAACCCGCTGGAATGTTTGATTGGAATAATCAATGTTGCGCACCAGGTGAGCTATTTGTACCTTTTTGGTTTCAGCAGCTTTGCCGGTGACGCGAATTACATGAAATCCAAAATCTGATTCTGCAATGGTAAAGTTGTTGACGGGAGTGTTGATGACGGCTTCGTTGAAAGGAGTTACCATGGCTCCGTCAGGGAACCAACCCAGGTCACCCTGATTGGTGGCAGCCGAGGGGTCTTCGGATAGTTCTGTTGCCAGGGCAGCGAAAGAGCCGGGCGATCTTCTTACTACATTGAGGATGCTGTCAGCTTTTTCCCTTGCCTCGTCTTGTGTTCTGGTGGTCTCGGGGGTAGCCGATTGTGAGCCTACGTGAGAGATTAAAATGTGAGATGCTTTCATAGAGTCCGGGCGGAATTCCACATCGGTGAGCATTGATACTACGAAAGCGTTGTCGTCAACGTACGGTCCGTGCATGGTACCTACTTCTGCATTAAATAAGACATCCTCAATTTCAGGAGACAATTGTTCTCTGGAAACATATGAGGGATCAAATCGTTGGTCGGAATTGGCATTGATAAAACTTTCTATATTCTGAGTCTGGGCCAACTCCTCTTTAAGTTGTTCTGTCTCTTGCCTTATGGTTTCCCGATCCTGGTCAGAAGGGAAGATGGGGAATACCACGTATTCCAGATCGCGGGATTTTTCGCGTTTAAACTCTTCCTTACGTTCATCGTATATGTTGCGCAAATCACGATCAGAAACTGTTACCAGGCTGTCGTCAATTTCGTTGAAACGTTTGGCAATCACTCGTATGTCAGCTGTGACATTTTTCTCCTGGTAATCATTGTTCGCCAATACTTCCGGCATATAAAACCCTTTGCTGATAAGGGTCTGGTATTTTGATTCCTTGCGCTGATCTCTGATATAATCTTCCAGCATAAACCATTGGTCTTGCATAGAAGGCTCCATTTGATCGAGATTCTGAATAAATTCAATCACTTGCTGGGAGTCAAAAGAACCATCTTCGGGGTTGGTAAAACTTTGTAATATGGCAGGATGAGGATTATTACCGATAACCAAATCGGTTAATTCATCGGCAGATATCTGAATTCCCAGCTGCTCATACTCACGGGTCAGTAAAATTTCACGAACCATCTGATCCCATACCTGTTGTCTAATCTGGAAGGCTTCTTCCGGTTCAGGATTTTGTTTTTGGGTTTGATTGCGCCAGTTTTCTATTGCCTGTGTATATCTTTCTTCAAACTCAGGATATACAATTTTTGTGCGATCAACCTGACCTACTTCAGGGGTTTGTGCTCCCGTAGGGCCATAGCCCAGAAAATCACCCAGTACGAATGCCGCGAGGGCAATACCAATAACAGCGATGAGCAATCCGGAATAGCTTCTGATTTTTCCAATAACAGCCATAATTTCTATCTATTCTTTTAATCTGATTTACTTGTTTTAAATTGAACTGCAAATGTATAACATTTTTTAAAACCATTGTTCGTGGCTTTAAAATATTTGTTGTCAATCGAAGGATGTAATGAAGTTGAGGGTGAGCACGCAAGGCCGCCTGTTTTTAGTCATCTGAAATTTTCAAATGCACCTGCTCTACTCTTTTTTCGCTCACCTGTACGACTCTGAAAGTGTAATTTCCAATCAGGATTTCGGCATCTTTGGCAGGAATACTCTCTTGCTGATTGATGATGAGGCCTCCCAATGTTTCATATTCCTCTGATTCGGGTAGTTTCATGTGATATTTTTCATTAAGATAATCAATCTCAAGACGGGCAGAGAAGAGATATTCATTTTTAGATACCTGCTTTTCAATAAAATCATCAGTGTCATATTCATCATCTATTTCCCCGAATATTTCTTCCATGATGTCTTCAATGGTGATTAGCCCTGCCGTACCTCCAAATTCGTCTACCACTACAGCAATACTCTTTCTTTGTTGAATAAAGCTTTTCAGCAACTTGTTTACATGCATGGTTTCGGGTACAAGCATTACCGGCCTGATGATGCTTGCGATATCCCGGGGTTTTTTAAAAAAATCAAATGCGTGTACATATCCTACTACATTGTCGATGCTTTTTCGGAAAATAAGAATTTTTGACAGTCCTTTTTCGGAGAATTTTTTCCGAAAACGGTCCAAAGATTCTTTTTCGTCCAATGCCACAACTTCTGTTCGGGGAATCATACTCTCGCGTAATTTGATTTCGGGAAACTCAATGGCATTGCGAAGGATTTGCATTTCGATGGTTTCATGGCCGCTGTCCTGGGAATCGTTTTCTCCCAACTGCTGCAGGAAATTGTCGATGTCAACACTGTCGAAAACTTTGGGAGCATGGGCAATCCTGAGTTTAAAAATCCGGTGCAGAATAAACTCTGATATACCCAGGGTGATAAACACGATGGGATAGAGTAAATAGTAAATTAAATAGATGGGGATAGCGAAAAAGTTCAGGATCTTATTAGGGTGGATCCGAAAAAGGGTTTTGGGCAGAAATTCGGCTATCAGCAGGATGATGAAGGACGATATGAGGGTTTGTGCCAGCAGGATGAAAAAATCGCTTTGAAGAACCCCGGGCATGGTTTCCACCAAAAAAGGTTTTAATGCGATTGTCATATAAATAACGAAAATTACCAGGGCAATGCTGTTGCCCACCTGCATGGCAGAACCAAAACCGGAATCGGAACTGGTAAATTTTGACAAAATCCTGGCGGCAAATCCACCCGATTTTTTCTCTACTTCAACTTTCAGTCTGCTGGAAGAGATATAGGCGATTTCCATGCCCGAAAAGAAGGCGGCAAAAAGCAGGCTGACAATTATGATCGTCAATATATCCACTGATAGTTTTTGTTGGTTTGATACAAAGGTAATAGAAAAAAATCACAGACTACCCTTATGGGGCAGGCAAAAATTAGTCCTGCGACATTCTAAGGGTGTCAGCAGATAGTTCATCTCCGGGGGTTTCCTGGCCGGTTTCAACAAAAAATTCGCCCCGGGGATTTTTAATTACCCATGAATTGAAGCGGTCATCGGATTCAAAACCATCTCCGTAAAGGACTTCTTCATTGGTAGTGATTTTTACAAATTTATCGGTATAGATGAGTTCATTTTTCTGATCCCAGATCAATTGTTCGGTATTGAGTTTTTCGTTGTTTTCCATATTCTCTACCACTACATCATTTCTGGCATCAATAAGTTGGTCTTCTTCATATTGGATGGCATACCTGGCCGATATCCGGGAGGTTTCATTCATGAGACTGTCAAAAAACACCATCACGAACCCTTCAGACAGTTCCATGTATGGGTTATCCCCTTCAAAGCGTTTCATCACCGGTGCATCCATGGTCATTTGTACCTGTGCATGGGTACTGTAAACGATGCGAAGACTGTCTGCGCTTTCAATGGGTAGACTGTCTACACGTGTAATGGTTTCTACAGTTTTCAGATCCGGTTGACACGAAACAAGCATTGCCAGTCCGGTAAGGATGGCAATGCTTGTGGTGGGTTTTTTATGAAGGGCAAAAAACATATTATCTGGAGCGTACGGTTGTGGTCTCGTTTATCCAGCAATTAATCCTGTAGGTGGCACCATCATCCAGCCCATGGAAAAAGGTAGTCTCTTTATTGGGAAAATACTGGCTATAGGTATTGATAAGCTGATCGGCTCTTTCCTGTATTACCGGGTCCTCATCAACACTGCGGGCTTTTGAGAACTTATCCACAGCAGCCCAGTAAACGGCATTTCTGCTTAATTCATCATCTCCGCACTGGCTGGAGGAAGCGGCATACATCTCACCAATCAGGAGATATGGGCGGCCGTTATCGGGGTCATGTTCAGCAGCACGCAGGGCATAGTTCCTGGCCTCTGAAAACTGACGCATCTCTTTGTAACTGATGTCGGCCATCAATAAAAGTGCAGTAAATTTGTTTTCATCATCTTCATATAATTCAACTGCTTCGCCGTAATACCGGATGGCTTCTTCATAATTTTGGGCATCTCTTTCCATGCGGCCCATCAAAAATGCGGACTGTGCACTGGGTTTCAGTCTGTGCAGGTTAAGGGTAGCATTGTAAAACAATTCGCTGTCGGTGCAACCCTGCTTGTCGAGCATGGAAGTAATTTTCTCCAGTAATTCGATGTCTTCCGAATTTCTTTCAAAACGGGGCTCATAAAGCGAAATCAGGTTTTCGCAGGTAGCAAAAGGTTCAAACAAACTTTCGATTTTGCCCTCTGCCGGCTCAAAAAACCTTTTGTCTTTGGGGTTATTCTCCAGATTGTATTCAATGATGTTCATGAGATGATCATAGGTTTCCAATACCTCATCCTGTTCTTTTACCCCTGCCTGTACCAGCTGAGTGAGTGATTGCATGTGAATAAGTATAACATCAGCCTGTGAATCATTGCCCTCCAGTTCAATAGAGCGGGAAGTAAGATCAAAGATTTCCTGTACATTGTTGGGGCGCAACTGGTACAAATCACTGGCTTTACGGCCCAGTACATATCCCTCACGATTAAAATATTCAATTCGTTTATCATACAATAGCATCAGCGTATCTACCCATGCATCTCTTTTGATGGGATCGGTTTCTTCAGAATATTTCATTTTTATCAAAGAGACTCCTCTGATGAAAGTATTCAAACTGGCCTGAGGGCAGTTGTAAAACACTTCTCTCCAGGGTTCGAAGGCTAATTTTTTGTTTCCCTGTTTCCAGTATTCCTGGTACAGAGAGATATTTCTTACGCAAGCAATGCTGTCCTCAGGGGTTTCGCCATACTTAGGAGGCTTGTCCATTTGGGTTAGGCTGGCATCTGCAAAACTTTCACTGGTTTCATTAAGATAACCTGCCTCTGTTTGATTGTCGGATGAGGTGGTTACATTTGCCGAAAGGTTGCAAGCCAGGAAAAGGCTGAGCATAATGGCTGCTGAAAAAAATCTTGTTGTTTTCATTTGCTGGATAAATTAGATAGTATGTGTTTTTATTAATATGTGAATGTCTGCTTAATAAAATTTCCGTTTTACGAACCACCTTTCATACACATTGACTCCAATGTTGAAGCGAAAATAGTTCTCCTCAATCATGTCTGCACTTCCGGCACCTCTGCGTGAAAATTCAAAACCCAGATTCAGGGCTGATAAAGAACGCCTGACAGGAATACCAATACCAAAACTAATGCCAAACTCTGAAAAGTCTTGATTTGAGCCACTACCGTCACTAAGCGAAAGAAAAGATTGCCCGTAACGTGCCCCTAATCGGTACTCCAGGCGATTAAAAATTCCTGTGTATGTTTCTACTCTTGGATTGTATACGGCACCTGCACGAAACATGTAAGCATCATTAAGGTTATGAATCGAATCAAATGTTTTATACTTGCTCCAGCTTTGGGACTCAAAATCCAGACCTCCACTCCAGCGTGAGTTAAAATTCATAAATGCACCTGCTGCTAGTCTGGCAGGTATTTCCATGGAGCCGGATAATCCTTCTTCGAAATTCAACGTGTCAACCGTAGTGGTTCCGGGCAGATTCCGGGTGATAAAACTGGACTGGTCAATATCCAGATTGGTTGCCCCCGTGTAGGAACCACCCAGGGTTAGAAACCGGGTTTCATCCATGGGAATTTTCCATTGCAGCCCATAGTTAAACATAAAACCACTCACCTGATCTAAATTGTTCCAGCCGGTACGATAAAAGCCGATGCTGTCGGACTGAGCGAACAATCTGTTTTCAACTTTTCCAAAAAGATACGACACATTCACCCCGGCTGATAAACCTTTGTAAAGCTGAAAACCGTGTCCCATATAAACCTGACTGATACCTCCGGTACCTTCATATAAATAATTGATGCGCCCCGAAATATCATCTTCCCGAAAATCGGAGATGTTGTACCCCAGTTGTGACCAAGGTAACAGACCAGCGGCAACGCTCCAGCGACGGGTAACCGGGAAGGCAAAATTGATATTGGCCATAGCCGTGTATCCTGTAGTTTGCTCCAGATTGCCTGTCTTTTGCTGGTATATGTGAGAAAACACGGTTCCATCGAACACAAAAGACATTGAATCAACAGCTGTATAAGAAGCAGGATTCAGAAAGTTGACAGAAACATTGCTTCTGAATCCCTGAGATATTCCTCCCATAGACATGTTCCTGAAATATTCGTTTCCTTTTACTTCCCCAGGACCAAACATGGAATAGGGAGAATTGATCTTTGACTGGCCTTGAAGCATTGAAGACCACATGATTAGGAAAAAGGCCACAGATAGTATTTGCGCCAGGATTCTTGTTTTACTATTGCTTTTTAACATTTATGGTTATGTTCTAAGATTAAGTTTAAGCCCCTGAGAACTAAATTTTGGACTGCAAATATCCTATTTTTTAGTGTTTTATCAAAAAAAAATGCATCGCCCCCTCCCATAATGACCATTAAGTCAGGATAAATTGCTTTGTATTGGTCGATTATACCATCTATTTCAGCACTGCAACCGTTAATTACACCCGATAAAACAGACGCTTGTGTATTTTTTCCGGTGAGGAAATTTATTTTTTCTTTTTTAATTAACGGTAATTTGGCGGTTAAAGTATGCAAAGCCCGAAAACGCATGTCTAAACCGGGAGATATGGCTCCTCCTATGTATTCTTGTGCCTGGTTGACAAATTCATAAGTCAGGCAGGTGCCGGCCTGAATAGTCAATGTGTTGTTTTGCGGATAAAGGGATGCGCCGAACACAGCGGCGGCGAGCCTGTCGGATCCCAAAGTGCCGGGGCTTTGATATTTTATGCACAGGGGAGAAGGAGTGCCTGCATTCATATGCAGAACGGGAAATGTTTCTTCCAGCCAGCCAGAGAAAGCGTTGGTTTTCTCAGAAACATCAGAAATAATCATCCGGGAGGGTTTGAATTCTTCCAGCAATGGCTCAAGCTCTTTCTGCGTTACATGGGGAGCAGCATGCAGATGAGTGAGGATGTTGTTCTCGAAGAATGCAACCTTGGTAAGGGTATTACCGGCATCAATGACCAGATTTATCAAAATAATTTGAAGATTTTATTGCGTTGATAATAAGAATGTAAAACGCGTGTAACCAAAAATTTTCAACAAAAATAGAAAAACATCTTGCCAGATAAAAATGTTTAACTAAATTTGCACTGTCAAAACAACGAGGTACCATAGCTCAGTTGGTAGAGCAACGGACTGAAAATCCGTGTGTCCCTGGTTCGATTCCGGGTGGTACCACGTCCCCAAAAAAACAAACGCTGCAGTCATTGATTGTAGCGTT
>CAZBGI010000099.1:6206-10839 GCA_964491395.1 uncultured Bacteroidales bacterium | reverse complement strand
CTTACCAGTACATTGAGCAGCAAGTCAATATTCGCCCCTTCGGGCAATGCCACTGGGCTAATGATGGCTGTGGTTCCCAATACCAGGAACACATTAAAAATGTTGGACCCTACAATATTCCCGATGGCGATGTCCGTATTCTTTTTTAAAGCTGCAACCACAGAAGTGGCCAGCTCGGGCAAGGAAGTACCTGCAGAAATGATGGTTAGGGCAATAATGCGTTGGGCGATTCCAAGGTTTTCGGCAATTTCTACCGCTGAAGTTACTATCATCCGCCCACCGGCCACCAGCAGTATTAGCCCGGCCAGCAATAACAGGCTGGACTTTAATTTGCTTGTTTTTTTTACAATCACTTCATCCGAAAGGTCTCCTCTACTTGCCAGTTGTATATTGTAAGCCATGAAAACACCAAAGAACAGTAAAAGAATGATACCGTCTACCCGGCCGATAACAGAAGCGGGTCCGCTTTCAATAAAAGCATCATTGGCCATTACCAACAGCACCAGGGCAGATAAAAGGCACAACGGTATTTCAATCCAGGTAGTGTTACTCTTTACCAACAGCGGATGGGCAACAGCTGTTGCCCCGAGAATGACCATTAGGTTAAAAAGATTGCTTCCGGCAACATTGCCCAGGGCCAGGTCTGTGTTTTGTTGTACGGCAGCTATGATATTCACAACCAGCTCAGGGGCAGAGGTGCCAAAAGCCACGATGGTAAGACCGATAACTATATCGGGTATTTGCAGGCTTTTGGCAAGTGCCGAAGCATTGTCAACAAGAAGGCTCGCACCATAAATCAGCAGGAAAAATCCTGCAAGCAACAGTAAAATTTGCAGTATCATATTATACCATATTAGATTGCAACCATTTGTTCTTTCTGAAAAACCCTAACTTCCCCAGAGAGATTAGCCTCATGAGAGCCAATACAGCAAAATCGCCTCACTGCCAGCGGAACTCGGGCATGTTGTCAGAATTCATCCCGTAGATTTATGGTCTCCAGTTCAAACCGATCAATTATTTAAAAACCGGGTAAAGCACGGAAAGCCTTATTTGCCAGGGGTTTGAGGGTGTTTTGCAGGGGCATGCGTCACAATTCAAACCGTAATAATAATGGCCGGTATTGTTCTTTTTATGTTTGGTAGAGAGATAAGAAGGCCGATTCCATTGATGGCCAAAGGTAATAAAAAAACCAGTAAAATGGCCCTTTGGAGATATAAGAACAAAAATCCATGCTGCTTACCGGATGCCCGGCGTGTGGCTTTCGGTTGAAGAACTTTATGCAATACTATCTGATTTAGGAGAAATGCCAGCAAAGAAAAGTAAGCACGTAATTGCCAACATTCATGGGAAAAAGGGGAAAAGGAAAGTGGTAAGAAGGCGTCTTAAAAAACGATGGGATTGAATTGGGGATTATATCTAAGCGAAGCGTCGTAATTTTATTCCCTTTTAACAGAGGAATATTCTTATATTTGGACAGCATTTTCTTCACGTTTGATTTAATGATCACCCAAGACTTAGACAACCGGAAAATATGGAAATTGTAATACTGGCCATCCTAATCTTGCTGAATGGATTTTTCGCATTATCTGAAATTGCAATGGTTTCGAGCAAAAGATCGAGATTGGAACAAAGGGTATTAAAAGGAAGCAATGGGGCAAAAGTGGCACTGAAATTACTCGACAAGTCCGAGAGTTTTTTATCAGCCATACAGGTGGGAATCACGTTGATTGGCATTGTAACAGGTGCCTATGGTGGAATAAGTATTGCTGAAGATGTAGCTCCCTTTTTTGAAAGCTTTCCTCTCACACAAAAATATGCCAGCCAGATTGCCCTTGTCATTACCGTAATAATCATTACCTATTTTTCCATTGTAATAGGTGAATTGGTGCCAAAAACCATCGCTTTAAACAACCCCGACAAAATTGCCGTCAGGGTGGCTCCGATCATTTATTTCTTCAGCAGCCTGTTCTATCCTTTCGTAATAATTCTATCCGTTTCAACCAGCTTTGTGAATAAACTGATCGGTATCAGAAAACAATCAGATGTGATGACCGAGGCCGAGTTGAGACAAATGATAAAGACTGCTTCAACCGAAGGGATCATTGAGAAGGAGCAGAATATCATGCACGAAAAGGTGTTTTATTTTGCCAACAAAAGAGCAAAGCATTTAATGACCCATAGATTGGATGTTGAGTGGATTGATATTGATAATCCTGCAGAAGAAATAATAGTCAGGCTGCAGGGTGCTCAACACAGCAAATTGATCTGTTGCCATGGCAGTTTGGACAATTTCAAAGGAATCCTGTATCTGAGGGATTTTTACAAGCAAAATTTTGAAACAAAAGATTTTAACATAGATAAAATAATCATTGAACCACTTATTGTTCCCGAAAATATAAGTGCCCATAAAGTACTGGACCTGTTCCGGCAAAATAAAATACACATCTGCTGTGTTGTTAATGAATACGGAGGTTTTGAGGGCATAATAACCCTGCACGATATTGTGGAAAATATTGTAGGAGAGATCCCCGAGGAAGGCGAAATATACGAACCCGATGTATTCATCAGGGAAGATAAAACGGTGGTGGTAAGTGGGGATGCTTCCATTGAAATTCTCAACGAAATCATCCTGAATTTTGACGTTGACTTTGATAAAATCGATTATTCCACCGTTGCAGGTTTCGTTTTCAATCAGTTTGGACGAATCCCACAAGTTGGCGATAGCTTTGAATATATGGGCTATAAAATAGAGATCGTAGACATGGACGGAGCCATGATTGAGAAAGTTTTGATCAGCAGAATACTTTAGCAATACATTGATATCAGCAAGAGTCCTCAAGCCCATGGAGGGTGTTGTGCAGGAAGTAAATGAAACCATGCGCAATGATTTGCGGCACTCCATGTCCGATCATGCTTCTAATGCGGCGTGCTTATTGCCATCGCAATGGCCGTTTTCCTGCAAACACCAGATAAAAACCTACATATTTCTCCGGTACTGACCCCCAATATCATACAATGCCTGGGTAATCTGTCCCAATGAACAGTATTTGGTGGCTTCCATCAATGAGGCAAAAATGTTCTCGTTTTTGTTGGCCGTGCGGGTCAGTTCCTCAATCATGCTTTTTTGTTTGTCGCTGTGCAACTTGTGCAAATTCTCCAGCATGCTGATCTGGTATTTCTTCTCCGTTTCGTTTGAACGAATCACCTCTTCAGGCACCATGGTGGGCGACCCTTCGGAAGAAAGGAAAGTATTCACCCCCATAATGGGCAGTTTCCCGGAGTGTTTCATGTGTTCGTAGTACAGCGATTCATCCTGTATCTTGTTGCGCTGGTAGGCCGTCTCCATGGCACCCAGTACGCCACCCCTTTCCGAAATCCGGTCAAACTCCAGCATCACCGCTTCTTCCACCAAATCAGTAAGTTCTTCGATGATAAAGGAACCCTGCAATGGATTCTGGTTTTTGGCCAGCCCCAGTTCATGGTTGATGATCAACTGGATGGCCATGGCCCTGCGCACCGAATCTTCGGTAGGGGTGGTGATGGCTTCGTCGAAAGCATTGGTGTGCAGTGAGTTGCAGTTGTCGTAAATGGCATAGAGTGCCTGCAGCGTAGTGCGGATGTCGTTGAAACCAATTTCCTGGGCGTGCAGCGACCGACCCGAGGTTTGTATATGGTATTTCAGTTGTTGCGAACGGGTATTCCCCTTGTATTTGTCGCGGATGACTTTGGCCCAGATGGTGCGGGCCACCCGCCCGATGACCGAGAACTCAATGTCGATACCATTGGAGAAGAAGAAGGAGAGGTTGGGGGCAAATTTGTCAATATCCATGCCGCGCGAAAGATAATATTCCACGTAAGTGAAGCCATTGGCCAGGGTAAAGGCCAGCTGGCTGATGGGATTGGCACCGGCCTCGGCAATATGATAGCCGGAAATGGATACCGAATAAAAGTTGCGCACATTATTCTCAATGAAATATTCCTGGATGTCGCCCATGAGTTTCAGGGCAAAATCGGTGGAGAAAATGCAGGTGTTCTGTCCCTGGTCTTCTTTCAGAATGTCGGCCTGCACGGTTCCTCTTACCTTGTTCATGGTGTCCAGCTTGATTTTTTCGTATACTTCGGCAGGCAACACCTGGTCGCCTGTAACACCCAGCAACATCAATCCCAGTCCATCGTTTCCTGCAGGCAATTTCCCCTGGTAAGTGGGACGTTCGGCTCCTTTCTGATCGAAAATCTTTTTGATTTTTTGTTCTACCTTGTTTACCAGTCCGTTTTCTTTGATGTAGATTTCGCATTGCTGATCGATGGCAGTATTGAGAAAATATCCCACCAGCATGGGGGCAGGGCCATTGATGGTCATGGATACAGAGGTGGACGGGTCGGCCAGGTTGAAACCCGAATAAAGCTTCTTGGCATCATCCAGACAGCAAACCGAAACACCGGAGTTGCCGACTTTCCCATAAATATCCGGCCGCAAATCGGGATTGTTGCCATACAGGGTCACCGAGTCAAAAGCCGTTGACAACCGTTTGGCGGGCAATCCTTTGGAAAGATAATGAAAACGCTTGTTGGTCCTCTCCGGACCCCCTTCGCCGGCAAACATCCGTGTGGGGTCTTCGTTTTCACGTTTGAA
>CAZBGI010000099.1:4125-6106 GCA_964491395.1 uncultured Bacteroidales bacterium | reverse complement strand
TTCTCAAACTTGTTCAGGGCGATGATATCGGCAAATTCCAGCATGTCGATTTTC
Organism: uncultured Bacteroidales bacterium; assembly: GCA_964491395.1. GTDB lineage: Bacteria > Bacteroidota > Bacteroidia > Bacteroidales > UBA7960 > SKVR01. Next base: position 6,052 of record CAZBGI010000099.1, on the reverse strand, counting down.
TCCAGTTGCGATGCTGCCCCATATTCGGGTGTCATCACGTACATGGCCAGGTCGCTGTGGTCCACTATCTCTGTATCTGACTGGCCGATTCCTGATGTTTCGATAATTATCAGGTCGAAGCCTGCCAGTTTCAGCAGGTGGGTTACATGCTTCACATGTGCCGACAGGGAAAGTTTGGTCTGACGGGTAGCCATGGATCTCATGAATACGCGATCGCTGTCAATGGCATTCATCCTGATTCTGTCGCCCAGCAGTGCGCCCCCGCTTTTTCTTTTGGTGGGATCCACGCACACTATCGCAATGTGTTTTTCGGGAAATGCCTGCAAAAACCTGCGGATGAACTCATCCACCAGCGATGACTTTCCCGCCCCGCCAGTACCTGTGATACCCAATACCGGAACCCGGGATTTTTCTCCATTTTCAAGGTCTGTTTTTAGCTTGGGAAGACTCTCCTTTGGGTAATTTTCAATGGCGGAAATGGTTTCTGCCAGGGTTTTAGGGTCCTTGTCTTTTATTTTTTGGGTTGAAAACTGCATTTCCTTTCCCCTTGGGAAGTCTGCCTGTTTCATTACTTCATGTATCATCCCCAGCAATCCCATCTTTCGCCCATCATCAGGCGAGAAAATCCGTGCAATGCCATATTGGTGCAATTCCTCAATTTCATCGGGCAGGATTACGCCACCTCCACCGCCAAAAATTTTGATATGGCCGCATTGGTTTTCCTGCAGCATATCGTACATGTACTTGAAAAACTCCAGGTGTCCGCCCTGGTAGGAGGTCACTGCGATGGCCTGTGCATCTTCCTGGATGGCGCAATGGACAATCTCCTGCACCGAGCGGTTGTGCCCGAGGTGGATTACTTCGGCACCGGCCGACTGAAAAATGCGCCGCATGATATTGATAGAAGCGTCGTGCCCATCGAACAACGAGGTGGCAGCTACAATGCGTATGTGGTTTTGAGCGGGATAAATTGGTGATTTGGACATAAGGGAAAAGTGTTTGATAGATTTACAGATCCAAACAAGTTTATTTCAAACAAGTTTATTTTGATGGCTGCTTCAATATCACACTAAGGTAAGGAAAAAATCTGTAAAAAAGTGTTTTAGTGAGATGTGAGGAAAATGTGGATATTTGAGTGGGATGGATTATTTTTCAACATAATGTTAAATAAAATACTGAAGGATAAGTTTCCATATAATAGAACATTTGACTACCTTTGATTGAATAAAAAGTGTGACTAATACAACAAAAGTTCGATATTATTTTGCTTGAAGAAGTGTGGGAATTCTTTGATGCTTTGGATGAAAAAGTTAAGAATAAAATTATTTATAACATTGATAAATCAAGGTATGTAAATGACCCTGAGCTTTTTAAGAAATTAGAAACTGATATCTGGGAGTTCCGCACGAAATATTCAAATCTGCAATTTCGAATTTTTGCTTTTTGGGATAAAGAAGACAATACTGAAACCTTGGTTATCGCTACACACGGAATCATTAAGAAAACCGACAAAGTGTCTAAGAAGGAATTTGAAAAGGCACGGGCGATAATGAAACTCTATTTTGAACAGAAAAACAAAAAATAAAATACCATGGAAAAGCCTAAAAAAATAAAAATCTATTCTCTTGACCAGCTCAAAGACAAACACCTTGGGAAAGTTGGTACAGAAAAAAGGGATAAGTACGAATATGAGTTGAGACTTGACCTTTTGGGTGAAATGATAAGGCAAACACGCAAGGAAAGACAGCTCACACAAACGGAACTGGGTGAAATGATTGGCGTTCAAAAATCACAGATTTCCAGGATAGAGAAAAATGCAAAAAATGTAACCATAGCGACAATTTTGAAAGTCTTTAGCGCCTTAAAAGCAAAGGTGAATTTTAATGTTGAATTGCAGGATGGAGATTTTAAAATAGCTTGAAAACCA
>CAZBGI010000099.1:0-4025 GCA_964491395.1 uncultured Bacteroidales bacterium | reverse complement strand
TCGAAGGGCGCTGTCATCATTCAATCTCTTTGTTGAAGATGCTTTCGCAGCGCCATTAATCAAACGGTCGCACATTTTTCCATCGACATGCAGGGCCGCTGGCCGTGAGTGCAATGCACTGAGTTTCGTGCTAAAGCCAGGGTTGCTAACGCCATTACACAGTCACCATCGGAAATAAAAAATCCCGGGAACCCATACGGATTCCCGGGATGGTGAAAAAAATGGTTATTTGGCTACTACAAACGAAATAGTTTTGCGTAGCTGGTTGATGAGGATGAGGGTGGCGGTGTAGGTGCCGCTCTATCTCCCACAATAAGACCCGCCATCTCTTCAATGATCAATTTTCCACGGGTACCCAAGTTTACGTGGGTATCATCAGCAAGGGTAACTACCACACCATCGGCGATGGTTACATCGGTGCTGATGTTGATATTCCCGCTCAAGGTAATGCTTTCGGTAACCTGATATCCCTCGGCCATAAGATTCAAGGCTGGGTCGCCAAATAGCATGAATAGATTGGCTATAGTGCTGTTGTAATAATCGTAAGTGCTGAGCTGGGCTTCCAGCAGAAACTCACCTGCTACAAATGAAAGATTTTCCCATAAGGCTTTTTGGATATTAAAGGAAATGTGGTCATTCTTTGGAATTAAATCGGGAGTTATGCCAATTACCTCAGTAGGTCTTGTAGAAGTAACAAACAAAACGCTTCCTGCTTCTGATGTGGTAAGGTTTTCTGCCATACAGTTTAATGGATGGTCAAATGCACCATTAACTGTTCCCACGCTGATAACAAGACCCTGCTTGTCTGCATTGGTGAAATGATAACCAGAAAAATCGCTATTAGGATTAAATTGAATTGCAGGATTACAACCCTGGCCCAGGTAGGGAAGCATGCTATTCCAACCTACTTCAGGCCCACTACCCCGGTAATGGGTTATCAGTTGACCTGAGTTCATTGCTTGAAAAAGATAAGCCTGGTCGCCTTCACTTTCCATTTTATAAACAGTTGTCTCAAAGGCATCAGGTATGATGGGATAAATCTCATCAATATGGTCTTCATAAAACGTATCATCGCAATGCTTTCCTGAGGTTAACAGGATATTGTTTTTCCAATCATCAAACTGGTATTCGGTTTCAAAAGCGATGGTTTTGTTCACGATATTCTGGAATTCTTCCCCCGAATCCACGCTGAAACGGCCGATGAACATAGGTTATAAAGGCTGTCGTTTTTGGAAAAAATTTCCTGAAGAAAGGTAGTGTTGTAGGGAGTGGTCTCTAATTGATGATCCGGGGCCGGAAACACCATGTAATTATTATGGTAAACTGGGGTGTTGGTTTGAATAGATAAGAAGATGTCTGCGCCTTCGGGTATGGCTACCAATTGCTTAATGGCCGGGATTTCTGGACTCCCTGTCAGGCTTATCTGGGTTTGCCCCGGTAGGCTAATGCGTTGATATACACCCCCCCCAGAATTCACTGTGGTTGAATACATACCCGGGGTTTGTACATTGTAAACTACAGCTGATGTGCTGGATTGTTGAAGCGTAATCGTAGGTTCTTCGGGTGTGGTTTTGGTAAATGATACCCATTGTTTTTGTGCACTCAATGTGCTTAACCCCCAAAGGGTGGCCAACAAAATTAAGATAATGCTTTTTTTCATAATGAAACAGGTTTTTAGTGAATAATGATTTTTCCGGTTGCGAATAGTTTACCCCCGTCAGTCAACCGGTATATATAGCTGCCGGCGGGTATTTGTGATGTATCTAAGGTTGTTTTAACCTGCAGTAGGGTTTCATGAAGAACCCGCTGCCCGTAAAGGTTGATGATTTCTATTTGGGTATTACTGTTATGTGGTGAATGGTTTTCTATGCTTACTGTTAGGTACTGGTTAGCAGGGTTGGGATAGATTGTTACACCTGTATTTCGCTCTGTAAGCGCTGTTCCAGTCTCCAGTTCAAAGTTGGCTTTCAGGGTACGGGTGTCCATGGCGGTGAAAGCATACACAGAATCGGTAGTCACCAGGGTATCGTTTTCTGACCAATGGGTAAATATATAACCTGGGTTGGATATGGAAGTCAATTCCACCAATTCCCCTTCGTGGAACTTCCCTTCTCCCCGGGTGGTGCCCCCCTCTTCAGTATTTACTTTCGTTGCAATGGTGTAAATAATATGCACAGGATCACCTGAATAATCGGGTAAAACATTGTGGGCATACTCTGTAAAGGTTTGGGCATAATCCCGGCTATGGTAAATGGTGATCCGGTTGGTTACCCCATCGAGACGATAGACGATAATGTAAAACTCCCCCGGTTCCCGCCCGGCAGTATAGCGGAAGGATTCATAGGTATATATTCCAAGAGCGCTTTGCTGGTATTGTTGGGTAAAGCTATGACCATGATCGGTGCTATGGAATATTTTAAAGTCGGCACCAGGCCACCACGATACAAGGTATAATTCACCCGCATCTACCCCTCGACTAATTCGGGTTGAATAACCGGAAACTGTATAACCCGAAACCAGAGTATCAATTTCCAGAGAGTCGAAATCAAAACCATCATTTTGACTATGCTTTAAAGTCATCGTAATGGGAATGGTGCCGTAAGATCTGTTAACATATAATTCCCCACTCTGGGTTCCTACTTCAATACCGCCAACTACAATATCTTCGTTTATTTGCTCCCAATTAAAACCATTATCGTCACTCTTATACATTAGTCCATCTGCCTTGCTAAATAATTCCCCTGCAACATTACCTGTTGTCATAAGTTCGCCGACCTTAAATGGTGGCCTGAGGAATTCCCAATTTATGCCATAGTCATCAGATTTGTATAAACCTCTTTGTTCGAAGGGAAATGAAGTGTTGGTGGCCAAATTGTAAACAATTCCGGGAGTAGCATCGGCATAAAGGTTTCCAATTGGCATGTCTTCGGTTCCTGTTTGGTATACGTACTGCTGTTGAAAGTTGCGTCCGAAATTATCGGTATATAAAAGCAGAAAATGATAGGAGCTTCCATCCCAATACCATATATGTCTAAGATACAGCTCGCCAGGCGAATGTCCCCGATGTTGTGCATGGGTACTGCAAATCCCCAGCAGGATAATGCATAGGGTAAGGATTAGTTTTTTTGTCATAGGTTTAAGTTTTTAGTGAATAATAATTTTTCCGGTTGCGAAAAGTTTTCCCCCGTCAGTCAACCGGTATATATAACTGCCAGGATATTTTTTATCTTACTTTAATCAAACTTCTCTTTTCTGATTTACGTGTTTTAGCCCCTTCAGATTGTGGTTATCTTAAATTCATAGACAAAGGAGTGGTGTTAACAGTTAAAAATTGCCGCAAGATAATGTAAAAAATGTATTGTAATACACTAAACATGACAAACTTTTTACTATGAAGGTTATTTATAATGATTCTAAATAATTAATAGCATAAAGCAGTATGATATGTTAAATAGGAAAAAGCAGGTGGTGGGGTTTTAATAATTGGGGTGTTTTGTATTTGTGGATTCGATAGGTGTTGCAGTTAGCATTTCGAACTGCTCAACTCATTGCTGTTGTGGTTTCGACAGGTTTTATAATGAGATTATAGAACTGCTCAACAACTGTGAAGGGTGGTCCATGAGCCAGTCGAAGGGCGGTCCTGAGTTTTGTTGAAGGGTGCTGTCACCCCATTCATCTTCTTGCCCGAAGCAATTTCGCAGCGCCATTAATCAAACGGTTGCACATTTTTCTGTCGACATGCCGGACCGCTGGCCCGGGGTGCTCTATCTGGTGGTTTGTAACACCACACTGGGCCGGAAGCCCCATCAACAATCCAACAATACGTTAATCTGATAATCCGACAATCAATTTTTCCATTTCCTAATCCCCATTCCCTAATCCCTAATCCCTATTCCTCAATCTTACAATCTTATAATCCGATAATCTTACCTCCAACAACCTTAAGGGCGCTGTCACCCCATCCCTCTCCTTGCCGAACCCATTTCGCAGCGCCAAAACAACTTACCGACAGCTTTTTCTATCGA
>CAZBGI010000098.1:0-11087 GCA_964491395.1 uncultured Bacteroidales bacterium | reverse complement strand
GAATTACCGATGATCTGGTGCGCTTCTCCGTGGGTATTGAAGATGCCGATGACATTATCGCCGACCTGGAACAGGCCTTTGAAAAACTCGATTAAACGAATCAATCCTTAAATAATAAAAGTTATGAAATCAACATCTCTCTGGACCCGACAATTCCAATCCGTTGTAGACAACGGCAGAAACCACAGTATGGTCATCGACCTGCCCGAACCCAAGGGAGGCATCAACAGCGGCCCTACCGCCCTTGAAATATGCGTAATGAGTTTCAGTGGTTGCGTGGGAACCATCTTTGCAATGGTAGCCCGGAAAATGCACCTCGAATTTGAAAAAATGGAAGTGGAGGTAGATGCAAAACAAAAAGACAATGCACCCACCATCACCGATGTGCATTTTACCCTGAAAATAAAAACCGATGCCAATACCGATAAGGTAGAAAAATGCATCGAACACACCATGAACACCTGCCCGGTGGGTGTACTTTTCCGGCAGGCCGGGGTAAATATTACCCATAATATTGTAATGCTTTAAGCATGGCCTGGCAAATAATAACAAATCAAATATCCTTTTCAAATGAACCTAAACGAAAAAATTCAACTCCCCGACATTAAGCATATCATTGCCGTAGCCAGCGGCAAAGGTGGCGTGGGAAAATCAACCGTTGCGGCCAACATGGCTATTGCCATGGCACGCAATGGTTTCAAAACGGCACTGGTAGATGCCGATATTTACGGCCCGTCTATTCCCCGTATGTTCGGCATAGAAGACCAGCGGCCGGAAGTAACCGAATTCAGCGGGGTGCAACTGATGATACCCATCGAAAAATTCGGTGTAAAAATCATGTCCATGGGATTTTTTGCCGCCCGCAACCAGGGCCTTATCTGGCGGGGCCCCATGGTAGCCAACGCCACCCAGCAGCTGTTTCAGAACACGCTGTGGGAAGACATTGACTACCTGATTGTGGACTTCCCTCCCGGAACCGGAGATGTGCAGCTTACCGCCATCCAGAAGCTCACCCTCAGCGGTGCCATCATGGTTACCACTCCGCAGGAAATCGCCCTCAACGATGCCCGCAAAGCAGCCTCCATGTTCAACAATCCCGACCTGCATGTCCCTATCCTGGGAGTAGTGGAAAACATGTCGTGGTTTACCCCGGCCCCTCACCCTGATGAAAAATATTTTATCTTCGGACAAGGGGGAGGCGAAAAACTGGCTACAGAACTCAACGTACCCTTACTGGGTCAGCTTCCCTTGGTAGCAGAGCTGGGAGAGGCAGCCGAAAGTGGACTGAGTGTTTTCGGGCAAACCAATAAAACGTTGGTGAAAGCTTTTGAGGGAATCGCAGAAACTATCTGCAACATGAAGGCTGTTGCTGTCTGATATTATTTATGGATTACCGGAGGCGGGGCGAATGCAAGTCGCTCCGCCCTTCGGATTCCAAAACGCATTCCAGGTTCCTTCTGCTTAATTCCAGCCACTCAAGAGCATAGGTTGTATTAGGCATAAATAACTTTACCCTTTTTGATTATTTCATCATAAAACAAGTCCCCAAGCGATATTCTCTCTTCAATCCTGTCCGGGCTATCCACAAGAGCATCAAAACCTTTGCCTTGCCCTTTGAATTTTTCCCAAAGTATTTTTCTGACCAGAAGACGGAATTCTTTTACTTTTTCGGGTGGAATATTTTTAATCACCAGCAAATCAATATCACTATCCTGATGTGTAGCCCCATAAGCATGGCTTCCAAAAAGAATGATCTTTTCTGGTTCAAGTGCTTTTATGGCCAATGCAATCTGTTTTTGAAGGTCAGGAGTTAACATAAAATAAGCACAGTTATTAATTATTTAGTAAAGTTAGGGAAAATTTGATTGTGCAATACAGCTTAGAGTCGCTGTTTAATGATAGGGTGAATATTGTTTTGAGAATCAAGGTGATCCAAGTTTTTGCAGAAAATTCCTTCTGTCATCCCGAATATTTAGTCAGGGCATGAACTGTAGTCATACCCTGACCTCCTAAAATCATACGGCTAACTCTTTCTATTCCGTCTTTGTTGTCCCCCTACGTACACTTATTGTCCGGTATCAGACAGCAACAGAAAATGCCATTTCCCCTCTAAAGATTCAATTACAGCCTTTTATGCCTATCGGCATGCTTTTTACATAAGCACATCTAACAAAAACAAAAAAGCATGCTACATTACTACATCAATCTGGCGTTTCGCAACCTGCGAAACAGGACGGGTTTCTATGCCATTAATATTACAGGGCTCGCAGTAGGGCTTGCAGCCTGCCTGATGATTACCCATTATGTAAAATTTCACCAAAGTTTCGACACTTATCAGCCGGACAGTGAGAGGATTTACAGGATACTATATTCAAGATGGTCGGAAGGCCAGGAAGACAAAGTAGAATTTGCCTCGGCAACTCCGATAATCGGGCAAGCCTTTCTGGAGAACATCCCCGAGGTAGAGATGAAAGGCCAGGCGTTTCGTCGAGAAGGCATTTTCTCTCACGAAGATCTTGTTTTTGAAGAAACAAGAGCATTTCAGGCTGAAACAGACTTACTTCAGCTGCTTGGCGTTACGATTGTTGAAGGAGCAAAAACAGGCACCCTTGACAAGCCTGGCACAGTAGCAATTTCGCGTTCAACAGCCCGCAGGTATTTTGGAAATCAATCTGCTATCGGGAAAACCATTTACCACGATCTAAACAACCTCTATGAAGTAGTTGCCGTATACGAAGATATGCCTGCCAATACACACTTCAAGGCCGATTTGTTTCTCTCTATTGAAACATGGAAACAACAAAACCCCAATCTTTTCCAGAATGGATATATTTACAGTGGTTTTTATAACTATGTTAAACTTGCCGAGGGAGCCGATCCGGAAGTTGTGAACCAGAAAGCGGCAGAATATGTAGAAAGAACATACGGAGAGGCTTTGGCTGAGGGGGAAATCAACATGTCTTTTGTGTTGCAACCCCTTGAAGACATTCACCTGCACTCACACCTGATGCACGAGCTGGAACTGAATGGATATGCTGCCTCCATCAATTATCTTGAAATCGTGGCATGGTTTATTCTGATTATTGCCTGGGTAAATTTTTTCAATCTATCTACCATCCAGGCCTTTAAGAAACTCAGAGAAATAAGCATCCGAAAAGTAAACGGCGCTTCCCGTGGCCAACTTATCCTTCAGCTGCTGACAGAATCAGCCATCATCAACCTCATGGCTGTACTCATTGCCCTGTTTTTGTTTGAGAGTTTCTCTCTTCTCTTTTTTAATTTTGCTGATTTACCTACCAACACCCCTGTTTGGCATCAGTCCTGGGTGTATGTTCTAATACTTATTGCCTTTATCGCGGGTACATTTTCATCTGGCATATATTCTGTAGTCAACATTCCTGCCTCGCACACTACAGAAGTACTCAAAGGAACTTCTGTTCCCATCATGGGGAAAGCTTTTACACGGAAATTGCTGGTCACCTTTCAGTTTATGATTGCCATAGGCCTGATTTCTGCCACAACAATCATATTCAGTCAGTACAGGCTCATTTCGAAAACCCCTCTGGGTTTCAGTATGGATAATATGCTCGTGGTGCACTCTCCCCTGGTGAGAGATTCCCTTTCCCTTGCAAAACTTAATTCCATGAAAAAGGAGTTGACGATGGTTGCCGGTTTTGAAGGAGCAACTTTTTCAACGATCATACCCGGAAAGCCCAACATGTACAACAGAGGAGGTGTTTACTTGTATGGCAGCAAATCTACCTCAGGAAAAAACTACAGAGTTACAGAGGCTGATGCCAACTTTTTTGATGTGTATGACATCCGGATTCTTGCCGGAGAACCCCTGAGAGGAAATGATGAAGCGGACAAGCTGAAAATTCTGCTCAATGCCCGGGGAGCTATGTGGGCAGATTTCAACAGCCCGGAGGAAGCCATCGGAAAAAAGCTGGTGCTGGAGAACGAAGTTTATACCATTGCAGGGGTAGCAGACAATTTTCATCAATTATCGCCCAAAGAACCCATAGAACCCCAAATTTTCAGACTCCCCCGCCATCACAAAGGATACCTTACTATTCATTATGGAAATTTACCCCCCGAAAAGGCAAGGGAAGAGGTGCAAATGCTTTACAATTCTTTCTTTCCCGCCCATCCTTTTGAATATTTTTTCCTGGATGATTATTACAACAGTCAAAACCTGGAAGAGAAGAGGTTTGGTGTAGTATTTATTTTATTTTCCGGGTTGGTCATCGTCATTACCATCCTGGGGTTACTCGGATTATCGGCTTACACAGCACAGCAGAAACAAAAAGAGATCGGCATCAGAAAAGTCCTGGGAGCAAGTTCTTTAAGCATTTTCAACTTGATGTTTCGTAATTATCTTATCCTTTGGGCCATTGCAGCAACAATTTCCATCCCTCTTACCTGGTACCTGATTGAAAAGTGGCTGGACTCCTTTGCGTTGCGTATCGAACCCCACACGGTTTTCTTTGCCATTCCGGTAATTGTTGTACTGATAATAGCCCTGCTGACAGTATGGGTTCAGTCAGGTAAAATAATCAAAATGAACCCGGTGAAAAGCCTTCGGACGGAGTAACCAACGTATCAACATTTTTGTCAGGGTATGATTTTAACTCATACCCTGACATCTTGCAAAGTGTGATGAAGAAAGCAAAGCATTTTTTCATTGGACACACTTTCAAATACTATCTCTGCATGCTTAGTTTCTGCAGGTTTTGAGCTGTACGCACCAGGTTGACAAATTCAGCGCGGTATCCATCATGATCATCTCCTTTAGCATCAACGGCCAGTTTCACTACATTTTCGAAAGAAGCCTCCCCTTTATAAGGAGAATCGAGCAGCAGCAGACCCAATTCTGCCACCGCAGCAGCAAAGCGAAAATCTTCAGATGCACTGGCCAGAGATAACGGATTGCCCTGCACCTGCTCTTCAAACTTCACACTTTTCTTCCCTACCCCTTCTTTGTACCTGGCCTTAAGAGTAAGCAATTCTGCATGGTTATCCGCCATTACAGAAGGTGCATTTTCCTGATATCGGAGCTTATCGATACTACCGGGAAAAGTTGCATCTGAACCGGCAGGAATGATTTCATAGAGTGCTGTTACACTGTGTCCGGCTCCCAGCTCTCCCGCATCTTTGGCATCATCATTGAAATCTTCGGGATTGAGCCTGCGGTTTTCGTAACCTATGAGCCGGTAAGCTTTTACCCGGGCAGGATTGAATTCAATCTGCAATTTCACATCATTGGCCAGCGTGTAAAGGGTTCCGGCAAATTCATTAATGAGCAGCTTGCGGGCTTCCTGAATATTATCGATATAGCCATAGTTGCCATTGCCCTTGTTGGCGATAATCTCAAGCCGGTCATCTTTGTAGTTGCCCATTCCAAAGCCCAGCACAGTGAGATATACTCCGCGTTTCCGCTTTTCACTCACCAGTTTTTCCATAGAACCCAGGCTGGTTTCCCCCACATTAAAATCACCATCGGTGCACATAATAATGCGATTATTTCCATCTTGCAGAAAGTTTCTTTCTGCTACATCATAGGCTCTTCGCAAAGCCTGGCCTCCAGCGGTGCTACCCGAAGCATCAAGTCCCGATATTGCCGCGATGATCTTACCTTTTTCTTTAACAGGTGTTGACTCAAGTACCGTTTCTGTTCTTCCCGAATACACCACAACAGCAACCCGGTCATCAGGGCTTAATTCTTCCAGCAACATTTTCATGGCTGTTTTCACCAGGGGTAAACGGTTGTCCTGTCTCATGGAGCCAGAGACATCAATCAGGAAAACCAGGTTGGAAGAAAGCAGCTCATCCCTGTTGAGTTCACGGGCGTTCAACCCTACGTGTAACAATTGGCTGTGAGGGTTCCAGGGGCATTCAGAGAGTTCGGTATGCACAGCAAAAGGATGCTTTCCCCGCGGTTCAGGATAGTTATAAGAGAAATAGTTCAGCATCTCTTCCACACGCACGGCATCGGCAGGAGGAAGTTGGCCCTGGTTGATAAAGCGGCGGATATTGGCATACGCCGCGTTATCCACATCAATAGAGAAAGTGGATAAGGGGTCTTTTACTACTTCTTTGAATCCGGTCTCTGTTACTGATGCATAAGATTCGTCATCCATGCTGTTGTAATCAGCATCCTGCGACGCGTAAACGTTTGGGGAGGATTCGTAATCTGTAGCACGATTTTGACGAGACTTTCCCCATCTTCTTGAAGTGCCATATCCCACAACAACTTCCTCAAGCTCTAATACATCAGGAGTCATTGCTACATCGATCCGGTTCTCTTTACCGGCCCGGATTTCTATTGTTACCATTCCAATGAAGGAAAAGACAAGAACAGGATTGCGGCCATTGATGGCAATGGAATAGAAGCCGTTGAGATCTGTTACTGTGGCTGTAGAGGTTCCTTTTAATGAAATGGACACCCCGGGTAGAGGCTGGCCATCTGTTGCATCGGTTACAGTTCCGCTGATGGTTCTTGTTTGCCCCATCAAGGTGGTGGCAGACAATAAAACTGCTATCAAAAAATTAAAAAGTTGCTTTTTCATGATGGTAATTTTTTTAGATTAATAAATGATTGGGATGCATCCAAATTGACTGTTTGAAAAAAGGATGCTTCTAAGGGGAAGATTCCATAAAAAATTAAAAAATATTTTTAAATTTTTGTTTTTCACAGCGTTACACAGCTGTAAACTAACATTGTATCCTGTTCAAGAAATGCTCAAATCCCATTTGGCTTCATTGAGAAAATACCGGGAAAGAAAAATCCTCTCATACTTCCCAAAAAAATATAGTAACTTTCGCCACCCAATCGCGATAGCAGGAATGAAGCTGCAGATACTATATTCGGCTGTATTAAATGTGATTATGCCGGTCAGATGGAACATCACCATTTGCCTTTTTTTTCTCTTTGATGAAGTGATATACAATTTATCATCCTTATGTATGTTAAAAAGTTAATCATGGATGTTTCATCAGACAATATTTAATACCCTTCCTGCATTCAACAGCGCGATTGCAAAAACTATTGTCATATAAGAATAAAGACTCTCTGAATCTGAGATAACGTTTCCCCGTCAGTGAAAACTAACGGCCATAAATAAAAGCCAGTAATGACAGGAATTCTTCTGGCCTGGAATATTACGGAAAATCAAAACAAGAAATAACATCTATCAAAAAGCAAACAGGGTTTGTTCAGATTATTCAGTAAGGACATAAAGGACTATACCGACCAGGAGCTGCTGGAAGCCTTCAGCAAGAAAAACGATCAGCATTTTCTGGCGGAGCTTTACACACGCTATACCCACCTGGTGTATGGAGTATGCATGAAGTATCTGAAAAATCCTGATGATGCTTCCGATGCGGTGATGAATATTTATGAGAAGCTGAGTCACGAAATCCATCGCTATCAGATAATCAGATTTTCCACCTGGTTGTATGTTATTACCCGCAATCATTGCCTGATGGAGCTGCGCAGCCGCAAAACGCGGGATCACCGTCATGAGGTATGGCAAAACGAGCAGGTTCTTTTTATGGAATCGCAAGAGTTCTTGCATCCTGTTGATAAAGAGGAAGCACTGCATACTCAACAATTAAAACTATGCATAGAACAATTGAAAACCGAACAAAAAAGCTGCATTGAGTTGTTTTATTATGAGAATAAATGCTACCTTGAAATCGCACAACAACTGAAAATTGAGGAGAAAAAAGTCAAAAGTCATTTACAAAACGGCAAAAGAAATTTAAAAATCTGTATGGAAAGCAGGCATGAAGCATAAGAAATCCCATACCATCGCCACATTGAAGGAAATATACGATTATATTTTCCGGCGAAAAGGCAATGGCAGCCGTCATAAGCTGGAGCGGAAGATGATGCAGGATTCTTTTGTAGAAGAAGCCCTGGAGGGTTTTACGCTGGTGGATGAAAGCAGGGCTAAGCAGGATGTGGCGCGGTTGAATGAACAAATTCATGATTCTGCACGCAAAACACCTGTATACTGGTACGCAAGTATTGTGGCTACCTTGGCATTGCTTATCATTGCCGGAGTTGGCCTGCTTTTAATGGAGCAAAGCCAGCAGTCCATGCGTGAATCCCGTCTTACCATCAACGAACCCTCTGAGCCGGAAGAAAAACGTACATCTGCTGATGAATCTGCTTTGAAAGCTCCTGAAGAATCGGCTGCAAAAACAACGGAACCCATCAAAACTCCGACAAAGCGGCAAAAAGAAGTTTCGGTTAATGTTCCCATGGATTCAGCGCCCTCAACATCCTCACCGGAAGATACAGAAGAGATTCTCGTAGCCGATTATGAAATGTCAGTCCCGGACGGCAATGAAACAGACACAGGAATATTCACCCTTTCCATCCCCCTCGATACAACCGTTATCGTGGAAGAAAAATTGCAGATATCTTCCGGTACTGTGATAGCATTGACTGAAACGCCCATGATAGTTTTACCTGATTTGGATACTCTTTCACCGGAATCTACCCACCTGATGTTGCGCGGTCAGGTAGTAGATGCATCTGATAACACACCCCTTCCGGGTGTTGCTATCAACGTAAAAGATTCCCGACTGGCCACAGTTACCGATACGGACGGGTATTTTGAATTGGAAGTTCCCCGTGATGAGGAAACAATCCTCGTAGCCTCTTACATTGGGATGGTATCCCTTGAAATCGATGCTGCCACACTTGCACAGAACGATGTGCTGTCACTTACGTCAGACATGGCAATTCTGAACGAAGTGTATGTGATAGGGTACGGAACTTCCGCGAAAAGAGGATATGAAAAGGACCTGCATACAGATGACAAAATGAACCGCAGGGATTATTCACCTCCAATGCCACGGGATGGATACCCGGCCTACCGTCAGTATTTGCGCGATAACGCTCTGTTGAATGAATCCGATGACCGGAACAGGGCTGTGGTAGTGATCCGGTTTACCGTGAATCATAACGGAGTACCCTCCAATTTTAAAATCATTCGCAGTCCCGGGGAAATGTATTCGGAAAAAGCAGTAGATTTGATAAAAAATGGCCCGGACTGGCAAGCGGCCCAGCTGGGCAGCAACTACCTGGAAGAAACGGTAAGATTCAGAATCGTTTTCAGAAAAAAAACTGATTAGAAAGCAGCTATCCATCAACGAAAAAAATACATTAATTATGCTTAAATTCTTTCAACAGCCACCCATTGCTTTGGTATTTGCCCCTGTTTTATGGCTCTTTTTTTTGGCCTGCCAGGGCAGCCAGCCACCACAGGTTGAAAATCAACTCGCTGAAGATGCTTACATAAGGTGGTGCCCTGGCAATGAGAAGCTTTCCTTCCTCACTACCGAAAGGGATATTTTTGTTTTTGAAGAAACCGTTACAGACATTGCATACGATGTTGAACCCGACATCAGTACACCGGATTTATTGATAGCCATTGCCCGTAAGTTTATCCACACTCCTTACGTGGCCCACACTCTTGAGACAGATCAAGACGAACAACTGGTTATCAATTTGCGCGAAATGGATTGTACCACCTTCGTTGAATATATGCTCTCCATGACACTCATTATTCAATATGGGGATTCCACTTTCTGGGATTTCGCTCAAACCCTTGCCTGTATCCGCTACCGCGACGGCATCATAGATCAGTATCCTTCTCGTTTGCATTATTTTACGGAATGGCTTCAAAACAATGCTGATAAAGGAATTCTTACCCTTGTCAGCAATGAACTGGGTTCGCAAACGTTCAACAGCAAGGTGCACTTTATGAGCTCCAATCCTCACCTGTACAAGCAACTGGCAGAACCAGACTTTGTAAACAAGATGAAGGCAGCAGAACAAGAAGTATCTTCCTATCCAATGAATTACATTCCCAAAAATCAGATAGAAAACCTTGAAAGCAGCATTCAGGATGGAGACATCATTGCCCTTACCACCAGCATTGAAGGGCTCGATGTGTCGCACACGGGCTTTGCTTTACACCAAAACGGACGTCTGCATCTGCTGCATGCATCCAGCAGCAGCAAACAGGTAGAGATCAGCCCGGTTCCGCTGAGTGATTACCTGGCCCCCATGAGAAGAGTTACAGGCATACTGGTGGGAAGAGTATTACCACAGAAGCCTGAAAAAGGACAGGACTGATAATTCAACGATGTAATCGAGTTAAAAAAGATCGCTTGTTATTTCAAGCAAAAGCATTCAAAAACCCCAAACAATTAAAAATGGATTTTACAAAATTATATACCGACGATGATAAGCAGAGCCTTAAAACGGCCGAGGACACATTGGACCCAAAAATTGACAGAGTACAGGAAATCGTTGCATACTCGCGTGAGGCCGGGATAAAAAAGATCGGTATCGCAAACTGTATCGCCTTTAACAAGGAAGCAGAAAACCTTGAAGAGATGCTGAAAAAAGAGGGCTTTGAAGTATCCAAAGTAAACTGTAAATATGGCAAGGTAGCTTTTGATGAGCTGGTGCCCGGTTACAAAGGAATTTCCTGCAATCCCGCCGGGCAGGCCCATTTCCTTGATGAAAACCAAACCGAAATAAATATTATGATGGGATTGTGCCTGAGCCACGACATGATATTCAACAGCAAATCAAAAGCCCCGGTTACTCCACTGGTGGTAAAGGACCGAAAGCTGAAACACCATACCCTGGAAGTTCTCAGGCAACAAAAAGAATAGACCCGAACCCACCCACACTTCAAGCTAATATAGAGGTACGATTCTGCAATAAAAGAAACTGATTCACCGCAGCCTCCCACCTTAAAAAACCTGGGATTACTACTGATAGAAGACAAAATCGTCAATCAGAAAGTAATGACACTGCTGCTCTCTTCGATGGGACACACCATTGAGCTGGCAGAAAATGGTGCGGTGGCTTTGGAAAAATTCCAGCCTGATACGTTTGATTTGATCCTGATGGACATCCAGATGCCTGTAATGGATGGTATAACGGCCACAAGTAACCTGCGAAAAAAATACCCCCAGCTTCCTCCGGTCATCGGACTTAGTGCCAATGCGTTTGAGGGTGATCGTGAGAAATATATGAATATGGGCCTGGATGAATA
>CAZBGI010000097.1:0-11253 GCA_964491395.1 uncultured Bacteroidales bacterium | reverse complement strand
ACAATAACCGACACAAGTGTTTTGGAGTTATTACGATAATATAATCATCCGCGTGCGTGTCAAAATCTTTGTTATGGCTCGGTTCATCTGTTTATAATTTGTTAGTTAATAGATTAGATGGAACTCGCCAGCAATATCCGTATTGTACTTTTTGCTGGTACTGCGAAATTATAATCATCCGCGTGTGTGTCAATAGCATTGTCATGGCTCAGTTCATCTTTGTAGTATTTTAAGGTGAATATTAAAAATAGTAGCCAATATTAATGTTGAATCGCAGGTTCCAGTCCAGGTCTTCCAGGGGCAGCGGCTCTCCCTGCTCATTTAAGTGCCCCGCACCCATTCCGGTACCAAAAGAGTCGGTGAGCCAGGGATGGTTCTTGCCTAAAGCAAAATCAACATAGGTGTAAATGTTTCCCGCGGTAATCAGAAAACCAGGAACAACCATCAGAGAGTTTTCAAAGTCATAAGAATTCTCATTTACATTTAATGCGCCATCTTTCATCATAATGGAATAGTCAAAATAGGGTTGTACACTGCTGACAGGGCCCCAGTCCACCCCAATGGTATAGGCTAATCCTGCTGTTATAAGGCTGCCTCTTGCCGCAACACCGTCACCATAGTATGGGTCGCCATAGGCTCCCATTTGCACCCGGTCAAGGGTGTTGCCATCATCGTCGCGCGCTTTATAGTCGTAAGATGTATATTGTAGCTTAAGGTTGAAATCGGAGAAATCGGAGTTTAGATGAACAGCCCATGCATTGCCGTAGTCTGTTTCCTGCAATACAGAATTGTAAACTCCCTGGAGCTGGCCGGAAATGCCAAGTGTTGTACCCTCAATTATTTCATAAGCGGCACGCAGGTTCAACTGGTTCATTTCGCGAATAGAAGAGGTAGCTCCTGATTCTGAGAGTACACCGGTATTGTCAGGTATTATATTATACGAGTAAGTTCCTGCTCCCGGACCTCCAAAACTGGCGCTGCCATAAGCCGGACCCGCCGGCTCGGGTTGCCTGAAATAGGCAAAAGAAAGGTTTAACTTCTCTGAAGCCGCATAGTTAAATTTGATACCCATATCATAGTCATCTTCCAGCCCTAAATAATAAGGGATGAGGAACCACCAGCTGTGAGAGTTGTAAGTGAGGTTGCCAAACGGAACCTGCGTTACTCCCAGCTGCATTTCCAGGTTTTCTGAAAAATTGTACCCCAGAAAACCATGGTGGATAAAATGGGTGTTAAAAGTGGGGTAAAAACGGTACTCAAAGTCGAGTACAACACCACTGTAACGAGCTGCCACATTGAGTCTCCAGGTATCAAAAGTGGCATACGTACTTGTTGCAGTGGGTTCACTTTCATAGTTCTGGCTGACTACATTGAGTCGAAATGCCCCTCCTAATTTAAGATAGTCCTCATCTTCTGTATCCTGCGCGAGGGAAGGAAACGAGATAAGACCTGCAAAAAAAAGCATTAAAAGTTTTGACCTAAAATAGTTTGTAAAATTCCTCATAGATTTATTGATTAATGAATAATATGATAATTGTTACATAAAACAAACAATAGGTAATGGTGCCCGGGAGGATGTTATGTAAAAGAAAGTTACAGCCTGGGCTGTCAGGTAGCGTGTTCTTGCAACTTTTTATGGTTTGGCTTTACAGTAAAGCAGCTATTTGTAATACAAATGCTTTAATTAAACAATAAAGATGTTGAAGAACTTTAGTAATCGGCTTAAAAGTCAGATGGTTATCTGTGTTGAAGGGTGAATTGACTTGTGTTTTGTAGCCGATTCGCGATGCAAAGATAAACATGCAAAGATAAAAAGCATAATTTATCCGACTTTTTTCTAAAAAAACCTTTTTGTACATTTGTCTGAAAAACTGTCAAAATTAAGAGATTATTATAATTTTTTATGGTTAATATTTTACACTAGTTGATATGAAAAAAACGAAGGAAGAAAAAGTAACCGTACCTCCCAAAACCAACAAATACTTTGAAATAGATCCCTGGGTTTTTTGGCCCGCAACTGTTTTAATCGTGTTTTTTATTGCCATTACTTTGTTGGTGGGAGAGCCCATGGAAAGGATTTTTGCCAGTGTACAAGACAGTATTTCTGAGTTTGGGGGTTGGTTTTTTGTGTTGGCTGTCAATCTTTTTCTGATATTCTCTCTTTCCATTGCATTCAGTAAGTTTGGAAATATCCGGTTGGGAGGCCGAACGGCCAAACCCGAGTTTAAAAAGGCTTCGTGGTTTGCCATGTTGTTCAGTGCAGGCATGGGAATCGGAATATTATTCTGGAGTGTGGGTGAACCGGTTTTGCATTATGTGAGTCCGCCCTCAGGGCCCGGAGAAACTGTAGAAGCAGCCCGAAAGTCAATGCAGTTTACTTTTTTACACTGGGGCCTTCATGCATGGGGTATTTACGCCCTGGTGGGAATGTCGCTTGCTTTTTTTACATTCAACAAGAAGCTACCCCTCACCATCAGTTCAGTTTTTCATCCTCTGATTGGGGAAGGAATTCACGGAAAGCTGGGGAAAACCATTAATGTATTGGCCGTTGTAGCGACGCTTTTTGGCCTTGCTACCTCGCTGGGAATGGGAGTACAGCAGGTAAGTGCAGGTCTTCATCATTTGCTGGGTTGGTCAGATACTACCAATATGCAGGTAATCCTTATTGGTATTATTACCCTTGCTGCTACCGGTTCGGTGGTGGCCGGACTGAGCCATGGGGTAAAACGCTTAAGTCAGCTCAACATCATTATTGGCGCTTTCTTCCTGTTGTTTATGCTCATTGTGGGTCCTTCGCTTTTCATCTTCAGCTCTTTTGTACAAAATATCGGAGGGTATCTGCAAAATTTCTTCGAATTGAGTTTCTGGACCGAAACCTATACCCAGTCTGACTGGCAAAAGAGCTGGACCGTTTTTTACTGGGCCTGGTGGATCAGCTGGTCGCCTTTTGTGGGGATGTTTATTGCACGAATCTCCCGTGGACGCACCATCCGCGAGTTTATCCTGGGGGTATTGATCGTGCCTACCATCCTGACATTTTTGTGGTTATCGGCTTTTGGTGGATCCGCTCTTTTTCTTGAATTGAACGGTTTGGCCAATATTACCGAAGCGGTGCAAAACAACGTGGCCACTTCACTATACGTTTTGCTGGATCAATTTCCCATTGGAGCTTTCACTTCGGTTGTTGGCATTGTCCTGGTGATCAGCTTCTTTGTAACTTCTTCCGACTCCGGCTCACTGGTGATTGACAGCCTTACAGCCGGCGGTAAACTGGATGCTCCGGTTGCACAAAGAATTTTCTGGGCCCTCACTGAAGGTGGAGTGGCTGCTGTATTGCTTATTGGCGGAGGACTGGGAGCCCTGCAAACGGCCGCGATCACCACGGGTCTGCCCTTTACCATTATTTTGATAATCATGACCTGGAGTCTTACCAAAGGCCTTTCGCAGGAACATTATAAACTGATGAGGTACGATTTGGAGAAGGAGCGAAAGTCCTATCTGGATATCGTCACCGATGTTGTAACCAAAAGAGAGAAAAAATCTTAAATCCCTTGCGCTATGTTTAAATTCGATAATTTATTGTTTTGCCTGGATCTCACCGAAATGGATGAGTCTTTGATAGGGTATGCCAATTTTATGGTAGAAACCTTTAATCCTTCTTCTGTAACATTTATTCATGTGATGGATACCTACGAAATACCGGAGGAAATAACCGGAACCATCACAGATAGCGACAGACCCCTGAAAGAACTTCTGAAAGAGGAGGTTGAGGAAAAAGTGCAGGAGCATTATAAACATACTGATAAGTTGAAACCCAATGTAGTAATGGAAGAGGGGTTGACGGTAGAGAAAATTGTAAAATATGCCCGCAACCATAAGACAGATCTGGCTGTTATGGGTAAGAAAATCGGATATGTGGGAGAAGGTGGAGTTGTAAAGAAGATTATTGGTTTGATTCCTTCTGCTGTACTGCTTATCAGTGAAACTTCCCATTATCAGTTTTCCCGAATCATGGTGCGGACCAATTTTGGCAGTCCTTCAGTAATTGCCCTTCAGATGGCCAGATACTTACAGGATATCACCGGAGCAGGTGTTGAATTCCACCATGTGTATAAGCTTCCTTATAACTATTTTCCTGAGCAAACTGCTCAGGCTGCCCAGAAGTTGAAAAAACAACTGGAGCCCTATATGAGCAAACAGTACAACAAATTTGTAAAAAAATACAAGCTCCCTGCTGATATTCCGTTTGATTATACGGTGGATGTTAAAGGGGATGAGGCTCAGTCCTTATACAATTATGCTGTCAGAAACCAGGTAGATTTGGTGATAACAGGAACAAGGCTGAAGTCTCAACTGGCCAATATTATCATGGACAGTACCTCTGAAAAGCTGGCCGGGGTAGAGAAAAACGTACCTGTGCTGATAGTAAAAGATGTGAAGGAATTTGTAGGCTTTTTTAAAGCATTGTTTGAATAATAAAAAGATATTCTATGAAAAATACCCTGGTTATATTGCTGGTTTTCGCACTGATGCTGGGAAGTTGTGTTTCCCCGTCAGATCGCCAAGTGAGTGAACAACGACAAATAAAGATGCTTTATACCGACTGGTCGGAAAGCATGGCCATGACCTATCTTGTTTCCTTTTTACTGGAGCGGGATATGGGATTCAAGGTTACAACCCGCATGACTGATGTGGACGAAATATTCAATGATATTGCCTCCGGAGAGGCAGATGTTTTTCTGGATGTATGGATGCCTGCCACCCACAGTGAATACATGGAATTGTACGGGGATCAGTTAGACATCCTTGGAGTCAATTATGAGCCTGCACGTACCGGATTGGTGGTTCCCGACTACATGGAGGTAGAAAATATGGAGCAACTCAGGGATTCTTACAATGGCCCCATAGTAGGAATTGACAGTACGGCAGGTATTATGCGTGTTACCCGTGAAGCTCTTGATGCCTACCAATTGCCCAATGAGTTGCTGGTGTTGTCGGAAGAGGAAATGACCGACAAATTGCGCACGGCCGTTCAACGCCAGGAGGATATCGTTATTACCGGATGGGAGCCTCACTGGATTTTCTTCCGGTATGATTTGCGGTTCCTTGAAGATCCGCAAATGGTATACAGGGCAGAAGAACAGATTTACAGCATTGCCCGAACCGGCTTTACAGAGGAGTTTGTGCATGTGGCCACCTTCCTTGACAGAATGGTGCTGACCGAACGTCAAATGAATTCTCTGCTTTTTGAGATGCACCTCAGTTCCGATCCGCTGGAAGGGGTAAAGAGATGGATTCAAAGCAATGAATTTGTTGTTAATCAATGGACCCGCGACCTGGGGCCTGAAAGGGAGAAAATTATGTAGCTCATGTGTACCAATGCGGATTGTTTAATCTGAAAATACCCATAAGAAAACAAGAGCAGATGCAGCCTGTTGGATGTAGCTGCTCTTGTTGTATGACCCCATTGACAGTCTGATACCTGGATTTGCCGGCAGTTTTTTCGGCTGCTTACTTTCCTTTAACTTTCAGAATGATAAATTTTTCCAGCTCAACCACGAAAAAGACCAACAAACCTGCGGCCAGGGGATAGAGCCAGTAACCTGCTTCAATGGCTTCTGTCCCGAAAAAGCTGTTCATAAATGGAACATACACAAAGAGTGCCTGCAAAATGATCAATGCTGCAACGGCTATAAAAGCATATTTGTTGGCAAAGAAGCCTTTTCCCAGGCTGGGCCGTTTTATTGCACGGCAATTGAACAGGTAGAACAACTGTCCCGCCACCAACGTGTTGACGGCAACGGTACGGGCTGATTCCTGACTTACATCCAGAGACTGCAGGTAATTGAACATGGCCAGGGTTATACCTCCAATGAGGAAAGAAACAAAAGCAATGCGCCATATAAAGAGCTTGCTCAGGATGGGTTCATCTGATCTACGGGGTTCTCTTTCCATTACCTTCTCCTCCATGGGTTCGAAGGAAAGTGCCAGGGCCAGCGTTACGGCTGTAACCATGTTTACCCATAAAATCTGTGCCGGGGTGATAGGCATAACCATGCCCATTACTATGGCCGACATCAAAACCAGGGCTTCGGCTCCATTGGTAGGAAGGATAAACAACAGGGCCTTGCGGATGTTGTCATACACTGTTCGTCCTTCTTCAATGGCATTGACAATGGAGGCAAAATTGTCGTCGGCCAATACCATTTCTGAAGCATCTTTGCTCACTTCGGTCCCTTTGATGCCCATGGCAATGCCTATATTGGCTTTTTTTAGTGCCGGAGCATCGTTTACGCCGTCTCCTGTCATGGCTGCAAGGTGCCCGTTATCCTGCAGGGCGGTAACGAGTCGGAGTTTATGTTCAGGACTTGTACGGGCATACACATCATACTCATTGACAATGTCACGCATCTTTTCATCACTCATCTCCTCGAGTTCCTTTCCTGTCATGACTTTCTCTCCGTCGCCAATGCCCAGCTCCTTTCCAATGGCTTTTGCCGTTATGGCATGATCACCGGTAATCATTTTTACCTTTACACCGGCTTCCTTACATTCTTTGATGGCTTCTACCACCTCCTTGCGCGGGGGGTCAATGATGCCTATCACACCCAGGAAGGTTTTGTTTTTTTCCAGGTCTTCCTTGTCAATTTCGGTCCGGTTGCTGTCGGTTTTTTTAAAAGCGGCAGCCAGCATGCGTTGTCCGTCGGCTGCCACTTCTTCCATTTTCTTTTCCCAGTAATTTCTGTCCAGGTCAGCTTCTCCATCAGCGGTGTATTGTTTGTCGCACGTGTCTAATACTTTCTCCGGAGCACCCGTCATAAAAACAAATACCTCATCTTCCACCTTGTTGAGCGTGGCCATGTATTTATGGTCTGACTCGAAGGGAATCTGGTCGATGCGTTCGGGTTTGAAATCCTTTAAACCTGCCTTATAGCTTAGGGTAAGCAATGCTCCTTCGGTAGGTGTGCCGCTGAGTTCCCATTTGCCCTCTTCTCCTTCACTGATTTCAGAATTATTGCTCGTACGGATGGTTTGCAATAATTGCAGCAATACCTTGTCTGCCTCCGGATCTATTTCTTTATCATCCAGCAGAATTTTTCCTTTGGGTTCATAACCCGTCCCTTCCACCTTGTATTCTTTTTCGGCAGTTACAATGGCGCGGGCAGTCATCTCATTGCAGGTAAGGGTTCCTGTTTTGTCAGAACAGATTACATCTACAGCACCCAGGGTTTCCACGGAAGGAAGACGGCGTATAATGGCGTTTCTGCTGGCCATGCGTTGCACCCCAATGGCCAGGGTGATGGTCATAATGGCCGGTAATCCTTCGGGAATGGAAGCTACTATCAATCCTATGGCAGCCAGGAATAGTTCTGTTAATTCATATTCTACCACAAAATAGCCATAGGCAAAAAATGCACCGGTTATCCCGAGGATGAACAATGACAATCTTTTTCCGAATTTCTCAATTTGTTGCAACAGGGGGGTGGTAATCTTCTCCACTTTGGAAATCATCTGATTAATTTTCCCAATTTCTGTGTTGGATCCGGTAGCTACAACCACTCCCGTAGCTTTGCCGTAAGTTACCACCGTGCCCGAAAAAGCCATTGAGGACTGATCGCCAATGACAGCATCCTCACTCACGGCATTGGTGGATTTTTCCACGGCAGTAGATTCTCCCGTGAGCGGCGATTCTTCCACCCTTAGATCTTTGGATTTGAAAAGCCGGATGTCGGCAGGGATTTTGTTCCCGGATTTTAGAAAGACAATATCTCCGGGAACCAGCTCTTCAGCATCAATGGTTTTTTTCTCCCCATCTCTCATCACCACTGCTTCAATAGAAAGCATGTTGCGAATGCCTTCCAGCGCTTTTTCTGCTTTTCCTTCCTGGATAAAGCCAATCAACGCATTGATAATTACAACCGCCAGTATGACCCACATGTCAATCCAATGCTCCATCAGAGCGGTAATCAGTGCAGCTGCCAGCAATACATAAATAAGAACATTGTTAAATTGCTGCAACAAACGCATCCACCAGCTTTGTTTCTTTCCCCCGGGCAATTCGTTTCTTCCATGCTCCTCCAGCCTCTTACCTGCTTCATCCTTGCTCAGCCCCTCAGATTCGCTGGTATCGAATTCTTTCACTACTTCTTGTGCCTCCATGGAATGCCAGCGGGTTTTCTTCTTTTCTTTCTCTTCTGCCATCTTATGTTCCGTATTTATCTATTAATATGGATGTTTTGTAATGTCGAAATGCTAATTTACGCATTTTAATGTTTGATTGAGCAGGGTATTGGGGTGTTTTGTATTATTTTACAATGCCATTGAGATGCCAAAAAGAAACGAGAACATGACCTAAAACCATGCCCTCACTTTTGTTTTGAAATTCTGAAGTTCGGGTATGACTGCTTCTGTTTTCCTGTTTTCCGGATGAGTTTTATTTGAAACTATACCTACTACAAGAGAGGTGTATATTGATTTGCGCCTTGCAATATGGGTGTCCCGAATTTTTTCTTTCATCTGTTTATAATTTGATTAATGTGGTCAGATGGAGCTCGCCAACAATACTTTGGCTGCATGTTTTACCATGCTACGAATTATAATCATCCGCGTGTGTGTCAATAGTATTATCATGGCTCGGTTCATCTGCTTTTTGCTCTTAAGAAACACTATTATCAGTAGTGGTTCCCCGGGGCTTAATTAATCTGGACAAAACAGCATATTTGCTGCAACCTCGAAGAGGTTGAACAATAATAGCCGTGGGTGAAACCCGTGGTAAATGGATGCGCATTTTTCTGCAACCCTGAAAAGGATTGAATTAAACATCTTGTTTTGTTAATATTGAACCCTTTCAGGGTTCACATTACATTGTGTACAACTCATCCGTAGGTTGGCACCTACGGCTATTATTGTTGAACCCTTGTGGGATTCTTCATTGTACAATATTGGTTGCCGTCTGACAATAAGAAGGCGGAGGATTTATTTTCTATTATAAAATGGTGGCATATCCGGAAAACAAGAAAAAAAGAGGGTATGACCTCAGGCCACACCCTCACTTTGGTATTGATAATTGACCGGACTAAAACAAAGAGGTTTAGTTCCGTGCAATGGAAAGCATTACCTTTTTCCCTTTGATGGTATTTTTATTCATACCCTTGAGCACTTTGCGCACCTGGCTTTCGGAAATTTCAAAATAGCTGAAATGGTCAAACATATCAATCACGCCGATTTGGTTGCCGGGGATTTTGCACTCTCCGGTAATGGCACCCACGATGTCGCCGGGCTTGATTTTGTCTTTCTTTCCCAAACCAAGATGCATTCTTATCTTGGGTCCGTTGTCTGATTCATACCCTCTTTTGCCGCCGTTGCGTTCAGGTTTTCCCGGCCTTTCTGCTCTTTCTTTTCTTTCTGTCCGGGGTTTCTCCGGTTTGGGTTCTTTCAGGCTGATTCCTTTCTCGTCGAGTACATTTTTCAGCAGGCAGGCTGCCAGCAGGTGGGGGTCAAATCCTTTCTGGTACATATCCTGCAGCACCTTTTCGTAGTCTTTCAGGTTGTTTTCTGTGGCAATGGTCATCAGAGAGTTTTCCAGACGGCCCAGGTTGGATTCCAGCAGTTCGCGGTAGGAGGGGAGATGGCCCTTCACGATTTTCATCTTGATGAAGCGTTCCAGTTCCATGATTTTTCGGTCATCCTTGCGCGATTCGGCAAAGCTGAAGGCACGCCCGGTTTTTCCGGCACGCCCTGTGCGACCAATCCGGTGCACATAATATTCGTTGTCGTGGGGAAGGTCAAAATTAAAAACTGCATCCACATTGTTTACGTCCAGCCCTCGTGCTGCTACATCGGTCGCAACGAGCACATTGATTTCTGCGTTCTTAAATCTTCCCAGTACCTGGTTTCTCATGCTCTGGCTCAAATCGCCATGCAGTGCATCTGCTTTAATTCCGGCCTTGCGCAGTTCTTCGGTAACACTGTCAGTTCTTGCCTTGGTGTTGCAGAATACCAGTGAAAGTTTCAATTCGTGCAATTGGATGAGATCCGAAATGATGCGGTTCTTTTTGGCTCCGCGGGTTTCGAAATAAATCTGCTCGATGGTAGAGGCCGTTACATTTTGATCTGCTACCCGGATGATTTTGGGGTTCTGCAGGAATTTACGGCTGATTTCCAGGATAGGCTTCGACATGGTGGCCGAAAACATCACGGTTTGTTTGTCTGTTGGGGTGTCTTCCAGGATGGTTTCCATGTCTTCACGGAAACCCATATTGAGCATTTCATCGGCTTCGTCCATCACGGCCACTTTTAATCCGGTAATATTCAGACTTCCTCTTCTGAGGTGGTCCATTACACGTCCGGGTGTACCCACCACGATTTGAGAACCGTCCTTCAGTCCTCGCATCTGGCGCGACATAGAGTCGCCTCCATAGATGGAAAGAATTTTAATGCCCCTTTTGTGGGCCGACATTTTGGTTAATTCGTCTGCAATCTGCACGCACAATTCACGGGTGGGGCAGAGGATCAGGGCTTGTACGCGCCTGTCGTGCAAATCAATTTTTTCAAGAATGGGCAGACCGAAAGCGGCCGTTTTACCGGTGCCCGTCTGGGCCTGGCCAATCATATCATGTCCTTCCAGCATAACCGGAATGGATTGTTCCTGAATGGGGGTGGGCGTTTCGTAGCCCATCTCTGTGATGCCTCTCAGTACTTCTTCGCTGAGAAAGAGATCGGCAAAAGTGTTTTCTAAAGTAGTAATCATAATTGAATTTTGGATGCCAGCAAGCGGATTTCATCCAGACCATGCCTGGCTGTTGATTTGAATATTACAATGGGTTAAAGACGGGTTGAGGTGTTCGGGTAAGATGCGAATCTGATCTTAAAGGAAAAGCCGTCTTGCGAAATTGTTAAATGGAAAGATAACCTCTGCATCTTTCGTGGTTTGTTGATGGGTAGCAGTCTACCTCGTATTTTTGCATAAAAACAATCATTAGATAAAAAGTCGCATCCGGCTTTACCCTAATATGTTTTTATACACAACAAGCCTGATGCAAAAGCGGTGCAAAGGTACGATAATATTTGATACAGAATGTTTTTGTTGAGAAATAGTTTTCCGGGGGAGGATAAATGGGGCCATGTCAGGGATGTGGAGTGGTTGGTACCCTGAGTTTGTCGAAGGGGACGTGCTGTGCAGGTGTGGTTTCGACAGGTTCTCTTCCTCTTCTTGCTGTGCAAAGATTTGAGAAGGCCAGAGAAAAAGTGTTA
>CAZBGI010000096.1:8370-11470 GCA_964491395.1 uncultured Bacteroidales bacterium | reverse complement strand
CCAATGCGTTTGAGGGTGATCGTGAGAAATATATGAATATGGGCCTGGATGAATACCTCACAAAACCCATGAAAAAGGAGGATTTTACCGATATGCTCACCAGGATTTAACTTTCAGCACCCACCCCGTAAAACACTTCTCAATCAGACTCTGCAGGAATTCAATACCTTACGGATACACTCCCCGAAAAAAACCAATACAGCAATACTTCGCAATGCTATATTAAGGCTGTAGCCTACCCAACTTCAAATCTGCTTTTCTTTCCCCGTCCCTGGCTTTAATCGGACACAATAATGACCGAAACCGGACACATCAATCTGTAATTCAAGGGATTAAATTAAACCAAACCTGCTACACCCAATTACTTCAATAGTTTGGCATGTAGTTTGATATGAACCGGCAAAAACTCTGTAATGCATGCCTAACAGTATTTTCAATCGAAACCCAAATAGTATTGTAAAACAAATTTTACCCAACAAACCTTAATGAAGACAAAAATTAACCCAACAATTCTTAAAGGAAATTTTATGTATGCAACTCAAATTATTCATTTTTTTACCATGAAAACAAACCGAATCGGGCAATTGATGATGGTTTTCGTACTAACCACATGCCTCACATTTTCAGGCTTTAGCCAAAGCAAAGAAGTAAAAATTTCTCCACTGCGTTTTGCCGGCGTACATGCCCTGGGCACGCAGAAGGGAGAAAATGATGCTTATATGGTGATACACAACGGTTCAGGCGGGGATTGGCACTTCCAGCTATACGACTTCTTACTGGATGAAATAAAAGAAGGGACCATCGAAACACCTCGTTACTCGTTTTTCAACCAGATGACCTATAATGGAGGCTATACACTTTTAAGCTTCGTTAACAACGCGCTTTCCCCTTCCGTCACTTATGTAGTTCTGGACCACATGGGCAATGAAGTGTCGCGTACAACCCGCACTGATGTGTCCATGTTGCGCCGGGGAGATCAGTTTTTCCCTGGTGTTTACAATCACCCCGAAGAAGGTTTTCTTATCGTGCAAACAGCAGGAAAAGGTCGCAACACCGGATACACGGTTGAACATGTCGACAGTGGCCTCAACACCCTTTGGAGCATAGAATTCTCCAGCCCAAAAGGCAATGCGCATGTTTATGACCTGACGATTTCAGAAGAAAGGATTTTCATCCTGGAAGCCACTGAAAGAATGGGAAACACGCTCAATGCACGACTACACAGTGTTGATCTGGCTACGGCATCGCATATCTACACCATGGAGCTGGGGGACGAACAGCATAGTTTTTTCCCTACAGCGTTTCTTCCCACCGCCGATAACACACTGGCCATGGCAGGCACCTATTTCAAAGGAGAAAAAATCAGAGGAAAAAACAGCCGCGGATTATTTTTCCTGAATGTAGCAGAAGATGGCTCAACAGCCGGCATGCAGATACATCCCTGGGAAACCCTGAGAAGCACTTTGAGAACCCCGGTGCCTGACTGGTTCTTCAAAGTAATGCCTGATGTACACATCCATGCACTGGAGCAATACCAGGATGGTTCTTTTATGGCGGTGGCTGAACTGTACCGGTATTCAGGAGAAGTCAGAAGAGAAAAAGCGGGTGGAAAAAAAGAACAATACCATCGCATCAGACTGCTTGATTTTATGCTTTTGGGATTTGAACCGTATGGCGACATCCTCTATACCGAAAGAATACAACGCCCTCATATGGTGCTGAAACTCGATTCCGAATTTTCAGGAGGCTCCAATTCTCTTGCTCACAATGCAGGCCAGGGACCTTTGAGAAGAGCCAGGGCCATGAAACAGGCAGGAGCCTTCACCTACCGCTTTCACCAGCTTTTTGATGATAAACTCAATTTCGCCTTTACCAGCTATGAAAACAAAACCCATTATGCTTATTTCATGGATATCAACAACAATTTCCAGTCAACCAAAGTTGAACTTAAGCATTCCAAGCCTTTGCTGTTTAGTTACATGCAAATAGTTGACCTTTGTGCCAATCAATCAGGCTTTGGTTTTATACTCGCCGAACTTAACACCCGCAGTTTTGATGACTCCGAAGCCTTCTGGAGAGGTGTATTGCCGGCAAGAAAAGGCTCAATGCTTACCTATGAATACATGCCCTTGACCGGCAAGCTGCAAATGAATCTGGTAAAACTACCGGAACTCAGTGCCCGGAGTAACCAGCTGCAAAGTACAGAAGAGTGATAATCAGCGAGGTCTCAGTTTTCTGAGACCTCTTTTTCTTTTTGTAAAAATAAAGTGAGACTTGTTTCCCTATGGTTGAGACCATAGCCAGACAGGTCTTTTTTTACTTTGTATTGTCAATCAGGATAAAAACTTATCACTTGTATTATTCAACAACCAATAAAGAATTACCCAATGAAGCATATTGAAAACTTGAGTTCTTTAACAAAGACAAAAAAAAGCTTCCAGCCTTTCAGCTTAATTGTTATCCTCTTTACTGTTTTATTAATGGGAGGTTGTGTTTCTCCTCACGGCACTGTGGAATCAAAAAAACAGAAGCACATTACCTACCTCCTTCAGGCAGGCATCAACAAAGGCGGAATAACCGAAAACACCAATTTGGAAGAAGTGCCCGGTGCGGGCCCCGATGCTTATTCTGGCGCAACACGCATGGGGATAAATGCAGGGGCCAGGGTGGCCATGCCGGTAAATCGTATCTCCCTTGAAAGCGGAATAGATTATATGTTGAACTATCAATCCTTTACCTGGAGTGATCCGGTCAATAATTTCTCCGGGAGTCGCGATTTTGCAGTAAATCAGTTCATGTGGCCACTTACGCTAAACCTGCATCTTTTCAGAAATAACCATCCCGAAGGGCTTATTCAGCTAAAGATTGGACATGTGCTTCAATACAATGGCATTTCAATCCGGAAAGAAAATGGAAGTCTGCCTTATTTTTCGCTCAGCAAATTCAGCAACGGAGCAACCCTGGGAATAACCTATATGCCATTCAAACTGGGGAATGGAGCCCGGATGGGTATATTTACTGAATTGTACCGTGGCAACCAGATTTATGAAGATCACTACAACCAGGTGGAGTTTGAAACACCGGGGAGTTCGTTTTATAA
>CAZBGI010000096.1:2100-8270 GCA_964491395.1 uncultured Bacteroidales bacterium | reverse complement strand
ATCAGTGGTTTGGTAAGATAATCGTCCATTCCCATAGCCATGTATTTTTCAGCATCTCCTTTCATCCCTTCAGCACTGAGGCCAATGATCCAGGGTTTATGAGGATGGGTTTTCCGGATGGTCTTCACTGCAGTAAGGCCATCCATCACGGGCATCTGAATATCCATCAATACAACATCGTATTGATTTTTCCTCACTTTCTCAACTCCTTCCAACCCATTTTCAGCTGTATCTACTTCACACTGCATGTTTTTCAGAATCAAAGAAGCTACTTTACGGTTAATGAGCTTATCTTCTACCATCAAAACACTAAGCCCCAAGGGTGTTATTTTGCTGCGAAGCGTATTTCCGCTGCTCCCCGAATTTCCGGTATATCCGGTTGTCAGCACCACTCCATCAATTTTAATAGTAAACCAGAATTGACTCCCCTCCCCTTTTTCAGAATTCACACCGATTTCACCTCCCAATGCCTGTACAATTTTTTTGCAGATAGCAAGTCCTAATCCACTTCCTTCATATTTTCGGGTTTTTGTATTGTCAAGCTGGGCAAACTCATCAAAAATCTTGTCCTGGTAATCTTTGTCAATACCGATCCCTGTATCTTCGACCGAAAACCTTATAAATTGGGGCTGTACTTTTCTATCAGAGCATTCGGCCCTTACAGTAACCCCTCCTTCATGAGTAAACTTCAGTGCATTTCCTGCAAGATTTGTCAGCACCTGCATCAATCTTTTCTCGTCAGAAACGATGGTCTCGGGCAGTTCATCTGCAAATTCCACTTTAAAATCAATTCCTTTGGAGGATGCCTGGTTGCGAAACAGGTTGTTGAGTCTATGTTTAAGCTTTTTGAGACTTACATTCTCTGTATTAATGGGCATTTTTCCCGATTCAAACCGGGCCAGATCGAGAATATCGTTGATCAAAGACAGCAGTGCCCCCGAGGATTCCTGGATGGTATTCAGGTAATCTTTCTGTATTTCAGTCAGTTCGGTTTTACTCAATAATTCAGCCATTCCAATAATACCATTCATGGGTGTGCGCATTTCATGGCTCATGTTGGACAAAAACTGCTGTTTGAGTTGGGCGGATTTTTCGGCTACCTGCAGGTTTTTTTGTAAAGTGAATAGTTTTTTCTGGGCGGTGATATCTCGTGAATAAACCGCCACTTTATCTACATTCATATTTTTATCCAGAATGGGGTAGTAGGTTATCCACCAGTCTTTCCCGAAATTGTGGTCTTCAAAAGTAACGGGTTTGAGTGTTTCCAAAGCATGTTGAAAATACTTTTGCCGGTCTCCCGGTCGATCCACCTGAAGCATCCTGAAAAGATTCTCTCCCGTGTAATTTGTGTACGTAGGGCAATATTGGGTAAATGATCGGTTATGCGTAATGATATTTCCAAAGATATCGAGTAGGACAATCACATCTTCACTGACATTGATAAGGGCATTGAGATTTAATCTGGATTCTTCCAGCTCTTTCCGGGCCTGCTTTCGCAGGGTAATGTCATGACCAATGGCAATCACTACTTCCTCTCCAAAATATACCCCCTTAAACAACCGCACATACTTGGGAAAAACCTCACCATTGCTGCGCCGACCCCAGAACTCAAAACCAGGCTCCTCGCCTTCAAATGCTTGTTTCAAAGTGTCTTCCAGCAGCCTGGCATCATTCAAACCCGGTGCACTGAGCATGGAAGGTGTGTTTCCAATAAACTGATCACGAGTATAGCCATACATCTTCTCTGCTCCGGCGTTCACATCCAAAAAAACTCCATTCCTGTTCTGGATGTATATTGCATCTTTCACGGCATTAAAGAGTCCCCTGTAACTGAGTTCACTCTCTTCAAGTTTTTTTTGAAAGCTGATTCTTTCTGTTACATCATTCACAATGGAATACAGATATGATTTACCGGCATAATTTACCGGACCAGAAAAGACCTCCACATCTCTGATTTCACCAGAAGCCAGGCGGTGTTGAAACAGAAATTGATTCTTTTTTTCAACAAAGGACTCGGTAATCTTTTCTTTGATTTCAAGTGCCGGAAGACAATTAATGTCTTCTATTCTTTTTTCTTTAAACTCCTCTGCTGTAAATCCATAAAACTGCTCTGCGGCCTTGTTGGCATAAAGGATATAGCCAGTATCCGGGTCAATAACCAGAAAAACCATCTTACTTTCATAAAACAACTGTCGGAACCGTCCCTCGCTTTCAGAAAGTTTTTTGATGGTTATCCAGTATTTTTGTTGTGAATAAAACAACATACAAATTACAAAGGATGCCAAAGGATATAACACCAAAACAGGAAAAGCAATATTCATAAAAACCTCTATGCGCAGGTTTCCCGGCAGTGTAAGTACCAGCATCAGCAATATCAGGTGTACAACAAACCCCATAAGGAAATACATCCATTGGGTAGAAAACCACCATTTTTTTTTGATGAGATAATGAAAAACCACCCCTATCACTGTGGCTTCAAAAATCACCAGGGATCCCATCACCACTCCTGTGCCTCCTAACCAGATCCGGTAAACGAGTGCCATCACAAAGGCAACTGCCGCAGTTACGGGCCCTCCGAAAAGCCCTGCCACGGACAAGATGATGGAGCGCCCGTCGAAAATCAAACCGGGATACAATTCCACAGCATTGTAAATCCCCACTATCACAAAGGAACCAAACAAAATCCCCGTAAGCAATTGAACGACGATTCGCGACTGATCCATGTAACGCAAAAGAAGTACAAAAGCTACACTCAGGGTAACCAGCAAACTGATATTGTTAAATATTTCAACGGCCATGAGAAACAGTCTTTGGGTTGCTGATAATTTTTACCAAATTTAAAGATTATCGCTCACAAACGGTCTATTTTTTATCATCCTACCCAAACAATAATTAACGCTTTGCAGAAATGAAATTTTTAAATCAATTCATCATGCTCACAATTTGTAAAAAGGGGTGTATCTTTGCAGGCTATAATAAAAATGTATAAAGCAGTTTTCCATGAATATTATGATTGCAGGTGACACCGACATTGCTCTACACCTGGCTCGTTTGCTCTATGATGAAAATCACAACATCACCCTCATTTACCCCGAGGGGATGGCAGGTAATATAGGCCAGAATCTGGATGTAATGTTCTATCCGGCCGATCCTACCTGTTTAAAGGATTTAAAGAACGCCAATATAAAGAAAACAGACCTTTTCATCTCAGTTTATCTGGATGGCAGAACCAATCTGCTTGCCTGTATTTTGGGTAAAAATATGGGGGCCAAAAGATGTATTGCCAAAGTAAATGACACAGATTATTCTCAGGGTGAAAGCCGCGACATGTTCAAAAATCTGGGTGTAGACTTTGTGGTTTGCCCGGAAAAAATTGCCGCAAAAGAAATCACCAACCTGATCACCAATACGGCAGCAACCGAAATTTTCGATTTCACCAACCAGCATTTATCCCTGATGCTCATACGTTTAAGCCAGGATGCACGCGTTATAGGCAAAAGCCTGAACCAGATAGCCGAAGAAAATTCGGAACTCGATTTCCGGGCTGTGGCATTGCACCGAAAATCTCAAACCATAATCCCCCGGGGTGATGATGTATTTAAAGAAAATGATCTGGCATATGTTGTTACTAAACCCGAAGGGATTGAACACCTGCTGCGACTGGGGGGAAAGAACAGTTTTTCTATCAATAATATCATGATCGTGGGTGGGGGAACGGTAGGTACCCTCACGGCCAAAAACCTGGAAAAGAACTACAAGCTGAAACTTATTGAGCTAAATCAGGCAACCTCTTCCAAACTGGCCGACGAGTTGAAAAACACCATGATTATCAATGGAGATGCCCATGATGTGGCTTTGCTGGAAAGGGAGAACATCAAGTCTATGGATGCTGTTATTGCGGTAACCAACAATTCAGAAACCAATATCCTTACTTGTTTGCTGGCCAAAAAATACGGGGTAAGAAAAACCATCGCCCTGGTGGAAAACATCAATTTCATTGAAATTTCGCAAAATATTGGCATTGATACCCTGATCAACAAAAAACTGGCAACAGCAAGTTACATCATCCGCTTTACCATGAAGGCAGAAGTTATCTCCACCAAATGCCTTAATGGAATTGATGCAGAAATATTTGAGTTCAAAGCCAATGCCAACTCCCCCATTACCAAGAAACCAATCAACCAACTGAAGTTTCCCTCCCAGGCCATAATTGGAGGTATTATCAGAGATAATATGGGAATCATTGCCAGGGGCGATTTACAGGTGCAGCCGGGAGATAATGTGGTGGTTTTTACCCTGCCCGAAGCATTTGATGCCGTTGACAGAATGTTCAGAAGCTAATTTAAACCAAAGAAGAGATAAATTGAACAGCCATGGTTGCACGCTCTGACATCAATTTCAAACTCATCATAAGGTTTATTGGAATGCTGTTGATGCTGTTATCAGGTTTTATGGCCATCAGTGCATTATGGGATCTTATTTACCAGGAAGGAACGGCCCAATCCATCCTGATTAGTGCTGTTATTACTTTTGGAATAGGACTCTCGTTTCATCAACTTACACCCAACAATGAACACAAAAACATAGGCAAAAAAGAGGGATATATCATCGTAACCTTCACCTGGATTAGCATTTCGCTTTTTGGCGCTTTGCCTTTTTATCTTTCGGGGCATATACCCTCATTCACTGATGCTTTTTTTGAAACCATTTCGGGCTTTACCACCACCGGGGCAACGATATTACCCCATATTGAAAGCATGCCCAAAACCTTGTTGTTCTGGCGCAGCCTTACCCACTGGCTGGGCGGGATGGGGATTATCGTACTTACCCTGGCCATCCTGCCCATTTTGGGCGTCGGGGGAATGCAGCTGTTTGTGGCTGAAGCTCCCGGCACTACGCCGGCAAGATTACACCCCCGCATTACCGAAACTGCCAAGAGGCTCTGGCTGATTTACTTTTTGTTCAGTGCTTTACTTTGTGTGATGTTGATGTTTGGTGAAATGAATTTCTATGAAGCTATCAATCACTCTTTCAGCACCATGGCCACCGGAGGATTTTCTACCCGCGATGACAGCATTGCTGCCTTTGGCCCCTACACCCAATACATAATCATTCTATTCATGATTATAGCAGGTACCAATTTCAGTCTTCACTATTTTGTACTTAAAGGACAATTTTCCAAACTATACAACAATGAAGAGTTTCGGTTCTACATCAGTATAATTGGAATCTTCACCCTGCTTTTCACACTGAGTCTTGCCATTCTTCACCAGTTTGGCATCGAGAAAGCTTTTAGAGACAGCCTGTTTCAGCTGGTTTCCATCATAACCACTACGGGTTTTATCTCGGCTGATTATCTTCAATGGAGAGGATTCCTCTGGTTTGTCATTTTTTTGCTGATGTTTACCGGAGGATGTATCGGTTCAACAGCTGGAGGGATGAAAATGATACGGCATCTGTTGCTTTTAAAAAACACATCCCAGGAATTCAAACGCCTTATACATCCTGATGCAGTTTTACCCACACGCCTGGACGGAAAAACCATACCTTCAGAAATTATCTACAATTTTCTGGCTTTTTTCCTGCTATATATTGTTATATTTATGGTGGGGGGAGCCATTATGTCATTGCTGGGACTTGATTTTAAAACAGCGCTGGGTTCTACCGCTGCAACCCTGGGAAACGTTGGCCCCGGAATAGGAAGTGTGGGGCCGGTAGATAACTATTCGCTTATCCCCACGGCAGGCAAATGGGTGTTAAGCTTTTTTATGTTGCTGGGCAGATTAGAGATATTCACCGTATTACTTCTGCTTACACCCGCATTCTGGAAAAAGTAAATCCAGAGAGAGGGAGATTTATACTTAAAACTCTCCTCATTAATCATTAACAATTAAGAAAAAGTGCTATCCATCTGTATTCCCATATTCAACCATGATGTACGCAGCCTTGTGAAGGATTTGCACATGCAGGCAATGGACAGCGGAAAGGAATTTGAAATCCTGCTGATGGATGATGCTTCGGAGCAAACCTGCAAAAAGCTGAACCGTGAATGCGCAACCCTTGAAAAAGTCAGCCTGACAGAGCTGAAGGAAAACGTGGGACGCAGCCGCATCCGGAACAGGCTGGCGGAGAAAGCTCGATATCCCTGGCTGATCTTTATGGATTGTGAT
>CAZBGI010000096.1:0-2000 GCA_964491395.1 uncultured Bacteroidales bacterium | reverse complement strand
TCCAGGTAATGCTGCCGGATGCCAAATAGTTGTTTGATATTACGTATTTTCTCCAGCAATTCTTTTTTTCTTTCCAAATCCTGTTCTGTCTTCCGCCCCACAATCATTACATTCTTGGGAGTATGCCCGGTAGAAATAAACTCAAACACCCGGGTTTTGTATCCCGATGCTTCCATGATCATGGCGCGCAACCCGTCGGTAAGCAATTCGGCCTGTCTTTCCTGTAAAATGCCATGCTTTAAAATTCCGGAAAGATTCTCAGGTATTTCCATATCCTTGCGAACCTGTTTCTGACAACAGGGAGCACAAACAATCAGGGAGGCTCCGGATTGTATCCCCTTGGCTATGGCATCATCGGTGGCCGTATCGCATGCATGCAGGGCAATCAGTACGTCAGCATCCGGAATGTCGGTTTCTTCTATGGTTCCTTTCAGGAAGTGCAAATCCTCAAATCCGGCACTATGGGCAATATCATTGCATGTATCTACCAAATCCTGCCTGAATTCTACCCCGTACATCATCGGTTTAAGCGGAGTTTTTTGTTTCAGAAAATCATACAGGGCAAACGACAGGTATCCCTTTCCCGAGCCCATATCGGCAATTCTCAATGCATCTTTTGTCTCCAGGCGAAGGAGTTCGGGTTCCAGCAATTCGATATAGCGGTTGATTTGCAGGTATTTGTCTTTCATTTCGTGCCGCACCTGCCATTTGTCATTCAAAACGCCCAGCTCCCTGAGCCAAATATTGCCGTAGGTTTCAACCACACGTTCCTTGATCCGGTTATGCGCCAGGCTAAGAGGGACAGGCGTTTCAACCTTCTGTATCAATAGTTTGGCTTCATTTTTACGATTGAACAACAAACGGTGGTTCTCACCCACCAGATACATATCGGCATTAAAGAATTCATGGTTCATAAATCCCGGCAGCAGCAACAAAGATTCTTCAAGGGAGTAATTCTTTGCTTCATCCCTGGTTTTATACCGGAACACAAAATGCATCAACATCCCGGTTTTGAGTTTGACCGGGCTGATGATGATATTTTTCAGGTCAGATTGTTTGATGCGTGGTTTGCTGAGGGTAAGTTTCACAAATTTACCTTCCTGAAAACCGTCAGCCAGTTTTTGCAGGAATTTTTCTGTTTCTTGATTTTGCATGTCGCAAAATTACGGATAATAATATCAAGTTGAACCGCCATTAAGACACCAGTTTCAAAACAGAATTATTGCTTTTCAAATTTCAGGATAGTCAGGCTTCGGTTATCCTTTCTGATTTCCAAAAGATAGATACCTGCTCCTAACGGAGAAATATTCAACATGTTATTTCCTTCAGCGAAAATTCCGGAGAGCAAAGCCCTGCCCGACAGATCATAAACAGTATATTTCACATCCATGCGAAAGGCACTGCCGGAAATTACGTATAATTCATCCAATGCAGGATTGGGGAAAATCTTTATTTCTTTTGACTCTGCTTCATAATCCGGAGAATGGGTTTTGAGGGCAAATGTTGCATGAATATCGTGATAATCGGTTACGTTCACGAAAGAATAAGTATAAGCTTCGAGCCCTTCTGCTTGCGGCACCAGCATATTATCAACCAACAAACTATCAATCTGATATCCGGTATGGGCAACAATATCAAAATCGAAGTCACCGCCATAATTCAGGTCAATCACTCCCTCAGGATCAATGTAACCGTTTTCTCCGGAACTGGCATATATCAGCTGGTAACCGTTTACGGGTGTATACTCCACCATATTGGAAGGCTCAGACTCGCCGTTTTCGTACAAAGCAGTCACAAAGTAAACGTAAGTAGAGTCGATTTCAGCAGAAGAATCATCATAAAACAATTCATTCACTGATTCAGTATTAAGCAGTTGGTCATCACGGTAGACGTTGTATCCCTCAGGTTCACCCTGTTCAGGCTCTTCCCAGGTCAGCGTAGCGCCTCCTCCACCAGGAAAACCAGTTATTTCAAGGTTGCGGGGCGGGAATAGTTCTTCC
>CAZBGI010000095.1:4299-11641 GCA_964491395.1 uncultured Bacteroidales bacterium | reverse complement strand
CGGGTCAATGCCCAGGCTGCGGTAGCCTCCTGCACTGTGAGAAGGGTAGGGGCTTTCAATGATCATTTCGGGGTCTCCCTCAGAAGCAATGGCATAACGATAAACATGTCTGTTGATGAAATACAGGGTGTCTTTGGTTTTGTTGATGCTCAAAGATGTGGGACTGTCATCCAGATGAAAACGGTGGAGTGTATCCACTTCCAGGGTGTTGGTATTGATTTTGAGCAAACCACCCTGCTCATGCCCGAATGGATTGCCCTGAAAACCGCCATCGGTCAGAACCCACAAATTCTGCTGCCCGTCCAGAACCATGGACTGGGGCTGTATGAGCACATCAAGGGTTTCTACCCATTGATCCGTTTCACTATCTATAACCAGGATAGCATTGTCAAAGCTCCAGCAATTGGTAAATACGTATTTACCCACCTGTACCATCTGCTCGGTAGAATGCTGGTAAAACTGTGTTTCGGGATTGTCTACATCAATGGTACCGGTTATTTTAAAAGTTTGCGGATTGACGATGGT
The DNA here is from genome assembly GCA_964491395.1 of uncultured Bacteroidales bacterium. Taxonomy (GTDB): domain Bacteria; phylum Bacteroidota; class Bacteroidia; order Bacteroidales; family UBA7960; genus SKVR01. The sequence continues at coordinate 11,116 of CAZBGI010000095.1, read as the reverse complement.
AATGGCTTTTCCATAAATGTCGGATACATAAGCTTTCTCATCGTTGATGAAAAGCATTTGTCTGGGAGAGGTCAACCCTGTAATTTTGCCCTTGAGTTCAAAAGTATTCGTGTTGATGACATATACCCTGCCACTGTTATTTATCACCACATATCCCAGGCTGTCTCTGAGTGTCATTGATTGGGCCACATCTCCCAAAGGCAATCCGTTGGCATTGAAAAAGATATCATTGAAAACCTGTTTTTCCAGCGGATCATAATAGCTCAGAGAGGCATTGCCATAGGTAAAGTTTCCTTCATTAATGATAAAAACCCCCTGCGACGATGAGGAGTAATCCTGTTGATTTCCCAGCCACAGAGCATCATCATCCATGCAGGAAGGTAGAAAGAGCATTCCTGTTATCAATAGAATGGTTAGTGCATGTGGGGCGATATTTTTCAGCATCTTAAAAAAGTTGGACAAGTTGTGTTTGATAAAAGTACTCTCACCTTCGGATATCAGTTTTGATTGAAATCATATAGTTTCTCCCCGGCATGGGTCTGTATAAAATGGTATGATAGGTCTCATCAAAGAGGTTGTAGATTTTAATTTCAGCCTGCAGGTTCCACTTGTCAAATTCCCACTCTTTGGCAAGGGAGAGGTCGTTCATATGGTAGGGATAGAGCCAACCTCTGGAGCTAACGTCGTTGCTGGAAGTGGTAAAACGTTCGCTATAGGAGTTGTGTTGCCAGGTAAGCGAGAAATTCCTGTACTGCAGGTCTGCCATGAGGTTGCCCGAGTGCACAGGGATAAAAACCAGCTGCTTTCCATGTGATTCGTCGCCCCAGACCATCGGGTCGCCATAATTGAGTGCTTTTGTATAGGAGTAGGAACCTTTCAGACGATACTTCAGCGAACCGGTTTCCCCGGTGATGCCGAAATGAGTTTCAACCCCCTGCGATAATACCCTTCTGATATTTTGTGGCTCCCAATAGCCTTTGAAACCGGGAATCCAGATAATCCAATCGTCGATATCTGAACGGAAGAAAGAAATTTCTGATTGTACCGAGACGGGATGAACATCTATTGAGCTTTGCAGTCCGGTTTCTATGCTGAAACCTTTTTCGGGTTTCAGTTCTGGATTGCCTCCGGGTTGCCAGTATAAGTCGTTGATTGAAGGTTGCCGGAAATTACGGGCAACACTGGCCTTGAATATCAAAGGGTTGTTTTTGGTAAGTAAAACATCCAGGCCTGCGAAGGGAATCAGGGGAGAAAAACTGCCGTTTTGACGTTCACTGCGCAGCATCATGTTGATGTTTACTCGCTCATGCAGCTGATTTCTAACACCCAGAAACAGGGAGAGGTCGTTGCGGTTGTTGTCGTACCCTGTTTGTGCAACTGAATCACGGGTTTGTACCTGGTGATGGTTGAAATCCAGGCTGGCCTCCAGTGAGGTGTGGGAAGTAAGCTGGGTGTTCCAGGATGCATGTTGCAGAAAACTTTGCAGGGTACTTTCCGAATAAATAGCTGCTTCAGGATCTGATCCACTTACGGGGTTGGTAAGCGTATAGTCCATCTGTTTGCGGGAATATCCTGAGCGCAAGGCCATGCTGCTTTGTTCTCTGTACCACTGCCATCGGGCAACTACCTTGTGGTCATGGTCTTTCTGCTGGCCCATATTGGCATTTTCGGGGGCCTCAGAACTGATAACCCTGGGGATACCCCGATCGGCCCCTTGTCCCCACCATTGCACGGATACTATCTGCTGATGGGAGGGTTGCCAGTAAAACTCCTGCAAAGTGCCCCATCGCTGATAGGAAGCATGCTTGTTGGTGTCAGTGGGTTGGGTCATCAGTCCGTTTTCAAAATCTATCTGGGTACGGTTGATGAAGGTATAATCATTTTCCGACCGATTGTAATAAATTCTTGAGCGCCACTGCATTTTTTGATTGCCCAGCTCTGTTTGGAGGTATTGGTCAAAGGTGGAAAAACTGCCTAATCCCTGGGTGTAAGATACCCGCCGGGTGTTGCTCCAGTCGGCGCGGTTGATAATGTTGATGCTTCCTCCCAGTCCACCACTCTGATCGCTTACCGAGGCTGCACCATGGGTCAGATTCAGATCATCGATGATGTAAACGGGTATGAGGGAAAAGTCTACCATCCCCAGCATGGGTGAATTGATGTTGATCCCATTCCAGTTGACCTGTGTATGGGAAGGTGCAGTTCCCCTGAAGGAGGCCGTTGCCAGTGCGCCCCTGCCATGGCTTTTGATGTAAACCGGTGTATTCTCCGACAGCAATTCGGAGAGCGTAAGGTTAAATTTCTGATCAATAACCAGCGAGTCTACCTGTGTGGTTTTCATGCCGGCAGTCTCTTTCTGAAAAATCCTTGCAGCATTCACCTGTACTTCATGAAGCTCAATGGTATCTTTCTGTTCCTGCGCCGGCAACTCAGCAACATTCCCTTCCCAGACAATCATAGCCAGAACCCCTTTGAAAAGAAGTTTTGACAGTTTGCGGATTGTATTTTGAATTGAACTGGATTGCATCGATGATGAAGTTTTGTGTCGTTATGTTACCGAACGATGATTTTTTTATGGGATGTTCCTTGTGCATTGGTGTGTATTAAAAGGTACATTCCGGGTTTCAGATTCTCAAGGCTCAGGGTTTGCAATCCCCCCGGATGGTTAAATTCCTTGAGGGTTTTTCCCTGCAAATCACAAAGCCTTATATGGGTTTGCCGGGTTGTTTCAATGTGAATAAACCCCGTAGCAGGGATGGGGAAAACTTTGAAGCTTTCTTTCTCAATATGCCTCACATGAGTGGGATGGTATTCCAATGTAGTGGTTGCTGTAGTGAGAATATCCGGACTGTCTTCCAGGTAGGCGGTGAGGGTCAATTCTCCGGATACATTGAAGTGAAGAGAATCATCATCAACATAAGCCCCTTCCAGATCGGAAGACCAGAGAATAGTCCGGTCGCTTTGCCATCTTCCTTTATGAAACGCGAAAGCTTCCAGAGGATAGGGTGACTGGTCAATAATCAGGGGAAGGTCTTTCACTACTACCTTGTCAAGGATGCCGGTAATACTGCTGTTGGGTTCCACCACAACGGCACCGGTTATTTCTGCAGAGACTTCTCCCAGCCAGCCACCATCGTCGAGCATAGCCGTTTGCACCTTGATGAAATGAACTTCATCCAGTTCTACATAATTGCCCTCTTCATCCACAGCCCAGCTGATATCAAAACCATCACCCCCGGCATTTTCTATTTCCTGCGTATAGGGGTTGTCGGGAACATTGAAGGGCATAGTTTTCCGGGGCGTGTTGTCAGCGTAACCAAAAGCCCTGGGAAATGATTTTATGAATGCCGTATTGGTTTTGTCTGTGGCTCCCATTATCCGGCTGCCTGCCAGGGTATACTGCTCGTGAGGTATGTGTGGAAAAAAATCGTGACGGGGGTAATAGTTGTGGGTGTGAAAGCTGTTGGCATTGATAACGCCGGAATTGTCCAGGTTATCTTCCCAGGGTACATTCGCAGCAATATCGGTTTGTGGGTTGAAATAAGTGACTTCATAGTTGTGTTGGGTGGAGGAGAAAAAGTAATCGCTTCCTGCAAGTTGGTACCATACATCATCGGGTAACCCATTCTGGTTTTTATCTTGCATTACCCATACCGAAGCGGGTTCTGCCCATGTTGCAGTGGGGTTGCCGAAAATAATGAAATCGATACCAAAGGGATTGTCGGCGTGGTTTGGCACGGGATCTTCAAAACGAAACACCACATTTCCTCCCCAGGCACCCAGGGTGAGTGAACCGTTTAGGGTGCCCACGATAGATTCAGCGGATTCAGGCATGCCCCAGGGAACTGTATTGATGTGCTGCCCGGGAGCAGGTGTGTACTCCAGCACCTCATCAATGTACTGAAATTGTGCCAGGCTGGTGAGGGTTGTCAGAATCAGGGATAGAGCAATAATAGATTCTTTTTTCATGGCTTTTCTGAATTTGAAAGAAAGGTGATTTGAAACTGTTTTCAATAATGTGCCCTGAGTATTTTTTATTATGACACGGTGAGTTGTGGTTTCAGGGATATTGTGTAAGTAGTTTCAAATACACCTTCCATATTTTCATGTATTATTGCTTTAGTATTCGTATGGTCTGGTTTTCCACTTCATTGTGTAGTTTTACAAAATAGGTTCCAGCCGGTAAGGATGATATATCAACAGGCTGCACACCCGGATTTACATAGCTGTTAAACACCGTTTGCCCGCCAAGGTTTACAATGGTTAACCGGGCTTCGCCTGTACCCTTGTAGTCAACAGCAAAACGGCCATTTGAGGGATTGGGGAAAACCTTCACATTCTTCGGGTTTTCTGCAGGATTGACCGTAACAGGGTCTGTATCGGGAACAATAACAATATTGTCAGCAGCAAAATAGGCCGGTGTGTTCATGCCCCATTCGCCTACATCGCTGGAACTGAGCGAAAACACAAGGCTGTCCACCTGCCCCAGGCTGCTTAGTTCTACCCATTGCCAGGTCTGGATAATGTAGTCCTGGGTGTTGTCTTCAAACCGATAATCTGCCAGATAGTAATCCAGTGACTGGGTTTCATTGCCATCTTCTATTCCGGTGATGGTGAGCTTAAACCAGTCAGGGTCATCGCCGGTTTCCCCTCCGAATTTTTTGGAAAATTCATCACCATACATCATCGCCAGCGCAGCATAGGTGGTGTTGGTCAGAAATATTCCTTTCACTTCACGCGCAATGGTATCGTTGAAGGTAAGCACCGAACCGGCACCGGAAACATAATTCAGAGCGTAAATTCCGGAGTCGGTATCATCGGTCTCTAATGCTGTGCCGGTAATGGCGCTGTATTGGTTGGACAATCCGGGAGTTGTATTGTCTGAAATATTGGAATAGGCCCATCCCGACCAGGTTCCCCATTCGGTATTATGGGAGTTGGGGAAAAAAGCCAGTCCGGAATTGAACCCGCCGCTTTCATCTGCTCCATTCCAGAAACTTTCCGGTTCCAGGGTTAAATCGCTGAAGTCTGCCAGGTTATAATCACCTTCGATTTCGGGTATTACACCTGTTACGAAAGCAACACGGGCTTCGCTCTCATCAAGGGTCCCCGTAATTTCTATGTTGGTTTGTCCATGACTTATGAATGAAATGGTTAGCAGATTATCCTCAATTTCTGCCGTGGCAACCTCTGGAAATGAGTTAACAGTAACCTCAAAAATGGGGATTCCATCTGTCAGGGTTTCAAAATAATTGTTCAGATCGATGGTTACGGGTACATCGTCTACAGTACCCATAATGTTTTCCATCATGTTGGCAGAAATAGATGGTGGTGTTTTGGAAATTTTCACCAAGGGTCTTGCGAATCCGAGTAAAAAAACTTCATTTTCTTCACCTTGCTGTGTAATGTCGCCCCGGGCATGAATGTAAGTCAGCCAGTCTGAATCATCAGAAGTGGTTCCAAGGATTTCAAATTGGGGTTGCTCTCCTTCTGTACCGTTCCACATAGCTAAATGCTTGTCAGGGAATCCATTGATAGTAAAAAGCACATTGCCGGCATCATCAATAACCAAATCATAGGCTCCTGCGGGCAGGCTGCTTAAGGTTGTGGCCTGTCCGGGATTGAGGAAAGGGGCTTGCGGGTTGCTGATTACTTCTGAGAGGTCTTCTGCAGCAAATCGCATCAGTTCATTGTCTTCAGAAAAATGGTAAGTGGCAAAATAAAGATTTCCCTGGGAATCAAGGTCAAATCCCGCAGGACTTCCCCCTGTTTCAATGATTTTGCGGTGATTGTCTGCCACGGTATCCAGCAGATAAATGGCATTGGGATCTCCCCATGGTGCACCTGATACCAGGATGTTTTCTCCATAAAAAGTCAGGGATACATTTCCCGGCAATGTTGCTACATGGTTCCATTCACCTGATGCAATATCGATGTGGAAAATCCGGTCGTCGGTATTGCCTGAAATGGTAAAACCGGCCCATAGTTGATTGCCATCGGGTGAAACAGTCACAAATGAGGGCCATGCATTATAGTCTGAAGGTTTGGTAGTGGAAAAAACCTCCTGTCCGTTTGCCAGATCAAAGCCTTTGATTTCGTTGCCCGAATTGGCATACAGGGTTTGCCCGTATACATCAAAGGAGGAAAAAGTATCGAATTCGGGCAGGATTTCCTCCACCAGGTAGCCTTCAGCCGGCTGCAGGTAAGGTTGTGCCTGGGAAGTAAAGGTTCCGGCAAGGGTAAGCATCATCATCAAGATAAAAGGAGCAATTCTTTCCCTTGACAGGAAAGTATCTTGGAGAGCCATTTTCGTGCGGTGAGATTTTCTCACTGCGTTGTTGTGGAAAGGGTAACGAATTAAACCATTCATTTTTTTGAGTTTAGAAAATTAATAAATGGTAACCCGCGGGATGGAAAATCAGAAAGGAAACCTGAACATAACGGATGCAGGTATTTCAATCTGTCGCTTTTCGCCCGAAAGCTACGTGATGACTAACTGACCTGGCAGGTCTTCTGACTCTCCTGGTTGGCCGGCTCCTTCCCATCCCGCCGAAGCGAAACAGTGGATCAATGCCGGTAACACATTCCCGAATGTTACGGGATAAGGATTACAGCTACGGGGATAGTTCCGGATTTACACCGGATTCCCTTTTAATCGATAATGAACCAAATCTGGTGGCAAAGGTAATACAATTGTAAAAATCATTTATGCTTGATAAAATAAAAAACATGGGTGCCCGGTTAAAAAGTTCCTTGAATGTTAAAAACTATTGCTCTGCCGAATAATTCTAATATTATCGCCCCGCTGGAGCTTCGA
>CAZBGI010000095.1:2919-4199 GCA_964491395.1 uncultured Bacteroidales bacterium | reverse complement strand
TGCAGCGCAGCGATAATATTAATTTTGTGGTAGTATCAATTATTTACCGGACAATAGGGAATAAAAAATAGAAATCAGGTTTCATAAACATTTCTATGTAATAGACGGTTATTTATTCCCAGGCAGTAGCGTTGGTAACACCTAACATTGCACTATTTAAGGGACCATTAATTTTTGTATATTGCTTTTAGAAAAAACAAAACATCTCATGAAAGAACACTTCGATTACATTATAGCAGGTTCAGGACTGGCGGGGTTAAGCTTGTTGTATCATTTACTCCGGGATGAGACGTTAAGCAAGAAAAATATGGTGATAATTGATCCTGTAAATAAGACCAGCAACGATCGGACCTGGTGCTTCTGGGAGAAAGAACCCGGACCTTTCGAAGCGCTTGTATCCCATCAGTGGAAAACCCTTCAGTTTTTCTCCCATGACGTTTCCCGGAAATTTGAGATGGAGAAATACAGGTATAAAATGATTCAGTCGGGTGATTTTTATGAACTTGTACTGGCGGAAGCCAAAAAATACAGCAACGTGGTTTTCCGTAATGAGAATATTGCCGGGATAGAAGTGAAAGGAACAAAAGCCATAGTAACAACAGATGCCGGAGAGTACACCGCAGAGTATGTGTTCAATTCAACGGGATTGTTTCATCCCGAAATGAATAAAAAAAATACGCTTCTGCAACATTTTATGGGCTGGTTTATCAAAACGTCAACCCCGGTTTTCGATAGCCGTGTGGGTACATTAATGGATTTCAGGCTGAACCAGCAGCATGGTACCACGTTTATGTACGTGTTGCCCACCAGCACAACGGAGGCTTTGGTGGAATATACCCTGTTCAGCCCGGAAACACTCAAAGAGGAAGCCTACATCAGCGAACTGGAAAAATACATAGGTGAAAGATTACAAATCAGAGACTATGAAATTACCCACAAGGAATTCGGTGTGATACCCATGACGAAGGCCCGGTTTAAAAGATACCTGGGAGAAGAGAAGCGGATCATCAATCTGGGCACTGCCGGGGGATTTACCAAGCCAAGCACCGGTTATACCTTTCAGTTTGTGCAAAAGCATGTGTCAAAAGTGGTAAACCGGCTAAAGGAAAATCAATCTCCGGCCGTTGGGTCCACTCTTCACGAAAAAATGTTTCACTGGTACGACATGACGTTGCTGGATGTGCTTTTGACCCAAAAGCTCACGGGTGAAAGAATTTTTGCAAGCCTTTTCGGGAAAGTAGCTCCTGAAAGCATCCTGGCTTTCCTGGCCAATGAAAGCA
>CAZBGI010000095.1:0-2819 GCA_964491395.1 uncultured Bacteroidales bacterium | reverse complement strand
TATTCTTCCGCTGCTCCTGGCTGCTTTGTTTCTGTATCCGATAATAATCCAATCGGTGCATGTTTTTGAGCACGACCATCAAGCGCATTGTTGTGGCTCATGTTCTTCTTCACAGGAACCCATTCCGGTAAGTTCCGCTGATGATAACCATCCGCATTACCAATCACAGGAAGATGAATGTTCCATTTGCAATTTCCATTATGCCAAATTACAGGTGATTGCTTCGTTGGTTGCTCTTGTGATGGATGAGCATCATCTCTGGTACCTCACACATAATTACCCCAACCCCTTTGTCTTTTTTCAAGGGTTTATTTTTTCTCTTCGTGCTCCGCCTTTAGGGTAATATTTCCCTGACTCTTTTCTTCCTCAGTTACTTTGGTTTTTGGGCCGGGGATGAATTACCCGTGTTTTCTATTCCTGGGCCTTCATTATTATTTGTTTAAGATGTTTCGTTATTTTTATTCCATGGCAGTACTATGCCTGGGTGTTTTGTTTCCTGTGTATGCATCATCGTTTTCAGGAAAGGTAACAGATCTCAGTAATGAGCCTCTGGCCGGCGCTACTGTGCAGCTCAGACTGGAAGATGTGTTACAATCAACTGTCACCGATCAGCAGGGGCATTTTCATTTTTCCAATCTACATGTTGAAAACTTTCATCTGAAGGTTTCTTTTCTTGGATACAAAACAGTTACCTGCACAGTAGCTGCCACCGACACTTCCTGCCATCATATAGTTCTACTTCCTGATTTACGGATGTTGCAGGAAGTAACCGTAGAAGATCGTTTTCAGCAGCGGCGAAAAAGAGAAGAAACGGTACCTGTAGATGTTGTGGGAGCCGATTATATACAACTGCACAACAGCGGAAGCCTGATGCAAACCCTCAGGCGATTGCCGGGTATTCAGGCTGTGAATGTGGGCTCCGGGCAATCCAAACCCTTGATTCGAGGGATGGGATTTAACCGCATCATAGTGACGGAGCATGGCATCAAGCATGAGAGTCAACAGTGGGGAGCCGATCATGCCCTGGAGGTAGATCAGTTTGCCCACGATCATATTGAGCTGGTGAAAGGTCCGGCATCCCTGGCTTATGGCTCCGATGCCCTTGGAGGAATAGTAAGGTTGAGCCACCGCAATACCCCGTCTCCCGAAACCCTTACAGGAGATGTAAATCTTTTGGGAAGAACCAGCAATCGGCTGATGGGAACCACTGCAGCACTGGAAGGAAGAAAACAACAATGGTTTTTTACGTCGCGTATTACCTGGCTTGACTATGCCGATGCCCTTGTGCCCATAGATAGTGTGAATGTGTATTCGTACAGGGTTCCTTTACACAAAAACCGCTTGCGCAATACAGCCGGTAACGAACTGAATTTCCATGTTTCACTGGGATATATCAGTAATAGGGTTACCAGCCGGTTTTTCTTCAGTCATGTACAGCAAAAAGCAGGCTTTTTTGCCAATGCCCACGGACTGGAACCGCGACGGGTGGATAATGATCTGTATGACCGGTCTGACCGCGATATCTTATATCCAAGACAAAAGGCAAGGCATCTAAAACTTATCAACCGTACCATAGTCAATTGGGGAAATACCGTGCTTATCAGTGAAACAGGCTATCAGCACAACCACCGTGATGAGTTTTCTCAGTATGTTAATCACGGGCACAGGCCTGCTGTTTTTCCGGATTCCCTGGATATTCCCTCCGATCTGGAAAAAAGCTTTGATAAATATACCCTTTCTGCCAATGTGCGCATAAAAAGTCAACTTTCTGATCTGCAACAGCTTACTGCCGGGACGACCGTAGAATACCAGGACAATAGTATTGGAGGGATAAGTTTTCTGTTCCCCGCATTTCATCAATGGCTCTCGGGGGGATATCTCTTGCACGAATGGCAGGCCTATCCTTCATTTCGCATAAACACCGGAGTGAGGTATGACTTTGCTTATCTGCGCACTGAGTCTTACCGCGACTGGCATCCTACCCGGAATGAATTTTTACTGCGTGCTGCTGCGCTGAACCGGAAGTTTAGCAGTGTAAGCGGTATGCTGGGTGTAAATTATCACCATGGCTCAACCATTATCAGGGCCAACCTGGGCAGAAGCTTTCGCGTGCCCCTGGCCAAAGAACTGGCGGCCAACGGAGTTAATTACCATCATTTCAGCTACGAGGTAGGTGATGCATCATTAAATCCGGAAACTGCCTGGCAACTGGATCTGGGTGTTGAATATGAAGCTTCCTGGTGGAGTGTTCATTTCAGCCCTTTCGTTTCCTGGTTTCCCAATTACATTTATCTGAATCCTACTCATTTTTTTGATTTTGACCATGGGGCAGGAAACCAGGTTTTTAACTATACGTCATCGGAAGTTTTACGATGGGGTGGGGAAGTGGCCATGCATGGACAATTGACGGACAACCTGTTTGCTGAATTGTTGACAGAGTATACCTACAGTGAGCAGTTGTCGGGAAATAAGAAAGGGTTTACCTTGCCGTTTTCCCCTCCGGGATCTGTTCTGGCAGGTGTTTCCTGGAGCCCCTGGAAGAAAATTGCGGGAGGAGATCTGCAGTTTCTGACTGTCATGGCAGATGCCCGCTTCACCGCAGCACAAAACCGGATCGTTCCTCCAGAGCAAAAAACTTCGGGCTATCAGACCTATCATCTGGGTGTTAAAGGGAAGCTGACCCTGAACCGCCATGCACTCAACTGGAATATTATGCTGAACAACTTCTTCAATACCCATTACCTGGAACATACCAGTTATTACCGGCTTATCGGAGTACCCGAACCGGGAAGAAATGTAACGGTATCCGTACAGCTGCC
>CAZBGI010000094.1:0-11905 GCA_964491395.1 uncultured Bacteroidales bacterium | reverse complement strand
CATACCCTTCCCTTTAACCTGCATCAAATATAAACATTTTTTAACACGATGCCGGCTTTTTACCTGATAAAAAGAACCGAACCATGATAACACTATTGACACATGGGGATGACTATTGGGAGAACCAAATGAAGATATACGAACACGGATAACACAAATCGAAAGGATTCACACGGATTTTTTCTATCTGCGATTATCCGTTAAATCCGCGTCATCTGCGTTCTGACATTAACAGCAGTACAATATAAACAGATAAAATGTTTTCCTATTTCTGCAATCTTGCCATGATAAACAGTGAAACTGAAGCCCACTGATCATTCCTGCATTAAAAACCAGCTGTTAAAACTAACGGCAAGGGATAGGATTCCCGGTATCTATTGCCGTTAGCCAAACTCTTAAGAAAAGAGAATGTTTCTACTAAAGGTAAGCGATTATGCAACAAATTTAAGTTTTCTAATATTATCTGGTGTGTGTCTTTGACTCCAAAGAATGAATTGCGCCCCTTTGCTGTCAAGAGCAGAGAGATATTCATCACTAACTTCTCTGTCAATGTCATTAATAACAGCTAATCCTATAATATCTTTCTGGGTTTGTTGCTCGCGCACTTTCTTAATGTCATCCCAGGTGAATAAAAAGTGAGGAAGATTCATTTTATTTACTGAATTGAAGGATTTTATCACAATTTCTGTATTTCTGTAAGCAATCTGGAAATCAAAAGTAAATTCCAGTCCTGTGCTACCCTTAGAAATAAAGTAAGGAGTATAAATCAGTTCCTGCTCATCTAAATAGGCTTTAACATCTTCTCTGAAAACAGAAGCTACGGTATGCCTTGCTAAATAATACATATCGGCCGTTTCTGAGATGGCAGAAATCAGGTTCAGCTTTTTTTGTGGAAAATCTCTCTCGGTTGATTCCGTGACCAGCTCTTCACTGTTCATTCGCACACCATAATTGATAAGAATACGGTCGAGTATTTCTTTTCTTTTGGGTGAACGCGTAATTTCAAGTCCACTCAATTCCAAATCCCTGAGCGTATTGCCATCATCAGAAAGAATAATTTTATTGCCTTCTTTTTTGGCGTATATGTCCACCGTATCGTTGAATAATCCAACAAAGGGAGTGCTTATTTCAACCCAATCAGAAGAATTGCTGGCAGTTACTAAAGTTTTTTCCTTTAGAAAAGCGTAGTAATCTTCCATTAATGTATTTATCCAATTCATAACAATCTGGTTTGATGGTTGAAGGTAATGTCAGTTTTAAGGTTGATTTTCTGAAAGAATGCGTTTAGCGTTCGGTTGTAATCTTCTCTTCCACTTAATTGCTTCACCGGAAAGTCATCCAATTCAAGAGGTATCGCCCAAACTAAAGGTTTGTACCCATCTACCACATAATGGATATGACCTGCGTAATCATCCAGCCACTGCCCTGCAAAGGGTCTGAATATTTCAGGCAAGGTCGGGGAAATATTGACGGGATTAAAATGTCGTCCATTAAAATCAATACGTAACAATCCGTTTTGAGTGCTGTTATCCTGATGGTGAAGATTAATTTTTAAAGACTTCTTTTCACTTTCCTTAACGTCAATCAACAAATTCTGGTCTAAATCGTCAGGTGCAGAAAGAGCCAACCGAAAACTCAGAGGATACTGAATATCCATCAATAAGGTCTTTTTGATTTCACCATCCTGAACTACATACTTGTCAAGTCCTATGAGATATTCAGCTAACTCTTCAGTCATTCTTCTTTTTTTTTTTGCGCTGTTACAAAGCTACTATTTTTCTGATCATTTCATGTCGGTTATGGTGAGTTATTGAGTGAAGAAGCAATGAAACTGAAACACACTGTTCTTTCCGGAATTAAAACCAGAAGTTTAAACTAACGGCAATGGTCAGGAGTTTTCCCGGTATCCATTGCCGTTTCGATAAACGGGAAGAAGAGATGTTGCACAAATCAGGGGGGCTTTAGCCTCATTTTGCCTTCCAACTTGCGGTAACTTATTTCCAGCGGTAGTTCTTACTTTATATCTGCCAGGTCAATGTGTGGGGGAATGCCTTGCGGAAACCGTGCAAACATTCTTAAATCGTCATAAGTCATATTCTTGTCGCTGTAGGTAAAATCATTCTCTCCGGTAACTGTAACCGCATGGGTAACAATCAGGTGAATGGGCATTGAAATGACTGAGAAAACACCATGAATGAAGGGATAAACAAGAAAAACAGGAATGGTCCAACCGTACTTTCTGGGTGCAGCATATTGTAATTTAAATCTTTCTACTTCACTGACAGGGACTGTTATGCACTCTTTGGTCTCTTCAGTCAGTACAATAATTTCATTGTGGTCAATGGCAATTAGCTCACCATTAATATTTGATGCTGTCTTGTGAACTATTTTGATATAAGACCCATACTCATTAACATCAATCTTGTCTGATGTGGGTAAATATGCTGGCGATTTGCAACTGCTGAAAAAAATTATCAACAGTCCAATAAGTGCGATATTAGTTTTCATCTGTATATAATTTTATTAAAGTGGTTAGATGGAGCTCGCCAACAATAACCGACACTAGTGTTTTGGAGTTATTACGATAATATAATCATCCGCGTGTGTTTCAATAGTTATTGTCATGGCTCGGTTCATAGTTTGAGAGTATTTCAGCATCAATTTTTGAGTTCCAGAATTGTTGCTCCATGGTAGATTCGTAAAGTTTAAATTCTTTGGCTTCTCCCCTGAGGTATCTTTCAGGGTTAAACACCATTTGTTTGAGTTTTAACAAATCCTTCTCTTTCAGCCAATTATCCCGCATCCACTCAAGATAATATCCTTTTGAATAAAGAAATAATTCGTATTCCCTGTTGGCTTCCGGCATTATGAAATTAAATTTGTACGCACTGCCAGGCATTGAAATCAGATATTTATCGGGTGATGTAATTTCATTTAAAGCCCTGCTGTCTGGTTTGCCGTTATTAAGAACAGAAGATGGGGAAAGTTCAATGGGATCAACTTTGCTTTCCATGTTTGTCAGCGCAACGTAATCTATTCGCCACAAACCTCTGTTCAAAACAAGCTTGATCTTAACTTCGGAATCGGTTTGCAGGTTTTGCAGGGGAATGAATTGTTTGTTTATTGCAATGGGACCTGTTTCGTAAAAACTATCCTGATACTCCCAGCTGCTGTTATGTTCATTCCAGGTATAGACATCGATTCCTCCCAATAGCTTTGTGGTTGCATCAAATTTATCTCTCATATCCTCATCCGTTTCCAACATTACAAAAACATCACTGACTTCATCACCCATATACCCCATTGCGCTGTAAAATAAATAGGTAGTCATCAGTGTTTGACGGAAATTCAGGACAAATCCAATATTATCTATATTTTTGACATTGTCGAATGTTAAATAAATATCCTCCCTGCTATTCAGATTATTTCCATCTGCTAATGAAAATCTTTCCTGTTGGTCTTGATTCTTTAAAAGTGCTGTAATATCTCCTTCATCTGCTTGAGAACTGGTAAGTGAATAATTATTTTTGCAAAGGTAAAAGTCATTGCCTGGTGATTGAAATACCCTTTCTCCCGTTTCAAGCGGATAAGCAAGAATTTTGACATCCCTGACACAATGGGTTTCCAGGGCTTCATTTTTCATTGTGATGGAAAAATCGTTACCGGTAATTGTTTTGGGGTTTATGGCATCAATGTCATAATACTCCATGGAGGGTAAAATAGCATTGGAAAAACCTTCTGCATCGGCATAATGAAAATTGTCGTTTTCATTGATGTAGAATGTAGGGCAAGAGCCGAAACAAGCTTTAGGATTTGTTAAGCAAAAGATTCCCATGGCAACATCCAGGCCGGTCATTATGCTCAATGCAGTAATTCTGCCCGATTCCGGATTCAGGATTTTTGCATTGGTTTCAAATAATGCAACGCTGTCAATGTAAATACTGATGGAATCCTGTAACATCTGTTTCCGGTTAAAGTCATATTGGGTACCCTTACCGCTGACTATATTCAGGGTAGTGTCAACTTCCCAGCTGTCTTCCAATATTATAACATCGCCGTTTTTCAGATGGGCTTTTAAAAATGGCTTTGTATGTAAGTTTTTTGTTTCGTGAATTAAACTGTTCGCATCTCTGTAGTTGGAACGAAAATAATAGGTCTTGCACGATTGTATGGCTACCAATACAACCGTTATGGCCAAAATATAAAAGATGAATTTTTTCATTCTAAGTCTGTTTTGTTAAAATATTGCTTGAGATACCTCCAACATTTTCAACCTGCTTATTTTCATCGGCATTATAGATATGTGTCCTTGCCATGGCTGCCGGCTTAAAAACTTGATGTTGCAAATACGCTTTGAAATCAATACCTGACACTTGTTTTACAATTTCCGCTAATATTATATAAGCCAGATTACTATATTCACTTCTTTAGCCGGACGAAAATTGTAATGTAGGTTTTTGCTCCTGTAAAGCTGACATTACGTCAGTATTTGTGGCAATGGTTGAATTGTCCCGGTTGCTGTTTGCAAGCAATTCATAATCATCGGGCAAGCCTCCTGCATAGATAAGCAGATGATGAATGGTTATATCAGGAATCAACATACATAATTGAGTTGTTCTCATGATAAGGTTACTTTTTTAAAAATGGTCTTCTTGTTCCTCTCGAGGCATTGGCCCCACATTGTTCAAAGGAAACTCCAGCATTATACCGACAATCCTGAACACCAGAAGAAGTGTACCTGTAATCCCTGAAAGATAAATGGCTGTTTTCATAATGTTTGATGTCAGATGTCTGCCCTCCCATCTCATCTTCACACATACCCTTCCCTTTAACCTGCATCAAATATAAACATTTTTTAACACGGGCCGGTATTTTTGTACGATAAATGATAAATATTCTTTTTTAGGGCGTATTTATTGGGTTTGGTGGTGGGTTGCGGGGTGGTGTTTTCCGTTGGCAGGCAAGGGTTGGACCATCCAACCTCCATTTTTAACATAATCAACCAATTGTCAGATTAACCTTTTTCCCAAATCCAATCTCAACAAGTCGGTATAAAGTTGATAATTGAATATCACTATGTCCGTTTTCGATCCGGGAAATAAAGCTTTTACGTGTTCCGGTCTTATGAGCTAGCTCCTCCTGAGTCATTTTGGCATCTTTTCTTGCTTCTCTTAAAATCTCCCCAATCGCAAAGGCTTTTGCTTTTATCTCGAATTCAGTCCGCTTTTCGGAGCCAATCTCTCCGTATCTTTTGTCAAGGTGTTCATCAAAGGTTATAATATCTTTCATTTTTTCTCTCCTTTCTGTTTATAATCGAAATACTCTTTCATAATTTTTACAGCTTTTTCAATCTCCCGTTTTGGTGTTTTCTGAGATTTCTTTTGAAGCCCATTAAATAGTACTACCAGGTTTCCTTTATCAAAGCAACAAAATATCCGATAGATGTTGCTTTCATATTCAACCCGAATCGCAAACAATCCTTCGTATCCAGTCATTTGTTCAAAGAATTTTCCAGGAATCTTATCAGCGACTGTCACCAGAAAGAGAACGTAATCAATTTTATCTTTCGTTTTCTCTTACTGTTTATCGAAAAAGTCCCAAAAATACTCTCTGAAATAAATTAGTTGTCGTTTTTTATTCACACAGTAAAGTTAACGAATAATGGAACAAAATCATAATTAAAAGAGTTTTTGCATCATTCTTGCACACACTGTTTTGAGTGTGGGCGAGACAATGAAGCATCGTGGTTAATTTTCACCTTCCTCACGCTGCAATATTGCATGTAAACCGCAGTATGAGCCAGAGTTTTTTCATCCTGCCTTTTCGTTTTCTATTGAATAGTGATGAATGCATTTGCTCCTATTACAATTAGCATGGCAAGGGTTCCCAAAACGGTAAAATATCCTACAGCTTTCGTATTTAGATTCATGATCCGATTGCATTGCCACAAGATCAAAAACAATAGGGATAAAACAACCGCTGCTATTAAATACTTATTCGTATCCAATAAAAAGGCGATACTTGCTTCATCCTGCAAATCAATTCCACCGAAAACAATGGAGTAAAATCTTGAAAACACGGCAAAAAACACAACCGAATAGGCAAAGATTGATTGGGTTAACCAGGTAATTAATAAAAACACCAGCGCTTGAATAATGGTAAAAAGAGGCCCTCCTATTGCGGACCAAAGTGCATGTGATTCTTTGATAAAATAACCATTCCGGGGAGTTGCATAATTTAAACCCATTGCCATATCATTACCCAGCAGTTCTCCAAACATCCAATGTCCGAATTCATGGAAGATATAAGTGGAGAATGCAATGGGAATCAATAACAAACTTACTTTCCAGTTAATGTGACTTTCTGTTAGGTCCTTTTTTACTTTATGGAAAAAATTGTCTTGCATTATACCCATCTCAAATTGGCAAAAACACTCTATGGCAAAAGTTTGATTCCGGATTTTTCAGGGAAACTTATCTCTTTGGTTTCTTCTTTTTTGGTTTTGGCATTGGCAATTCTTTCAATGAGATTCTGACCAATTCACTTAACCATTCTTTATTGTCAATTTTGTCTTCAATCAGAAAGCTCGATTTTGCTCCCGGATAAGGTGGCGCTTCAACCACATTCTGAATAAAATCTCTACCACCCCTGGTAGGCTTTATAAATAATTTGTTGTCACAAATAAGTCCGAATATTTTTCCGTCCGAGAAAAGCCCATATTCACCAAACATTTTTTTTGCTGAAATTTCACCTGCATCTTCAATTTGATCAGTTATGTAATTTACAAAGTTTTGGTCAGAAGCCATCATTTTAATTTTTGAAGTTTAAAATCCTGTCCATTGCCCTCAGTCTTAACTAACGGATTGTGAAAGGCACAGAATGAACACCATCGGCAGTTTTCAGGCATAGGGTGCGGTCCCCAACCCATCCAACCTTCACATACCCTTCCCTTTAACCTGCATCAAATATAAACATTTTTTAACACAATACAGGCTTATTATCCGGCAAAGAGGAACCGGGTCTTGTCAATACTATTTACGCAAGCATAAAAGGTATTTTGTATTGCAGGTTTTTGTGCTGGGGGATAATTGTTTTGCACCTGCAGGCATAGCTTAGAAAAGGTGGGGATGGCTCGACAATTGAATATCGCTTAACCCAAAAGATTGGAGAGCAACTGCGTTTCTCTTATCGGTACGCTTTTATCCATTGAATTTCCAGTTGAAATTCGCCGGTTTGACCATCTGATATCATGACTCCCAGTTGCTGAATGTCTTTGGGTGAAACCGGTCCGACATCCCGCAGGATTCGTCCTCTGAACACAGGCACGCATTCATCAAAAGGAATAGCGATGGTTTGCCATTGATCGTTTTCAGTTTCAAAGTGATACCGGTAGGCTACCCCATCAAACCGGTCGTTGGTTCGCAATCTGAACTGGTATTTTTTGCCGTCTCCTTTTACCCGAATTAAAATACCTTTGTATCCGTCGAGCTGAAATTGCATAGCCCTGGACCGAACTGAGGCAAAACCTCCATTATTCTCAAGTGTTACACTTCCGGAAAAGACAGCCGTTTGTTTATCACTCAAAACAAACCTGCTTTTCGAGAGTCCGCCCATAACGCCATCATTGACAATCTGCCAGTCGTTCATATTTGCTGAAGCACCAAAGTCAAACAACAGGGTCTCATCAGAGTCCGGAGCATTGGCATGCATATTACCATGTATAGTCATTAGGAAAAACATCGCTAAAATTTTTTTTGTGAAGGAGAATACGATTGAATGGTTCATAATAATAGCAACACGGGATTAAGGGTTTGTGCATTCAATTGCATTTTTTTATGATTGGTGTCCGGTGAATGAATTGATACACCGAGCCACGGCAATAACTATTGACATCCACGCGGACCCCGAAAAATTTAAGCATTCACTTTATGAAATCAGGACAAAATACATCGGGATGCTCCCGGGCCAGCAAACTTGAAGCAAGAGTCACTGCGTTGATATCGTGGTGATTTTTCCAGGTTTGTGCTTCCTGGTGCTGGGGAAACAACCAGAAATTTTCAAGGTCCTCGGCCAGGTCAAAAAAGTTTTCCACAGGCCGGACATCCAGATCGGGCAAAACCAGTTTCTTTTGCATACCGATTATTGCATAAATTCCAAGTGATAGACCCAGCTCCCGAAAGGGCAACCGGGATTCGGCAGGCTGCAAAGGCCCGGGGGAATTCCTAAGGTAAGCCTGCAAGCTATCCATGCTGTCGGCCAATAATTTGCCGGGCGCAATGTTCTTCGGAAGCTTTTGACCATTTCGAACCATCAAGGCAGCTTTTACTGTATTCAGGAGCAGCCCTCCGATACCAAGCGCATCGGAGGTGTACCAGGACATGTCTTTGCAGATATTTTGCAAGTCCCTCTCCGCTTCTTCAAGAGCTATTTCCTTCTTTTTGGCAAATGCTATACTACTCAGGATGGATAGCAATCCTTCCAGGGGATCATGCATTCCCATACTATTTACCGAAGGCTCCGACAGGTCTGTTTTCATTTTCCAGAATAACCGGACTGTTCCCCCATCCTTATTGACAAATTTCCGGGTAACCTTGATCAATTCCACAGCCCAAAGGGCATATTTTTCATCGCCGGTTTCTTGATAAGCGCTGGTCAGGGCGTTGAACCAACGGGTTAAATAATGAAAGTACTGCCCGTCGCATTCCATTTCTTTGTAGGGGTTGGAATAGCTACCTGCGGCTTTTTCCGGCAACTTTTTTCCTATTCGGAGACCTGCGGCGGTTGGGTGTTTTTCTCCTTCTTCCCCGGACAGGCCGCTTATCCATCCCGTTCTGGAATCATCCGGCCGATACTTTCCCAATGTATTATGAACCCTGTCGATTAAATGTAATCCATGTTGCAGGTATTTCCTGTCTTTTGCTGATCGGGCAAGGGCAAAACAGCACTGCACGGCAAATGCATCTGTCCAGAGATACCTTCGCCCGCCCCCATGCTCGCCTGTAATACCTGTCCGTTTTAAAAAATCATCCATCAATTGCCTGCCAATTGCATTAAGATGTTCTGCATTTTTATTCATAGGTTCGTTGTTTTGAAATTTTCCCTCGGGATTATTTAACAAATCAAAAGTTCTTCTGCTTACAAGAAACAATGGACAAAACAAATGGAAAATTTTCAACAACCGGGGATAAAACTCTACAGAAAAAAATATACCCCCCGGCCAACGGCACGTATAGTACGCAAAAAACCATCCATTATGCCTAACATGCTTCTTTATCTGGTACCTGATGCGTTTATTCCTTGCGACAAGAATACCAGTGTTTTGTAAGGAAATGGTCAAAAATCATTCCCATGATGTAAAAATAACCAGGGTTTTGGAGTATTATCCGGCAAACGCTATATCACAATTAAAAACAATTAATAACCCCATAGCTTATTATACTTAGAAAAGCAGTACTTTTACAGTCGTTTAAAATTAAAAGCACAAAAACATTGAAAACAGAACTAAACATCGGGGGAATCAACATTCCCGTTCCCATTATCCAGGGCGGCATGGGCGTAGGCATATCCATGTCGGGCCTTGCCTCAGCAGTAGCCAACCAGGGCGGCGTAGGAGTAATTTCTGCAGCAGGCTTAGGCCTCGTGCACCGCAACAAAGCACTGGACTATCTTGAAGCCAACATGGAAGGGCTGAGAACCGAAATAAGAAAAGCCAAGGAAAAAACAAAAGGAGTCATCGGCGTTAACGTGATGATGGCCATGACCAATTTTGCCGATCTGGTAAAAACTTCCATAGCGGAAAAAGCAGACATCATCTTTTCCGGGGCAGGACTGCCCATGGATTTGCCCAAATACCTTACTCCTGACAGTGTAACCAAACTTGTGCCTATTGTTTCTTCGGGCCGGGCCGCCAAAATATTGTGCGATAAGTGGAAAACCTTGTTTGATTACCTGCCCGACGCCATCGTGGTGGAAGGACCCAAAGCAGGAGGACATTTAGGATTTAAAAACAACCAGATTGACGACAGCCAACACAGCCTGGAAGAGTTGGTACCACAGGTAGCCGATGCCGTAAAACCTTTCGAGGACAAATACAACCAGGGTATTCCGGTTATTGCAGCCGGAGGTATCTACACCGGCAAAGACATCTACAACATCATGCAGAGGGGTGCCAAAGGGGTGCAAATGGGTACCCGCTTTGTGACATCCGAAGAATGTGATGCATCTCCCGGTTTCAAGCAAGCTTACATCAATGCTACCGAGAAAGACATCGAAATCATCCAGAGTCCGGTGGGCATGCCCGGTAGAGCCGTGCACAACAGTTTTATCGATAAAGTAAGAGATGGTTTGAAAACACCCCTCAAATGCCCATTCCACTGCATTAAAACGTGTGACATATCCAAGAGTCCTTACTGCATCATCACCGCGTTGTACAATGCATATAAAGGAAATATGAAAAGCGGATATGCCTTTGCCGGGAGCAATGCTTACCTGGCCACCAGAATTAGTTCGGTAAAAGAAATCTTTGCTGAACTCAGGGAAGAGTTTCAAAGTGCCATCAGTAGTATGGGAAGCAAGGAGCAATAGCCTCTATTCGCAGCGTTTCTGCTCAGTAAAATATTTCAGGGTTTATGAAGGAAAGATTTCCTATGCATAAACCCTGATTTTTTATCCATCCCTGAGCGGAATTTGTAATTCCGCTTTACAACACAGATTATTTACAATCTGACCCACCCCCAACCCCTCCCTACAAGCAAGCAGGGGAGTCCGGGCAGTGCGAATATAGCAGTCGGAGCATTTAATCAAAAAAACACCAGACAGAGAAATTACAGGTTCTTTCCTGTTTTGAGCAATGGGTCACCCATCTGTCTTTTTATGTGTATTGCCATGCCGTAAAATACAACCCCAAAAAAATGGTTTCTTTCTCATTAAAAACAGATTTTCAATACTTGAATTTTTAGAGCATGGACGTTGCGCACAAAACTGGAAGTGGTTGTTCTTATTATTTCTTTCTTCTACTTTTTTCTTACCAAAAAAGTA
Organism: uncultured Bacteroidales bacterium; assembly: GCA_964491395.1. Lineage (GTDB taxonomy): Bacteria > Bacteroidota > Bacteroidia > Bacteroidales > UBA7960 > SKVR01. The sequence goes on along the minus strand of CAZBGI010000094.1, from coordinate 868 downwards.
GCAAAAAGGCAAGGCTTCTGATATTGTTCCGACAAGTCTAAGTTCACTTCGCTAAAAGTTTGAATGTTCTGGCAAACCACGATTTTATCAATGAATACTGTTTGTTGCTTGCCGAACTGCAAACTTTTCAAAAAGCTCCGTTTCACTAAGACTTGTTACCGGAAAATCTCAAAGGCCGGTCCCGCATTGTATAACGGGTTGGTTGATAATGTGCCTATTCGCACATTTGGGTTTTACCTTCCTTTAACGGGGCCAGCGGTCTCCAATGTCGATAGCACCAGCTATCAGCGATTCATAATGGCGCTGCGAAAATATTCCCTGTTTTGTGATGATGATGTGACAGCGCAACGGCAACAGACTTATGCGTTGCAGCAAGGGTGGTTTCCATCAATGGCTATTTTAAGTATATTTTCCCTAGTGGGTTTGAGATTGTCACTTTTACCTTCTTACAATGCTATAAAACAGAACGGGTCACCCAAAATAATGGTTTCTTATTCATAAAATATTGATTTTCAATACTTGATTTTTAGGGTGTCGACGTCGCGCACAAAACAGGAGGAGGGGAGTCCGGGCAGTGCGAATATAGCAGTCGAAACATTTAATCAAAAAAAAAAAACACCAGACAGAGAAATTACAGGTTCTTTTCATCGCTCTGAACTCGGTACAATGCTGTTCCCTCCCTGCTTGTAGGGAGGGATGTCCGAAGGTACAGGGTGGGTCAAAATAAATAAATCTGCGAACGTTTACCATAGTGGCCGGACAAGCTAAAAGTCGTCAGATCACAGTGCTGAAGATAGCGGGAACCGCTGAGCGGAATTTGCAATTCCGCTTCCAAACTCCGGATAATTTGTAATTATTCAACATAAAA
>CAZBGI010000093.1:4853-12285 GCA_964491395.1 uncultured Bacteroidales bacterium | reverse complement strand
CAAAGAGATTTCACTACCGGAGGAGCACAAAGAATTGCAACCTTTTCTGATTAAAAGGCTGAAGGAAAGGCAGGAATAAGAAAGAATATTGAAAAACCAAATGGTCGTTGAGCCTGTCGAAACGATTGCTGTAATGCGCTTCGACAAGCTCAGCGACCAGAGTAATTCCGCACAGGCTCAACGGCCCAAAATCATTGATGGGAAAGCCTGTTATTTTCAGGCAGCAATATGGCGTCGGCGATGGGATTTATTGCCCCCCTTTGGGCTACCGGAAGTTCCGTTGGCCGCGGTCTTTCCTCTTGATGCTGATGCGTTTCCATGGTTTCGCGGGTTGCCGTTGCGTCCGTTACGCTGATTTCCGGAAGCTTTCTTTTCTACTACTTCATGAATCAACATGGGATAATCGGGATTATCCATCACAGGAACTTTCTTTCCGATGAGTTTCTGAATATCTTTCAGGTATTCTTTCTCTTCAAAATCACAGAAAGCGATGGCTTTACCGCTTGCTCCAGCCCTTCCGGTTCGGCCAATACGGTGCACGTAGGATTCAGAAATATTGGGCAAGTCGAAATTCACTACATGGGTAAGGTCATCAATATCGATACCCCTGGCAGCAATATCGGTGGCCACCAAAATACGGGTTTTGTGGGCTTTAAAATCAGCCAAAGCCGATTGACGGGCGTTTTGCGATTTGTTGCCATGAATGGCCTGTGAACGGATGCCTGATTTGGAAAGATCCCGGGCTACCCGGTCAGCACCATGTTTGGTGCGGGTAAACACCAGTGCTCTCTCAATATTGGTGTTTTTCAGTAAGTCGTGCAACAAATGTCGTTTGTTCTTTTTATCCACAAAATATACCACCTGGTCTATTGCATCAACTGTGGATGATTCCGGCGTAATCTCTATCATTTTGGGGTTCACAAGAATGGTATCAGCAAGTTTGACAATGGCAGGAGGCATGGTAGCGGAAAAGAAGAGCGATTGTCTTTGTCGCGGTAAACGGGCAATCACCCGTTTTACATCCTGTACAAAGCCCATATCCAGCATACGATCGGCTTCATCCAGAACAAAATATTCAATATTATCAAGCTTTACATGTCCCTGATTCATCAGGTCTAGGAGTCTGCCGGGAGTGGCTACCAGCACATCTACACCCGACCGTAAAGCTTCCACCTGACCATGCTGATTAACGCCCCCAAATATTACTTTATATTTTAAAGGAGTGTTCTTGCCATAGGTTTCAAAACTTTCGCCAATCTGTATGGCAAGTTCCCGGGTAGGGGTAAGAATCAGGCTCCGGATGGGGCGTTTGCCGCGCCCGTTGCTTTTTGCAAGGTCCATAAGCTGAATAATCGGAATGGCAAAAGCAGCAGTTTTTCCGGTGCCGGTTTGTGCACTCCCCAGAACATCATTTCCTTTCAACACCATGGGAATGGCTCTTGCCTGCACGGGGGTGGGAGTTGTGTATCCTTCTGTTTTTAAAGCCCTAAGGATAGGCTCAGTCAATTTTAAATCGTCAAATGTCATTATCTTTGTTAAGTATAAAGCAATGAGAAGAGTGAGCGGGTGCAACTTACAAAATATCAGGTTCGAAGCATGCAAATATTTTCCTTTCAAACAGTGCACATCCTTGCCTGTGCAAGGTTTTTCTCATGCCTGTTTTGCCGGGAATAATCCGGTATTACAGTATTCTCATTTGATTAGGACCGGTAGTATTTATTTTGGAAAGGGTCCCCATTACCGGTCGTGTGAAAAGGAGTCTTTTTCTTGATTATCGCGCTTCATCGTTGTGTCTTCAGCAAATCAACTGCGAACCTACCTATATTATTCAGACAAAAAAATTGCCGGAGGGCTGAATACATCAGAAGTTTTTGGGAATAGCAGCAACCTAAGAATGGATTAACCAAGGGTGCAAAGATACACAAAAAACAATACGGAAATATATTTATTTAGCCCTGCTGAAAAACAATCAATCAACAGGCCGTTTATTTAGCATGTCAACATTTTAATTATCAGGGACCAAGACCCTTAATCAATTAACCTGAAAATGCTGCATTAATATACCGGTAGTTTTCGGCAAGGCCTACTAACGGTGTGAGATAAAAATATCAAAGATGTCATATTACATGAATTCATGTGATCTGTCAAATAATAAAAAAGCAAGTTTCAAAGCATAAAATTATTACATTCGTACTTGTTTTTCAAAGCCAGTGAATTTAGCCTCCAAATATCACCCCCTGGACGAAGCAACTCTCCGCAAACTGTTTGATCTCCATTACAACAGCCTTTGCCGGTTTGCCACTGGCTACCTGACAGATGCCGACGCAGCGGAAGATATAGTACAGCAGGTTTTTATCAACCTCTGGAATCATCGGGAAGAAATCCAACCTGACAAGTCTATCAATAGTTATCTGTTCACAGCTGTAAAAAACCGCTGCCTGAACCGTATCCGGGACCACAAAAAATACCGAAGCTATTACCTGGACGTGGAACTAGAACTGGAAATCCCGGTGGAAGATAAGGATACGTTTTCAGAGGCGGAGTTGGAAAACCGTCTCAACATGGCATTGGACAAGCTACCTGAAAAATGCCGGGAGGTATTTATACTATGCCGCTTTGAGGAGATGAAGTACAAGGAAGTGGCTGATAAATTGAATATTTCGGCAAAAACGGTGGAAGCCCAGATGTCGAAAGCCCTGAAAATACTCAGGGAGGAATTTAAAGATTTGTGGTTTGTGGTTTTAATGTTGTTTTTGTGGCAATAACATAAGGGTAAAGCCTTTTTTAGGTGTACTATGACTGAGCAAATGAATACAAACGTCAATCATACCCAGTTTGAAGACCTGGCAATAAAATATCTTGCAGGCAGTGCCACTCCCCGGGAGGAGGAGCAGCTGGAGATATGGGTAAAAAATGATGAAGAAAAGCGCCGGTTATTCCTAGGGATCAAAAAAAGCTGGATGCTCGCCTCTTCTTCCGGAAAAGTCTTTCACAAATCACATGCATGGGAAAAAATTGCCAGCCAGACTTTTCAGTCCGCCCCAGAAGTGCACATTCGCCCTCTTCAACCCAAACCATCCCCTCCCCTCCGCAAGATATGGGGCATGGCGGCAGCGGTACTTCTTCTGATTGTTGGGATGTATTCAGTGTATCACTTTTCAGGTACCCGCGAAAAAGTTTGGGTAGCTGCAGACCAACCCCTGGAACGGACACTCAGGGATGCCTCAAGGATATACCTGCACCGCAACTCTACCCTAACCTATCCGGCCCGTTTTATGGGTAACGAAAGAAGAGTAAACCTGGTGGGGGAAGCCTTTTTTGAAGTAACCCCCCAGGCACAAAAACCTTTTGTGGTAGAAACCAGCCAGATTGAAATCCATGTGTTGGGTACGTCCTTCTATGTAAATACACACGGCGAGGCCGATAAGACCGAAGTTATTGTTCAGACAGGTAAAGTAGCAATGATAGCTTCCGAATCCGTTCAGTTACCGCTTACAGAAGGCAAAAGAGGCATTTACCATCCTGAAAAAAACGAACTGACGGAGGCCCGGGTGGAAAATCCCAATTTCCTGTCATGGAAGACCCGCATCCTTGTTTTTGAAGACTCCGGTCTGAAAGAGGTATTTGAAGTAATCGGAGATACTTATGGTGTAAATATCCGTCTCTCTGACAATTCTTTGGAGAATTGCAGGCTCACAGCAGTTTTCAATGACAAAACGTTGGATGAAGTGCTGGCGATAGTCGCAGAAACCTTTTCTCTGCGATACACCCGGTCGCAGGAAGAAATTCTTGTATCTGGCCAGGGATGCTAACTTAAATTTTTCCAATTCATGCAGGTAAAATTATTCTTACTCTTCTTTCTCCTGGGAATGAAAATACTTTCAGCCCAGGATGCTCTTTTACAAACCCACATATCTGTAGAATTTAATAATGCCACTCTTGAGGAAGTACTGACAGAAATCACCTCCGTTTCGGGAGTTCACTTCTCTTATAATTCCCGGTTGATGGACACAGATAAAAAGATTACCCGCACTTTTGCCCATGCACCGTTGCATGTTCTTCTCGATTTCCTTGCACAAGTGTATGATCTGAGTTACTCAGTGGTAAGCGATCAGGTTGTCCTGCGCGAGGCACCTCCCAAAGCCGATCGTTTCCCTTCCCGTTATACCCTGAGCGGGCATATACGTGATAAGGCTACGGCCGAGACTCTGCCGGGGGCAACGATCATCGTAACAGAACACAGTACGGGCACTACCACCAACTCTTATGGTTTTTTTTCCCTGAGCCTGCCGGAGGGAACGTATGAAATTCTGTTTCGGTTTATTGGATTTCGTCCTCTGACCCTGAAAATTGAATTGAACCAGAATAGACAAGTCCCCATCGAACTGGAAAGGGATCAACAGTTGCTGCGTGAGGTGACCGTGTTGGCTTCCGACCTTCCCGAACATCTCAAAAAAAGTCAGAGCAGCCGCATACAGGTCAACCCCCGTAAACTGGAACTACTGCCTGAATTTGCGGGGGAAAACGGGCTTATCAAGAGCCTGCAGACCATGCCGGGAATTCAGACCCACAGCGATGGTTCATCGTTCTTTTTTGTCAGGGGAGGCAACAAAGATCAAAACCTTATCCTTATCGATGAAGCCCCGGTGTACAATCCGGCTCATCTTTTTGGTTTCTATTCTGTTATCATTCCGGATGTGGCCAAAGAAATCAATATTTACAAGGCGGATATGCCCATTGAAAAGGCTGGAAGATTGTCCAGTGTAATTGATGTACAAACCCGTGAGGGGAATATGAAAAAGTTTGCCCTGGAGGGAGTTCTCAATCCGTTGATGTACCGGTTTTCACTGGAAGGCCCGGTAGTAAAGGAAAAAGTATCTTTTTTTACCTCATTGCGAAGGTCTAATTTTGAATGGCTTTACAGGCAACAGGCTCCGAGGAGTGATTTGAGCATACAGGATTTCAATGCAAAAATTAACTGGCAGATCAATGACAAAAACCGGATTTACCTGGCACTTTTCCGGGGGCATGACAATTACACTTCCCGGGAGAATGAGAATAAATCTGGCGTTGCCTGGCACAACTACACCACTACCTTTCGCTGGAACCGCATTTATAGCGACCGGCTGTTTGGCAATGCAACATTTTATAGCAGCGAATACAATTATACCCTTTATACCGGAAATCTACCCTGGCAATCGGGCATTGCAGAAGCAGGATTAAAATATGATCTCTCATGGTATGCCCATCCTGATCTTACCTGGCGGTTTGGCTTTTCCCACACACGGCATAGTTTCAATCCGGGCAACATCAGGAACGACAACGGGCAATTCGATCAATTTATCCCCAGGATTTATACAGGGAAAGCCTCCCAAACCTCTCTTTACATCAACCGCGAAAAGCGCATCAGCGAACGTTGGGCCTGGCGTGCCGGCCTGCAACTTCCTGTTTGGATAAACCAGGGGCTGGCAAGGGTTTTCCTATTTGATGACAACCGGCAGGTTACCGACACCCTGGTTTATGAAGAGGGCCAAACCATTGCCTCCTATTTTACACCCGATGTGCGGTTGAGTGCAAGATATCTCTTCAATCAACAAACCAGCCTGCAAATGAGCTGGGGTTTATACCACCAGCACATGCACCTGCTGACCAATTCCGTCAGTCCCTTTTCCTCCTTTGAAATATGGATGCCCAGCAGCCGAAACATACATCCACAGAGATCCCGGCAGATTACCCTGGGGGTCAGGCATACAATTGCCGATCTGGACATTGAACTGGAGGCAGAGGTTTATCAAAAGCACCTGCAACACCAGATTGAATATGCCAACCATGCCCGCCTGCTGCTGAACCCGCTGCTGGAAGGTGAGCTGATATTTGGGAAAGGAGAAGCCCGGGGGCTGGAGGTGTCGGTAAAGCGATCCCTGGGGAAAATAACCGGTTGGGCCGGCTACACATGGTCCAGGGTTTTCAACCAGTTTGAAGAAATCAATGAAAACCAGCCCTACCCCGCTTTCCAGGACCGACCCCATGATGTGTCATTATCCCTGAGCTGGCAGGCCACCGGCAGGTTCGGCATTTCGGTGAACTGGATTTATCATACCGGTTCAGTCATAACCACACCTACCGGTTTCTTTCATTACCATGGAAGTACAGTTCCCATTTACGGAAAAATAAACAATGACCGCCTGCCCGACTATCATCGCATGGATTTGTCGCTGAGTTGGATATTCGGAAAACCACATCACCGCTACCAGCACAATCTCACCTTGAGCATTTATAACCTTTATAACCAGATAAACCCGGTGGCCATTAATTTCAACAAGATACAAACCCGCAACGGAAATTTTGTAGTACCTGCCGACTATTTCGGCACCCATGAAATTTTAAGCACGCAAAAATACCTTGGCGGAATCATGCCTTCTATAACCTATAAATTCAGCCTGAAATGACCAGAAGAAGTAAAATAAGCACCTTTGAAACCAGCATACCGGGAGGGAAAGAAATTCCGTTTCTACTCCTTATGCTATGGGTATTCTCAGCCTGCGAAAAAGGTATACACTGGCAATTGGAACCAAACACGGACAGCACCATCGTTGTAGATGCAAGAATAACCAACGAGTTCAAAATTCAGCAACTTCAACTCACTTATCCATTTGGAAATCTGAACGAAAATCCTGTGCCCTGTAGCCTGGCCAATGTAAAAATTACCCGTGGCAGCCAAACCATTCATTTCTCAGAATCACCCCAATTGCCCGGCACCTATCTCAGCAACGTACCTTTCGCAGCAACAGTGGAAAACTCATATCATCTTACCATAGAAAAGGAAGACCAACGATTTGAAGCGGAAACCTATATGGTGCCTGTATTGCCTTTTGAATCACCGGAATTTATTTTCCATGCTGAAAGGGGGCTGTACAGCATTAAATGGAACAACGGTAAATACAGTCCTTTCGAACAGGCCATGTATGAAGCCGAGATTGAATGGAATCACTTGCCGGGCTACGACCATCCTGATTCAATTGCCCGGGCACAACTCAGGTTATATACTCTCAGCACCATCGATGTGAGCTACATCATCTTCCCCCAGAATGAAGAGAGCGTCTATTTTCCGGAAGGGAGCATAGTATATTTTTCCAAGTATTCACTCAATAACGAATACGGAGCTTATTTAAGAGCCCTGCTGTCGGAAACCCAATGGCAGGGAAGCCTTTTTGAAACCGCCAGGGCCAATCTGCCCGGCAATATCTCGAACGAGGGATGGGGTTATTTCAGCACGTGTGCTGTAATTCGCGACACACTTCTTGTAGAATGAGTTGTTGAGATATCATGGGGTGTCCGGTAAATATGACTTTTCAGAGTGGACTCAAAAATTAAAAATTATTTTTCTCCCACATAAGGGTAAATGATCATTGTGGTGTATTAAAAGCGAAAA
>CAZBGI010000093.1:0-4753 GCA_964491395.1 uncultured Bacteroidales bacterium | reverse complement strand
TTATTTTTCTCCCACATAAGGGTAAATGATCATTGTGGTGTATTAAAAGCGAAAACACCCATTATAAACCATTAAAATGATTCTTATGAAAAAGAAAATGATGGAAACCCGTCAAATCAGACTTACCCTTCGTACCATGAACCCTGCCCTCTACCCTCTTAAAGTGTTTGCGGGCTTTCTGCTTCTCGCCATGTTAATGGTTTTTTCATCCTGCGAAAAAGAAACCCTGGGACCCGACAACGAACCCGACACCATCATTCCTGACCGCTTTATGGTAGAAATACCGGGCTCTATAAGTTCCGGCGAATCGATAAAGTCAATGCAGGCAGACACGATGAATGGCAACCACATTTACCAGCATCTGCGCACGTTCATTGCTGCAGCTGAAAGTGGAGCTGAGCTGGCGCAGAACATCATGTTGTCCATTGCCGTGCACAACCTCAACAGACCTCTTGAGCTCACCTATATCAGTGATGAAGATGGCCGGGCCAAACATCTGGAAATTATAGAGAATGCCGTATATGAGGATCAAAACTGGCAATACCGTCTTACGATCTCAGATGCAGAAGGCAGCACAGAAAACGGACAGAGCAACATCGGGCTGCAGGTTTTCTGGAGCTGGAATCCCCTCTCGGGAATTGCCCTTATCAATCCCTATAACTGTGACCGCACCACCGAAGAGAGTTACGCAGAAACCAGCTTTCGCATAGACTACAGCGAAACCGGCAACCTGGGATACGAAGCGCACATGTTTGTCAGCATCTCGGGTTTCCCCCTGCCCAGCCCGCTGCAAGAACCTTTTGGAATGGATAACATGAAAATGTTTGTGGGGAAAAATGGGGACCAGGTGACCCTCTATGGCAACTCCCAGCATCCCAATGCACAATTTTATAACAATGAAACCGGTTTTAACTGGGCTTTTGTTGCTGCTGCCCTGGAAAACCAGGATATGGCCGTGGCAGAAGTGGGTTTACCCCCGGTAGGTCTGGACGAGACCGATCGCGAAGTCCTGCTGGAAACCTATTCTGTTTACAATGTATTGCGCAATCAGGTTTTGAGTGTCTGGCCCGGAATAGACAACGAACTACTCGACACGTATCTTTACAACACCCAGGCACCCGGCTATTTTAATGCCTCCGGATTCGTACAGGCAGGCACAGCTCCCTCAGACGATTATTTGCCACTCACAGAACATATCCAGAACCTTGCTCCCTTTAACCCTGCAGAGATTCTCAATTTATCCATCACTTTTGATGAATAACAATTTCCCCTTATTTCTATCCGTATAGTGCTCATTTAAGCGTTATACGGATAGTAAACTTTCTGAATAATCGTATTTTCGTTCTGTATTTTAATAAAAAGAGTATTTAGCCACAATTCACCCCCCAAAAAACTATTGTATGAAAAAGAACAGAAAAATCAATGTTATCCTTCTCGCCCTTGTATCTATAATGCTTTTTCCGCTCACAGGATGTGACAAGGAAGAACAGAGCACCCCACCCGAACTTCCCCCCGTATCATCCATGGTGATGAATTTCTCTGAGTTTAATGAAGAGACCAAAAGCCAGTCAAACAATGATACCTATGTGCACCGCAACCTCGCTGTAGTCAATGTAGCCCTGTGGAATACCGTAATAACACTACATCTTGCCATTCCGGTAGCTTCTTTCCGGGAAGCCTTTAATCATACGCCAACTCTTCAGTCCGATGGATCATGGTTATGGTCGTATGATGTAGAAGTAGGAATCAACACGTTTACAGCCCGGTTGTACGGAATAAACAACGGAGACACGGCAGACTGGAACATGTATATCAGTAAAGAAGGACAAGATTCTTATACAGATTTCCTGTGGTTTACAGGAACCTCCTACCACAGCCAGGAACAGGGTGAATGGACACTGTACAAATCACCCACTGAAAACATCCCCTATATTGCTATCGAATGGTTCAGAAACGATGATGAAAACGCAGGCATTACTTATACGAATATTGTTCCTGACGGCTCTGAGAATGGTGGTTATATAGCATACAGAAAAACCACCGATACACCCTACAATGCTTTTTATGACATTTTCAACAAAGGGGCTGACAACCTTACCGAAATACAGTGGGATACCCTAACCAGGGCCGGCCGTATCAAAGATCCGAAGGTTTTCGGAACCGATGAATTTTATTGCTGGGACTCTGCCGGTGCAGACATCACTTGTCCTTAAGCGAACATAAAAAATGGTGCTTCAGACAAAAAAAACTTAAACGCATATAAATAGAAATGAAGAAAATAAAGTTCAGCCTAACGTTATTAGCTTTTTTTTTAGCAGCATGCACAAAAGACGAAGCCCCTCCCAAACCCCGGATTGATAGTATTGCGGGAGAAATCCCCCTTTTAAACGGCATAAACAGAATCGGAACAATCCGGGGATTTAACCCTTCGCATCCTCTTGCGACCACAGATTCCATGGAAGCCAGATGGGAAGATGCAATTAATGCCGGCATGTCGGTATCCCGGTTACAAATTGACTGGCCGGAATTGGAACCATCGCCTAATAACTATGACAAAATCAATTTTGAGCAAAGGTTGATGGAAATGAAAGCTGAAGGACTACAAATATTTCTGTTGATTTCTGCTTATGACAGTGGTGAGCCCGTAGTGCCTGATGATTTAAAAGGGAAAGATTTTGATGACCCTGAATTTATCCAAAGATTCAAAAACCTAATGGATTGGGTGATTCCATTGTTGGTGGAATATGATGGCTTTCTTATTTCGATTAGTAATGAAGCCGAAAATTCCTTTGGAGAAGTACCTGGTCTTGATAAACAAATACTTGTTTTTTTACAAGATATAAAAGAACATATACACCAGATAAATGAAAACATGGCGGTTACAGTTACCTTTTCTGAAGGTAGCCTGGATGAAGATAAGCCGGGCATGTATAAAATACTTGCAGCATGTGATGTAGCCTGCTTCAATTTTTACGGTGCAAAATCTGAGTTTACCCCACCACTTTATTATGTTGCTCAAACTGAAGATGAAATCAGAACTGACATCCAGAGAATGCTGAAGGTATCAGGTGAAAAGAACATTGTTATTCAAGAATTGGGGATGTATTCGGGGAACACCACGCTTAATAGTTCACAGGAGATACAGCGCAAATTCTTTGAAGTGTTCTTCTCGGAAATGAAAAAGGAAGTAAGGTTGAAAGCGGCATTCAATTTCCAGTTGGTGGATTGGTCTCCGGAAGTAACAGAAATATTTAATGAAATGCTTGCAGATGAGGGTATGCCACAAGCCTTTATTGATCAGTTTGCCGAGTCGTTAGAAACCATCGGGTTGATAAACTATGAAGATGGCACGAGAAAGAAGGCATGGAATGAATTTCTATCATGGATTACAGAATTTGATTCATAAGTGCTAAAACACCCCAGCGCATAGAATGAGGTGCAGTGGGGTTGTGATAAGGGAAATATAGAATTGCTTCAAAATCCGGGCTGCATGTATCGGATCGAGAAAACCAACACGAAACAGCATGCAAGAAAGACTTTGAGAACCTTCAACACACTCTTATGCTTCTTTTTTCTCAGGTAGCTGGTCCATGAGATTGTATTTCACCTGTCTCTTTTCCCATCGCTCGCGCGCGTATTTCTGCATATCCGTAATGGTATCTTTTTCATCCACAATTTCCAGCCCCAGCAGCGTTTCAATTACGTCTTCCATGGTTACAATACCATCTATCCCCCCATATTCATCCACAATCAGCGCAATATGTTCTTTTTTTAACAATAGTTTTTCCCACAAAGAAAACAACGCCATGGAGTCGGGAACAATTACGATTTTGCGCTTAATATCTTTCAGTTTCAGGCTGAAATTATCCTCCGCCAGATTTTCAAAGACTTCCTGTCTGAACACATATCCCGTGATATTCTCTTCGTCTTCAGCATAAACAGGAATGCGGGAAAATCGCAAATAATCTTTGTTTTTCAAAAATTCATCCAAATGCAGATTCTCATCTGCACTCGCCATCACCACCCTGGGAGTCATTATCTCGTTTACTTTAATGATTTTGAGTTTAAGGATATTTTGAATGATTTTATTCTCCTTTTCTGTAAACAAACCTTCATGCATTCCAATGCTTGCCAGGGCTGCAATTTCTTCCCGGCTGGTAGTACCTTCACTCGTATTTCCCGAAAATGCTCTCATAATTACAGAAGATATCACCACCAGGGGATAGGTAATAACCAGCATCGTCTTGATGGTATAATAGGTTAATTTGGAAAGTTTTTTCCAGAACCGGGCTCCGATGGTTTTGGGGATAATCTCCGTAATAACCAGAATCAGGATGGTTAAAATGGCAGATACCAGTCCAAAGTAAGCTTCTCCGAACACTTTCACTGCCTGCGCACCCACTCCGGCCGCTCCTATGGTGTGTGCCATCGTATTTAGGGTTAGAATTGCCGACAAAGGTTTGTCAATGTTATATTTCATGTCGATGAATGACCTGGCCCAAACCTGTCCACTTTCTCTCTTTACTATCAGAAAAGATTGAGGAGTGGAAAGCAGAACTGCTTCCATGATGGAGCAAACAAAGGAAACAAATAAGGCAAGAAATAAATAAGCGAATAAGGTTATCATTTTGGAATTAAAATATCAATAAGTACGATGCTTTTTTACCCTGAATGCCTGTATACACGATAGGATTAAGGGAGGCCAAAATTAACCATTTATCTCTTGCAGTGAGAAGATCTTTTTGAACTATCT
>CAZBGI010000092.1:0-12654 GCA_964491395.1 uncultured Bacteroidales bacterium | reverse complement strand
AAGCATATTAAGAGCAGAATTTGAATAAATTATATAACTTTGCAAACATTTTTCAAAGGCTTCAAAATTTTTTTGTAAATCGAAATTCGAATATGACCGAGGGCCCTAAAGTATTAAGATTAAGTAAAATTGCACGAGAATTCAACATTGGTACATCCACCATTGTCGATTTTCTTGCTAAAAAAGGTATGTCCATTGATTCCAATCCTAATACCAAGTTATCTCAGGAGGCTTACGAAATACTGGCCAAAGAATTTCAGAAAGAAAAAAGCCTGAAAGATGAAGCGCGTAAAACCGGTTTGAGCTTTACCAAAAGAGAGAGCATCTCTATTCCTGAAAGTGAAAAGGAAGAAAAGGACATTCCTGAAGCTACACCTGCAAAAGGCAAAGAGGAAGATGAGCCGGAAGAAAAGGAACTGCTCATCAAGGATTTAAAATCTTCAATGGTAAGTTCTGACAGCAAAAAGCCTGCTGAAGAGAAAAAAACCGAGGAGGATTCTGCAGAAAAAGTAAAGCTTTCAGGGCCCAAAATCCTCGGGAAACTGGATTCCGATAAGCTGTCAGGTAAAGCAGCAGCCCCCAAAAAAGAAGAAAAGCCGGAGGCTGAAAAGGAAAAGTCTGCCAAGGATGAAAGGAAGCCGGATGTTATAGAGGAGAAACAACCTGAAGCACCTGCTGAACAGGAGAAACCCGTTAAGGAAACTCCCAAAGCCGCTGAAGAACCTCAAAAAGAGAAAGAAGCTCCCAAAGAAGAAATTCAGGAACCCGAGAAAAAGGAAACTGCTGCTAAAGCGGAAAAACCTGCTGATGAGAAAGAAGAACTGCTGCAGCAGGCAACAGAGAAGAAAGCACAGGCACCTGAGAAAAAAGAGGAAGAACCGGTAACAGAAAAAGCCGAATCCACTCCACCGGAGGCAGAGAAACCCACCGTAAAGGAATCGGAAGAACCTGCTGATGAAAAGAAAGAAGAGAAAACAGAGGAGAAGAAAGCGGAGACCCCCAAGGGTTCGGAAAACTTCCATAAAACTGAAGTGAAAAAGCTGGAAGGTGTTACCATATTAGGAAAAATTGATCTTCCTGCAGCCAAAGATAAATCCAAGAAGCCTGTTGCTTCCAGCACCGATCCTGAGAAGCCCAAGAAACGAAAGCGCAAAAGAATCCGTAAGGAGCGGGTTGCCGACGGCGATAAAGCTGCCACGCAACCAGCAGAAGGTGGCGATAGCAGAAAAACTGCTGGCAAAAGTGATGCACAAAAGCCCGGGCAACAAAAACGGCAACCCCAACAGCAGAGCAAAGCCAAAAAAGGAGGTCGCAAAGATTTCGTGAAACCTGAAGTGAGCGATGAAGAAATTTCTCGTCAAATCAGAGAAACACTCGCTACCTTAAGTGGAGGAGGAAAATCCAAAGCCGCCAAGCACCGGCGCCTTAAACGTGATTTGCAGCAGAAACAGCGGGATCAGGATATGGAAAAGGCCGAAACCCAGAATAAAACCCTGCAGGTTACCGAGTTTGTATCAGCCAATGAATTGGCAAGCCTGATGGATGTTCCTGTTGTCCAGATTATTTCCACCTGTATGAACCTCGGCTTGGTGGTTTCTATTAATCAGCGTTTGGATGCTGAGACCATAACCATAGTTGCCGATGAGTTCGGTTACGAGGTCGATTTTATTAGTGTGGATGCTCAGGAGACTATTGAAGAAGAAGAAGACAGTCCCGAACAACTTAAAAACAGGGCGCCCATTGTTACGGTTATGGGGCACGTTGACCACGGTAAAACCTCATTACTCGACCAGATTCGCCATGCCAATGTAATTGCCGGTGAAGCAGGGGGAATTACCCAGCACATCGGAGCTTATTCGGTGCAACTGGAAGATGACAAGGTGATAAGCTTCCTGGATACTCCGGGTCACGAAGCCTTTACTGCCATGCGTGCCAGAGGAGCCAGAGTAACCGACGTAGCGATTATTGTAGTGGCTGCTGATGATAATGTGATGCCACAAACCATTGAGGCTATCAATCACGCCCAGGCAGCAGGAGTACCCCTGGTTATTGCCATTAATAAGATTGACAAACCCAACGCCAATGTGGAGAAGATAAAAGAAGAGCTGGCAAATATCAATATCCTGGTGGAAGACTGGGGAGGTAAATATCAAAGTCAGGAGATTTCCGCAAAAAATGGCGTTAATATAGATAAGCTGCTCGAAAAAGTATTGCTGGAAGCAGAATTACTCGATCTGAAAGCCAATCCCGACAGGTCAGCGACCGGAACCGTTATTGAATCCTCATTGGATAAAGGACGGGGATATCTGGCTACCATCCTGGTGCAAAACGGTACCCTCAGAATTGGCGATATTGTGGTTGCTGGGAATACACATGGTAAGGTGAAGGCCATGTTTAATGAAAGAAATGTACGCATTACCGAATGTGGTCCCGCCACCCCGGCACTTATTCTGGGTCTTGACGGGGCACCCCAGGCTGGAGATACCTTCCATGTGGTAAAAGATGAACAGGAAGCCAAGGCCATTACTTCCAAACGACAACAGCTTGTGCGTGAACAGGGCCTGCGTACTCAGAAACATATTACCCTGGACGAAATTGGCCGCCGTATTGCTATTGGCGACTTTAAAGAACTTAATGTTATCATCAAAGGTGATGTGGATGGTTCTGTGGAAGCCCTGGCTGACTCATTGCTCAAACTCTCTACAGAGGAAGTGCAGGTTAATATTATCCACAAAGCCGTAGGTTCTATCACCGAAGGAGACGTATTGCTGGCATCGGCCTCTAACGCTGTTATCGTCGGATTCCAGGTAAGACCTTCACTTGCGGCCCGTAAACTTGCGGAAAATGAGGAAATCGACATTCGTATCTATTCCGTTATTTACAATGCAATCAATGAAATCAAATCAGCCATTGAGGGCATGTTGGCACCGGAAATAGAAGAGAAAATTACTGCCAATATCGAGGTAAGAGAAACTTTCAAGATTACCAAAGTGGGAACCATTGCCGGATGTAAAGTATTGGACGGTAAGATTCACAGAAATTCCAACATCCGGGTAATACGAGATGGAATTGTTGTTTATACCGGGTATCTGGGTTCTCTTAAGCGTTATAAGGACGATGTGAAAGAAGTGGCTTCAGGATATGAATGCGGATTAAACATCGATAAATTTAACGATATCAAGGTAGGTGATATTATTGAGGCCTACGAAACGATTGAAATAGCCCGTAAACTTGAATAAAAGCGCAGCTCATGGTAGAACTGAAGGTAAAGATTGACAGAGCATTGGATTTTATCACGCACAACGAGATAAAACTTTTTGAAGCCGAAGCAACGTTGTTGCAGAAAAAGATATACAATAAAGAAGGTGCCGGAAATGATTTTCTGGGATGGGTAAACCTTCCTTCAGAGATTGATGACACTTTGCTGACCGATATCGAGGAAGCAGCTGCGCGAATCAAAGCGCAATCCCAGATAGCTGTCGTGGTCGGCATTGGTGGGTCATACCTGGGAGCAAGGGCTGTTATTGATGCCTTGAACACCAATTTCGCTGCTATGCAATATCAGCAGTCCGGGCTTCCATTGGTAGTTTACGCCGGGCACAACATCAGTGAAGATTATATGACTGAATTGCTGGGTTTTCTCGATGACAAAGAGTATTCTGTTATTGTTATCAGCAAGTCAGGCACTACTACCGAACCCGCCATAGCTTTCAGGCTTCTCAGGGCCCATCTGGAGAAAAAAGTGGGAGAGCAGCAGGCAGGAGAGCGCATTTTCGCTGTTACCGATGCACAGCGCGGTGCCCTGAAAACGCTTGCCACAGAAAAAGGCTATAAAAGCTATGTGATTCCTGACGATGTGGGAGGAAGGTATTCTGTCCTGACCCCCGTCGGCCTCTTGCCCATTGCTGTGGCTGGTTTTGATATTAGAAAACTGGTTGAAGGAGCACGCCGGATGCAGAAATTTGTGGAACAGGAGAAGGACTTGTTTAAAAATCCTGCAGCGCTTTACGCTGTTGTGCGCAATATGCTTTACCGGAAGGGGAATACCACCGAGATTATGGCATCGTATACCCCCAATCTGATGTATATCGTTGAATGGTGGAAACAGCTGTACGGCGAAAGCGAAGGAAAAGAAAACAAAGGTATCTTCCCCGCAGGTGTTAATTTTACCACCGATCTTCATTCCATGGGGCAATATATCCAGGATGGAATGCGCAATATTTTTGAAACGATCATAAGGGTTGAACACCCCAGGCATACCCTCCAGATTCCACATGACAATGATAATCTGGATGGTCTCAACTTTCTTTCCGGCAAACGGATGAGTTATGTTAATAAAATGGCGGAAGAGGGCACCATGCTTGCCCACGTGGATGGAAATGTACCCAACCTGGAAATTATTCTGCCGCGCATAGATGAAGCCATCCTGGGCGAGTTGATTTACTTCTTTGAAATGGCATGTGCTATCAGTGGTTACATGCTCGAAGTAAACCCCTTCGATCAACCCGGAGTCGAGGCCTATAAAAAGAATATGTTTGCCCTGCTGGAAAAACCCGGTTTTGAAAAAGAAACAGCAGAAATAAAAAAACGAATTTCCTGACAGAGTTTTCCTGAAGGCATAATACAACAGACACCCGGTCTTAGAGCAGACCGGGTGTTTTTTTTTGTCTTTTTTTTTAGAGAAGGCCAAATATGGTCCCATGAATTATTCTACAGAAACCGCGTTTTTTACCTATAAAAATCAGGTAAAATCCATGATGCTTCCTGATATTGCTATCTGTAATTTTGTTTTGAAGATTTCTTTTGACAAAGCAGCAATAAAACCCAAAAAATAAAAGTCATGATGTTAACTGATAAAGAACTGGAGTATTTAAAAGATCTGGAAAACAACAAAGAGGTAGTTTATTTGCTTAATACACGCGAATGTGAATTGATTGCCAAACTTATCCGAAGTTATAAAGAGATACAACGACAATTATCAGCCCTGCAGGTAAACCGCGACTGAACAGGATTTGCTGCTCAATGATTCCACTAACAATATATTATACTACACCCTATGAGCTACAGAGATATTGTATTAAAACTGTTAAAAACCAGGGGAGATCTTGTTTGCGTTGAACAACATCTGATGAGTGATTTTTCTCAAAATGGCAATGCGAATGAGGATTTTGCCAATTGGTGCCATATACATGGTATCGATTTTGTGAAAGTCGCAGAAGAAGAGCCGGCCAGGATTTATTTAAAAAAAAAGTTTAATTACGAGAATAACTGATTTCTAACTACCTCATAATCCGACTAAAGGTAACATCAGGAAAGAACTTACGTTGCTCTTAGGATGCAACAGCCTCCCCAAAGGTAAGAACCCCGTCATATGTGGCGGGGTTTCTTGATTTTTCCCCCACCCGCTCAGGCCAGCTGAAAGAAATCAATCAGCAGATTATCAATTTCTTATGCTGGTATTTTAAATGATAGTACCAATTATTTTTTAGGAAGAATCAAATAGAAAGGGGAGCGTTTGTTATTTCGGCATTGATTTTGATTGGTGATTGAGAAGCATTTAACATTTTGCAATGCAGAACAGCGAAAAGTGATTGACTTTATTAACATTCTTACAACTGGAACCGTGAGGATAATTAACACACTAATAGTTCAAATCTTACCCTTATGAAAACTCGTTTACTTTCCTTATTGTGGATACTCATTCTGGTAGCAGGAGTTACTTCCTGCACCATCCAGGAGGAAACAGATTATCGCATCTCTGTGCATAACCTCATGTTTGCTGATGTAAACGTATCCGGACAGGTATTTCCCTTTCAGGAATTTGATGTTATTGAAATTTCCTTCAACGAAAAAGTCCTTACCGACATAAGCACAGGAGAGCTGTCGGAATCGATACCCCTCAGCCAGGGGGTAGCTTATACCATTAGCCTGAGCTATAGCGCCTACCTTTACAATATTGAAACAGGCGAATGGGAACATAATTATGATGGTTTCAAAGAGTTGGGTACCGAAATATGGGGTGCTGATGAATGCCAGAACCAGGTAATTGAACTACGGGTAGGAGATTTGCTATTGGGATACGCTCCTGAGTATGAAATATTCTGTGAATAATAGCAGGAATATAAATCATAAAGCAGGGAGCATCAGCACTTTCTTTCCTTCCGGATGGATGTTGCGCTGATGCTCCCTGTCGTTATTCTGAAAATAAAACCGGCTCAAAAGAACCAATCCGGTTGGCAGGTTTTACTTCTCGGATCTGAATCAGTCTTTTCCTGCTATTTCTTCTACCTCTTCAATGGTTTTAGGAATCGGTTTTCCCAGTATTCTGTAACCGGTATCGGTAATTAATACGTCATCTTCAATGCGAATACCTCCGAAATCGCGGTATTGGTTAACCTTGTCATAATTGATATATTCTTTAAATTTACCTTCGTTCTGCCATTGGTCGATGAGAGCAGGGATGAAATAGCAACCCGGCTCTACCGTAATTACGAATCCTGACTGTAATTTTCTTCCAAGGCGCAGGAAAGCTGTGCCAAAGATATCTGACCGTTTCACTTCATCATCGTAACCCACGTAATTTTCTCCCAAACCTTCCATGTCGTGCACATCAAGGCCCATCATATGCCCCAGTCCGTGAGGCATAAACAGGGCATGAGCCCCCTGCTGAACTGCCGAAGAAATATCTCCTTTCATCAATCCCAGTTCTTTCAGTCTGCCTGCCAGTGTTTCTGCTGCCAGCATGTGAGCACTAAGATTGGTCACACCGGGCTTCATAGATTCAATGGACTTGATTTGTGCCTCCAGCACTGCCTGATAAATATCTTTCTGGCGGGAAGTGAATTTTCCTCCCACAGGAGTGGTCCGGGTGTGGTCTGTGGCATAATGCAGGGTGCTTTCGGTTCCGGTATCCACCAGCAACAGGTCATTTTTCTCCAGCTTATTCCCATGGTAGTGATTGTGTAGTGTTTCACCCCGTTTGCTCACGATGGCAGGGAAAGATAGCATTCCGCCTGAGGCCAGGGCTATCCCTTCAATGGTTCCGGCAATTTCACTTTCATATACGCCCGGTTTTGCCATTCTCATGGCCGTGGTGTGCATCAGCCAGGCGGTTTCCATGGCTTTTTCCAATTCGGCAATTTCATGCTCATCTTTCACCGAGCGCAATTCTACAATGGCTTTGATCAATTCCACTGAAGCCTTCTCTTTCTGTTGCTCCGGCTTTATCCCGGTAAGTCGTTCGAGCTGAATCTTGTTTTCTGCCCTGTAGGGAGGCAGAAAATGAACCTTACGGCCCGATTTCAGTGCGGTTGTCACCACCTCGTGCAGTTTGTTGTAGGGGTGATGGTTGGATACTCCACACGCTTGCGCTTTTTCTGCCGTGCTGATTTGGGGTCCCATCCAGATAATATCATCCAGATCCACATCATTGCCAAACAAGTGTTCTGTTCCGTTATCCAGGTCTATCACGGCTGCCATGTTGGGGTAGTCCAGCCCGAAGAAATACAAAAAATCACTGTCTTGCCGCCAATGATAAATGTTGGAAGGATAATTCATGGGTACATCTGTATTACCCGGCAACAACACGATGCCATTTTTTACCAGTTTGGTCAGCTTTTTTCTTCTTTGGGTATAAATATCTTTATTAAACATACATCTGATTTTTTTATTGAGGCCATAACCTCTTTATTTATAATTATTTCAAATAAGCAAATTACTTGCAAATCACTGTTTTTAACCCTACATTTGCTTGCGAAATCACTCTAATGTGATATATATTCCAGGCTGTTTTATCGATTTTTAATTAACATTTACCGGAATTATCTCACGCAGAATTTCGGGCTTAGTATTATTTCAAAGCACTAAGATAAGTAAAAACAATTATTCTCTCTTTCAATTTTAAATCTATGAGTAAAAAAGGATTCAGTATTGCCTCGCTAAGCCATAAATATATAATGGCCGCAGCCGGAGCTTTTTTAATGTTGTTTCTGGTGATGCACCTTTTAACCAACCTGTTGCTGATTGCCGGCGACGAGGGGAAGAAATTTGAAGAAGCGGTTGAGTTCCTGGTGACCAACCCTGTCATCAAAATTGTGGAATACGTGCTCTTTGCAGGATTTATCATTCACATCCTTCTGGGGGTTATTATAGAATTGCACAACCGCAAGTCACGCCCGGTGGGGTATCATATAGCCCCCAAATCCGGAACCTCCACTTTTTCAAAGTTTATGATTCACTCCGGTATTATTATTTTTATTTTTCTCTTGCTGCATCTGTATCACTTTTTCTTTGTGAAGGTGGGATTAGTGCCTGTATATGGCGGGGCCGAGGATAAACATGAGTTTTTCCCCATGGTAGCCTATGTGTTTAAAAATCCTTTGATGGTGGCTATTTATGTTGTTTCTGTTATTGTCCTGGGTTTTCATCTTAAACACGCCTTTCAGTCAGCCTTTCAGTCTTTCGGCCTGAACCACGATAAATACATGCCTTTCATTAAAGCCGTAGGAACCATTTATGCCATTGTTATTGCCGTTGGCTTTGCTGCGATTCCGTTATATTTTTATTTCATCTACTAAGTCAATTATTCCGAAATTAAACACAGAAAGCAATGATAAAGCTTGAATCTAAAATACCACAAGGACCATTGGCCGATAAGTGGAACAATTATAAAACACAATTAAGGCTGGTAAGCCCTGCCAATAAGAAAAAACTGGACATAATTGTTGTAGGAACCGGATTGTCAGGAGCATCTTCCGCCAGTGCCCTGGGAGAACTGGGCTACAATGTTAAGGTATTCTGTTTTCAGGATTCTTCCCGACGGGCCCACTCCGTGGCAGCACAAGGAGGAATTAATGCAGCAAAAAATTACCGCAATGACGGCGACAGTGTTTACCGTCTGTTTTATGATATGATAAAAGGGGGCGACTTCCGTGCGCGTGAAGCCAACGTTTACAGGGCCGCAGAAGTAAGCAACCTGGTGATAGACCATTTTTCTGCCCTGGGGGTGCCTTTTGCACGCGATTATGGGGGTGGACTTGATACACGTTCCTTTGGAGGGGTGCAGGTATCGCGCACTTTTTACGCCAAAGGACAAACAGGCCAGCAGTGCTTGCTGGGAACTTATTCGTCGCTTAACCGCCAAATTGCCAAAGGGAATGTTACCTTGTATACACGACGCGATATGCTCGATTTGGTGATGATTGACGGGAAGGCAAGGGGTATCATCACCCGCAATCTTCTTACGGGTGAGCTTGAGCGCCATTCAGCACATGCTGTTGTGCTGGCAACCGGCGGATATGGAACGGTATTTTATCTTTCCACCCTGGCCCTGGGAAGTAACTCTTCGGCTGCATGGGCAGCGCATAAGAAAGGTGCCTTGTTTGCCAATCCAAGTTTTATACAGATACACCCCACCAGTATTCCTGTGTTAAACGACTATCAGTCAAAGCTTACTTTGATGTCGGAGTCCCTGCGTAACGATGGACGCGTATGGGTGCCCAAGGCCAAAGATGAGAAACGAAAACCCAACGATATTCCCGAGGATGAAAGAGATTATTACCTGGAAAGAAGATATCCGGCTTTCGGAAACCTTGTCCCCCGGGATGTAGCCTCAAGAGCCGCCAAAGAGCGCTGCGATGCAGGCTACGGTGTGGGAGATACCGGTTTGTCGGTTTACCTTGATTTTAAGGATGCCATCAACAAGCTCGGAGAAAAGGCCATTGCTGACAAATATGGCAACCTGTTTGAGATGTATGAAAAAATTACCAATATTAATCCTTACAAAGAGCCCATGCGGATTTATCCTGCCGGACACTATACCATGGGAGGATTATGGGTTGATTACAATTTAATGACCACCATCCCCGGCTTATATGCCGTGGGCGAAAGTAATTTCTCCGACCATGGAGCCAACAGGCTGGGGGCAAGTTCTCTTATGCAATGCTCAGGCGATGGATATTTTATCCTTCCTTATACCATTGGCGATTACCTGGCGGACGAGATCAGAACACCCAAGTTTTCTACCGAAACACCTGAATTTGAACAGGCAGAGAAGGATGTGAAAGAGCGCATTGCAAGGATAATGGCCGTCAACGGAAGTCAAACCGTTACCTCCTTCCACAAGCGCCTGGGCAAGATTCTCTGGGACAGTTGCGGTATGGTCAGAAGTAAAGAAGGACTTGAAAAGGGTATTGAACTGCTCAACCAGCTGGAAGAAGAGTTCTGGAAAGAGGTTAAAGTTCCCGGTAAAGATGACGAATACAATCAGGAACTGGAAAAAGCCATGCGTGTGGCAGACTTCTTCGAGGTGGGTCGGTTAATGTGCCAGGATGCCCTTGACCGGGATGAGTCCTGCGGAGCCCATTTCAGGGAAGAATACCAGACCCCGCAGGGAGAAGCCCAAAGAAACGATGCTGAGTATGCCCATGTTTCGGCTTACGAATATGCAGGTCACAAAGAAAAGCCTGTTTTACATAAAGAACCCCTTGTTTTTGAGAATGTTGAGCTCAAAGAAAGAAGTTATAAATAACCTTAAGTGACAAAATATGAATTTCAAACTAAAAATATGGCGACAGAAAAACGCCGCTACCAAAGGAAAATTTGAAGACTATACCCTCAAAGATGTTTCTTCTGAAATGTCCTTCCTTCAAATGCTTGACTATTTTAATGACCAACTTATCTCCGAAGGGGGTGAACCTGTACATTTTGAACATGACTGCCGTGAAGGTATTTGCGGAAGCTGCGGGCTGTATATCAACGGACGCCCCCACGGGCCCTTAAAAAATACAACCACCTGCGAGTTGCACATGCGGGAATTTGAAGATGGCAGTACCATCGTAATTGAACCCTGGAGAAGCAAATCCTTTCCTGTTATTAAGGACCTGGTGGTTGACCGGTCGTCCTTCGATGAGGTGATGTTTGCCGGTGGTTTTGTGAATATCAATACCGGATCGGCACAGGATGCCAATACCATTCCTATCAACAAGAAAATCTCCGATCGGGCTTTTGATGCTGCGGTTTGTATTGCTTGTGGTGCCTGTGTTGCTGCCTGCAAAAACTCCTCAGCCATGTTATTTGTGTCAGCTAAAGTTTCCCAGTTTGCCATGCTGCCGCAAGGTAAAACAGAAGCGACAGAGCGGGTTGAGAAAATGGTGGCAAAAATGGACGAAATGGGATTTGGGTACTGTTCCAATACCTATGCTTGCGAATTTGATTGCCCCAAAGGAATTTCTGTCGAATTTATTGCACAGATGAATCGCGAGTTTTTTACAGCAAAAACCTGTAGCCATAAAAAATAATGGCAATCATTTTACTGAATCAAAAGGGAATATATCATGTTATATTCCCTTTTTATATGATTGATTATCAGGATGTTTTAAATGTTTGTTCTTCTTATAGACCTTTTGGGCTATGCCTTTTTCTTTGTCTTCATCCTAAAAATCTGATTAAAAGATACTTGGTAAGGAATAAAAAGTTTGTAAAATTTTTAAAAAAAAGGTTCATATTGTAAAATATATTCATATATTTGTTGAGTGGTTAGTATTTTTTGATTACAAAACTTAAAAATGATTAGTATGGCACAAAGCAAATTGGATCCCAAAAAACTGGAAGAAGCAGCAAGTAAGCTGCGCGCGATAGCACACCCTATGCGTATTGCTATCATAGACATGTTGGAGCAAAAAGAGCAAATGAATGTAACAGAGATTTATGAAGCTCTTAAAATTGAGCAGGCGTCTGCTTCACACCACCTTAATATTTTAAAAACCAAAGGAGTTCTTGATTCCAGACGCAGTGGTAAGAAAACTTTTTATTACCTGAAAGGTGATGCAGTAACACAAATTGTGGAATGTATCAACAAATGCCACGGCTAAAAGCCCAACCATAAAAATGACTGACGGCCCGTAGTTTTGACTGCGGGCCGTTGTGTTTTATAGGGTAAAACTTTTGATTTGAAGAAGATAGGGACTGTTAAAAAAACTGATATGCTACGCATTTCTTATTTCTCACTAAGAAAAATCTTATCTTTACCCCTGCTAAATTTTTGGTATGCTACTTGTACAGGCTAAACCGATTTATTTAGCAGATTTTTTTAGCACCATTATTCATTTAAAATCTACACACAATGAAAAATATTATTGTTTTATTTTTGGTTATGTTTGCTGGGGCTGGCATAGCGGCCTCCCAGGAGAAAGATGGACCAAAGCTTGAGTGGGAAAAGGAAAGACATGATTATGGTACCGTATACCTGGATGATCCACCGGAGACCAAGCTGGATATAAAATTCACCAACGAGGGAAATGAGCCCCTGGTTTTGTCGCATGTGAGAGCTTGTTGTGGCACCCGTGTACACAACTGGCCCAAAGAACCCATCCAGCCCGGCGAAGAAGGAACCATAACCATCGAGTTCCGGCTGGCACCAAGACCTCACAGAATAAGCCGTACCGTAACAGTAACTTCCAATTCTGACCCCAATACTTCCATTTACAGGATTGTAGGACAAGTGGTGGAAAGATAGATCCGGAAGCATGGTACTACAAAACCTCAAAAGCCACTTCTTATCAAGGTGGCTTTTGAGGTTTTTTTCATGCTGTACCTTGGGTTGGTTTTTGCCCAATATCCCTGATCTAATAAGTAAAGGAAAGCTTTCGCACGGAA
>CAZBGI010000091.1:3737-12723 GCA_964491395.1 uncultured Bacteroidales bacterium | reverse complement strand
GTAAAAATAACAATCTTTATCGGTGTTGAGGAAACTATTTTAGGGTTGTTGACGGGGTATGATCTGGTCCATGACTTCTTGTTTTCTGTTTCGGGCAATGGGAAGTTTGTGTGCCCCGATTTTAATTTCATTCCCTTCAATGCTGTTGATTTTATCTTTGTTGGCAATGTAGCTTTTGTGGATTCTGATGAATTTTTTCAAGGGTAAGGTCTCTTCGATGCTTTTCATGGTCATCATGGTGATGAGTTTTTGCTGGTTCGTGTGAATAACCACGTAGTTTTCCATGGCTTCCACAAAGTAGATCTCTTCAAGCACCACCCGCTCCAATTTGCTGCTGGTTTTTACAAAGATATAGCCTGATGATTCTTCTTCAGCAGCGTTTTCCCTGTTTTTCAATACGTGAAGGTCGCGGGCTTTGTTGACTGCTTTCAGGAAACGATCGAAGGGGTAAGGTTTCACCAGGTAATCTACCACATCCAGTTCAAACCCTTGAAGGGCGTAGTTGGGATAGGCGGTGGTGAAAATTACCATGGGTGGATTTTTCAGGGATTTTAGAAAGTCAATACCCGTGAGCCGGGGCATTTGAATATCCAGGAACATGAGTTCCGGTTCGTATTTGTTGAGGGCATTATTGGCTTCCATGGCATTTTCGCAAAGTGCGCATAGTTCAAGGAATTCTACATCGCTGACATAAGACTCCAGACCACTTCGGGCAAGGGGTTCATCTTCAACAATGATGGCTTTGATTTTAGTGATCATCTATGGTAAGGGTTAAGGTTACTTCAAAACTATCGGGAAAATCTTTGATATCCAGGGTGTAGGCATTAGGATAAAGCAGATCGAGTCTTCGGCGGACATTTCTTAAACCGATACCTCCGGGCAAAAGGTTCTTTTTTTTCGCCATTTCCTCCTTTGTATTGTAAAACTGTGCCCGGAAGTGGTCATTTTCACGGGTCAGCTTTATCCGGATGGCATTGTTTTGTCCGTTATAAGTAGAAACATGCTTGAAACAGTTCTCAAGAAAGGGCATCAGCATCAGGGGAGCAATTTTAAAACCCTCCAAATCCGGGCCTTTCACCAGCTCAAAAGCAAGTTTGTTCCCCTTGCGCATCCGCTCCAGCTCAATATAATTTTCCAGGTAACTCAGTTCCTGCTCAATGCTGATTTTTTCTTCCCCAAAATCATACAGCTGTGAACGAAGCAAATCGCTCAGTTTTATCAGCGTATCGGAGGCTTTTTCAGGGTCTTGTCTGATGAGCACATAAACGCTGTTGATGGTGTTGAACAGAAAATGGGGATTTACCTGTGCTCTCAGGTACTGAAGTTCCGTTTCCAGGCGTTCTTTTTCCTTCTTTTCCTCCACACGCTGATTGCGATAGTTGTCAATCAAGGCTTTTATGCTCAATAAAACTGCCGTCATGAAAATATTGGAAAAACCAAACATGGCCAGTATGGGGAAGGGATTCTCACCGAAATTTGCCATCATCTCCTTTCCCAGAATCAGTCTGATAGCGAAGAACATAAAGACCACACTCACCAGCAGCAATACCAGAAAAGAAAAGACAAATGCAGCAATTTTCTTTTTTCTGAAGAAACGTGGGATAAGTAAATACTGCGTAAAGTAATACATCCCGGCATGGGCAATAGCATATACCAGGGTGACCAGCAACAAATCATTGAGGTCTTCATAAAACCCTTTGTACACCTGAACCCAACCCATGTAATAAATTATCCAGAACAGGATGTGATGCAGTTTCCATTGCAGAAACCGGTTGAATTTTTTTACCATGGTTCAAAATTACTGCAAATACCCATCTGACAAAACCCAATTGACCATCGGTTGATTTTTCCTGACCAATGGAGAAAATGCCGGTTAAGTTCTGTGAGGAAAGTTATTTCCATTGCTTTTTCTTCCATTCTTCCCTTTCATCAACTATTTTCCACCGGATGTCAAGCAAATTTTCATGGGTGATGGGGTGGTTGTTTCTTTGCTCTCAGATTGATAACCCGAAAAGCTATAAACTTAAAAAATGTGTAGTATGATCAAGCAATTGTTTTTTATTTTGATATCATTTTTTGTTGGATTTTACGCTTCTGCCGGCAATGCCATCATCCAGACAGAAAAAAGAGGGCAGGGAGAAGCTATGATTCTTATTCATGGTATGGCTTGCTCTTCTGAAGTATGGGAAGAGGTGGCCATGTATTATGACGATCGGTATGAGCTACACCTGGTAAGTATTGCCGGATTTGGAAATAAACAATCACTGGAAGCTCCTCATGTATTGAAAGCCATCAGGGATGAAATCGTGGACTATATCCGCTCTGAAGGACTGGAAAATCCAGTGATGATGGGGCATAGCATGGGAGGCTTTATTTCGCTGTGGATAGCCGCAGAGAATCCCGGATTGTTGGGCAAAATTATCAGTGTGGACGGACTCCCGTATTTTCCTGTAATGGCCATGCCCGGTATTACGGCAGAAACCGCAGGTCCTCTTGTGGAAATGATGCAGAACAGCATGCAGAATTCTGACACCGAAATGGCCCGAACATCACAGGAGATGATGATTGCCTCCATGATTGCCACTGAGGAGAAACGTGCACGGGTGATTGCGATGGGTCTGAACAGCAATTCGTCCGTAATTGCACAGGCCATGGGCGAAATGTATACCACAGATCTCAGGGAGGAAGTTCATACCATTGATGCACCCGTGCTTGCGCTGGGTTCATGGTATGCCTATCGCGCTTATGGCACCACCCTGGAGTCGGCCCGCAAAGGGTACGAAGCACAATTCAGCAGTATTCCTGATGCCAGGGTCGAAATGGCAGAAACCGCCTACCATTTTATTTTTTATGATGAGCCGGAGTGGTTTTTTACCATGGTAGATAGCTTTTTGGAAGAATAATAGGTTGTTTTTCCGCAGAGAACACAAAATGAGGCTGTCTCAAAAGTGTTTACCGGTCGTTGAGCTTGTCGAAACGACATCTGGTTATCAGTCAGATACACGCTTCGACAGGCTCAGCGTCCAGATAACATCCGGCTTTTGGGACAGCTTCATTTTGTAGGCAGGAACAACGATTGGAATAAATCCATACAGTCCCGCTTGTTTTCAACTTTCTTTAATCCATATACTGATTTATGATGGCCAGAGTTTGATGCAGTTCCAGTTCCATTTCCAGTATTTTGTCCATGCTTTGGTACAAATAGGATAGTTCCAGCAGGTACCCGGTAAGACTTATTTCTCCTTCCTCCCAGGCAGTGGCCAGCAAATCTGTATTATCGATGGCTTGCACCAGATCGCGATATTCCATAACTGATTCCTGCAGGCTTGCTGCCCGGGAATGCTGTGTTTTCAAAAAGTTGTAATATTGCAACCGCCGGTCATGCTCCATGCTTTCTGTGGCATATGTCCTGGCCTTTGCATGCTTCAGGGTATTTTTATTTTCCCACAACGGGATAGAAATACCGATGGCAAAACCCCTGAATTTTTCATGGGTCAACAGTTCACTCACATAGCCTACGCTAAAGCCAGGCAGGTTGCTGGCCCGTTGCAGCTTTTCTTCTTTCCGGTTGATTTCAATCTCTTGACTTATGCTTTGTAATACCGGATTGTTTTGCTCTGCCTGCAAATACCAGTTTTCAAATTCACCTGAGATTGTCGCAGGCTCAAAGTTAGCATCAGAAAATCTGATTTCAATGCCCCCGTTCAGGGCTGTAAGTTGCTGAAGCAAATCCTCTTTTTCTATAGAAAGGCGTTCGTCCTGTTTTTGCAGGTCAAGCAGGTTCAACTTTGCCTTGTTGTGTTCAATGACGTTGGTTTCGCCTGTCTCCAGCATCCGCGAATAAGCGTCTGCAACCCGTTGTGCATGTTGCAGGCGCTGGTCCAGCTGTTCAGACATGGCATTGTAATACACCAGTTCAAGGCAAATCAACCGGGCTTCGAGCAGGAGGTCGCTGCGGTGTTTTTCATATTCCAGCTGCAACTGATCATTGCGTGCATGGGCAATCCTGTTTTTGTGAAAGTAGGTTGTGGGAAAGCTGAAATGCTGACGCAAGGATATTCCCGTTTTGTTGCCCGGTGTTGAAGGGTTTCCCGAAAACCAGGCATATTCAAATTCGGGATTGGAAGGAAAAACTCCCGTTTTATTGGCCAGACTCTGTGCTTCCTGTTGCTTTTGATATGCAGCCAGTGCGGTATTGTTTTTTTCGATTTCTTCCAGTACGTTGTCAATGGTATTGCTTTGAGCCAATACTACTGAGTTGTGAGTCAGAAGAAAAACTAAGATGAAAGCAAATCGTTTCATAAGTTTGATGTTGTTAAGGGTTTTCCTGTTTTTCACGTTTCTTCAACATGCTATAAACCACAGGCACAAGATAAATATTGAGCAGGGTAGAGGTAAGCAATCCTCCCAGGATTACCTTTGCCATGGGGCTCTGTATTTCGTTTCCTGCCACATCGCCTCTCAGGGCAAGGGGTATCAAAGCCAGTCCCGCGGTCAGGGCCGTCATCAAGATAGGGTTGAGCCTGTCAACAGAGCCGGTAAGAATGCTGTCGGAGAGCGATGTACCTTCGCTTTCCAGTTTCTGATAGCGTCCGATGAGCAGTATTCCGTTACGTGTGGCAATGCCAAACAGGGTAATAAAGCCGATGATGGCCGGGATGCTGAGAACATTGGAGGTAATCCAGATGGCAAATACACCGCCAATGAGTGCAAGCGGAAGATTGAGCAGCACAACACCAGAAACTTTCAGATCTTTGAATTCCTGAAACAGCAAGAGGAAGATTATACCAATGGCCAGAATGGAGGTGAGCAATAAAATGCGCGATGCAGCTTCGGCACTTTCAAACTGTCCTCCAAATTCAATGCGATAACCTTCGGGCATGTCTATGTCCTCGGCAATGCGTTCCCTGATTTGGTCTACGGCTTTTGTGAGACTTCCACCGGCAACATTGGCCGATACTACCAACTTGCGTTGCACATTTTCGCGACTAATGGTATTGGGACCACTGGCAGAAACAATATCGGAAACTTCAGAAAGCGAGACATATTTTCCGTCAGCTGTTTTTATCAGGGCATTCCTGAGTCCAGCTATATCCTTGGTATAATCAGGTTGTAAACGAAGAATAAGGTCAAAACTTCGTTGCCCTTCGTAAATATCCGTCATCTTTTTTCCTGCAAAAGCCCATTCTACGTAATTGGTAAATTCCTGCACCGTTATACCGTAATAAGCCAGGCGTTCCCTGTTGGCTCGCACCTGCAGCTGGGGAACTTCAATCTGTTCCTCGGTAGTGACATCCACCAGGTTGGGAATGTCGGCGATGGCCGCCTCAATACGTTTACCGGTTTGATAAAGCGTGCTCAAATCATCACCAAATATTTTGATGGCAATATTGGCGCGTGTACCTGATATCATGTGGTCGATGCGATGGCCCAGAGGCTGCCCCACGATGAAAGCCACCCCGGGCACCGAGGCCAGTTTTTCACGGACATCCTCCATGAATACTTCCCGGGGTCTGTCCCGGAGCTGGTAATTGATGTCAATCTCGGCACTGTTGGTGGCCTGTGAATGTTCGTCCAGTTCACCTCTACCGGTGCGACGCGCCGTGCCGGTAACTTCCGGAATGGTTAGCACAGCTTTTTCCAGCATGACCCCCACTTCATTGCTCATATCCAGCGAAATGCCTGGTTGACTTACAGCACTGATGGTCAGAGCTCCTTCGTTAAACTCCGGGAGGAAGCTTCGGCCCATATTGAGTAAAACCAGTAAGGCTGTCAGAAATAGTGCTACAGAGCTCCCAATCAGTAGTTTCTTATGTTGAAGAGCCTTTATTAGCGAGGATTTGTACCAATGGGCCAGATTCCGGCTGAGCCAGGGTTCTTTGGTGGCCTTTTTCAGGTGTTTTTCATCAGTCAACAGATAATAACTCAAAACGGGAGTCAGGGTCATGGCCGTCAGCAATGAGGCTGCCAGCGACACAATGTAGGCTATCCCCAGGGGTTGCAGCATGCGACCTTCCATTCCTGAAAGGAAAAACAGGGGTATAAATGCCACGATGATGATGAGTGTAGCCTTGATGATAGAGGAACGAATTTCTTTGGAAGTGTCAAAAACGATTTTCAATACCGGGGTACGTTGCTCCGGAGGGAGCAATATGTTGCGCCGTAGGTGTTTGTAAGCATTTTCCACATCAATAATGGCATCATCAACCAGCGAACCGATGGCAATGGCCATGCCTCCAAGGCTCATGGTGTTGATGTTGAGGTTGAGCAGATGCAGCACGATGATTGCAGACAGTAAGGATATGGGAATTGCCAAAAGAGAAATGATGGTAGTCCGGAAACTCATGAGAAACAAGAGCAGGATAATGATTACCAGCACGGCTCCTTCCAGCAGTACTTTTTGCACATTGTTGATAGCGGTTTCGATAAAGTCGGCCTGACGAAAAATAGAAGTGTCGATGATTACATCCGGCGGCAGGGAAGCTCTCAGGTCGTTAATATTGTTTTCAATGGCCTCGGTAAGTTTAATGGTATTGGCATTGGGTTGTTTGGATATGGAAATGATAACTGCAGGAGTGGCGTCTTGTGAGCCATGACCCATTTTTACCGCGGTACCGATTTTTACTTCTGCCACATCGTTCACGCGCACCGGTTTGCCATGGTTATGCTTGATAAGAGAGGCTCCCAATTCGTCCAGGGAGTTGGTTCGCGCCATGCCCCTCACCACAAATTCATTCCCATACTGCCGGATTACGCTGCCTTGTGAGTTTTGACTGATGCCCCGGCAAACCGCTTCCAGTTCGCTCATGCTTACACCATAATGCCTCATGCGCTGGGGATCGGCCAGTACCTGGTATTGTTTGTAATCGCCTCCAATGATAGTTACCTGCGCAACACCGGGCGTGGCCATCAGTACGGGTTTGATATCCCAGTCGGCCAGGGTACGCAAATCGAGCATGCTGGTACTGTCGGCCTGCAAGCCCAGAAACACAACCTCGCCCATTACAGATGTTTGCGGAGCCAGGATGGGAGACCCTACTTCTGAAGGAATCAACGGAGAGACCTCTACCATTTTTTCACTTACTATCTGGCGGGCTTTGAAAATATCGGTTCCCCAATCGAACTCAACCCATACAAAGGAGAACCCCTGGGAAGAAGCAGATCGTACACGGCGTACATCGGTGGCTCCGTTTACCACGGTTTCAATGGGAAAAGTAACCAGGCGTTCCACTTCTTCAGCAGCCATGCCATGCGCATCGGTCATTACTACCACTGTTGGAGCTGTGATATCGGGAAAAACATCCACATCCATGCGTGATGCAATCTGGGTTCCACCCACCATCAGCACCACGGCCAGCAAAATTACCAGCAGCCTGTTGTTGAGAGATAATTGTAATATTTTGTCTAACATTGCATCTCCTTTTTAATGTACATGACCAGAATGAGGATCAATATCGCCGGATGCCGCCGCCATTTTTACCAGCAAAGCACCCCGGCTTACGATTCTTTCATTTTCGGACAGACCGCGCAGAATTTCAGTGTGTATTCCATCGGTATTTCCAACTTTTACTTCTCTTTTTTCAAAACTCTCGGGGTGGATTTGCACGAAAACAAAGTAGTTTTGCTGCTCTTCCACCAAAGAAGTGTTGGGAACCACAATCTGGTCTTCAGAAGAATAGGATTTCAGGTATACATCAACCAGTGTGCCGGTAAACCATGAATGCGGGTTGTCTATTTTGAGGTGAACCGGTAAAAGATGGCTTTGTATGTTAACATTGCGCGACGAGGAGAGAATGCTTCCATTGAGCTCTTCCAGGGTATAGGTTTCACCAGCAGGAGTTTTGATATGGGCACTTACCAGATCATTTAGCAAAGTAGCATAACGCTGCTGTACCTCCGCTTTCAACACAACGTTTTTGTTTTGTGCGATCGTGGCAATGGGTTCTCCCGGTTCTACAAACTGCCCTTCTCTCACGTGCAGTTGTGTTAAGAAGCCGTTTGCAGGACTTTTTACCTGTTGGCCGCTTTCCGAAAAATTACGCTCGAGGTT
This sequence comes from uncultured Bacteroidales bacterium, assembly GCA_964491395.1. Lineage (GTDB taxonomy): Bacteria > Bacteroidota > Bacteroidia > Bacteroidales > UBA7960 > SKVR01. The sequence continues at coordinate 4,673 of CAZBGI010000091.1, read as the reverse complement.
TTCAAATGTCGCCCGGGCATTTTCGAAATTATTTTTGGCTTCCAGCAATGCACGCTGACTAATGATTTGCTCATCTGCAAGTCCGCTGAGGCGTTCAAAATCCGCTTTTGACCTTTCATAGTTGTTGCGAGCCTCAAGGTATCTTTGGGTGGTATTTCCTTCTGCCAGGCTTTCACCCGAAATGTTGAGCAATACTTCCCCTTTTTTCCATTGCGTTCCTTCATACAATGAAGTGTTTGCAAAGTTGACAGTTCCCTGTGTCTGAGCTGTGATGGTTATTTCATCACCCCGGGCAGGCATGATTTCTCCAACAGTTTGGATAATGATGCCTATAGATTCCCGAAATGCTGATGTGGTGGCAAAACCCACTTCCCACGATTGTTCTTTTGTGAAGGTGACAGCACCCGGATGCTCCCGCATCAGGTGCTCTGCTTCATGGATAGCATCGTGCTCATCTGCAAATACACGAAAATTCCCTCCTTCGAGCCGGTAACTGTTTCCTGCATGTTCAATATCAAAAACAATACGGGCCATTCCGGTGGTTTCGGGCATGAGCCTGAAATGATAGATGCCGGGTTTGGAAGGCTTGTCAAGGGTTTGCCGTATGCCTGAAGTACCGGAGATGATACTCAGGGTGACTTTCCCTTCCTGCAGGGGTTTAAAATCTTCCAGTTGGGTGAAATGTGCCAGGATGGCTGAGGTTTTTCCCTGCACTAAGGGATCTGCCTCGGCAAAGACTTCAAAGCTGTCATTGTAAGCAGTAATGAACAGTTTAACGTCATCATGGTCATGGTCATGGTCATGGTCATCATGGGTTGCATGATCATGACGACATGCCATCAAGGTTATGATGAGAAGAAAATAAAGCAATGAGTTTTTCATTCGAAAAGGATTTAATTGAGTTATTGGAAGTATAATGTCAAGTTTTAGGCGTGA
>CAZBGI010000091.1:0-3637 GCA_964491395.1 uncultured Bacteroidales bacterium | reverse complement strand
ACCCCCGTGTAACCATAGATTACACGCTTCGAAATGCCTGTTTTAAGGCATTCCTGAGGGTTTTCAAATAACCTGCATGAAATTCAACTTAATGTGAGTGAGGATGGTCATGGTCATCGTTGTGATCATGCTTGTGATCATGTTCCGGATCTTCGTCTTGCTCATGATGATGCCCGTTTTCCACCTCATCTACAGTGAATGATTCCTGACCGTGTGGAGTTTGCTCATGGTCATGATCATGATCGCAATCATCGTCGTGCGAATGAGTTGTACCATCGCTGTGGGTATGAGAATTCGTTTCCTGTTGTGTGCCTGTTCCACAGGAAGTAAAAAAGATAAAAAGAAATGCCAGGGGGAAAATATATTTTTTCATGGATATAGTATTGAATGAGTTTAAAAATGGTTTCAATATCCCGGGAATCAAGAATTCGGGATAAATACGACACAGAGATGCCTTGCATCAAATGCCGTTTTTCTCAGAATGAGTGAATGTAATTAAGCTAAAGGAGGTGCACGCAGGCCAAAGGACTGGACTGCACAGGTAAGGTAGAATGAATTCTTAAAAGGATTTTGCCTGAAACTGGTTCGGGTGGAAATCAAAACACCCGGGGTTTGCATTTTATGGATAAAAACCGGGGTGTCTTTCCCATGTTTAGCGTCATGGTCGCAGCAGGGGCAGTTGATTTCATGCTGGGCTGATTCGGGTGCAATAATCTGCATATCGGCAAGCAGGCAACAGGCATCATCACTTTCCTGATCTTCGGTTTCATGGGAAGAATCTGCCCCGCAAGCAGTATGTTCGAAACAAACATGCGTATCATGATGGTGATGAGGTATCACATCATGCACCATTAAAACTACATGGGCAAGCAATAGAAATGCTATGGTGATAATTCGTTTGAACATATTATTTTTTCAAGAAAGGCAAATGTAACGTATTTTATGGAAATAAAATGGATTTTTTTGCAAAACGTCAATAGCATCACTTTTGTGATCTGGCGTGTTGCACGATTTATCGTAAGGGAGATATTAAGACCGGACTGTTCAACCGGTAGGAGCTTTACAGAATCCTTGCCACTTCAAAGTGCATTCCATCGTGTCGTGAAAAGTGGCCTCCCCAGTAAAAACCATGCTCGTTGGCTATCTCCACCAGTTCGCGCACGGATCCTTTTTGTCCTGCTTTGGGAGGGATAACACCCAGTCCGTTCCAGGCTGCATTGATATCGAAGGCAATGCCATAGCTGTGTGAGCTGAGGTTGGTGGCTGAGCCTCTTATCATACGGGGGTAAAATGCGCCATCGTAGGTTAACAGGTGTTTTTGCAACCCTGCTTTTTTCCAATCCCGAAATAATTGCTCAAATTGCCGGGCAACTTTCCGGTGTACCCTGATTCTGGAGGCTTTGTAAGGAGGAAGGTTGCGAAACAGCGGCGCGTCGATTACTACAATGTTTTCTGTTTCCCAGTTGTCGGTAATAGCGATTTCCCGCCCCGGGTTGGTGCCGGGTTTCATTTGCCATGTAAATTCACCAAACCTTTGCCGATACTCACTCTGCGATAAAGATCGAAAAGGGGGCTTATGCGGCCAGTGAATCCCTTCGGGATTATTGTCAGGCGGGTTTTTTACCAGTTCAAGTCCCATGGTGCCCGCATGGGCCAGGGTAAAAGTGCCCACGATTCCATCTGCCGATAAGCCTGTTTTCTGTTGAAATGCCCGGGTGGCCTTTTCTGTCTCCGGTCCAAAATCCCCGTCGGCCACAACATTTGAAAATCCTTGTCCGGCAAGGAAATATTGCCACTTCCTTACATCGGCTCCTTTCATTCCGTTCTGTAAAACTTTCATGTTTTTAACATTTTAATTTGATGAATGAATCAACTGTCGGATGGGAGGAGAAATCGGATTCCGGAAGAAACTTGATGTTGCTGTTTCAGATTTATCGCATCTTTACCACCAGAAGATTGTTCCGGGCCCAGGCCTCCTAATAAAGTTAACAAAAGCTTTAGAAGAAACCTAATTAAATTCTGGAGAATATAATGAGTTTGTGGTATTAATAATTTTGAATCAAAACCTCGTCTATGGCACCTCTTTTGGCTGCCACAGAGTTGATATAGCGGCTGGCTTTAACGGAAGTAATCGTATAGTCTTTATAAAGCTCCTTTATGAAAGGGGAGGAAGAATTGGACTGAAGAAATCTGATCCCTTTTTTGTTAAGTCTGTCGCATGTTTCGCGCAATCTTATCTGTTCTTCTCCGTTCCAGCCACCCTGCACATAACCTGTAAAGCTTGAGCTGGCAGAAATGGGGTGGTAAGGCGGGTCGAAGTAAACAAAAGCATCCGTCCCTGCCATTTCTGTCACCTGGGTATAGTCGGTATTGTGTATTTCAATTTCTGCGGTATTAAGATAGTGGCTCACCGCTTGTAATACTTCTTCATTGATGATGTTGGGATTTTTGTACCGGCCAAAAGGGGTGTTGAATTCTCCGGCCTTGTTTACGCGATATAGACCGTTGTAGCAGGTTTTATTCAGAAAAATCACCCTGGAAGCTCTTTGCACAGCTGACAACTGGTTTAATCCTCCGTTTTTGTCAAGGGCACGCACTGCATAAAAATAGTCGGGTAGATTTCTGTGTCTTTTCAGATCTTCAATCAGCTCTTCGGTATGGTCCCTGATGACTTTATAAACATTGATGAGTTCATCATTGACATCGTTGATAACCGCTCTTTGGGGTTGCAGATGGAACAACAGGGCACCCCCGCCGATAAACGGCTCAAACCAGGTATATCGCCCAATATCAGAAGGCAGTACATTGGTAATGGCCGGAATCAACTGACGTTTTCCTCCTACCCATTTGAGGAAGGGGGCTGCCTGGCGGTTATTGTCCATTGCTGAGGTTTGTTTTGTGATGTGGTTCAAAGGGGCAAAAGTAAGAAAAACAAAAGGAGTTCTGCTTTTTTCCGCTCTTCCACATAGTAAATTATTCATGTTCAGGTGTCAAATAAACAACTGTGATGCCTGCGGGATTATTGTTTTTCCCGAAAAATTCAACGATGTTGCCATAAGTTGATAGAATGGCTTATCTGTTAGGTGAATGAATTGTCTTTGACAAAGGGCAAGTGTGTCAACAAATTCTTGTTTCGTTAAAAAAGAACAAGGGTAAACCCGTATAAAAACATTCGGGATATTACTTATGTTTTGATTGATGTTTTAACGATGGAATGAAATAGTTCTATTGTTTTAAGTTTCCTTTAATGAAATTAAATCTATAAATATACTAATACTAAATATACGATGAATGCCATTAATCTTAGAAGAACCCGTCAGATAAAAGAAGATATCCAGGAAACCCCGTCAGGTGTTGCCGATATTATCGGACAAGAAAAAGAGTTGGGAATTTGCATTACCGACAGCAAAGGATACTTTGTGGCCGTGAATGATCGCTATTGCGATATTTACGGATGGAAAGCAGAGGAGTTGAATGGGAAACACTTTACTGAGGTAGTTCCTCAGGAGTTTAAAGATCAGCTCAGGCGCATGCACGATGCTTTTATTGAAAACCAGTATGAGATCATCCGCAGTTGGGAGGTGCAAAAGAAAGACCAGTCAAAAATCAAAATACAGGCCGATGCGGGCTGGAATGA